>NZ_LMFG01000002.1:0-553636 GCF_001426725.1 Cellulomonas sp. Root137 | reverse complement strand
CTGAATGATGTCCGGCGGCGTCCTACTCTCCCACACCCTGGCGAGTGCAGTACCATCGGCGCTGAAGGGCTTAGCTTCCGGGTTCGGAATGGGACCGGGCGTTTCCCCTTCGCTATGACCGCCGTAACGTTGTCGAGTTGTCAAACGGGTTCCCGTTCGTCTCTCGGGAACCGCACAGTGGACGCGTAGCAAAGCAGTGAATGAAGTGGTGAAGTTGTCGGCTTATTAGTACCGGTCAGCTGCGAGGGTCGTTAGTCCCCTCTTCCACATCCGGCCTATCTACCCAGTGGTCTAGCTGGGAGCCTCTCACCCCTCAAGGGGGCATGGAAACCTCATCTTGAAGCAGGCTTCCCGCTTAGATGCTTTCAGCGGTTATCCCTTCCGAACGTAGCTAACCAGCCGTGCTCCTGGCGGAACAACTGGCACACCAGAGGTTCGTCCGTCCCGGTCCTCTCGTACTAGGGACAGCCCTTCTCAAGTTTCCTGCGCGCGCAGCGGATAGGGACCGAACTGTCTCACGACGTTCTAAACCCAGCTCGCGTACCGCTTTAATGGGCGAACAGCCCAACCCTTGGGACCTACTCCAGCCCCAGGATGCGACGAGCCGACATCGAGGTGCCAAACCATGCCGTCGATATGGACTCTTGGGCAAGATCAGCCTGTTATCCCCGGGGTACCTTTTATCCGTTGAGCGACGGCGCTTCCACAAGCCACCGCCGGATCACTAGTTCCGACTTTCGTCCCTGCTCGACCTGTCAGTCTCACAGTCAAGCTCCCTTGTGCACTTGCACTCGCCACCTGATTGCCAACCAGGCTGAGGGAACCTTTGAGCGCCTCCGTTACATTTTAGGAGGCAACCGCCCCAGTTAAACTACCCATCAGGCACTGTCCCTAGTCCGGATCACGGACCGAGGTTAGATATCCAGAGCGACCAGAGTGGTATTTCAACGTTGACTCCACCGACACTGGCGTGCCGGCTTCACAGTCTCCCACCTATCCTACACAAGCCGCACCGAACACCAATACCAAACTATAGTAAAGGTCCCGGGGTCTTTCCGTCCTGCTGCGCGTAACGAGCATCTTTACTCGTAGTGCAATTTCGCCGAGTTCGCGGTTGAGACAGCGGAGAAGTCGTTACGCCATTCGTGCAGGTCGGAACTTACCCGACAAGGAATTTCGCTACCTTAGGATGGTTATAGTTACCACCGCCGTTTACTGGGGCTTAAATTCTGAGCTTCGCCTTGCGGCTGACCCGTCCTCTTAACCTTCCAGCACCGGGCAGGCGTCAGTCCGTATACATCGTCTTGCGACTTCGCACGGACCTGTGTTTTTAGTAAACAGTCGCTTCTCCCTGGTCTCTGCGGCCCTTCACGCTCCCCGAGCAAGTCGGTTCACGCTTCAGGCCCCCCTTCTCCCGAAGTTACGGGGGCATTTTGCCGAGTTCCTTAACCACGATTCTCTCGATCGCCTTGGTATTCTCTACCTGATCACCTGAGTCGGTTTGGGGTACGGGCGGCTAGAACCTCGCGTCGAGGCTTTTCTTGGCAGCATAGGATCACCAGATTCCCGCATTCGCGGTCACCGTCAGCTCTCAGGCTATATGAGGTGCGGATTTGCCTACACCTCGCCCTACGACCTTGGACGTGGACTACCATCGCCACGCTTGGCTACCTTCCTGCGTCACCCCTGTTAATACGCTTACCTACTACCGGTTCGGGTCACGCGCTCCACGCCACGGTGTCCCCGAAGGGACGATGTGGCATCTCGGGCGTTTAGCATCACCGGGCTCGGTATGGGCGGTTCTTCGCCGGTACGGGAATATCAACCCGTTGTCCATCGACTACGCCTGTCGGCCTCGCCTTAGGTCCCGACTTACCCAGGGCGGATTAGCCTGGCCCTGGAACCCTTGATCATTCGGCGGACGGGTTTCTCACCCGTCATTCGCTACTCATGCCTGCATTCTCACTCGTGTGGCGTCCACCGCTGGGTTCCCCCGCGACTTCACTCGCCACACGACGCTCCCCTACCCATCCACACGCCTGAACACACCCGAAGGTGCGCTGAGCTGATATGTGAATGCCACAGCTTCGGCGGTATACTTGAGCCCCGCTACATTGTCGGCGCGGAATCACTTGACCAGTGAGCTATTACGCACTCTTTCAAGGGTGGCTGCTTCTAAGCCAACCTCCTGGTTGTCTGTGCAACTCCACATCCTTTCCCACTTAGCATACGCTTAGGGGCCTTAGCTGGTGGTCTGGGCTGTTTCCCTCTCGACTACGGAGCTTATCCCCCGCAGTCTCACTGCCACGCTCTGGCTTACCGGCATTCGGAGTTTGGCTAACGTCAGTAACCTGGTGGGGCCCATCGGCTATCCAGTAGCTCTACCTCCGGCAAGAAACACGTGACGCTGCACCTAAATGCATTTCGGGGAGAACCAGCTATCACGGAGTTTGATTGGCCTTTCACCCCTAACCACAGGTCATCCCCCAGGTTTTCAACCCTGGTGGGTTCGGTCCTCCACGCGGTCTTACCCGCGCTTCAACCTGCCCATGGCTAGATCACTCCGCTTCGGGTCTAGAGCACGCGACTGAATCGCCCTATTCGGACTCGCTTTCGCTACGGCTTCCCCACACGGGTTAACCTCGCCACGTACCACTAACTCGCAGGCTCATTCTTCAAAAGGCACGCTGTCACCCCTGCTAGGGAGGCTCCAACGGATTGTAGGCACACGGTTTCAGGTACTATTTCACTCCCCTCCCGGGGTACTTTTCACCTTTCCCTCACGGTACTTGTCCGCTATCGGTCACTAGGTAGTATTTAGGCTTACACAGTGGTCTGTGCAGATTCACTCCAGGTTTCTCGGGCCCGGAGCTACTTGGGATCCCCTTCGGGAGGCCACGCCATTTCGTCTACGGGGGTCACACCCTCTGTGCCGGGCCTTTCAATGCCCTTCGACTATGACGCGACTTTCTGACTCCCTGTCGGATCGGCAGATCCAACGGAAAGGTCCCACAACCCCGTGCACGCAACGCCTGCCGGCTTGAACACGTACACGGTTTGGCCTGATCCGCTTTCGCTCGCCACTACTCACGGAATATCTCTTCCTGGCGGTACTGAGATGTTTCACTTCCCGCCGTTCCCTCCACACACCCTATATATTCAGGTGCAGGTCACACGACATGACTCGTGCGGGGTTTCCCCATTCGGACATCCTCGGATCACGGTTCGTTTGCCAACTCCCCGAGGCTTATCGCAGGCTACAACGTCCTTCTTCGGCTCCTAGTGCCAAGGCATCCACCCTGTGCCCTTATAAACTTGACCACAAAAATCATTCAAAAAAGATGCTCGCGTCCACTGTGCAGTTCTCAAGCTACGACCGGGAAACCAGYACCCTCACCCCAGCACCTACCCCCACCACCTCGCGCAAAAGCGCAACGCAGTACCGGCGGTTTGACTGAGCGGTACCAGCCCGCAGCCACCCGAGCCCCACCGCCACCCGCAGGCGAAGACGCGACCCGTAGCGACCCTGAACGAACAACCTTCCGGCTGTTCCCTCAGGACCCAACAGCGTGCCCAGCCGACCCCTCCCCAGCAACGATCCGTTCCCACCCAGAACCCCGAAGGGCCTGGCGTACTAGGTCGCCACCAGCTCGAAAGCCGGCCAACAGTCGATGTTCCACCCTYGAGCACCGTCCCCCACTCGTTCGGCAGGGACAACGGGCCTGGACACCCTCCACCACCCATGACAGGCGATGTGGCTGCCAGATGCTCCTTAGAAAGGAGGTGATCCAGCCGCACCTTCCGGTACGGCTACCTTGTTACGACTTAGTCCCAATCGCCAGTCCCACCTTCGACAGCTCCCTCCACAAGGGTTGGGCCACCGGCTTCGGGTGTTACCGACTTTCGTGACTTGACGGGCGGTGTGTACAAGGCCCGGGAACGTATTCACCGCAGCGTTGCTGATCTGCGATTACTAGCGACTCCGACTTCATGGGGTCGAGTTGCAGACCCCAATCCGAACTGAGACCAGCTTTTTGGGATTCGCTCCACCTCGCGGTATCGCAGCCCTTTGTACTGGCCATTGTAGCATGCGTGAAGCCCAAGACATAAGGGGCATGATGATTTGACGTCATCCCCACCTTCCTCCGAGTTGACCCCGGCAGTCTCCCATGAGTCCCCGGCATAACCCGCTGGCAACATGGGACGAGGGTTGCGCTCGTTGCGGGACTTAACCCAACATCTCACGACACGAGCTGACGACAACCATGCACCACCTGTACACCGACCTTGCGGGGCAACCATCTCTGGAAGTTTCCGGTGTATGTCAAGCCTTGGTAAGGTTCTTCGCGTTGCATCGAATTAATCCGCATGCTCCGCCGCTTGTGCGGGCCCCCGTCAATTTCTTTGAGTTTTAGCCTTGCGGCCGTACTCCCCAGGCGGGGCACTTAATGCGTTTGCTGCGGCACGGAACTCGTGGAATGAGCCCCACACCTAGTGCCCAACGTTTACGGCATGGACTACCAGGGTATCTAATCCTGTTCGCTCCCCATGCTTTCGCTCCTCAGCGTCAGTTGCGGCCCAGTGACCTGCCTTCGCCATCGGTGTTCCTCCTGATATCTGCGCATTCCACCGCTACACCAGGAATTCCAGTCACCCCTACCGCACTCTAGTCTGCCCGTACCCACTGCAAGCCCAAGGTTGAGCCTTAGGTTTTCACAGCAGACGCGACAAACCGCCTACGAGCTCTTTACGCCCAATAATTCCGGACAACGCTTGCGCCCTACGTATTACCGCGGCTGCTGGCACGTAGTTAGCCGGCGCTTCTTCTGCAGGTACCGTCACTTTCGCTTCTTCCCTGCTGAAAGAGGTTTACAACCCGAAGGCCGTCATCCCTCACGCGGCGTCGCTGCATCAGGCTTGCGCCCATTGTGCAATATTCCCCACTGCTGCCTCCCGTAGGAGTCTGGGCCGTATCTCAGTCCCAGTGTGGCCGGTCGCCCTCTCAGGCCGGCTACCCGTCGTCGCCTTGGTAGGCCACTACCCCACCAACAAGCTGATAGGCCGCGAGCCCATCCCAGACCGATAAATCTTTCCAGACACCACACATGCGTGTGCGTCTCGTATCCGGTATTAGCCATCGTTTCCCATGGTTATTCCAGAGTCTGGGGTAGGTTGCTCACGTGTTACTCACCCGTTCGCCACTGATCAGACCAGCAAGCTGGCCATCACCGTTCGACTTGCATGTGTTAAGCACGCCGCCAGCGTTCGTCCTGAGCCAGAATCAAACTCTCCGTAAATGTCTACATGGCACCCCACCACCCAAAAGCGGTGAAGCAACCGACACACGAAATGGTCCCGATAAGGACCGTTCAGATTCGGCTGAATTTTGGCACCGCCCCCCACGGAGGTGGAAAAACGGCACCTATCTCAACCAAGACCCACCACCCTCGAACACCCCACCCCGAACGGGACAAGACATCCTCCGATAGCGAGCCATATGGCATCGACTATTTGGCACACTGTTGAGTTCTCAAGGAACAGACGCGCATCNCACCCCACCCCGAACGGGACAAGACATCCTCCGATAGCGAGCCATATGGCATCGACTATTTGGCACACTGTTGAGTTCTCAAGGAACAGACGCGCATCTCCTCGAGATCTTTCGATCTCATCCGAGAGGCTTTGTCGTTCTGAATCCTACCTGGCTTTCGGACCGCTTCCCGCCACCGTTTCCGGCAGCATCTGCGGGCCTGGAGCCCGTCCCCGCCGGTTTCAGGGCGCACGAAGCGCCTGTCAACACGAGCGGGGGTGGCCACCCTAGGGACCAGCCACCGTGGTTCGATCCGCGGTGTCCGTTCCTCCCTCTCGGGCGACATCGAGAACATTACGCGCGTGTTGCGGCGGGTGTCCAATCCCGCTGCGGTGACCCCGGTCACCAGGGCCGGCTGACGGTGCATAAGTCCAGGTCAGAGCCCGACGAGCCCCCGAAACCCGGGGGCTCGTCGGAACGTCAGGCGTCAGCGTCGACGACCGCCAAGGTCCGCTTCCCCCGGCGGAGGACCGCCCAGCGCCCGTGCAGCAGGTCGTCCGCGGTGAGTACGGCGTCCTCGGAGGCCACCCGGGCGTTGTTCACCGACGCCCCTCCCTCGGCGATCGCGCGCCGGGCGGCTCCCTTGCTGGCGACGACCCCCGTCGCGGCCAGCAGGTCCGCGATGGAGTCCCCCGCCGCACCGCTCGCGGACGGCAGCTCGGCGACCGCCGCGGCCAGCGTCGAGGCGTCGAGGTCGGCGAGCGACCCGCGCCCGAACAGTGCCTGGCTCGCGGCGACCACCTGGTCGGCCGCAGGCGTCCCGTGCACGAGCGCGGTCACCTCGTACGCCAGGGCGCGCTGCGCCTCGCGTGCCGCCGGGCGCTGCGCGACCGCGTCGTCGAGCTCCTCGATCTCGGCGCGCGACCGGAAGCTGAACACCTTGAGGTAGCGCACCACGTCGGCGTCGTCGGTGTTGAGCCAGAACTGGAAGAACGCGTAGGGGGTGGTCAGCTCCGGGTCGAGCCAGACGGTGCCGGACTCGGTCTTGCCGAACTTGGTGCCGTCCGCCTTGGTGATCAGCGGCGTGGTGAGCGCGTGCACGGCGACGCCCTCGGCCTTGCGGATCAGCTCGACTCCCGAGAGGAGGTTGCCCCACTGGTCGCTACCACCGGTCTGCAGACTGATCCCGTGCCGGCGGTGCAGCTCGAGGTAGTCCATCCCCTGCAGGATCTGGTAGCTGAACTCGGTGAAGCTGATCCCCGCGTCGCTGTGCAGGCGTCGCGCCACCGTGTCCTTGGCCAGCATGGTGCCGAGGCGGTAGTGCTTGCCGATGTCACGCAGGAAGTCGATCGCCGACAGGGGCGCGGTCCAGTCCAGGTTGTTCACCATCGTGGCCGCGTTCGGGCCGTCGAAGCGGAGAAGGGGCTCGATCTGCTTGCGGATGCGCTCCACCCAGCCCGAGACGACGTCGCGGTCGTTGAGCGTGCGCTCCCCCGCCATCTTCGGGTCGCCGATCAGGCCCGTGGCGCCGCCCACGAGGCCGTACGGGCGGTGGCCCGCGTCCTGCAGCCGGCGGACGGTGAGGATCTGCACGAGGTTGCCGATGTGCAGGCTGGCCGCCGTGGGGTCGAACCCGCAGTACAGCGAGACGGGCCCGGCGGACAGCGCGTCGCGGAGAGCGTCGAGGTCGGTGGTCTGGGCGATCAGCCCGCGCCACTCGAGCTCGTCGAGGATGTGGTTCACAGGGTCTCCAGGGGAAAGGCCGGTTCAGGCAGAACGGTCGGGGCGGGCGTGAGCGGGTGGCCGGCGTCGTCGTCCCTCACGGGACGTCTACCGACGCCGGCGCGCGATACGCCGGGCGATACGCAGAGACCGTGCGCTCGTCCGTGAGCCAGTAGCGCCACGGGAACCTCGAGCCCTCGCCGCCCGACCCGGAGACACCGACGCGGGGGCCGGACTTGTGCGTGGGCTGCACGACGACCTGGTGGCGGTGCAGCACCACGTCGCCGCCCGCCTCCGTCACGTCCGCGCCGTTGGCGCGCAGGTCGAGGCCGAGCGCCACGGCCAGGCGGGCGGGGCCACGGGCCAGCTGGCGCTCCGAGTCGACGACGCCGACGGACTCGCGACGTCGCCACGCCAGGTCGGTGCCCTCGACGATCTCGCCCGCGCGCAGCAGCACGGCCGCCGGACGTCCGGTGGGCTCCGCGACGATGTTGAGGCAGTGGTGCAGCCCCAGGTGCCGGTAGACGTACAGGCGGCCCGGCTCGGCGAACATCACCGCGTTGCGAGACGTGCGGCCGCGGAAAGCATGGGAGCCCGGGTCGTCGGCACCGCCGTAGGCCTCGACCTCGGTGATCCGGAGCGTGACGTCGCCCTCGGGTGAGCGCGAGGTGAGGTAGGAACCCAGGAGGTCGCGCGCCACCGCGTGCACCTCGCGGCTGAACCAGACGCGCGCCGGGACGGCCACGAGCGCGCGCGGGTCAGCGGCGTCCGGGGTCTCGAGCGGTTCCGACGGGCTCACGCGGCCCATCTTGCCGCACGACGCCGGTGTTCCGCGGCGTGGTCCAGGCCGCTCAGGGGACCCGCGCACCGAACGCGTCGAGCCGGACGTCCGCGCGCTCGCGCGTGCGTTCGCGGGCGAAGTGCGCGGCCTCGTCGGCCATCCACGTCGCCCAGTGCTCCCGCGCGTCGGCGCCGTCGCGCGCCAGACCGCGGTCGAGACGCAGGTCCGCAGGCGCCTCGACCCAGATCCGGAGCACCGCGAGCGGGTCGACGGCGCGCCGGGCCGAGCCGCAGCCCTCAAGGACCAGCAGGCCGGGAACGGGGACGTCCACCCAGTCGGCGAACGCCCCGGTCGGCCAGTCGAACCGCTGGTAGCGGCCCGGCACCCCCCGGCGCAGCGGCTCCAGCACCTGCGCCGACAGGCGGGGCCAGAGCGATCCCTCGAGGCCCGTCCATCCCTCGTAGAGGTCGTCGAGGTGCAGCACCGTCGCGCCGCGGGCGGCCAGCGCGGCCGCCAGGGTGGTCTTCCCGGAGCCTGCCGGTCCGTCGATCGCGACGAGCCGCACGCGACCGAGCCGTGGGCGCGACGCGAGCGCCCGCTCCGCGAGCTCGTCGGCGATCACGACGTCCAGGTGCGCAGCTCCGCCGCGCGGGCGCGGGCCCGGTCGAGCTGCTCGGCGACGCGGACCGGTGCGGTGCCGCCGTGCGCGGACCGCGAGGCCAGCGACCCCTCGACGGTGAGCACCGTGCGGACCTCCGGGGTCAGGTGCGGCGAGATCGCGGCGAGCTCGTCGTCGGTCAGGTCCCACAGCTCGATCGCCGGGTCGTGCTCCTCGCACGCGCGGACGCAGGCACCCGCCACCTCGTGCGCGACGCGGAACGGCACACCGGTGCGGACGAGCCACTCCGCGATGTCCGTGGCCAGCGAGAACCCCTGCGGTGCCAGCGAGGCCAGCCGCTCGGTGTCGAACTCGAGCGTCGCGACCATGCCGGCGAACGCGGGCAGCAGCACGGTGAGCTGGTCGACCTGGTCGAACACCGGCTCCTTGTCCTCCTGCAGGTCGCGGTTGTACGCGAGCGGGAGGCCCTTGAGCGTGGTCAGCAGACCCGTCAGGTCGCCGATGAGGCGTCCCGCCTTGCCTCGCGCCAGCTCCGCGACGTCCGGGTTCTTCTTCTGCGGCATGATGCTCGACCCCGTGGAGTAGGCGTCATGCAGCTTGACGAAGCCGAACTCCTTGGTCGCCCAGATGACGACCTCCTCGGCCAGCCGGGAGACGTCCACGGCGAGCATCGCCGCCACGAAGGCGAACTCGGCGACCGCGTCGCGTGACGCGGTGCCGTCGATCGAGTTCTCGACCGGACCGGAGAAGCCGAGCTCGGCAGCGACCGCGGCCGGGTCGAGGCCGAGCGACGAGCCGGCGAGCGCCCCCGACCCGTACGGCGACAGGGCTGCGCGGGCGTCCCAGTCGATCCAGCGGTCGACGTCGCGCAGGAGCGGCCAGGCGTGCGCCAGCAGGTGATGCGCGAGCAGGACCGGCTGTGCGTGCTGCAGGTGCGTGCGCCCGGGCATCGGGGCCGCGCCGGCGGCGGTCGCCTGCGCGACCAGGGCGTCGACGACGTCCAGGACGAGCCCGGCGAGCGTGCGCGCCTCGCGGCGCAGGTACATCCGCACGAGCGTGGCGATCTGGTCGTTGCGCGAGCGCCCCGCGCGCAGCTTGCCCCCGACGTCGGCGCCCGCCCGCTCGATCAGCCCGCGCTCGAGCGCGGTGTGCACGTCCTCGTCGTCCGGTGCCGGACCGAACGCCCCGCTGGCCACGTCGGCCCGCAGCCGCTCGAGGGCGTCGACCATCGTGGCGACCTCGTCGTCGGTGAGCAGTCCCGCGGTGTGCAGGACGTGCGCGTGCGCGACGGAACCGGAGATGTCCACGTCCGCCAGGCGCCAGTCGAACTGCGTCGAGCGGGACAGCTCCGCCAGGGCGGCTGCCGGCCCGGAGGCGAAGCGGCCGCCCCAGAGGGCCAGGGGGGTCTCCGGCAGCTGGTCAGCCACTGATCCCGCCCTGCGAACCCAGGTCCACACCGTTGCCGAAACGGACGTCGCGCGCCGCGGCCAGCTTGGAGGACAGGCCGTAGATCTCGATGAAGCCCTTGGCGGCCGACTGGTCGAACGAGTCGCCCGTGTCGTACGTCGCCAGGTTGAAGTCGTACAGGCTGGCGTCCGAGCGGCGGCCCGTGACCGTCGCGCGCCCGCCGTGCAGGACGAGCCGCACGTCGCCCGAGACGTAGCGCTGGGTGTCGTCGACGAAGACGTCGAGCGACTTCTTCAGGGGCGAGAACCACTGACCGTCGTAGACCAGCTCGGTCCAGCGCTGCTCGACGCCCCGCTTGAACCGGGCCTGCTCGCGCTCGACGGTGACGTTCTCGAGCTCCTGGTGCGCGGCGATGAGCGCGATCGCGCCCGGCGCCTCGTAGACCTCGCGGGACTTGATGCCCACGAGCCGGTCCTCGACGATGTCGATCCGGCCGATGCCCTGGGCGCCCGCGCGGCGGTTCATCTCCTGGATCGCCTGCAGCGGCGTGACCGGCACGCCGTCGAGCGCGACGGGCACGCCCGCCTCGAACGTCACGATGACCTCGTCGGCGACCGGCGGGAACGTCGGGTCGTCCGTGTAGGTGTAGACGTCCTTGGTGGGACCGTTCCAGATGTCCTCGAGGAACCCGGTCTCGACCGCGCGACCCCAGACGTTCTGGTCGATGGAGAACGGGTTGTGCTTGGTGGTCTCGATCGGCAGCGCGTTGCGGGTGGCGAACTCGATGGCCTTGTCGCGGGTCAGTGCGAGGTCCCGGACCGGTGCCAGGCACGTGAGGTCGGGTGCGAGCGACGTGATGCCCACCTCGAAGCGGACCTGGTCGTTGCCCTTGCCGGTGCAGCCGTGGGCGACGGTCGTCGCGCCGAACTGCCGGGCGGCCCGCACGAGGTGCTTGACGATGACCGGGCGCGACAGCGCCGAGACCAGCGGGTAGCGGTCCAGGTAGAGCGCGTTCGCCTTGAGCGCCGGCATGCAGTACTCGTTCGCGAACTCGTCGCGGGCGTCGGCCACGTAGGCCTCCACCGCGCCGCAGTCGAGGGCGCGCTGGCGGATCACGTTGAGGTCCTCGCCGCCCTGGCCGACGTCGACCGCCACCGCGATCACGTCGGCACCGGTGGCCTCGGCGATCCAGCCGATGCCCACGGAGGTGTCCAGGCCGCCGGAGTAGGCGAGGACGACGCGCTCAGTCATGGTTCTTCTCTCTTCGCAGGTTCTGAGGGTGTTCTGGGGTCAGTCTGACGGACGGGTGCGCGAGGGCGTGTCGGTGGCCAGCGCGAGGAAGCGGGCGGCCAGCGCGGCGCCGGTCTCCCCCTCGCGGGCGATCACCAGGACGGTGTCGTCGCCCGCGATCGTGCCGAGCGCCGCCGGCAGGATCGAGTGGTCGATGGCCGACGCGAGGAACTGGGCCGCGCCGGGCGGGGTGCGCAGGACGACGAGGTTCCCGGACGCCTCCGCGGTGACGAGCAGCTCCGCGCAGAGCCGTGCCAGCCGTGCGGCGAGCATCTCCTCGTCGGGGCCGGCCGCCGGCGCGCGCAGACCGCCCTCGGCGGGCACCGCGTAGGCGAGCGCACCGGACGGCGTGCGGATCTTCACCGCGCGCAGCTCGACGAGGTCGCGCGAGAGCGTCGCCTGCGTGACGGTGACGCCCTCGGCGGTGAGCAGCTCGGCCAGCTGCTGCTGCGAGTGCACCGTGCCGCGGGTGAGCAGCGAGGTGACCAGCGCGTGCCGCGCGGCCTTGGTGTGCGGGACGGTGACGCTCATGTGCCCTCCACCAGCCAGGACAGGAGCGCCTTCTGGGCGTGCAGGCGGTTCTCGGCCTCGTCCCAGACCACCGACTGCGGGCCGTCGAGCACCTCGGCGGTGATCTCCTTGCCGCGGTAGGCGGGCAGGCAGTGCAGGACGAGCGCGTCGGGGGCGGCGAGCGCCATCGCGGCCGAGTCCACGCGGAACGGGACGAACGGCGTCTCCCGGTCGGCGGCCTCGGACTCCTGGCCCATCGACACCCACGTGTCGGTGGCGACGACGTCCGCGCCGGTCACAGCCTCCGCGAGCGAGTGCACGACCGACACCGACCCGCCCGTGTCGGCGGCGATGGCCGTGGCGTCCGCGAGGATCGACGCGTCCGGGAGGTAGCCCTCGGGGGTGCCGATCCGCACGTGCAGCCCCGCCGTGGTGCCGCCGAGCAGGTACGAGTGCGACATGTTGTTGGCGCCGTCGCCGACGTAGGCCAGCGTGCGACCGGCCAGTCCCCCGACGCCGCCGCGGTGCTGCGCGATCGTCGCGAGGTCCGCCAGGATCTGGCACGGGTGGAAGCTGTCGGTCAGCGCGTTCACCACGGGGACGCCCGAGAACTCCGCCATCTGCTCGAGCCGGTCCTGGGAGAACGTGCGCCACACGATCGCCGCGACCTGCCGGCCGAGCACCCGCGCGGTGTCCGCGATCGACTCGCGCTCGCCGATCCGCGCGAGCTTCCCGTCGACAGCCAGCGGGAAGCCGCCGAGCTCGGCGATGCCGGCGGTGAACGAGACCTGGGTGCGCAGGGTGGGCTTGTCGAAGATGACGGCGACCGCCCGCGGACCGGTCAGTGGCGTGCGGATGAACCGGTCGTCCCGGAAGGCGAGGGCGAGCTCGAGGACGGCGCGCTGGTCGCGGGGGGACAGATCGTCATCGCGGAGGAAGTGCCGGGTCATGACAGGTCCTCCGGGAGGCTGGCCAGGAAGTCGACGAACGTGCCCGCCTGCTCCACGGTGAGGAGAAAGGGTGGCGCGAGCCGGACGGTCGTCGGGGTGCACGGGTTGACGATGAACCCGGCGTCCAGCGCACGGGCGGCCACCGCGGCGGCGACCGGCGCGACGAGCTCGATCCCGATCAGGAACCCCTCGCCCCGCACCTCGCTGACCAGCCCCGCGCCCGCGAGCTGCTCGCGGAACGTGGCGCCGAGCGCGGCGACGTGCGCGAGCAGACCGTCGCGCTCGATCACCGCGATCGTCGCCAGCCCGGCGACCGACGCCACCGGGTTGCCGCCGAAGGTCGTGCCGTGCTGCCCGCGACCGAGCAGCGTCGCGGTCCGCTCGCCGTACGCGATGAGGGCGCCCACGGGGAAGCCGCCGCCGAGACCCTTGGCCACCGTCACGACGTCGGGAACGATCCCGCCCCCGATGTGCGGGAGCTGGTGGGCGAACCAGGCACCGGTCCGGCCCATGCCGGTCTGCACCTCGTCGAGGATCAGCAGAGCGCCGTGCTCCGCGGTGAGCCGGCGCGCGTGCGCCAGGTACCCCGAGGGCAGCGGCCGGACGCCGGCCTCGCCCTGGAGCGGCTCGAGGAAGAGCGCGGCCACCTTGTCGCCGTCGACCGCGAAGGCGGCGTCCAGCGCGGCGGTGTCCGCGAACGGCACGAACTCGACGCCGCCGGGCAACGGCTCGAACGGCTCGCGGTACGCGGCCTTGTGGGTGAGCGCCAGGGCGCCCATCGACCGGCCGTGGAACGACCCCTCGAGCGCGAGGACGCGCGGCCGGTCCGCGCCACCGTTGCGGCGGGCGAGCTTGAACGCGGCCTCGTTGGCCTCCGTGCCGGAGTTGGTGAGGAACACCCGAGAGCCCGCGGGCGCACCGGCCAGACCCAGCAGCCGCTCCGCGAACGCGATCTGCGTGGGACTGCCGAAGAAGTTGGAGACGTGACCGAGGGTGCCCAGCTGCGCACTGATCGCTGCGGTCAGCGTGGGGTGCGCGTGGCCGAGCGAGTTCACGGCGATCCCGCCGAGCAGGTCGAGGTAGCGGTTGCCGTCGGCGTCCCACACGTACGCGCCCTCGCCGCGGACAAGCACCCGCTGCGGTGCGCCGAAGGTGTCCATGAGGGCGTGCGTGTAGCGGTCGGTCCACTGGGCGACGGAACCGTCCGTGGCGGCCACGGGCAGGGACGCGTCCGGGCTCTCTGCGGACCGGTGCCGGGCCCGGACGCTCGTGTTCTCGACGGTCATGCGGTCACCTCGGGGTCGTGGGGCACCACGGGGATGGGCGCGGTGAACGGGGCGTCGGCGGGCTCCTCGTCGGGCAGGACCATGGTGCCGATGCCGTCGGAGGTGAACACCTCCACCAGGATCGAGTGGGCCGAGCGACCGTCGATGACGTGGGCGCGGCCGACGCCGCCCTCGACCGCCCGCCAGCAGGCCTCCATCTTCGGGCGCATGCCGGCGTCCAGCCCGGGCAGCAGCTCCGCGAGCGAGCTGGCGCTGATCCGCCGCACCAGCGACGTCTTGTCGGGCCAGCTGGTGTAGAGGCCCTCGACGTCGGTGAGCACGATGAGCTTGCGCGCGCCGAGAGCCACCGCGAGCGCCGCGGCCGCGGTGTCGGCGTTGACGTTGAGCACCTGGGTGGGGTCGTCGAGGTCCGGGGCCACGGTCGACACGACCGGGATCCGGCCGGCGTCCAGGAGGTCCAGGACCGCGCTGGGGTTGACCTTGACCACGTCGCCCACCTGGCCGATGTCCACGCTCACGCCGTCGACGATCGCGGTCCGGCGGCGCGCCTGGAACAGCCCGCCGTCCTCGCCCGACAGCCCCACGGCGTGCGGGCCGTGCGCGTTGAGCAGGCCCACGAGCTCGCGCGACACCTGGCCCGTGAGCACCATGCGGACGACGTCCATCGCCTCGGGGGTGGTCACACGAAGACCGCCGCGGAACTCCGACTCGATGCCCAGCCGGTCGAGCATCGCGTTGATCTGCGGTCCCCCGCCGTGCACGACCACCGGCTTGAGGCCGACCTGGCGCAGGAACACCATGTCCTCGGCGAACGCGCGCTTGAGGTCCTCGTCGATCATCGCGTTGCCGCCGTACTTCACGACGACGAGCGCGCCCGCGAACTTCTGCAGCCAGGGCAGCGCCTCGATGAGGACCTCCGCCTTCTGGTCGGCGCGCAGGTCCGTGCGGGTGTTGAACGTGAAGTCGCTCATGTGGAGTACGCGCTGTTCTCGTGGACGTAGTCGTGCGTGAGGTCGTTGGTCCACACGGTGACCACCTCGCCGCCCGCGTGCAGGTCGATCAGCACGTGCACCTCCCGGTGCGCGGCCAGGTCCACCTCGGAGCGTGGCCGGAAGGCGCCGCCGGCCTTGCACACCTGGACGCCGTTGATCGTGACGTCCAGCTGCGCGGGGTCGAACGCGGCCACGCTCTCGGGCACCGTGCCGACCTGCGCCAGCACGCGGCCCCAGTTGGGGTCGTTGCCGAACATGGCGGCCTTGAACAGGTTGGACCGGGTCACGGCCCGGGCGACCGCGAGCGCCGCGTCCTGCGTCTCGGCGCCCATCACGGTCACCGCGATGTCGTGCGTGGCACCCTCGGCGTCGGCGACCAGCGCGCGGGCGAGCTCGCCGCAGACCTGGGTGAGCGCGGCCGTGAAGCCCGCCGGGTCCGGGACCGCGCGGCTGGCACCGGAGACGAGCAGGGTGACCGTGTCCGAGGTGGACATGCAGCCGTCCGAGTCGACGCGCTCGAACGTCTCGGACGTGGCGGTGCGCAGGGCGGCCGCGGCGGTCTCGGCGTCGACGACGGCGTCGGTCGTGATCACGCAGAGCATGGTGGCCAGCCCGGGTGCCAGCATGCCCGCGCCCTTGGCCATGCCCCCGACGGTCCACGCTCCCCGGTCACCGTCGACGTGCAGGTGGGCGGTCTTGGGGACGGAGTCGGTCGTCATGATCGCGACGGCGGCGTCCGGGCCCCCGTCGGAGGACAGCGCCTCCACCGCGACGTCCACACCCGCGAGGAGGGTGTCGATGGGGAGCCGCTCGCCGATCAGGCCGGTCGAGCAGACGACGACGTCGCCCGGGGAGATCTCCAGGGCGGCGCCGACCTTCTCGGCGGTCGCGTGGGTGTCCTGGAAGCCCTCGGGTCCCGTGCAGACGTTGGCGCCGCCGGAGTTGAGCACGACCGCGCTCACGACACCGTCGGAGACCGCCTGGCGCGACCACACCACGGGCGCCCCGACCACCCGGTTGGTGGTGAACACGGCGGCGGCGGCCTGCGACGGGCCGTCGTTCACGACGAGTGCGAGGTCGGGCGTGCCGGAGGCCTTGAGGCCAGCCGTGACACCGGAGGCGCGGAAGCCGGCCGCCGCGGTGACGCCGGGCGAGGGCAGGGCGAGCGTCTCGATGCTCACGGGGCAACTCCGTCCAGGGGAAGGCCGAGCGTCTCGGGGAGTCCGAGCGCCAGGTTGAGCGACTGCAGGGCGCCGCCGGCGGTGCCCTTGACCAGGTTGTCGATGGCGGTCACGGTGACCACGCGGCCCGCGCGCTCGTCGACCGCGACCTGCACGAGCGCGGTGTTGGCACCCAGCGTCGCAGCCGTCGTCGGCCACTGCCCCTCGGGGAGCAGGTGCACGAACGGCTCGCCGGCGTAGGTCTCCTCCCACGCTGCCCGCACGGTGGCGGGGTCGACGCCCTCGACCAGCCGGGCCGTCGCGGTCGCCAGGATGCCGCGGGCCATCGGCACGAGCGTCGGCGTGAACGAGATCGTCACGTCCGCCGCTCCCGCGGAGCGCAGGTTCTGGGCGATCTCCGGGATGTGCCGGTGGGTGCCACCGACGGCGTACGGCTGGGCGGCGCCGAGCGCCTCACTGGCGAGGAGGTGGGTCTTCAGGGACTTGCCCGCGCCCGAGTAGCCGTTGGCGAGCACCGCGACGAGGTCGGTCGGCTCGATCAGGCCCGCGGCCACACCGGGCTGGAGGCCGAGCGAGACGGCGGTGACGTTGCAGCCGGGGACGGCGATCCGGCGGGCGGCAGCGAGCACGGACCGCTGCCCGGCGGCGGTCCGCTCCCCCGGGTGCAGCAGCTCGGGCAGCCCGTACGGCCACGTCCCTGCGTGGGCGCTGCCGTAGAACTGCTCCCAGTCGGCGGCGTCGACGAGGCGGTGGTCGGCGCCGAGGTCCACGACGAGCGCGCCGTCGCCGCGCGCCTCGAGCTCCGCGGCGATCGCGCCGCTCGCCCCGTGCGGCAGCGCGAGGACGACGACGTCGTGTCCCGCGAGCGTGTCGACCCCGGTGGGCTCGAGCACCCGGTCGGCCAGCGAGCGCAGGTGCGGATGGTGGGCGCCGAGGGGCGTGCCGGCGTTGGAGTGCGCGGTGAGCGTGCCGATCCGTGCCTCGGGGTGCGCCAGGAGCACGCGGAGCATCTCGCCGCCGGCGTACCCGCTGGCACCTGCGACCGCAACCGTGAACGTCATATGTATGAACATACACAAGGATGTACGAAGATACGAACGCCCTTCCCGGGAAGATCGTCGCGCGTCCCCGCGTTGCCGCAACCGTGCGCGCCATCCACGCGACCGCTGCGGGCGGTCCCGACGTCCTCGCCCTCGTCGACCTCCCCGACCCGGAACCGGCCGCCGACGAGGTCCTCGTCCGGGTCGCGGCCGCGGGCGTCAACTTCATCGACACGTACCGCCGCGCGGGCGTGTACCGGATGACGTACCCGCACGTCGTGGGCTCGGAGGGTGCGGGCGAGGTGGTCGCGACCGGCGACGACGTCAGCGAGATCGCGGTCGGCGACCGGGTCGCCTGGTCGTCGGCACCCGGCTCGTACGCCGAGCTGGTGACCGTGCGGGCGTCCAAGGCGCTGCTCGTCCCGGAGGGGGTGCCCGACCGGGTCGCCGCCGCCCTCCCCCTGCAGGGCCTCACGGCTCACTACCTGGTGACCTCGACGTTCCCCGTGCAGACCGGCCACGACGTGCTGGTGCACGCCGCCGCCGGTGGGGTGGGACTGCTGGTCACGCAGCTGGCGTCGCAGCGCGGTGCCCGGGTGATCGCGACCGTCGGCAGTGCGGACAAGGAGCGCCTGGCGCGCGAGGCCGGCGCCGCGGACGTCATCCGCTACCGCGAGCTCGACGACCTGACCCGCGACCTGCCCGCGGAGGTGCGGGCGCTCACGGGGGGCGCCGGCGTGCACGCGGTGTTCGACTCCGTCGGCAAGGACACCTTCGACGCGTCCCTGGCCTCCCTGCGCCGCCGCGGGACCCTCGTCCTGTTCGGCGCCTCGTCGGGTCCCGTCCCGCCCGTCGACCCGCAGCGCCTCAACGCGGCCGGCTCGGTGTTCCTCACACGCCCCACGCTCGACGACCACGTCGCGACGCGTGACGAGCTCATCTGGCGCGCCGACGAGCTGTTCGACGCGGTCCGCGCCGGCGCGCTCGACGTGCGGATCGGTGCGACGTTCCCCCTGGCCGACGCGGCCGACGCCCACCGCGCGCTCGAGTCGCGCTCCACCACCGGAAAGGTCCTGCTGCTCCCGTGAGCATCCCCACCCTGAATGCGGTTCGCACTCTCCACGTCGAGGTCTGGTCCGACATCGCGTGCCCGTGGTGCTACATCGGCAAGCGCCGGTTCGCGACCGCCCTCGCCGACTTCCCGCACCGCGACCACGTCGACGTCACGTGGCGGTCGTACGAGCTGTCCCCGACCACCCCGGTGGGCCCGGGGAGGCCGGAGATCGACATGCTGGCCAGGCTCAAGGGCATCCCGCACGACCAGGTGAAGCGGATGTTCGCGCAGGTCACCGCGGTGGCGGCCGGCGAGGGACTCGCGTACGACTTCGACCGGTCGTTGGCCGCGAACACCTTCGACGCGCACCGCCTGGTGCACCTCGCGCGGACGACCGGGGGCGCCGAGCTCGCCGAGCGGACGCTCGAGGCCCTGTTCTCGGCGCACTTCGAGCACGGCGCCGACCTGGGCGACGACGAGACGCTCGTCCGCATCGTCAGCGGCACCGGCATCGACGAGGAGGTCGTCAGGGCGGCGCTCGCCGGCGACGAGGGTGCCGACGCGGTGCGCGCCGACGAGGACGAGGCGCGCGCGCTCGGCGTGACCGGTGTGCCGTTCTTCGTCGTCGACCGCCGTATCGCCGTCTCCGGCGCGCAGCCCGCGGACGTGTTCACGCAGCTGCTCGAGGCCGGGTGGCGCGAGGCCAACCCGCTGCAGACCCTGGCCACCGCGGACCCCGACGCCGCAGCGTGCGTCGACGACTCGTGCGCGATCTGACCCTCCGGGCGATCACCCCGGCCGACGTGCCCGGGCTGGCGCGGCTCAACGACGACGCGGTGCCGGCGGTCAACGCGCTCGGCATCGACGGGCTGACCGGGCACCTGCCCGACTGCGACCTGGCGGTCGTCGCGCAGGACGAGGACGGGGACGGGGACGTGCTCGGCTTCGTGCTCGCGGTGGCCCCCGGCTCCGCCTACGCCAGCGAGAACTACCGATGGTTCTCCACCCACGTCCCCGGTTCGCTCTACGTCGACCGGATCGTCGTGCACCCTGCGGCGCACGGCCGCGGCGTCGGGCGCGCCCTGTACGCCGCCGTCGACGCGCGCGCCCGCGAGCTCGGGCTCGGCGTGGTGACCTGCGAGGTCAACCTCGAACCGCCGAACCCGGAGTCGCTGGCGTTCCACGCTCGCCTCGGGTTCCGCCGGGTCGGTGAGCAGGCGACGAAGCGAGGCTCGGTGGTCGTCGCGCTGCTGTCCCGCGACGTGGGCTGACCGTCGACGCACTCCGTGGCCGGGGCGATCGCGCACGCGCACCACGACTACCTCTGAGCACGGCCGAGGCCCGCGTCCGTGACGGGACGCGGGCCTCGGTCGTGCGCGGTCAGCGGGTGATGACCGGTGCGCTCGTGCTCGGGCTCACGTTCGCGGTGTCGCTCGGGACGAACGTCGCCGTGTACGTGTGCCGACCGGACGGGACGGTCCCGATCGCGATGCCCAGGACCACGGTGAGCCGCTTGACCACCGTGGTGCCCTCGCGGATCTCGATCGTGCCCGACGGCACCTTCCCGTTGTCGGTGGCGACCGTGGCGATCGCGACCGACGGGATGAACAGGAAGCCCCGCGTGACCGTCAGGCCCGTCGTGGTGGTCACCTTGTTGACCACCACCGTGACGGGTGCCGACTCCGAGCCGGTCACCGTGGCGTCGCCGGCGAACCGCGCGACGACGGCGTAGCTGCCGGCGGGCGTGGTCGACGGCAGCCGCAGGGTGGCGACGCCGCTGCTGGTCAGCGGCGCCGTGCCGAGCACGGTGGTGCCGGAGACGAACTCGACCGACCCGGTCACCGGCACGTCCGCCGTGACCGTCGCGGTGAGCGTCACCCGCGACGACGAGCCGAACACCTGGCTCGACGGCGCCGCCGTGAGCGTGGTGGCCGACGACGGGATACCCGCCTCGACGGTGAGCGGGAGCGTCACGGTGGTGAGGCTCGGGCTCGCGACGAGGGTGAGCGTGTGGGCGCCGGCTGCGGTGCCCGCCGGGATGGTCACGGACACGGTGGCGTTGCCGCCGCTGACCGGGGCTGTCCCGATGGACGTGCCGTCGAGCCGGACGTCCAGGCTGGTGTTCAGCGGCGAGCCGAGGCTCGTCAGGTCCAGCTTGGTCACCGGGAAGGTGAACGTGTCACCGGCCGTGACCGTGGACGGCACCGTCGGGACCCCGACCGCCTGGCGAGCGAAGTCGGGCGCGAGCCCCGGGTGCTCCTGCAGGTAGCTGATCCAGCCGTCCCGGTCGATGAGGCCCGAGTCGCGCGCGTCCGTGCCCTCGGTGAACACCCGGAAGTTGTCGCCACCGGTGGTGAGGAACGAGAACGTGCCGATCCGGTAGCTCGCCGCCGGGTCGATGGGCTGGCCGTCCACCGTGATGGACGTGATGCGCGACCCCGCCGCCGCCGTGGCGTCGAACGTGTAGGTCACGTTGTCCGACAGGCCCAGCTGCAGGTAGGACCGGCTCGGGACCGTTCCGTCGGGAAGGGTCTGCCACTGCTGCTCGAGCATCGTCGTGAACTGCGCGCCCGTGAGCGACGTGGTCCAGAGGTTGTTCACGAACGGCAGCACACCGTTGGCCTCGGCCGTCGTGATGACGCCGTCCGGGGCGTAGAACAGCTCGGCCCGCAGGCCGCCGGGGTTCACGACGCCGATCTCGGCGCCACCCAGGTTCTCCGGAGCGAGGGTGTCCCGCAGCGCGTTGGCCACGAGGTCTCCCAGCGTGGACTCGCTCGCCCGGTCGTCACGCGCCGTGGAGGCGGCCGTGTAGCCGGTCGGGCCGTACGTGCCGCCGGTGAACGCGGTCGTGATGTCGGCCGTGACCGAGCCGACCGGGACCGAGCCGACCACGTTCGCGTAGGCCAGCGCCGCCTGGACGATGGTGTTGACCTGCGCGACGCGCGGGTACGTCGCGACGAGCTGCGCCGCGAACGCGGCCTCGTTCTGCGCCGGGGTGTTGCCGGGGATGACCGGCGCGACCAGACGCGGGACGTTCTGCTGGGTGTGCGCGACGACCTCACCGCCGGCGGGGTCGAACGTGAGCACGACCTTGCCGATGAACTCGCCGTAGCTCCCCGTCTGCAGGATCGGCCGCGTCTTTCCGGCCTCGCCGGGGACCGGTGCCTCCCACGCGTACTGCTGGTGGGTGTGGCCCGTGAAGATCGCGTCGACGGCCGCGGACGTCTCCTCGACGATCTCCTTGAACGCACCGCCCTCCGCGAGCTCCTCCTCGAGGGTGCCGTTCGGCACACCCTCGTGGGCGCCCTCGTGGAAGCTGGCGACCAGCACCTCGGCCTCGCCGTTGGACGGGTCCCCGTCGCTGAGCTGCGCGGCGACGCGGTTCACGGCGTCGACCGGGTCGCCGAACTCGAGCTCGGTGATGCCGCCGGGCGTGACCAGCGAGGGGGTCTCCTCGGTGACGGCGCCGATGACACCGACCGAGACGCCGTCCATGTCGAGGATCGCGTACTCCGGCAGCGCCGGCGTCGTCGTCCCCTTGAGGTAGACGTTCGCCCCGAGGTAGTCCCACGTCGCGTTGGTGCCGCCGGCGATCACGCGGTCCGTGAGGTCCTGGAACCCCTTGTCGAACTCGTGGTTGCCCACGGCCGACGCGTTCAGCTCGAGGGCGTTCAGCACGTCGATCGTCGGCTGGTCCTGCTGGACCGCCGAGGCGAACAGCGATGCGCTGATGTTGTCGCCGGCCGAGACGAACGCGACCGCGCCGCCGGCCGCGATCGCCGCGGCCTTCTCCTTCTCCACCGTGCCGGCGAACTTCACCGTGTTGGCGTCGATGCGACCGTGGAAGTCGTTGATGTCGAGGAGGGTCAGGTTCACCGGCTTCGCTGCGCCGTTGACCAGCCCGACGACCACCGGGTCGTGGTCGGAGGACCGGTAGACGTCCGGGGCGTAGTAGAGCGTGCCGTGGTAGTTGTACCGGTCGTACTCGAGCGCGATGGACTCCTCGGCGTTGATCTCCCAGATGTCCGCGCCCGTGGCGCGCGCCATGGCGGCCTCGTTGAGCAGCACGTGGTCGAGCGAGCCGGACAGGCCGCTGAACGAGTAGGAGAACTGGCCGTCGGCGAGCGCCGTGGCGGCGTCGGTGTACCCGGCGTCGTACAACGTCTGCAGCGGGTCCTCGAGCGTGTACGCGTTGAAGTCACCGACCAGCGCGACCGCCTGGGCGTCGCCCTGGACCGTCGGGACCCAGTCGCGCAGCGCGGCGGCCTGCCGCTTCCGCGACCCGTTCGAGGCGCCCTGACCGTCGCCGGTGTCGGCGTCGTCCTGCCACGGTCCCGCGGAACCCTTGGACTTGAAGTGGTTCACGGCGACGAAGAACGGTGCGCCCCCGCCGACCGGCGTGAACACCTGGCCGATGGGCTCGCGGGCGTTGCCGAACGCCTGGTCGTCCCCACTCTGGTCGCCCAGCGCGCGGGACTCGCCGGTCCGCTCGACGGCGGCGGGCTTGTAGATGAGGGCGTTGGTGATGACGTCCTGGCCGGCGGCCGGCGGCAGCTCGGTCGACGAGGGGACGAAGGCCCAGACCGTGGAGCCGGCGGCCGCGTTGAGCGCGGTGACCAGCGTGCCGAGCGCCTCGTCGGGCACCCCGTCGACGCGGGCCGAGTTCTCGATCTCGAGCAGGCCGACGACGTCGGCGTCGAGCGCGTTGATCGCCGCGACGATCTTGTCCTGCTGGCGCTGCAGGTCGGCGGGGTCCCAGGCACCGCGCGGGTCGCAACCGGTGTTGACCGTGACCGGGTCACCGGTGCGGTCGTTGTAGGACGTGCAGCCCGCCGTCGTGGCGCCGAGGGTGGTGAAGTAGTTGAGCACGTTGAACGACGCGACCTTGAGGTCACCGCCGACCGCGGTCGGAGCCGTGGTCCGGTCGTTCTCGAACGTCACGGCGGCCGGTCCGGGGGACGTGGGGTTGAGCTTCCACACGTTGTTGCGGAAGTCGACGACGACCGGGGCCGTGAGGGTCGCCGCGGCGCCGACGCGGACCGGGTTGGTCAGCGAGACGTACGGCGGGGTGAGGCCGGAGTTGGCGGCCGAGAGGAAGTTGGTGGAGGACCCGTCGTCGAGCACGACCCCGCGGGCCGCGTTGTCCGCGACGGCCGCCAGCGCCGCGGGCGAGCCGGGACGGCCCACCTCGGTGGGCTGCAGGAGCGGCAGGGTGCCGGCCGCGAGGCCGACCTCGCCGTACTGGTTGGTGGAGAACGTGTTGGTGATGGTCAGGTCGCCGGTCGGCTGGAACAGCATCGACTCGAGCGCCTCGCGTGCGGCGTCGGTGGTCGGCCACGTGCCCGACACGGGCGTCGCCGCAGCGGCGGCCGGCAGCGGCACGAGGTCCGCGGCCGCGGAGACCGTGATCTCCGTCAGACCGTTGAACTCCGAGACGACGCCGGTGACCTGGACGTGGTCACCGATCGCGACCGCGCCGGCGGTGGCCGACGAGAAGACGAAGACCGCGTCGGACGCACCCGGCGTCGCGTCGGTCGTGCCGCCCGAGCCGGGGGTCTGGAGGACGTAGCCGTTCAGTCCGCCCGTGGGGTAGGCCGCGGTGACGACGCCGTCCGTGATGACGGTCCGGCCGGCGAGCGGCGACGTCGCGCCCGTTCCCTGGACCTCGGCGATGGTGGCCGCGACCGGGGTGACCGGGCCGGGGGTGCCCGCGACGCCCGGCGTCGGGGTCGCCGCGGCGAAGTCGCCCGCGTTGTTCGCGGTGTTCGTGAGCAGCCCGTCGCGCGTGACCGACTGGCTGTTGGAGGCGCCGAGGGCGGGGCCGCTGCCGGCGAACGCGTTGGCGGTCGCGCCGTACCCGACGAAGTCGACCACCGGGTCGCTCGCGGGGCACGCGGCCGCCGCGCAGGTCAGCGCCGCGGTCGTGTTGACCAGGGCGACCTTGCCGGCGGTGCCGCTCATCGCGATCGTGCCGGTGACGTTGCCGGGGACGGGGGTCGTGCCGCCGGTGCCGGCCGCCTCGACCACCACGAACGCGGCGCCGGGCTGGATGACGCCGGTGAGGGGCGTGGTCAGGGTCGCGCCGAACGCACCCGCCGCCGAGGCGTACTGGACCGACCAGCCGGTCAGGTCGACCGGTGCGCTCGTCGGGTTGACCAGCTCGATGAAGTCGTTCGTGTAGGTGGCGCCGCTGTTCCCACCGCCGCCGTACACCTCGTTGATCAGGATGCGTGGGCTGGTGCCCACACCGGCGTGGGCGGCACCGGCTGTGACCACCGCCCCCGTCACCGCCAGAGCGAGGGCGGCGATGCCCCCGCTGATCGACTTCGTCGCACGGCGCACGTCGGGCTCACTTTCGTCGGGGGAACGCAAAAGCGGCCGCTCGTGACGGCCTGGACAACCTTCGCTGTTCGCCCGAATCGTGGCAACTACTCCCCGGTAACTATTGGGTGAACTCATCCGACGACTTGCCGGACGACGAGACCCCCGTCGACCGTGGGGTCGGCGGGGGTCTCGTCGTCGGTGCTCAGGCGCGCAGCGTCGCGCCGAACCTCCGGTGCGCCTCGGCGACGACGGCCTCGCGGACGTCCGCCGCCTCCTGGGCGGTGAGCGTCCGGTCGTCGGCCCGCAGCCGCAGCGAGAACGCGAGCGACCGGCGGTCCTCGCCCACCTGGGACCCGGTGTACACGTCGAACAGCCGGACCTCCTCGACCACGTCCCCTGCCGCGCTCGACGCGGCACCGACGCGCACCGCGTCCAGCACGTCGGCGGCGGGCACGGACGCGTCGACGACGAGGGCGATGTCCTCCTTGGCCACGGGGAACGTCGAGACGGGCACCGCCGTCACCGGGTCGGGCGAGGCCGCCGCGAGCAGCACGTCGAGGTCCAGCTCGAACGCGACCGCGCGGGCCGGCAGCCCGTGGCCCGACACGACGGTCGGGTGCAGCTCGCCCGCGTGCCCGACGAGCGTGCCGTCGGCCGTGGTGAGCCGCGCGCAGCGGCCCGGGTGCCACGGCGCGTGGTCGGCGTCGGCCTGCGCGTGCAGCTCCACCCCGACCACCTCCGCCACCACACGGGCGGCCGCGATGGCGTCCGTGTGGTCGGCCCGACGACCAGGCCCCCACCAGCCGGCGGGCTCGCGCTGGCCCGCGAGGACCCCGGCGACCCGGCGCGGCTGCGGCGGCACGGCCGCGTCGATCGCCGCCAGCTGCTCGTCCGACGGGCGCACTCCCCCGGGCAGCTGCGGCGCAGCGGGCGCGTCCGCGACCGGGCGGGTGACCAGACCGAGCTCGAAGATCGCCACGTCGCTCGCGCCACGGCTGACGTTGCGCCGGGCGGTGTCGAGCAGGGTGACCAGGAGGTTCGTCCGCAGGAACGGCTGCTCGTCGGACAGCGGGTTGACCAGCCGGACCGCGCGGCGGCGGTCGTCGTCGGCGGGCAGACGGAGCGCATCGAGCTGCTCGGTGCCCACGAACGGGTAGCTGAGCACCTCCACCAGCCCGGAGTCGGCCAGCGCCCGGGCGACCGACCGGCGGGTCCGCTGACCCGACGTCAGGCCCGCGCCCGGGGGCGCCGGGGGGACGATCGACGGGATCGCGTCGTACCCACGCAGGCGGGCGACCTCCTCGACCAGGTCGACACCCACGAGGAGGTCGGGCCGCCAGGTCGGTGCCTGCACGCGCACGGTGCCCGGAGCGGCGTCGGAGACGTCGCACCCGATCGAGACCAGCGTCTCGCGCACCTCGTCGGCCGTGTACGGCACGCCCACGAGCCGGGCGGGCAGGTCCAGCGCGAGGTCGAACGGCGGCACCGGCACCCGCCGGTCGACGTCCGTCAGCTCGCCGGCGACGCCCCCACCGTGCTCCACCAGCAGCGCGACCGCCCGCGCGACCGCGACCGGCGGCAGCTCGGGGTCGACGCCGCGCTCGAACCGCTTGGCCGCCTCGCTGGGCAGCTTGTGCCGCCGGGCGGTCCGCGCGACCGTGATCGGCTCGAAGTGCGCGGCCTCGATGAGCAGGTCGGTGGTCCCGCTGCTCACCTCGGAGTCCCCGCCACCCATGACCGCCGCGAGGCCGATGGGGCGCGAGCCGCGCGCACCGTCCGGGCTGTCCGTGATGAGCAGGTCCTCGGGGTCGAGCGTGCGCTCGACGTCGTCGAGGGTCCGGATCTTCTCGCCGGGCATCGCGCGCCGGACGACGATCGGCTCCGCCAAGTGCGCCAGGTCGTAGGCGTGCAGCGGCTGACCCAGGTCGAGCATCACGTAGTTGGTCACGTCGACGGCCAGGCTGATCGGCCGCATGCCCGCCTGCTGCAGCCGTCGCTGCATCCACGACGGCGACGGCTCGTCGGCGCGCACGCCACGGACGATCTGCGCGACGAACCGGTCCGCACCCG
This sequence comes from Cellulomonas sp. Root137, assembly GCF_001426725.1. NCBI lineage: Bacteria > Bacillati > Actinomycetota > Actinomycetes > Micrococcales > Cellulomonadaceae > Cellulomonas > Cellulomonas sp. Root137. The sequence continues at coordinate 526,880 of NZ_LMFG01000002.1, read as the reverse complement.
GGACGCCGTCGATCGGCGCCGCGTCGTCGATCTCCACGGCGAAGCCGCCACCGGCCGGACGCTCGTCGCCCGTCGGCAGCCCGCGGTCGGTGAACGCCGCCCCCGTGGACAGGCCGTACTCGCGGGCGACGCCACGCATCGAGAAGCAGTAGCCACGGTCGGGCGTCACGTTGATCTCGAGGACCTCGTCGCCCAGGCCCAGGAGCTCGCGCGCGTCGGTGCCCACCGGCGCGTCCAGCCCGAGGGTGGAGAGCACGATGATCCCGGCGTGGTCGTCCCCGAGGCCGAGCTCGCGTGCCGAGCAGATCATGCCGTCGGACACGTGCCCGTACGTCTTGCGCGACGCGATGGCGAACGGCCCGGGCAGCACGGCTCCCGGCAGCGCGACGACCACCCGGTCGCCGACGGCGAAGTTGTGCGCGCCGCAGACGATGCCGCGGGGTGCGCCGCCGGGCTCGTTGTGGTCCGGGCCGACGTCCACCCGGCACCAGTTGATGGTCTTGCCGTTCTTCTGCGGCTCCGGCGCCAGCTCCACCACCTGGCCGACGACCAGCGGACCGGTCACGGCGGCGGGGTGGATGGCCTCCTCCTCGAGCCCGACGCGGACGAGGTCCGCCGCCAGCTGCTCGGCGGACAGGTCTGCGGGGAGCTCGACGTGCTCGGCGAGCCACGTCAGGGGGATGCGCGGCATCAGATCTCCGTCCCGAACTGCGCGGAGAAGCGGATGTCGCCCTCCACCATGTCGTGCATGTCGGCGATGCCGTGGCGCAGCATCAGGGTGCGCTCGATGCCCATGCCGAACGCGAAGCCCGAGTAGACCTCGGGGTCGACCCCGCAGGCGCGAAGCACGTTCGGGTTGACCATGCCGCAGCCGCCCCACTCGATCCAGCCGGCGCCGCCCTTCTTCTGCGGGAACCAGAGGTCCATCTCCGCGCTGGGCTCGGTGAAGGGGAAGAACGACGGCCGCAGGCGCGTGCGGGCCTCCGGCCCGAAGATCGCCTGCGCGAAGTGGTCCAGCGTCCCCTTGAGGTGCGCCATGGTCAGACCCTTGTCCACCGCGAGGCCCTCAACCTGGTGGAACACGGGCGTGTGCGTGGCGTCCAGCTCGTCCGTGCGGAACACCTTGCCCGGGCACGCGATGTACACCGGGAGGTCGCGCTCGAGCAGCGTGCGCGCCTGCACCGGCGACGTGTGCGTGCGCAGCACGAGCCCAGGGCTGTCGACGAAGAACGTGTCCTGCATCTGCCGCGCCGGGTGGTCGACGCCGAAGTTCAGCGCGTCGAAGTTGAACCACTCCGCCTCGAGCTCGGGGCCCTCGGCAATCTCCCAGCCCATCGAGACGAAGATGTCCGCGACGCGCTCCGACAGCGTCTCCAGCGGGTGCCGGGCGCCGCGCGGGTGCCGGTCGGTGGGCAGCGTCACGTCGACGGACTCCTCGACCAGGACACGCTCGTCGCGCTCGGCCTCGAGCTGCGTCTGACGCTCGGCGAGCGCGCGCGCCAGACGGCCCTTGGCCTGGCCGAGCAGCTTGCCCGCGGTCGCCTTGTCGGCGGGCGCGAGGCCGCCGATGGCACGGTTGGCGAGCGCGATCGGGCTGCGCTCGCCCACGTGCTCGAGGCGGGCGGTCTTCAGGGCGTCGAGGTCGGTCGCGGCCGCGAGGGCCTTGAGCGCGTCCTCGACGGCGGACTCGATGCCCGAGGCGTCGAGCGGGGACAGGGCGGTGTCGTGGGACATCCTGACCTTCCAGTGCAGGTTCTGGGCAGCCGGCGCGAGCGCACGGCCGTGGCTCTGGGCGCAGGGGCCCGGCCAGCGGACAAGTCTAGAGGCGCCCGATCCGGGTGAGTGCGGCCGGTCCAGCGACGGACGACCTGCTCAGATGCGCGTCAGCGGCGCGGCCCGGGTACGGGCCCGGGAAATCGGCGACCACCAGCCGCCTGCGCACGCGCTGTCATGGCGGCCATCCTGCCACGACCCCGCCTATCGTCCGAGCGGAAACGTCTCGACGCGCTCGTACAGCGGTCCCCCACCGCGCCCGGCTCCCGGACGCGACGACATGAGGTGCAGCTCGTCGACGAGCCAGCGCGGCCCCTCGTACACGGCGAGCGCGCGCACGAGCGCCGCTGCGACGTCCTCGTCGTCCATCGCCTGAGCGTCGGGCCGCGCGCCGGGCCGGTCCGGTCGCGACGAGCGCCGGCGGGTTGGCCGGCTCCCCGGGCGGACACGGCCGATCGTCAGGTGCGGGCGGTCGCGTGGCCGGACGTCCAGCAGACCCCCGGCCGACTCCCCCGCCTCGACGCAGCCGCGGGTCACGGCCCGCTGCGAGTCCAGGTCGCCCGCCACCCCCACCCAGAGGGTGCGGTGCGAGAAGACGCCGGCGCCTCGCAGCCCGAGCTCGTACGGCTCGACGCCGGCGGCGACCTGCGCGAGGTCCGCCACGAGCCCGGGCAGTGCCCCGTCCGGCAGCTCGCCGTAGAACGCGACGGTCAGGTGCCACGTCTCGCGGGCGGACCAGCGCACCGCCGACGAGAGGCCCGACGGCGCACCCCGCACCGAGGCGAGGGCCAGGTCCAGGTGGTCGAGCACGACCTCGGGCGGCCACACCGCGGCGAACATCCTCATCGCTGCGCCCGCGAGCTCGCGTACAGGCAGACGGTCGCCGCGGTCGCGAGGTTGAGCGACTCGGCACGGCCCCGGATCGGCACCCGCACGACGGCGTCGGCGAGCGCCCGGTCCTCGTCGCGCAGACCCCAGGCCTCGTTGCCGAACACCCACGCCGTCGGGCGCGACAGGTCCGGGACGCCGTCCTCCGCGGAGCCCGCGACGTCGAGCAGGTCGTCGAGGTCGAAGGTGCCCGCCCCGTCCGCAGCGAGCACCAGCAGCCCGGCGGCGCGCAGGTCCGCGACCGTCACGGCCAGGTCCGTGCCGGTCACCACCGGCAGGTGGAACAGCGAGCCGGCCGTCGACCGGACGACCTTGGGGTTGTGCACGTCGACGCTCTCCGCGGTGAGCACCGCGGCATCCGCGCCGGCGGCGTCGGCCGCACGGATCACCGTGCCGGCGTTGCCCGGGTCGCGGACGTGCGCGAGCACCGCAACCAGGCGCGGAGCACCCGCCAGCACCGACTCGAGGGTGTGCTCGAGCAGCGACGCGACCGCGACGACCTGCTGCCCGTCGGCGCTCATGGCGTCGAGCACCTCGGCCGTCCCGACGTGCACCCGGATCCCCCGGCTCTGCGCGCCGGCCACGATCTCCTCGTACCGCTGCGCCGACGCCTCGGTCACGTAGACGTCGTGCACGTCGGCAACGAGCACCGCCTCGCGCACCGCCTGCGGACCCTCCACCACGAACCGCCCGGCGCGCTGGCGCACGGAGCGTCCCGCCAGCGCTCGCACCGCCTTGACGCGCTCGGCACGGGGGTTGGTCAGGATCTCGTCGGTCACGGGGACATCATGCCCGGGCACGACGAAGCCCCCGTGAACCGTGACGGTTCCGGGGGCTCCGGGTGCTCCGAGCCGCCGCCCGGCCCCGCGGCGGCGGGGCGATCGGGCGGTCGGCTCAGCGGCGGACGAGGGTCACGCAGCCTTCGGCGCGTTGACGTCCTCGGGCAGGGCGGCCTTCGCGGCGTTGACGAGCGTCGCGAACGTCGCGGCGTCGTTCACGGCGAGGTCGGCCAGCACGCGGCGGTCCACCTCGATGCCGGCCAGCTTGAGGCCCTGGATGAGGCGGTTGTAGGTGAGACCCTGCTCGCGGGAGGCCGCGTTGATGCGCTGGATCCACAGCTTGCGGAAGTCCTGCTTGCGCACCTTGCGGTCGCGGTACGCGTAGACGAGGGAGTGGGTGACCTGCTCCTTCGCCTTGCGGTACAGGCGCGAGCGCTGGCCGCGGTAACCCGCAGCGCGCTCCAGGGTCGTACGGCGCTTCTTCTGGGCGTTGACCGCCCGCTTCACGCGTGCCACGTGATGCTCCTTGCTTGTCTCAGGCTCGGGCCGAGTGACCGGGGCGCAGCAGCGCCCCCAAGGTCACTTACCGAGCAGCTTCTTGATACGGGGGGCGTCGGCAGGGGAGACGACGAGGTCGCCGGCGAGGCGGCGGGTGCGACGGCTCGACTTGTGCTCGAGCAGGTGGCGGCCGCCGGCCTGCTCGCGCATGACCTTGCCGGTCCCGGTGACCCGGAAGCGCTTCTTGGCACCGGAGTGCGTCTTGTTCTTCGGCATGGCTGCCGTGTCTCCTTGTCCTTCACATCGCACGGGTTCGTACGACTCGTCTGGTGCGGTCCGACCGGTGGGCCGGGCCGTCCGTTCGTGCTGGTTCAGCTGGCCTCTTCCGAGGCCGTCGTGCTGGTCTGTGCCTTCGCCGGACCGGGCCGCGGCGCGGGCCGCGGGGTGGAGGCCGGCTTCGGCGTGGCGGGCTTCGGCGTGGCCGCCTTCGGCTCGGCGGGCGTCGACGGGGCCGCGGCAGGAGCCGCAGCGGTCGGCGTCGCCGGCTTGCTCGCAGCGGCTGGCCGGGGGGCCGAGGCTGCGGGTCGAGCGGCCGCGGCCGGACGCGGCGTCGTCGCACGGGGTGCGGCGGCGGGCGTCGAGCGCGGTGCGGCCGGACGCGACGCGGCCGGACGAGGAGCAGCAGCCGGACGAGGAGCGGCCGGCGCGGGCGCCGGTGCCTCCACCGCCGCGGGGGCCTCGACCACGTCAGGCGTCTCGACAGCGGCCGGCGACTCCACGGGAGCCTCGGCAGCGGCGGGGGCCTCGACGACGGCCGGAGCCTCGACAGGAGCCGGCGCCTCGACGGGGGTCGGTGCCTCGACGGCGGGCTCGGCCGCAGCCGGGTTCTCCGCCGCAGCGGCCGCAGCAGCAGCAGCAGCCGCAGCGTTCTGCTCACGGGCGGCTGCAGCCTGCGCCGCACGGCGCTGCTCCAGCTTCTGGTCGGCCTTCTTCTTCATCGGGCCGAGCACCATGATCATGTTGCGCCCGTCCTGCTTGGGCATGCTCTCGATGAAGCCGAGCTCGGACACGTCGTCCGCGAGCCGCTGGAGCAGACGGACGCCCATCTCGGGGCGCGACTGCTCACGGCCGCGGAACATGATCATGACCTTGACCTTGTCGCCGGCGGTGAGGAACCGCTCGACGTGGCCCTTCTTGGTGCCGTAGTCGTGCGGGTCGATCTTCAGCCGGAAACGGATCTCCTTGAGGACCGTGTTCGTCTGGTTCCGCCGGGCCTCGCGGGCCTTCATGTCTGCTTCGTACTTGAACTTGCCGTAGTCCATGATCTTGCAGACAGGCGGACGAGCGTCAGGTGCCACCTCGACGAGGTCGAGGTCGGCGTCCTGGGCCAGGCGCAAGGCGTCCTCCACGCGGACGATGCCGACCTGCTCGCCGTTGGGGCCGACCAGGCGGACCTCGGCGACGCGGATCCGATCGTTGATGCGGGGCTCGCTGATGTGGTGCTCCTCAGGTTCGTCGTGGGTGACCGCCGGAACGAGGAAGGCCCCCGCCCTGGGTACAGGTGGGGGCCTCACAGGTCCGACAGTGCGGGCCGACGAACGGCACGACACCAGGCACGCGCCGCGGAAATCGCGACACATCCTCGGACCGGACCCGGCCTCTGTCGTCGTCCCCTGCGCAGGCAGGAGGCGAGCGGTTGATGCTCGGGTGGGATCAGCTCCACTTGTACACCGCGGCCGTTCACCCGGATCGGGGCAGCAGGACGCGGCTGGTCGGGTAATAGGCTACCACGTGCGGGCGGTCAGACGGGAACGGGCCTCCGCGTTTACTTGAATGATTCCAGAAACGGTGCAAGGCTGCCGACATGGACCCCTCCGCCGCACTGCGTGAACGCGGCCTGCGCGTCACCGAGCCGCGGCTGCGGGTGTTCGAGGCCGTCGGCCGCCATCCCCACGCCGACGCCGACACCGTCCTGACCGAGGTCCGCCGCACCCTGCCGACCGTCTCCGTGCAGGCGGTCTACGACGTGCTGCACGCCCTCACCGACGCGGGGCTGCTGCGCCGCATCGAGCCGGCCGGGCATCCCGCCCGCTACGAGCGCCGGGTCGGTGACAACCACCACCACGTCGCCTGCCGCGGCTGCGGTGCCCTCGGCGACGTCGACTGCGCCGTCGGGCACGCGCCGTGCCTGGTCCCCAGCTCCACGTCGGGCTTCACCATCGAGACCGCCGAGGTCACCTACTGGGGCCTGTGCCCCGCCTGCCGCGCCGCCGGAACCACCTGACGCCCTGACTCGCCCACGCCGCCGGCTCCGTCCGCCGCGCGGCACCTCCCGGTCGGCTCTGCCCGGCCTCGTGAAAGGAACACTGTGACCCAGGTCCCGTACACCACCACCAACGCCGGCGCGCCGGTCGCCTCGGACGCGCACTCGCAGTCCGTCGGCGCCGACGGCCCGATCGCGCTGCACGACCACTACCTCGTCGAGAAGCTCGCCCAGTTCAACCGCGAGAAGGTCCCCGAGCGCATCGTGCACGCCAAGGGTGGCGGGGCGTTCGGGACGTTCACCACGACGCACGACGTCAGCGCGTACACGCGGGCGGCGCTGTTCCAGCCGGGCGTCACCACCGAGGCGCTGCTGCGGTTCTCGACGGTCGCCGGCGAGCAGGGCTCCCCCGACACGTGGCGCGACCCCCGCGGGTTCGCGCTGAAGTTCTACACGACCGAGGGCAACTACGACCTGGTCGGCAACAACACCCCCGTGTTCTTCATCCGGGACGGCATCAAGTTCCCCGACTTCATCCACTCCCAGAAGCGCCTGCCGGGCAGCCACCTGCGCGACAACGACATGCAGTGGGACTTCTGGTCGCTGTCCCCCGAGTCGGCGCACCAGGTCACGTGGCTCATGGGCGACCGCGGCATCCCCGCGTCGTGGCGGCACATGGACGGGTTCGGGTCGCACACCTACCAGTGGATCAACGCCGACGGCGAGCGGTTCTGGGTCAAGTACCACTTCAGGACCAACCAGGGCATCCGCAGCTTCACGGGCGACGAGGCCGCGCAGCTGGCGGGGTCGGACGCCGACCACCACATCCGCGACCTGTTCGAGGCCATCGAGGGCGGCGACTTCCCGTCGTGGACGCTCTCGGTCCAGGTCATGCCGTACGCCGACGCGGCCGAGTACCGGTTCAACCCGTTCGACCTGACGAAGGTGTGGCCGCACGCCGACTACCCGCTCATCGAGGTCGGGCAGCTCGAGCTCAACCGCAACCCGGAGAACTACTTCGCGCAGATCGAGCAGGCCACCTTCGCACCGAGCAACTTCGTGCCGGGCATCGCGGCCAGCCCGGACAAGATGCTCCTGGCGCGGATCTTCTCCTACGCCGACGCGCACCGGTACCGGGTGGGCACCAACCACGCGCAGCTGCCCGTGAACGCCCCGCACGCGGCGCCCGTGCACTCGTACTCCAAGGACGGCGCGGCGCGGTACGCGTTCAACGCGCCGACCACGCCGGTCTACGCACCGAACTCCGTCGGTGGCGCCGCAGCCGACCCGGCCCGCGCCGCCGAGTCGCCCGGCTGGGAGTCGGACGGGGTGCTGCAGCGCTCGGCCGCGACGCTGCACCCCGAGGACGACGACTTCGGGCAGGCCGGCACGCTCTACCGCGAGGTCTTCGACGACGCGGCGCGTGGGCGGTTCCTCGAGACGGTCACGGGTCACGTCGGCGGCGTGCAGAGCGACGAGATCCGCGAGCGCGCGATCCAGTACTGGACGAACGTCGACGCCGGCCTGGGTGCCGCCCTGCGCGCGGCGCTGGCCGGTGCGGCGCCGGTCGAGACGGGCGAGCCGGCGACGGCGAGCGTCCCGATCGCCTGACCCACCCCGCCTGCGGCGACGACCCCCCACGCTGCGATGAGAGGATCGGCGCATGGACGAGCACACCGCGAGCACGACTCCCGACGCCCCCCGCACGTCCGAGGCGGAGGCCGTGCGCGACATCGCGGACGTCGCTGCCGTCGAGGTGATCACGACCGCGGCGGTGCACCTGATGAGTGCAGCGGCGGTCAAGTGCGGGCTCAGCCCGGACACGGACGAGGCGCAGGGCCGCGACTTCCTCGACCTGGACGAGGCGCGCAAGCTCATCACCGCGCTCGCCGCGCTGGTCACGGCCTCCGCACCGGACATCGGCAACCAGCACGCCCGGTCGCTGCGCGACGGCCTGCGCTCGCTCCAGCTGGCGTTCCGCGAGGCCTCGCCCTTCCCGGACGCCCCCGGTGAGGGCCCTGGCGAGAAGTTCACGGGCTCCGTCGTCTGACGCCCGCTGACTGCGCGGAACGCCTCCTATCCTGGGCCGATGCAGCCCGACGACCCTCGCCCGCGCGACGACGTGCACCCCGGCGCGGAGCCACCGGTCACGGAGGTCCTCCGCGTGAGCGCGCCGGCGCCCGCCCCTGATCCCGCGCCCTGGTCCCTCGCCGCGCCCACGCCCATGGCCGACCCGCAGCCGGTCCGCCGTCGCGGTCCGCGTGCTGCCACGGTCATCCTCGCCGTGCTGCTCGTCGCCACCCTGGTCGGCGCGGGGCTGGTGCTCTCGCGCATGTTCTCGACGAACGAGGCGTGGCAGGCGTCGACGCAGGAGTGGGAGACTCTCGCGCGCTCGACCGGCGAGCAGCTGGCGGCGTCGCAGGCGGACCTCGAGGCGACCCAGGCCGAGCTGGACGCGATCAGCGCGCAGCTGGCGACGGCGCAGCAGCGGATCACCCAGCTGGCGGACGAGAAGGCGCAGCTCGGGGACACCAGCGCGTCGCAGCAGCAGCTCGCCGACTACCAGTCCCGGGTGTCGCAGGCGGCCGGCCAGGTGGCCACCGCGCTGGCGAGCTGCGTGGACGGCCAGCAGCGTCTCATCGGCTACCTGCAGAACTCGTCCCAGTACGACCCGGACGACCTCGCGCGGTTCACCACGGACGTGCAGACCGTGTGCGCCCGCGCCACGGACGCCAACGCGGCGCTGCAGCGCGAGCTCGAGCGATGAGCCGGCGCGCCGCGCTCGTCGGCAGCGTCGTCGCGCTCCTCGCCCTGACCGGCGGCTGCAGCATGCTGCCGGCGATGCCCGATCCCGTACCGACGAGCGTGGTCCCGACCGACCTGCCGCAGCAGACCCCGTCGTCGAGCGGCAACCTGTCCCCCGACGGGTTCGACTCGGCGCAGCGGATGGCCGTGCGGATCCGCAACATCGGCTGCGGCACCCTCTCCACCGGCTCCGGGTTCGCGCTCGACGACCACACGCTCGTGACCAACCGGCACGTGGTCACGGACTCCTCCACCCTGCAGCTGAGCACGTACGACGGCCGGGACCTGACCGCCGCCGCAGCCAGCACCGCCGCGCTGGCGGACCTGGCGATCGTCCGCACCGAGGACGCCCTGCCCGCGGCGCCCGAGCTCGCCGCCGCCGACCCGGCGATCGGGGACACCATCACCGTCGTCGGCTATCCGCTCGGGCGCGCCCTGACCGTCACCGCCGGGCAGGTGGTCGGCAGCCAGACCGACCCGCTCAACGCGAACCTGGGTGAGGTGCTGGTCACCGACGCGCCGGTGGAACCCGGCAGCTCCGGGTCGGCGGTGCTCGACAGCGACGGCCGAGTGGTCGGGGTGGTGTACGCGAAGGACTCGAAGGGGCACAGTTTTGTCGTACCCGTGAGCACGCTCCGGTCCATGCTCGAGGACGAGGCGTCGTTCACACCGACCGCCCCCTGCACCGGCTGACCAGTTCCCCGGGAGGAACCCCATGGCGCTTCCGCACTTCGACCCCGCCGACGTCACGCGGGCCGTGAACGACACCCTGACCGTGCGCCGCGTGTTCGGTGAGGCGTACGAACGCGAGGGCACCCTCGTCATCCCCGTCGCACGCGTCTGGGGAGCCACAGGCTCCGGGGCCGGCTCCGGCGAGGCAGGCGCGCCGTCCAGGGCCGAGGGCGAGGAGGTGCCGCCGGGTCACCAGGAGGGCCACGGCGGGGGCGGCGGGTACGGCGTCCACGTCAAGGCCGTGGGCGTCTTCGTCGTGGACGCGTCGGGCGCCCACTGGCAGCCGACGCTGGACCTCAACCGAGTGATCCTCGGCGGTCAGCTGGTGGGCGCCGTCGTGGTCACCGCGCTCGCGCTCGCCTGGGCGGTCAAGCGTCGCTAGCCGGCTGCGCGCGGACGCAGCTCGAGCGAGTCGACACGCGTCGCCACCAGCTCCACGCCCGCCAGCGCGGCGTTGACCTGCACCAGCACCGCGTCGAGCCCCGCTCGGTCGAGCCCCGCGACGAGCTCGACGACCACGGCCACCTCGGCGCGGGTCCCCGGGACGGCGTCGACGGTCACCACGCCGGAAACGGGCGTGACCGCGGCCGCGATCGCGGCACGGACCTCGGGGTCGACGACGCCCGCGGTCACCGCCGGACGCCACGGTTCCTGCTGCGCCAGCGCCCACACGGCCGGCCGCGGGACGAGCACCGTCGTCGGACCACCGGGATCGACGACGAGAACCTCCCACCCCTCCGTCACCGCGGACAGCGCCGCACGCGCGACGTCCGACGGGACCGGGCGGGCGTCCGGGCGCCAGGCGGCCATCGTCGCGACCGAGGTGAACACCGGCAGCGCCGTCCGGCCGTCGGGCGCCCGGAGCGCGACGATGCCCGCCGACGCCTCCTTGTCGACCGTGTGCGCGTGGCCGTCGTGCACGACCGTGTCCTCGACCTCCAGCTCCGCGAGCACCGGCACGAGCACGCGGGTGCCCGCGAGCGCGTCGACCAGGTCCGCGACCGTGCCGGCACCGGTGCCCAGCGCGGCGAGCGCCGCCGCGACAGCTGGATCAGCCGTGCCGTCGTCCCCCGCGAAGGGCGACGACGGGGGCAGCTCGCGTCCCGTCACGGGCGCCCGGCGACGTCCAGCGCCTCGGGCAGCGTGAACGCGCCCGCGTAGAGGGCCTTGCCGACGATCGCACCCTCGACGCCCAGCGGGACGAGCGTCCGCAGCACGCGCAGGTCCTCCAGGCTGGAGACCCCGCCCGACGCGATCACGGGCGCGTCCGTGCGGGCGCACATCTGCTGCAGCAGCTCGACGTTCGGACCGTTGAGCATGCCGTCCTTGTTCACGTCCGTCACCACGTACCGGGCGCAGCCGGCGTCCTCCAGGCGGGCCAGGACCTCCCAGAGGTCACCGCCCTCCTGCGTCCAGCCGCGGGCGGCGAGCGTGGTGCCGCGCACGTCGAGCCCGACCGCGATCTGCTCGCCGAACGACCCGATCACGCGGGCGGTCCACTCGGGGTTCTCCAGCGCCGCCGTGCCGAGGTTGACGCGGGTCGCGCCGGTGCCGAGAGCGCGCTCGACGGAGGCGTCGTCGCGGATGCCTCCCGACAGCTCGACCTTAACGCCCTTGGCGACGAGCTCCGCGGTCACCTCGGCGAGCAGGGCCGCGTTCGAGCCCCGCCCGAAGGCCGCGTCGAGGTCCACGAGGTGGATCCACTCCGCCCCGCCCGCGTACCAGTCCAGCGCGGCCGACAGCGGGTCGCCGTAGCCGGTCTCGGTGCCGGCGGCGCCCTGGGTCAGCCGGACGGCCTGCCCGTCGGCGACGTCGACGGCGGGCAGCAGCTCGAGGCGGTCGGTCATGCGGTCACTCCGGGAGGTCGGGGGCGGTGGCGGGCAAGGACGAGACCCAGCGGGCGAGCACCTGCGCGCCGGGCTCGCCGGAGGACTCAGGGTGCACCTGCAGGCCGACGAGGGGGCCGTTCTCGACGGCGACGACGAACCGCTCGTCGCCGCGCGACCAGGTGACGAGCGGGACGACCAGGCGGGTGTCCGCGGGCCAGTCGTCGAGCAGCGGGAACGTGCGGGCGGCGTGCTCGAGGGCGACGTGGAAGCGGGCGTCCTCGAGACCGGCGAACAGCGCCGACCCCACGGGCACCTCGACCTCGGCCGGCCCTGCGGGAGCACCGACGGCGTCCACGACACCCGCCCACTCCCCCAGACCCTCCGTCGCCGTGTCGTCCTGGACGACCTCGGAGAACATCACGTGCATGCCGACACCGACGGCGAGGACCGCGCGGCCGCCGGCGAGGCGACGGTCGACCACCTGGTCCGCACCGATCGAGCGCAGTGCCGGCATCACGTCCGCGGCGCGCGCACGACCGGCGATCACGAGCCCGTCGGCCGCGAGCGCGACCCGTTTCTCCGCGGTGACGACGACCCGCGCACCGGCCCCGGTGAGCGCCTCGGCCAGGGCGGAGAGGTCGTCGGCGCCGTGGTCGAGCACGACGACGAGGGGCTGGGCAGGCACCGGACCACGGTACCCGCGGCGCCGACCCGGGACGGACGGCCGCCGGTCCGCGAGACGACGACGCCTAGCGGCGCTTGGCCGAGCTCGCGATGGTCCGCATCGCCTGCCAGCGCGACATCCCGACGCTGGTGACCACGCCCTCGACGTCCCCCGCCTGCACCGACCCGAGCAGCAGGTCCTCGAGCACGGGCGGCGCGTCCGAGAGCACCAGCCCGGCGGGCAGGTCGTCGCCACGCTCGCCCGCGGTCCAGCGCGAGGCGGTGATCTGCCCCTCGCGCCGCTCCAGCAGGATCACCGGGATCGTCCGCAGCAGCTTGGAGATCGCCGCGGCACCGTCCGAGGCGGCCTTCGGGTCGCGCAGGGACGCGATCGCCCCGATGGGCGTCGGCACGACGTCGACCTCCACCTTGGCGATCGCGCACGCCGCCGCGAGCGGGGCCGGGGCAGCGACCTGCGTGATCACCAGGACGACCGACGGGTCCTCGTCCGCGCCGTCGAGCAGCCCGGAGAGGTCGTCGGGAACCTCGAAGTCGTCGGGGAGGTCGGTCACAGCGCGCCCTTCGTCGACGGGATGCCCTCCACGCGGGGATCGAGCGCCACGGCGAACCGCAGGGCACGGGCGAGGGCCTTGAACTGCGCCTCGACGATGTGGTGCGGGTCGCGGCCCGCGAGCACGCGCACGTGGATGCTGAACGCGGCGTGGTGCGCGATGGACTCGAGGACGTGCCGGGTGAGCGACCCCGTGAAGTGACCGCCGATGAGGTGGTACTCCTGCCCGGGGGGCTCGCCGGTGTGCACCAGGTACGGACGGCCGGAGACGTCGACGACCGCCTGCGCGAGCGCCTCGTCGAGCGGCACCGTGGCGTCGCCGAACCGTGAGATCCCGCGCTTGTCGCCCAGCGCCTGGCGCAGCGCCTCGCCGATCGTGATCGCGACGTCCTCGACCGTGTGGTGCGCGTCGATGTGGGTGTCGCCCGTGGCCTTCACCGTGAGGTCGATGAGCGAGTGCTTGCCCAGCGCGGTGAGCATGTGGTCGTAGAACGGCACGGTCGTCGAGATGTCGGTGCGGCCGGTGCCGTCCAGGTCCAGCTCGACCAGCACGCTCGACTCGCTCGTGGCGCGCTCGATGCGCGCGGTACGGCCGCCACTCTTGGGGCTCACAGTCCTGCCACCTCCACCAGGGCGTCCTGGAACGCCACCATGTCCTGCGGTGTGCCGACCGACACCCGCAGCCACCCGTCGGGCCCGACCTCGCGGATCAGGACCCCACGGTCGAGCAGACCCTGCCAGATCGCGTGCCGGTCGTCGAACAGGCCGAACAGGACGAAGTTCGCGTCGGACTCGGCCACGGTCAGCCCGCGCTCGCGTAGCCAGACCACCAGGGCGTCACGCTCGTCGCGCAGCGACCCCACCTGGGCCATCAGCGCGGGCGCGTGGCGGAGCGCGGCCCGGGCCACCGCCTGGGTCACCGCGGACAGGTGGTACGGCAGGCGCACCACGCGCAGGGCGTCGACGAGGGCAGGCGCGGCGGCGAGGTAGCCGACGCGCGCACCCGCCAGCCCGAACGCCTTGGACATGGTCCGGCTGACCGCGAGGTGCGGGTGGTCGGCCAGCAGCTCGAGCGCCGACGGCGTGCCCGCCCGGCGGAACTCGCCGTAGGCCTCGTCCACGACCACGACGCACCCGCCCGGGACCGCGGCCGCGGCGTCGAGCACCGCGAGCACGGTCTCGGCCGGCAGCGCCGTCCCCGTGGGGTTGTTGGGGCTGGCCAGCAGGACCACCGAGGGGGCGTGCTCGGCGATCGCGGCGCGCGCGACGTCGGCGTCCAGGCCGAAGTCCTCCGCGCGGCGCCCGGCGACCCAGCCCGTGAACGTGTCCCGGGCGTACTCGGGGTACATCGAGTACGTGGGCGCGAACGACAGCACGGTCCGGCCCGGGCCGCCGAACGCCTGCAGGACGTGGAGCATGATCTCGTTCGACCCGTTGGCCGCCCACACCTGCGCGGTGGCGAGCTCCACGCCGGACTCCACCCGCAGGTAGGCGGCCAGGTCGGCACGCAACGACTCGAAGTCACGGTCGGGATAGCGGTTCAGCCCCGACGCGGCCTCGCCGACCGCCGCGGCGATGTCCGCCACGACGTCCGGGGCGGGCGCGTACGGGTTCTCGTTGACGTTGAGCAGGTGCGGCACGTCCAGCTGGGGGGCGCCGTAGGGCTCGAGGCCGACGAGGTCGGGGCGCAGCGGGAGCGCTCCGCGGGCGAGATCAGCAGTCACGTGCCGAGTCTAGGGAGCAGGCGCCGAGGCCTGCCTCGCCGTCCATCCCGCCAGGCGCGCCAGCCCGTCGTCGAGGCTCACCCGGGGCACCCACCCCAGCGCCTCGCGCGTGCGGCGCTGGTCGAACCAGTGCGCGGTGGACAGCTGCTCGGCCACGAACCGGGTCAGCGGCGGCTCGCCGGGCAGCGGGAGGGTGCGCCACGCGACGTCGAGCACCGACCCCGCGCCGCGTGCCAGCGCTGCGGGGACGTGCCGCCGCGGCAGTGGGACACCGGACGCGGCACAGATCCCCGCCAGCAGCTCGACGACCGGGCGCGGCTCGCCGTTGGTGACGACGTATGCCTCGCCGAACGCGCTCGCACGGGCGTGCAGCGCGGCGACGAGCGCGTCGACCGCGTTGTCCACGTAGGTGGTGTCGATGAGCGCCGCTCCCTGACCGAGCACCGGCAACCGACCCGCCCGCGCCCGGTCGACCACGCGCCCGACGAGCTGGGTGTCCCCTGGGCCCCACACCACGTGCGGACGGACGGCCATCACCCGGAAGGCGTCGGGGTCGTCGGCCGCGAGCGCGAGCAGCTCGGCCGCAGCCTTCGTCCGCGCGTACGGTCCCCGGGCGTGCTCGGGGTCGGCCGGTCCGGCGCCGGCTCCGGCCAGCGAGCGGCCCACGTGGGCCACGGACGGCGAGGAGACGTGCACGAACCGCCCGACACCGGCCGCCCGGGCCTCCTCGAGGAGGAGCCGCGTGCCCCCGACGTTCACGGCCTCGAACTCGGCGAGCGGCCCGGTGATGCCCACCTTGGCCGCCAGGTGCACGATCGCCTCACGGTCGCGCACGGCGGCACGGACGGCGGCAGGGTCGGTGACCGACCCCGCGACGTCGTGCGCACCGGTCACGCGGGACGGGCTGCGCTGCAGCGTGCGGACGTCGTGGCCGTCCGCGACCAGACGCTCGGCGAGCGTCCGACCGAGCATGCCGCTGGCGCCGGTGACCAGGACCCGTGTCACAGCCGGGCCCGGTCCCCCGACAGCACGCGCTCGGCCCAGGCCGCCACCCGCGACCGGTCGATCTTCGAGTTGTGCCGGACGTCGGTCGGCAGCTGCTCCACCACGAGCACCGCGGCGACGTCCGTGCCGACGAGTGCTCCGCGCACCGCCGCGGCCAGCTCCGGCTCCGCGACGACCGGGCCGTGCGAGAACACCTCGGGCTGCACCACGACGACCACCTGCTGCGCACCACGCGGCCCCACCCCGACGACCGCCGCAGACACCACCCCCGCGACACCCTGCGCCCGCTGCTCGAGCCCGACCGGGGTGCGGACGCCGTCCGCGGTGACCAGCACGTGCGCCAGCCTGCCCTCGATCCACAGCCGGCCGTCGTCGTCGAGGTGCCCGACGTCGCCCGTCCGGTGCCACCCCGCGTCCCGCGCGGACTCCTGCTGCGTGAGCCAGAGCCCGTCGTACCGCTCCTTGACGTGCGCCGCGCCGACCAGCACCTCGCCGGTCACCCCCGCGACGTGCACGGGCGCACCGGTGGGCTCGCCGCCGGCGTCGAGCGCGCTGACCGCCACGCGGACGCCCGGCACGGGTCGGCCGACGCAGACGCCGTCGCCGGCACCGACCGTGCGGAGCTCGTCGAGGGAGATGTCGGCGACGACCAGCGCCTCCGTCATGCCGTAGGGGGTGTGCGCCTCGGCACCGGGCATGAGCGCGGCCGCCGCCTCGAGCAGGTCGACGCCCACCGGAGCACCGGCCGACAGGAACAGACGCACACCGGCCAGGTCGGCGAGCTCGGACCCGTCCGCGCTGCGCACGACCGACCGCAGCGCGGCCGGCGACGCGAACACCACGCTGGCGTTGATCGCGCGCACCGCCTCGGCGAGCGCCCGCGCCGTGAGCGTCCCCGGCGCCGTCACGTCCATGTCCGGGCTCGCGCTCGTCGCGCCCAGCGCGGGGCCCAGCAGGACGAACGGCGCGAACGCCGCGACGAGCGGGCTGTCCGGCCCGATCCCGTAGGTGCGGGCCACCACGTCGCGCATCGCGGCCAGCCGGCGGTGGGTGTAGGCCACGCCCTTGGCGGGCCCTGTGGAGCCGGACGTGAAGAGGATCGCGGCGTCCGCGTCGGCGTCGGGCCACGGAAGGTCGACCGTGGACTCTCTGCCGAGCGCGGCGAGCGCGTCCAGCGACGTGCTCACCCCGAGGGCCTTCGCGACGCCCGCCCGCAGCGGACCCGCGCTCACCAGCGTCGGCGCCCAGCGCAGCCACCGAGCGGCGACGAGCGCGCGCTCGATCCCGATCACGACGCTCGGTTCCGCGGCGCGCACGGCGCGGGTGAGGCCCTGGACCCCGAGGCCCGCGTCGGCGACCACGACGACCGCGCCCAGGCGCAGGCACGCGTAGAGCACGGCGGTGAGGTCGGCACCCGGGGGCACCAGCAGCGCGACCCGGTCGCCGGGTCGAACGCCGCTGGCCGCGAGTCCGCGGGCCAGCTGGTCCGTGCGGGCGGCGAGCGCGGCCCAGGTGACCCGGCGCGAGCGCGGACCGGCCAGCTCGATCAGCGCGGTCCCCTGGTCTGCTGCCCGCTCGACCAGCATGGCGCCGAGCGCGCGGAACGGCTCGTGCGGCGCGGTCGTCGGGGCGGGGTCGTCACGTGCGTCCAGCCAGCGCAGCACGGCACCCGCGACGTCCGCATCCTCGACGACCAGGTGGCCGGCGCCCTCGAAGCGGTGCACGTCCGCGTGCGGCAGCCGCGCGCGCAGGTCCCGCAGGTAGCGCGCGGAGAAGACGGGGTCGCGAGGTCCCCAGAGCAGGAGGGCCGGCACGTCCAGGCTGCGCACACCCTCGCCGATCCGGTCCAGCTCGGGCCTGCTCGGGTGGTCGGGCCCGGCCGGGATGTCGGCGACGAACCCGCCGATCCCCGCGCGCCGCTCAGCGGTGCGGTAGGGGGCGCGGAAGGCGTCGGCGACGGGCGCCTCGAGTCGGGGGTGCGCCAGCGCGAGCGTCGTCTCCAGGAAGGCCGGCGTGGTGACCGTGCCGACAGGCAGCACGCCGGGCGCGGTGGCCACCCGCAGCGCGGCGGGCAACGGGTCCTCGGCACCCTGGTGCACGGCCGTGTTGGTGAGCACGACGCCGGCGAGCAGGTCCGGGTGGTCCAGCGCCCAGCCGAGGCTGACGACACCGCCCCAGTCGTGCCCCACGGTGACCACCGGCCCCGCCAGACCCAGCTCGTCGGTCAGCGCCCCGAGCTCGGCGACCCGGTCGGCCAGCCGGTGCTGCTCCCCCGTGCGCTCGGAGAAGCCCATCTCCAGCTGGTCGACGGCGATCACGCGCCACGGGCGCTCGGAACGTGCGCCGGCCGCGACCAGGCGGCGCCACAGGAACGACCACGTCGGGTTGCCGTGCACGCACAGGAGCGTGCCGACGGGCTCGGCGTCGAGGGACGGCCCGTTGTCGAGCAGGTGCCAGGAGCGCGAGCCCACCTGGACCACCCGGGACCAGCGCGGATCGATGCCCCCGGCCGCGAGGACATCCACGGGCGGGGTCGACGCGGCGGTCACCAGACGATCTCGGCCATGGCGGTGTGCAGGCCGGAGCCGACCCCCATGCACAGCACGCGGTCCCCGGTGCGCAGCGAGTCGCCCTGCTCGGCCAGGGTCATCGGCAGCGCAGCCGGCCCGACGTTGCCCCAGCGCGGGAAGGTCGTCGGCACCCGGTCCGCGTCCAGGCCCAGCGCCTCGACGATCGACCGGGTGTGCACCGACGAGACCTGGTGCGTGACGATGCGGTCGACGCCCGCCCAGTCCCACTCGGGCTGCGCCTCGTTCCACGCGTCGACGACCAGCTCCAGGCCACCGGCGAGCAGGCCGCCCGGATCCGTCTTCATGCCGTCGACGCCCCCGACGCACAGCTCGTGGTGCTGGGTGGCCGACCGCGCGACCCCGCCGACCAGCCGGTGCGCTCCGGGGTGCAGGTGCGCGGGGCCGAGCACCGCGGCGGCCGCGCCCGCGCCGAGCGTGAGGGTGGCGAACTCCTCCAGGAACGACTCCCGGGTGGTCTCGGGCGAGGTCATCCGCGCGAGGGTCGCCTCCTGCGTGGGCCGGGGGTCCTCGCCGTTGACGATGACCGCGTACCGCACCTGCCCCGAGTCGATGAGCTGGGCGGCGAGCGTCATGCCGTTGACGAAGCCGAGGCACGCGTTGGTCAGGTCGAAGTTGAGCGCGCTCGACGGCAGCGCCAGCCCCGAGTGGATGCGGGACGCGACCGACGGCTCCAGGAACGTCCGGGTCACCGAGGTGTTGATGAGCAGGCCCACGTCGCCCGCGTCGATCCCGGCCTCGGCCAGCGCCTTCGCGCCCGCAGCGGTCGCGGCGTCGTCGAAGGTCATCTCGTCGTCCCACCAGCGCCGCTCGTGCACGCCCGCCACGCGCGCCAGCAGCCCCTGCGGGAGGCGCAGCCGCTTCAGGGTGGGCGCCAGACGCTCGTCGAACACCGTCGAGGGCACGACGACCGGCGCCTCGATGCCGACGACGGCAAGGAGCGCGACATCGCGGTGGCGGAACGTCGCGTTGCCTGTCACAGGCGGTCCTCTCGACGGGGGCTGGGGTGGCGGGCACGCACGTGTTCGACGGTGACGGTCAGAATCGGGCTCGCACCGCCTCGCCGTGCGCGGGGAGCCCTTCGGCGTCCGCGAGCGCCACGATCTTGTCGGCGACCTCCGCGAGCGCGTCGGCGTCGTACTCGATCACCTGCACGGCGCGCAGGAACGAGTGCACCCCGAGGCCGCTGGCGAAATGGGCGCAGCCGCCGGTGGGGAGCACGTGGTTGGACCCGGCCATGTAGTCCCCGAGGGAGACCGGGGAGTACGCGCCGACGAAGATGGCGCCCGCGCTGGTCACGCGCTCGGCGAGCGCCGCCGCGCCGACCGTCTGGATCTCGAGGTGCTCCGCGCCGTACGCGTTGACCACCTCCAGGCCCTGCTCCAGGTTGTCGACGAGCACGATCGCGGACTGCTCCCCGCGCAGCGAGGTGGTCACTCGTTCACGGTGCCGCGTGGCGTCCACCCGGTCGATCAGCTTGGCCTCGACCGCGCCGGCGAGCTCGACCGACGGGGTGACCAGCACGGCCGCCGCGAGCGGGTCGTGCTCGGCCTGCGAGACGAGGTCGGCGGCGACGTGCGTGGCGTCCGCGGTCCCGTCGGCCAGGATCGCGATCTCGGTGGGGCCGGCCTCGGCGTCGATGCCGACGATCCCCCGGACCAGCCGCTTGGCCGCAGCGACGTACACGTTGCCAGGGCCGGTGACCACGTCGACGGGCTCGCAGAGCGTCTCGCCGTCCACGTCGTCGGTGCCGGCCGCGCCGTAGGCGAACATCGCGACCGCCTGGGCACCACCGACGGCGTACACCTCGTCGATGCCGAGCAGCGCGCACGTGGCCAGCACCACCGGGTCCGGCAGGCCGCCCTGGTCCTTCTGCGGCGGGGAGGCCACGGCGAGCGAGGCGACGCCGGCCGCCTGCGCCGCGACGACGTTCATCACGACGGACGACGGGTACACCGCGAGCCCGCCCGGGACGTAGAGCCCGACCCTGCGGACCGGGAGCCAGCGCTGCCGGACCTGGGCGCCGGGCGAGAGCTCGACCGTGAAGTCGGCGGGACGCTGGGCGCCGTGCACCTGGCGGACACGACGGATGGTCTCCTCGAGCGCCGCCCGCACGTCGGGGTCGAGCACCCCGACGGACGCGGTGATCACCTCGACCGGGACGCGCAGGTGCACCGGGCGCACACCGTCGAACCGCTCGGCGAGGTCGCGCAGCTCGGCGGCTCCCCGCTTGCGCACGTCCGCCAGGATCGGTGCGACGACCTCGGCGGCGTGCTCGACGTCGACCTCGGCTCTGGGGAGCTCCTCCAGGAGCTCGCGGCGCGACAGGGTGCGACCGCGCAGGTCGATCCGGGTGATCACGTTCCTGAGCATAGGACGGACCTCTGCCACGGGCCTGGCCAGGACCACGGGTCGGGCGTGCGCTGCGCCACACGGACCGCGGAGCACGGCAGACTGCTGCCATGACCCAGGTGCCCATCTCCGACGACTCGATCCGGCTCGGCCAGTTCCTCAAGCTCGCGGACCTCGCCGACTCCGGCGCGCACGCCCGCGCGCTGCTGGAGGACGGTGCCGTGACGGTGAACGGCGAGGACGAGGCCCGGCGCGGCCGCCAGCTGGTGCGCGGCGACGTGGTCGAGGTGGACCTGCCGACGGGCTACAAGGAGGCCACGGTCGCCTGACCGCGGCTCACGCCTCCTGGTAGCGCGGCAGTGCGGCGTCGAACAGCTCGTGCCAGGGCCGGACCGGGCGGCCCGCCGCGTAGTCGTCCAGCTGGTCGAGCGACGCGTGCCAGCCGCCGCCGTACCCGCGCGCCGCGGCCTCGGCCAGGTCCAGGTGCTCGAGCACGAGGACGGCGCCGTCGCCGTCGGCACGGATCTCGAGCGCCACGCGCGACTCGTCCTCCCCGGGGAACCGCCAGCCGACCAGCAGGCGGTGCGGGGGGTCGCACTCGAGGACCTCGCCGACCGCGTTCTCCGGCGAACCGTCCACGTCGTCGCCCATCCGCAGCTCGTAACGGCCGCCCACCCGGAGGTCGCCGTAGACCGGACCGAGCCAGCGGGCGAGCCGGTCCGGCTCCGTCACGCTGGACCAGAGGTCGTCGGACGTGGTCGCGTACCGCCGCTCGAAGCGGACCGTCACCCCGGTCGCGGACGGCCGGAGCACTCCCCACACGTCAGTCGTCATCTCGTCTCCTCCGCCCGCGGGCGATCTCGGTCTCCAGCGCGTCCAGGTGCCCGTCCCAGAACCGGCGGATGCCGTGCGCCCAACGCTCGACCTCGTCGAACGCCTCCGGGCGCACGGAGTACAGCCGGACCGCACCCCGCGGCTCCGAGTCGACGACGCCCGCCTCGCGCAGCACCCGCAGGTGCCGCGACGCGGCCGGCTGGCTGATGCCGAACTCGGCGCCGACCGCGGTCGCCAGCTGGCCCGCGCTGCGCTCGCCGTCGGCGAGCAGCTCGACCAGCCGGCGGCGCACCGGGTCCCCCAACGCGTCCATGATCTGCACGCGTTCGATCTTTCCGCATCCCGTTATATAACGCAA
Organism: Cellulomonas sp. Root137; assembly: GCF_001426725.1. Lineage (NCBI taxonomy): Bacteria > Bacillati > Actinomycetota > Actinomycetes > Micrococcales > Cellulomonadaceae > Cellulomonas > Cellulomonas sp. Root137. Next base: position 505,218 of record NZ_LMFG01000002.1, on the reverse strand, counting down.
GCGCTATACGCGGCCTGGGTAGCGTGGCAGCGTGTTCGACCTGACCCGACTCCCCGACGACCTCCCGGTGCCCGCGGACGACGGAGCCGCGGACCACCTCACGGGCATCGCGATGCCCGCGGTCACCCTGAGGGCAACCGACGGGTCCGCCGTGCACCTCGACCGCCTCGGGCCGGGTCGCACGATCCTGTACGCGTACCCGCTGACCGGCGCCGTTCGCGATGCTCAGCGACGAGTCGTTCGCTCTCACGCACGCCCTCCGGGTGCCCACGTTCGAGGTCGACGGCAGGACACTGCTGCGGCGGCTCACGATGGTCGTGCGGGACGAGGTCGTCGAGAAGGTGTTCTACCCGGTGTTCCCGCCCGACCGCCACGCGGCCGAGGTGCTCGCGTGGCTGGTCAGGACGCCAGGCAGCTAGGCCCGAGCAGCGCCTTCAGGTCCCCGAACAACGACGGAGACCGCTCGACACGCAGCCCGTGGTCGAGCCGCATGACGGTCGCGCGACCGGGACTGGTCAGCCGCAGGTGGACCTCCGTGACCCCCGGGTGCGTGGAGAGCACCTCGCGCAGCCGCTCGACCACCGGAGGCGTGCAGCGGGACACGGCCATCGACACGACCACGGGCGCGTCCGCGGCCTGCGAGACGTCCGGCAGCGACACCTCCATGGCCTGCAGCTGCATGGTCTCGTCGCGCCGCCGCACGCGTCCGCGGATCACGACGACCGCGTCCTCGGCCAGCGCCGTCGAGTACGCCAGGTAGGTCTCGCCGAAGAACATGATCTCGACCGAGGCCTCCATGTCCTCGATGGTGACCGCGGCCCACGGGTTGCCCTGCTTCGACATCTTGCGCTGCAGCGACGTGATGAGCCCGGCGATGACCACCGTGGAGCCGTCGGGCCGCTGCTCGTCCTGCAGCAGCGTGGCGATCGACACGTCCGCCGCGGCGGCGAGCACGTGCTCGAGCCCGGACAGCGGGTGGTCGGACACGTACAGCCCGAGCATCTCCCGCTCGAACGCGAGCCGCTGCTTCTTGTCCCAGTCCGGCAGGTCCGGCACGACCACCGCGAAGCCCTGGCCGGCGTCGTCACCGCCCAGCAGGTCGGCGAAGAGGTCGAACTGGCCCTCGGCCTCCTTGCGCTTCACGCCGATCACCGAGTCGACCGCCTGCTCGTGCACCAGCAGCAGGGCGCGCCGCGCGTGCCCGAGCGAGTCGAACGCCCCGGCCTTGATGAGCGACTCGATGGTCCGCTTGTTGCAGACGACTGCGGGCACCTTGTCCAGGAAGTCGGTGAACGACGTGAACGCGCCCTTCTCCTCGCGCGAGCGCACGATCGCGTCGACCACGTTGGCGCCCACGTTGCGGATGGCCGTCAGGCCGAACCGGATGTCCTTGCCGACGGCCGTGAAGTTGGCCGACGAGGAGTTGACGTCCGGCGCGAGCACCGTGATGCCCATGTGCCGGCACTCGCCCAGGTACAGCGCCGACTTGTCCTTGTCGTCGCGCACGCTGGTCAGCAGCCCGGCCATGTACTCGGTCGGGTAGTTGGCCTTGAGGTAGGCGGTCCAGTAGGAGATGACGCCGTACGCCGCCGAGTGGGCCTTGTTGAAGGCGTACCCGGCGAAGGGCACCAGCACGTCCCACACGGCCTGGATGGAGGCGTCCGAGTAGCCGCGCTCGCGCATGCCGGCCTGGAACGGGACGAACTCCTTGTCCAGGACCTCCTTCTTCTTCTTGCCCATCGCGCGGCGCAGCAGGTCGGCCTGGCCGAGCGTGTACCCGGCCAGCTTCTGCGCGGCGCGCTGCACCTGCTCCTGGTAGACGATCAGCCCGTGGGTGATGCCCACGACCTCCTCGAGCGGCGCCTCCAGCTCCGGGTGGATGGGCTCCACCTTCTGCAGGCCGTTCTTGCGCAGCGCGTAGTTGATGTGGGAGTTCATCCCCATCGGGCCGGGCCGGTACAGCGCGATGACGGCCGAGATGTCCTCGAAGTTGTCGGGCCGCATCTGACGCAGCAGCGAGCGCATCGGGCCACCGTCGAGCTGGAACACGCCCAGGGTGTCGCCTCGACCGAGCAGCTCGTACGTCGCCGGGTCGTCGAGCGGCACCTCCTCGATCTTGATGGCGGCCTTGCCGTTCATCTCGATGTTCTCGAGGGCGTCGTCGAGGATCGTGAGGTTGCGCAGACCGAGGAAGTCCATCTTGATCAGGCCCAGGGCCTCGGACCCCGGCTGGTCGAACTGCGTGATGATCGCGCCGTCCTGCGGGCGCCGCATGATCGGGACGATGTCCACCAGCGGTTCGCTGGACATGATGACGCCGGCCGCGTGCACGCCCCACTGGCGCTTGAGGTTCTCCAACCCCTTCGCGGTCTCCAGCACGCGCTGCGCCTCGGGGTCCGCCTGCACCACCTGACGGAACTCGTCGGCCTCCGCGTAGCGGGAGTCCTGCGGGTTGTAGATGCCCGAGAGCGTGATGTCCTTGCCCATCACCGCGGGCGGCATCGCCTTGGTGAGCTTCTCCCCCATCGCGAACGGGAAGCCGAGGACGCGCGAGGCGTCCTTGAGCGCCTGCTTGGCCTTGATGGTGCCGTACGTGACGATCTGGGCGACCCGGTCCTCGCCGTACTTGTCGGTGACGTACCGGATGACCTCGCCGCGCCGGCGCTCGTCGAAGTCGACGTCGACGTCGGGCCACGACACGCGCTCGGGGTTGAGGAACCGCTCGAAGATCAGCCCGTGCTCCAGCGGGTCCAGCTCGGTGATCCCCATCGCGTACGACGCCATCGAGCCGGCCGCGGACCCACGGCCCGGACCGACGCGGATGCCCTGGTCCTTGGCCCAGTTGATGAAGTCGGCGACGACCAGGAAGTACCCGGAGAACCCGAGCTGGGTGATGACGCCCGTCTCGTACTCGGCCTGCGTGCGGACGTCCGACGGGATCGTCCCGTGGTACCGCTTCTGCAGGCCGGTCTCGACCTCCTTGATGAACCAGGAGTCCTCGCTCTCCCCGGCCGGGACCGGGAAGTTCGGCATGAAGTTGGCGTCGGTGTTGAACTCCACCTCGCACTGCTCCGCGATGAGGACGGTGTTGTCGCACGCCTCCGGGATCTCGGACCAGGTGCGCCGCATCTCCTCCGCGGACTTCAGGTAGAACTGGTCGGTGTCGAACTTGAACCGGTCGGGGTCGGCGAGGGTGGAGCCCGACTGGACGCACAGCAGCACCTCGTGCGCGTGGCTGTCCTCGTGCTTGGTGTAGTGCAGGTCGTTGGTGGCGACGACGGGCGCACCGATCGCCTCGGCCAGGCGCCGCAGGTCCTTGATGACCCGGGTCTCGATCTCGAGCCCGTGGTCCATCAGCTCGACGTAGTAGTTCTCCTTGCCGAAGATGTCCTGCAGCTCCCCGGCGGCCCGCACGGCCTCGTCGAACTGGCCGAGCCGGATGCGCGTCTGCACCTCGCCCGACGGGCAGCCCGTGGTGCCGATGAGCCCGTCGCTGTACGTGGTCAGCAGCTCGCGGTCCATGCGCGGCCACTTGCCCATCTGGCCCTCGAGCGACGCCAGCGAGGACATCCGGAAGAGGTTGTGCATCCCCTTGGTGGACTTGGCCAGCAGGGTCATGTGCGTGTAGGCGCCGCGGGCCGAGACGTCGTCGGACGCCTGGTGCGCCTCGCCCCAGCGCACGCGGTTCTGGTCGAACCGGCTGGTGCCCGGCGTGACGTACGCCTCGACGCCGATGATCGGCTTGATCCCGTGGTTCTTGGCCTTCTGCCAGAAGTCGAACGCCCCGAACAGGTACCCGTGGTCGGTGATGGCGACGGCCGTCTGCCCGAGGCGGTTGGCCTCGGTGAACAGGTCGTCCAGGCGCGCCGCGCCGTCGAGCATCGAGTACTCGGTGTGCACGTGGAGGTGGACGAAGTCGGAGCCCCCAGCTGATGCCATGCGGGCGATCCTACGTCGGGCCACCCACAGTCCCGAGCCGCCGTCGGGCCGTGTCGGCGGGCGCCCGGCGTGTCGCGGCGCGCCTAGGCCGGAGCCGTCACGACCTTCACCGCGTCGCGGTGCCAGATGGCCTCGTCCAGGTACCGCTCGGGCCGGGCGACGTAGCCCAGCCGCGCGTAGAAGCCGAGCGCCTGCTCCTGCGCGCTGAGCTCGACGGACACCGTCCGAACCCCGTCGGCGACCACCCCGAACCGGTCGAGCGCCTCGGCCTCCAGGGCGGTCATGAGCTGCGCCCCGACGCCCTCCCCGCGGGCCACGGCGCCCACCGCGACCCGACCGACGTGAGCAGGCTCACCCGCGCGGTGCGGCGGCAGCAGCCGGGCGGTGCCCAGGGGTGTCCCGTCGTCGCCGAGCGCGAGCACGTGCACCGTGGCGGGGTCGTCGTCGAGCGCGTCCATCTCGCGCTCGGCGGCCACCTTCTGCTCCTCGACGAACACGGCCATCCGGATCGCCGTCATCGCGGCGCGCTGCTCGGGCGTCTCCACCCGGACGACACGCACGCTCACGCGTACCCGTCCTGCAGCACGGCCAGGGAACGCGCCAGGTCCTCGGGGTACTCGCTGGTCAGCTCCAGCCACTCGCCCGAGCTCGGGTGGTGGAACCCGAGCCGCATGGCGTGCAGCCACTGCCGGGTCAGGCCCACGCGCGCCGCCAGCGACGGGTCCGCGCCGTACGTGAGGTCGCCGACGCAGGGGTGCCTGGTGGCGGAGAAGTGCACACGGATCTGGTGCGTGCGCCCGGTCTCCAGGTGGATCTCCACCAGGGACGCCGCGGGGAGCATCTCGAGCACCTCGTAGTGGGTGATCGACGGCTTGCCGTCCGCCACCACGGCGAACTTCCAGTCCGAGCTGGGGTGCCGGCCGATGGGGGCGTCGATGGTGCCGGTCGTCGGCTCCGGGTGCCCCTGCACGAGCGCGTGGTAGACCTTCTCGACCGTGCGGTCCTTGAACGCCCGCTTCAGCACCGTGTAGGCGTGCTCGCTCTTGGCGACGACCATCAGCCCGGACGTCCCCGCGTCGAGGCGGTGCACGATCCCCTGCCGCTCGGCCGCGCCGGACGTCGAGATCCGGTAGCCCACAGCCATGAGGGCGCCGACGACGGTCGGGCCGGTCCAGCCCGGCGACGGGTGCGCGGCGACGCCGACGGGCTTGTCGATGACCACCAGGTCGTCGTCGTCGTACACGATCCGCATGCCGGGCACGGGCTCGGCGACGACCTCGATGGTGGAGGCCGGGACCACGTCCGGGATCGCGACCTCGAGCCAGCCGCCCGCCGACAGCCGGTCGGACTTGCCCAGCTCCTTGCCGTCTAGGTGCACGCCGCCGGCCTCCGCGATCTCCGCCGCGCGGGTGCGGGAGAGCCCGAGCAGCCGCGCCAGGGCCGCGTCCACCCGCTCGCCGACGAGCCCGTCGGGCACCGGCATCGCCCGCGTGTCAGGCATTCTGCTCGGTCGACGTCGTCGTGGTGGTGGTCGTCGTGGAGTCGGAGTCCGGGGCGTCGATCACGTCCTGCGCCTCTGCGGGCTCTCGTGGCTCCCGGACGTCACGCGTGCCGTCGAGGTGGATGCCGAGGGCCGCCAGGACCACGACGAGAGCCGCGGCGACGACGATCGCGATGTCGGCGACGTTGCCGACGAACCAGTCGGCGTAGGCGATGAAGTCCACCACGTGGCCCTCGGCCGGCCCGGGTTCCCGGATCCACCGGTCGACCAGGTTCCCCAGGGCGCCCCCGAGCAGGAGGCCCAGCGCGACGGCCCACGCGCGCGACCCGATCCGGCGGCTGGCCCGCACGACGACGACGATCACGACGGTCGCGACGACCGTGAGGACCCAGGTCATCCCCGTCGCGATGGAGAGCGCGGCGCCGGGGTTGAACACGAGCTGGAACCCGAGCAGGTCACCGACCAGCTGCCGCCGCTCGCCGTCGGCCAGCGCCTCGATCGCCCACGCCTTCGACGCCTGGTCGAGCACCAGCACGACGGCCGCGAGCGAGAACAGCAGGATCAGCAGCGCGCGCCGGCGAGGGCTGGTCGAGGGCGCGTCGGGCTGGTCGTCCGTCGTGGTGGGCACCGCAGGAGTCTACGTGCGCGTCAGCGACGCTCCTCGCGCTGCTTGCACTCGACGCACAGGGTCGCCCGCGGGAACGCCTGGAGGCGCGCCTTGCCGACCGCTTTGCCGCACGACTCGCAGGTCGCGAACGTGCCGGCTGCGATGCGCGCCAGGGAGCGGGTGGTCTGCGCGAGCAGGTCCCGCGTGTTGTTGACGAGCGTGAGCTCCTGCTCACGCTCCAGCGCGGAGGAGCCCGAGTCGGCCTGGTCGTCGCCGGCGCCGTCGCCGGAGTTCCGCAACAGGTCCGACAGCTCGGCGTCCGCCGCCGCCAGCTCGCTGGTCAGTCGGTCGATGTCGCTGGTGAGCTCTTCCGCGACGTCCTTGACCTCGCGCGCGGTCCACGGCTTCTCGCCGTCACGAACCGGGAAGTGCTTGACCAGCTTGGCCAGTTCCTTGGTGTCCGTGCTGACGTCAACCGCGCTGAGCGCGTCGTTGATGGCCACGAGCGGGCCCCCCTGTCCTCGAAGTCACGCGACTGTATGCGGGCACAGGCAGGGACACAACACGCCACGCCGGGTGAAACCCGGCGCGGCGCGCGTGTACAGAGGACCTGACCTGTGGTGATGCGGGGTGTCCGGCGGGTGGTCGCCGGACGGGACGTCAGAGGTTCTGGCCGTCTCCGACCGGCTGCGGCTGACCCGACCGCGGCGGCAGGGCGTTGCCACGGTTGTCCAGGTCGCCGAGCAGGTTCTCGAGGTAGCTCTTGAGGCGGGTCCGGTAGTCGCGCTCGAACACGCGCAGCTCGTCGATCTTGCGCTCCAGGAGCGAGCGCTCCTGCTCGAGCTGACCGAGCGTGCGCTGCGACGTCTCCTCGGCCTCGCGCACGATGCGGTTGGCCTGGCTCTTGGCCTCACCCACGAGGCGGTCCGACTCCTCCTGGCCGCTGCGCACGTAGTCGTCGTGCAGCTTCTGGGCCAGGGCGAGCATCCCGGTCGCGGACTCCGGCTCGCTCGTCCGCGGTCCGCTCTGCACCGGCGCGACGATCGGCGCGGGCTGGGCGACGGGGGCGGCGATCACCGGGGCCGGAGCCGGGATCGGCTCGGGGGTCGGCTCCGGCTTGGGGGCCGGTGCAGCCTGCTGGGAACCCGCACGGCTCAGCTCGGCGATCCGGCGCTCGGCCGCCGCCAGCTTCGTCTTCAGGTCGTCGTTCTCACCCTGCAGGTCGCGCAGCGTGTTGACGACCTCGTCCAGGAAGTCGTCGACCTCGTCCTGGTCGTAGCCCTCGCGGAACTTCGTGGCCTGGAACTTCTTGTTCAAGACCTCGTCTGCAGTCAGCAGAGCCATCGTCATCACCTCAGTCGGTAGTGCTCGGTCGGGCCGGCGGCAGTCCACCGACCGCCTCGGGCCACGGTATCGGAGAATGCGGTGCGCGCACGTCCCCGCGACACGCCCATGGACAGGTGGATCGTCAGGTCAGATGCGGCTGAGGATGGACATCAGGATCGAGCATCCCAGCACGAGGACCAGGAAGGCGAGGTCCAGACGGACGGATCCGATGGCGAGGGGAGGCAGGATCCGCCGCAACGCCTTCAGCGGAGGATCGGTCACCGTGTACGTCGCCTCCGCGATCACCAGGGCGATCCCCGAGGGGTGCCAGTCCCGCGCGAAGAACTGCACCCAGTCCAGCACCAGCCGGATCAGGAGCAGGAGGAAGAACGCGAGGACGACGTAGAACAGCAGTGCGGCGACGAGTTGCACGCGTCAGCTCTGGTTGTAGAAGCCCGCACGCGTCGGCGGCTCGGCGACCGGGCCGGCAGCCTCCCCGGCGACCTCGACGTGCGCCGGCGAGAGCAGGAACACCTTGCTGGTCACCCGCTCGATCGCGCCGTGCAGCCCGAAGATCAGGCCCGCGGAGAAGTCGACGAGCCGCTTGGCGTCGGCGTCGTCCATGTCCGTGAGGTTCATGATGACCGGGGTGCCCTCGCGGAACGCCTCGCCGATCTTGCGCGCGTCGTTGTACGAGCGCGGGTGGATCGTCGTGATGCGACGGAGCTCACCAGCAGGTGCGGGAGCGTGCTGCGCCGCCTGCGTGGGCAGCGACGTGCGCGTCGGCCGGTGCAACGGCGTGACCTGGGCCTCGTACTCCTGCGGCACCGCGACCTCCTGGTCGTCGAACTCCTCGAGGTACTCCTCGTGCTCCGACCGGTCGTCGGCCAGGCCGAGGTACAGCATCGTCTTGCGCAGCGCTCCGGCCATCGCCTTGGCTCCCTCCCCGGATCTCTCCGGACCACCCCGGAGCCCCTGCCGGTCCTGACGGCGACGGTGGGCTCCCTCTGCCGGTCACGGTAGCAACGCGCGCGTTCCGGTCACGGCACGACACGCCCGACAACCTCGGCGGCTGTCACGCCTGCATGCCGACCACCCCGGCGAACCGGCCGGTGCGCGGCGAGCGCCGGTAGGAGAACAGGGCGGGGTCCTTCCACGTGTCGCGCGCCTGCACGGTGACCCGCTCGACGCCGGCCCGGCGCAGCACCGCGACGACGCCTGCGGGCAGGTCGAGCGCCGGGGTCCCCCAGTCCGTCGTCGCCCGCGTCTCCGGGACCGCGTCCGCGACCTCGTCCCGCAGGGCGGCCGGCACCTCGTACGACTCCCCCGCGATCGACGGTCCGAGGGCCGCCCGGATCCGGCCGACGTCCGCACCCTGGGTCACCATGGCGGAGACCGCCGCCTCGACGACGCCGGCCACCAGGCCGCGCCGTCCGGCGTGCACCGCGGCCACGACGCCGGCGGAGGCGTCGGCCAGCAGCACGGGCACGCAGTCGGCCACCAGCACCGCGACGGCGACCGACGGGTCGACCGAGACCAGGGCGTCGTACTCGCCGACCGAGATGACGCCCGCCGCGGGCGGCTCGGACAGGACGACGATCCCCGTCCCGTGCACCTGCGCGGCGTACGCGACCGGGACCCCGGCCCACCGCTCGAGGCGCGCCCGGTTGCGCGCGACGTCGGACGGCTCGTCGCCCACCTGGTAGCTGAGGTTCAGGGCGTCGTAGGGCGGGCGGCTGACTCCTCCGCCACGCGTGCTGAACCCGGCCCGGACGCCAGCCCCGAGATCGACCTCCACGACGGGCGGGAGGTCGCTCCCGGGCTGCGTTCCGCTCACGGCCCGGCTACTTGAGGAAGTCCGGTACGTCCAGTTCGTCACGGTCGCGCCGGGGGGCGTCCTCGCTGAAGATCCGGGGCACCTCCAGCGCTCCCGTGATCGGCGTCGGCTCCGCCTCGGTGGACAGGAAGGCCGGGACGTCGGGCTGGGCCGGCGCGGCCGCACGGTTCTGGGTGTAGGACCCGACGGGGACCAGCTGCTCCTCGGGGTCGAGCACGGGGCGCGGCGTGGGGACCTGCGACGCGACGGCCGGCACCTGACGGGCCGAGTTGCCGCTGACCTGGCCGAGCGCGCGGGCGTCGCGGCGGATCGTGGGCGAGCCGGAGTCGAAGCCGGCCGCGATGACGGTGACGCGGACCTCGTCTCCCAGGGCGTCGTCGATCACGGCGCCGAAGATGATGTTGGCCTCCGGGTGCGCGGCCTCCTGGACCAGTCGCGCGGCCTCGTTGATCTCGAAGAGCCCGAGGTCCGACCCCCCCTGGATGGACAGCAGCACGCCGTGCGCGCCGTCGATGCTGGCCTCGAGCAGCGGCGAGGAGATCGCCATCTCGGCGGCCTGGACCGCGCGGTCGTCGCCGCGGGCGAAGCCGATGCCCATGAGCGCCGAGCCGGCACCCTGCATGACGGACTTCACGTCGGCGAAGTCGAGGTTGATGAGGCCCGGCGTGGTGATCAGGTCCGTGATGCCCTGGACACCCGACAGCAGCACCTGGTCGGCCGAGTGGAACGCGTCGAGCACCGACACGGACCGGTCGGAGATCTGCAGCAGCCGGTCGTTGGGGATGACGATGAGCGTGTCGACCTCGGCGCGCAGCGCCTCGATGCCCGAGTCCGCCTGCACCGAACGACGACGACCCTCGAAGGTGAACGGCCGCGTGACGACACCGATGGTCAGCGCGCCGAGCGACCGCGCGATCCGCGCGACGACCGGCGCGCCACCGGTACCGGTGCCGCCGCCCTCGCCCGCGGTGACGAAGACCATGTCGGCGCCCCGCAGGACGTCCTCGATCTCGTCCTTGTGGTCCTCGGCGGCCTTCTTGCCGACCTCGGGGTCCGCGCCGGCGCCGAGGCCGCGCGTGAGCTCGCGGCCGACGTCGAGCTTCACGTCCGCGTCCGACATCAGCAGCGCCTGGGCGTCGGTGTTGACGGCGATGAACTCGACACCCTTGAGGCCGACCTCGATCATGCGGTTCACGGCGTTCACGCCGCCGCCGCCGATGCCGACGACCTTGATGACCGCCAGGTAGTTCTGCGGAGCTGCCACGGTGGGTGCCTCTCGTTCTGTGCCGGTCGCGGCCGGGGCCACGTGGTCCGTCCGCGGCCCGCTCGACGGCGGGACAGGGTCGGGGTGAAACCTTCACCCTCTACTTGAGGGTTATAGTTATGTCAGGTGTGCTGTCAGTGCGTGACGCTAGGTGCCGTCCGGACGTCGAGCAACGACCGCGCCGCGCGTGTCGGGAGTTGCTTGAGAAACTCGCCCGCGCCCGTCACTTCGTGATGGGCAGGCGGGGCGCGGACACGTCGATGACGGTCGCTCCGGCAGCGGCCGGCGACGCGCGCAGGGCGGACAGGACCGCGATCTTCAGCGGGGTCTCGCTCGCGCTCCCCCAGTCGACGCGCACACCGTCGCGCAGGCTCATGGTCACGGTGTCCTGGGTCCGCGCCGACACGCCACCCACCTGGGCGAGCAGCTCGACCGGCAGCCTCTGGAGCACGCTGAGCACCGCGGTCAGCGTGCGCTTGTCCCCCACCGGCACGTCCACCACCGGCAGGCCGTCCGGCGCGGCGTCGACGCGGCCGACCTGGACGCCGTCCATGTCGAGCAGCGCGAAACCGGGCGCGCCGTGGGTCGCGGCGCTGGACTGCTCCGGGACGGCGGCAACGGGCTCGCGGGCGACGAGCACCACGACGAGGCCGTGCGGCCACGACCTGGTGACGCGCGCCTCCCGGACGCCGGGCACCTCGAGCACCTCGTCGCGCAGCCGCACCGTGTCCAGGCGCGGCAGCGGGGTGCTCGCGTGCGCGTCGACCACCGCGAGCACCTGGTCGACCGCGACCACGGTCCCGGCACCCTCGACCACGACCTCCGCCGGCTCGAGCGCGAGCACCGGGGAGATGAGCAGGAGCCAGCCGAGCGAGCCGACAGCGAGCACCGACCCGACCGCGAGCAGCACCTGCCGGCGCGCGAGGTTCCGGCGGGCGCGGGACCGCTCGGCGAACCGGGCGACCGAGCTGGTCGACACCACGGGCGGGGCGACCGGACCGGCGTACTTGCGCGCACCACCGGCGCTGTACGTGGTGACCGCGCGCCCGAAGGCCGGGTCGTCCTGCTGCGCCGGCGTGGGCGCGGTCGACGGCCTCGCGGGTGTCGACGACTTCGCGGGTGTCGCCGGCTTCGCGGGTGCCGCTCGCGTCGTCGCCCGGGCGGGTGACGTGGTCCTGCGAGGGGCTGTCGGTCGGCCCGGGGCGGCGTCGCGCGGGGCCGTCGGTCGCGACGGGCTCATCCGTCTGCCCGCGCGGCCAGCACCTCGAGCACGACGGACGCCAGCTGGGTCACGTCCCCGGCGCCCACGGTGAGCAGCAGGTCGCCCGGACGCGCGGCACCGGCGATCGCCCGGGCGGCGTCGTGCCTGTCGGGCACGAACGTCGCCCTGCCCGGCGTCGGGACGCGGTCCACGATCAGCGCGCCGGTCACCGACGGGTCCGGGTCCTCGCGCGCGGCGTATACGTCGGTCACGACGACCACGTCGGCCAGGTCGAGCGCCTCGCCGAACTGGGACGCGAACGTGCGGGTGCGCGAGAAGAGGTGCGGCTGGAAGAGGGCGAGGACCCGACCGTCCCCGGCGACCGACCGCGCGGCGCGCAGCAGGGCGGCGACCTCGGTCGGGTGGTGCGCGTAGTCGTCGACCACCCGCACGCCGTCCGCTGTGCCCCGGTCCTCGAACCTGCGACCCGTGCCTCGGAACGCGCCGAGGCCGTCGGCAGCGTCGGCCACGCCGAGCCGTCGCGCCGCCGCCCACGCCGCCGCTGCGTTCAGGGCGTTGTGCGTGCCGGGCACCGCCAGGCGGACGGTCGTGCGCACGTCCGCGGTCGTCAGCCCGAACGCCCACCGGTCGCTGTCCGCCACCAGGTCACCCACCCGGACGTCCGCGTCGGGCGACGTCCCGTACGTCACCACCTCGACGCCCCGGTCCGCGAGCGAGTCACGCACGCGCTCCACCAGCCGGGCCGCACCGGCGTCGTCCGCGCAGGCCACGAGTGCGCCACGGTCCCGGATCCGGCCGGCGAACGCCACGAACGCGTCCTCGAACGCCTCCGCCGAGCCGTAGTGGTCCAGGTGGTCCGGCTCGACGTTGGTGACCACCGCGACCAGTGGCGCGTACGCGAGGAACGAGCCGTCGGACTCGTCGGCCTCGGCCACGAACGCGGGGCCCGCGCCGTCGCGGCTGCCGCCGAGCGGGCCGTCGACCGAGAAGACCGTGCCACCGATGGCGAAGGACGGGTCCGCGCCCGCGTGCAGCAGTGCCGTGGCGATCATCGCGGACGTGGTCGTCTTGCCGTGCGCGCCGGCCACGGCCACCGCGTCCCGGTCGACCATCAGCGCTGCCAGGGCCTCCGACCGGTGCAGCACGCGCAGGCCGCGCTCGCGTGCGCGGGCGAGCTCGGGGTTGGACTCGCGGACGGCGGACGAGATCACCACGGTGTCGACGTCGTCGACGAGCGCGGCGTCGTGGCCCACGTGCACCCGGACTCCGGCGTCCCGGAGGGCCGGCAGCGCGGGGCCGTCGGCGGCGTCGGACCCGCTGACGGCCAGGCCGCGGGCGGCGAGCAGGGCGGCGATCGCGGACATGCCCGCGCCGCCCACGCCGACGAGGTGCACGCGGCCGAGGTCGGCGGGCCGAAGGACGTCGGTCACGGCAGCTCCGCCTCCACCAGGCGGGCCACGCGCGCCGCCGCGTCCCGCACCCCGACCGAGGCTGCGGCGCGACCCATGCGCTCCCGCGTCTCCGCCGCGGCGTCGCCGACCAGCAGGACCGGGAGGTGCGTGCGGACCCACGCCGGGTCCAGGTCGGTGTCCTCGACCAGCAGGCCACCGCCGGCCGCGACCACGGCGGCGGCGTTCAGTCGCTGCTCGCCGTTGCCGATGGGGAGCGGCACGTAGACCGCCGGGATGCCCAGCGCGGCCTGCTCGCACACCGTGCCCGCGCCGGAGCGCCCGATCACCACGTCGGCGACGGCCAGCGCCAGCTGCATCTCGGTGAGGTACTCGCGCACGTGGTACCGCTCGGCACCGGGCACGTCGACCAGCGCGGTACGCACGGCGTCGGCCTTGCCCGCCCCCGTCAGGTGCAGCACCTGGATCCCCGAGGCGAGCAGGTCCGCCGCGGCGCCCGCGACGGCCGTGTTGACGCTCACGGCACCGAGCGACCCGCCGGACACGAGCAGCGTGGGCAGCGCGGCGTCGAGGCCGAGCTCGGTGGCTGCCGCAGCACGCGTGCCCTCCCGGTCCACGGACCGCTGTTCGATCAGGCGCGCGATCGGCGCCCGCAGGGGCAGGCCGGTGACCTGCGCGCCGCGCAGCGAGGTGCCCGGGAACGTCACGGCCACCGAGCGTGCCCAGCGGGCGCCCAACCGGTTGGCCAGGCCCGCGCGCGCGTTCTGCTCGTGGATGACGACCGGGAGCCTGCGGCGGCGCGCGGCCAGGTAGGCCGGGGTGGCGACGTACCCTCCGAAGCCGACGACCACCTGGGCACCCGACTCGTCGATCGCAGCGCCCGCGGCCCGGACGGCGTCGCGCAGCCGGACCGGAAGCCGGAACCAGTCGAGGGTCGGGCGGCGCGGCAACGGGACGCGCGGGACGACCGCGAGCGGCAGGCCGTGCTCCGGGACCAGTCGGGACTCGAGGCCCTCGGCGGTACCGAGCACGGTGAGGCGGGCGTTCGGGTGGCGTCGGAGCAGCTCGTCGGCGACGGCGAGCAGCGGGTTCACGTGGCCGGCGGTCCCTCCGCCGGCGAGCAGGACGGACGGCGGCGGTCGGTGCTCAGCCACGGGACCGCCCGATGACGGCGAGCGAGCGACGGACGACGCCGGGCCGGGCAGCCAGCGCCTCGGCGGCACCGGGCTCCGAGCGCGCGAACGCGATGAGCACGCCGAGGGCGGCCATCGTCATGATCAGCGCCGAGCCGCCCGCGGACACCAGCGGCAGCGGGATGCCGATCACCGGTGCGAGCCCGATCACGACCGCGATGTTGACCAGCGCCTGCCCGATGATCCAGCAGAGGATCGCGCCGGTGGTGATCTGCACGAACGGGTCGGTGTGCCGGCGGATGACGCGGATCATCGCGAACGCCAGCAGGCCGAACAGGCCGAGCACCAGCAGGGTGCCGATGAGCCCGAGCTCCTCGCCGAGGATCGCGAAGATGAAGTCGTTGTGCGCGGCCGGCAGGTAGGACCACTTCTCGCGGCTCTCCCCCAGGCCGAGCCCGCCCCAGCCGCCGCTCGCCAGCCCCCAGCCGCCGTGCAGCGTCTGGTAGCAGGACGACGCGGCGTCGCACTCGTCGGACAGCCAGCTGGTGATGCGGGCCGTGCGGTTGCCGCTGGTGAGGGTCAGCAGCGCGGTCAGCCCACCGGCCAGCAGCGCGGCGAACCCGAAGATCCGCATGGGGACCCCGGCCACGAACATCGCCCCGGCGACGAGCATGATGAGCACCAGCGCGGTGCCGAGGTCGTGCCCGGCCAGCACGACGAGGATCGCGACGCCGGCGACCGGCACGGCGGGGATCAGGGCGTGCTTCCACTGCCGCAGGAGCGACAGCTTGCGCGCGAGCACCGCACCCAGCCAGATCGCCAGCGCGAGCTTGATGGTCTCGGACGGCTGCGCGGAGATGCCCCCGACGCAGACCCAGTTCTGGTTGCCGCCCGCCCCGCAGCCCAGCGGCGTGAACACCGTCAGCTGGAAGACGATGGCGAACGCCAGCGCGGGCCACGCGATCGCCTGGAAGAACCGCACGGGCGCCCGCGACAGGCCGAACAGGACGGGCAGGCCGATGAGCGCGTACTTGGCCTGGTCGAGGAACACCGCGTACGGCGAGTGACCGTCGTCGAGGGACTCCACGCTCGAGCTCGACAGGACCATGACGAGCCCGATCACGAGCAGCAGCGCGGTCGCACCGATCAGCACGTAGTAGCTGGTCACCGCGCTGTTCCACTGGCCGAGCAGCGAGCTGGTCGAGGCGCCGGGGTCGTCCGTGCGGCGCACGCTCGGGCGCGGGGTCGTGGCGGTCATGCGTCCCCGCCGAGCGCACGCACGGCTGCGGAGAACTGATCACCCCGTGCGGCGTACGACGTGAACTGGTCCATCGACGCGCAGGCGGGGGCGAGCAGCACCGTGACCGGCCCGGCGCCCGAGGACGCGAGCCGCCTGGCCTGGTCCACGGCGCGGGTCATCACCGTGCCAGTCTCACCGGCGTCGACCTCGACCACGGGGACCTCGGGTGCGTGTCGGGCGAGCGCCTCGCGCAAGGGGGCACGGTCGACCCCGATGAGCACGACGGAGCGGAGCCGGTCGCGCCGCGCGAGGACGAGCTCGTCGAACTGGGCACCC
Source organism: Cellulomonas sp. Root137 (assembly GCF_001426725.1). Taxonomy (NCBI): domain Bacteria; kingdom Bacillati; phylum Actinomycetota; class Actinomycetes; order Micrococcales; family Cellulomonadaceae; genus Cellulomonas; species Cellulomonas sp. Root137. Next base: position 489,404 of record NZ_LMFG01000002.1, on the reverse strand, counting down.
TTGGCCAGCCCGCCCGCTATCCACACGACGCTGCCGGCGGGGAACGCGCCGAGGGCGGCCGAGGCCGCGTGCGCGTTGGTCGCCTTCGAGTCGTCCACGTACGCCGCACCGTCGACGACCGCGACCGTGGCGAGCCGGTGCGCGCCCGGACCGTAGGCGCGCAGCCCGTCGCGGATCGCGGCCGGGTCGACGTCGTGCGCGAGCGCGAGCGCGGCGGCCGCGAGGGCGTTCGCGACGACGTGCGGCGGGACCGTGCCGTCGGGGCCGGCCAGCTGCAGGAGGTCCGCCAGCGTCCCGAGCTCGGCTGCGTGCGTGTGCCGGAGCCGGGCGAACCCGCGGTCGACGAGGACGTCCTCGACCATGCCCACCTGTCCGACGAGGGGGGTGCCCACCGTGAACCCGACGGCGACGCAGCCGTCGACGACGTCGGCCTCGCGGACGAGGTCCTCGGTCGCCGGGTCGGTGAGGTTGTAGACGCACGCCACCTGCGCGCGCTCGAAGATGCGGCCCTTGTCGGCGGCGTACGCGTCGAGCGAGCCGTGCCAGTCGAGGTGGTCCGGCGCGATGTTCAGCACCGCGGCGGCCTGCGCGGACATCGAGTGCGTGAAGTGCAGCTGGAAGCTCGACAGCTCGACCGCGAGCACGTCGAGCGTCGGGTCGGTGGCCGCGAGCACCACGGGCGTCCCGACGTTCCCGACCGCCAGGGCGTTCTCCCCCGCGGCCCGCAGGATCGACTCGAGCATGCCCACGGTCGTCGTCTTGCCGTTGGTGCCGGTGACCGCCAGCCACGGCGCCGGTCCGCCGCCGGCAGCGCGGTCCACGCGCACCTGCCACGCGAGCTCGACCTCGCTCCACACGGGGATCCCGCGCTCCAGGGCCGCCGCTAGCAGGGGGTGGTGGGGTGCGAGACCCGGCGACGCGACGACGAGGTCCGCGCGGTCCAGCACCGAGCCCTCGAGCAGCTCCGCCGAGCCGATGACGTCGTCGGCATGGTCGTCGACGGGCACCACGCGGGCTCCCCGGGAGGCCAGCACCTCGGCCGCCGCCCGTCCGGAGACCCCGAGCCCGGCGACGACCACCAGGGCGCCCTCCAGCACGAGATCGGACACCTACCCGGCCACCCACTCCGCGTAGAAGATGCCGACGCCGAGCGCGACGAACAACCCGGCGATGATCCAGAACCGGATGACGATCGTGACCTCGCCCCACCCCGAGAGCTCGAAGTGGTGGTGCAGCGGCGCCATCTTGAAGACCCGTCTCCCGGTCAGCTTGAAGAAGCCGATCTGGATCACGTCCGACATGACGATGACCACGAAGAGGCCGCCGATGATCGCGGCGAGGATCTCGGTGCGGGACAGGATCGACAGGCCGGCGAGCGCACCGCCGAGGGCGAGCGACCCGGTGTCCCCCATGAAGATCTTGGCGGGGCTGGCGTTCCACCACAGGAACCCGAAGCACGCGCCGGTGATGGCGGCCGCGACCACCGCGAGGTCCAGCGGGTCGCGCGTCTCGTAGCAGCGCGGTCCGACGCTGGCCAGGAACTGGCAGCTCTGGTTGAACTGCCAGACGCAGACGATGACGTACGCGCCGAACACGATGAGCGAGACGCCGGTGGCCAGCCCGTCGAGCCCGTCGGTGAGGTTCACCGCGTTGGACCAGGCGGTGATGAGGAAGTTGGCCCAGACGACGAACAGGATGACCCCGACCGTCACGCCCCAGAACGCGAGGTCCAGGGTGGTGTCGCGGATGAACGAGATGTGCGTGGAGGCCGGCGTCCGGAAGCTGTCGCTGGGGAACTGGAGTGCCGCCACGGCGAACGTGATGCCGACGATGCCCTGGCCGGCGATCTTCCACCGCGCGCTCAGACCGAGGCTGCGCTGCCGCGAGATCTTGATGAAGTCGTCGAGGAAGCCGACGACGCCGAGACCCGTCATGAGGAACAGGACCAGCACGGCGGACGCGCTCGGCACGGTCCCCGTCACGATGAGACCCCCGATCCAGCCGAGCAGCGTCGCGCCGATGATGACGACGCCGCCCATGGTCGGTGTCCCGCGCTTGGTGAAGTGCGCCGTCGGACCGTCCTGCCGGATGAACTGGCCGTACTGCTTGTGCACGAGGTACCGGATGAACAGGGGCGTGCCCAGGAGCGCGATGAGCATCGAGAGCCCACCGGAGATGAGGACGGCCCTCATCGGGCGGCCCCCTCGACCAGCACGTCGCCGAGCTTCCACAGCCCGGCGCCGTATGACGACTTCACCAGCACGACGTCCCCGGGACGCAGCTCGCTCTCGAGGAACGCGGTCGCGACCTCCAGGTCGTCGGCGAGCACCACCTCGTCGCCCCACGACCCCTCGTGGTTGGCGCCGTCGCGGATGGCGCGGGCGCCGTCCCCGACCACGATCGTCAGGCCGATGTTGAGCCGGACGCACAGGCGACCGATGGCGTCGTGCGCCTCGCGGGCACCCGGTCCGAGCTCGAGCATCTCCCCCAGCACGGCGATCGACCGGCGGTCCCGGCCGGCCAGCACGGCCAGCGCCTTCAGCGCCGCCCGCATGGAGTCGGGGTTCGCGTTGTAGGAGTCGTCGACGATGGTGACGCCGTCGGGACGGTCGACCACGTGCATGCGGTGGGGGCTCAGGGCGTCAGCCGCGCTCAGTCCCGCGGCCACCTCGTCCAGCTCGAGCCCGACGGCGAGCGCGGCGGCCGCGGCGCCGAGGGCGTTGTGCACGTGGTGCTCGCCGACGAGCCGCAGCGTGACCTCCGCGGTGCGCTCGACCTCGCCGCGTCGCACGAGGGTGAACGTCGCGCGGCCGCTGCGGTCGAGGCGCACGTCGCGGACGCCGACCGTGGCCTGCGGGGCCGCGCCGAACGTGACGACCTCGCCGGGCGCGAGGTCGGCCATCGCGGACACGCGGGGGTCGTCGGCGTTGAGCACCGCGACGCCGTCGGAGACCAGGCCCTGCACGATCTCGGACTTCGCGACGGCGACCGCGTCGATCCCGCCGAAGCCACCCAGGTGCGCGTGGCCGACGATGAGGACGACGGCCACGTCGGGGGGTGCGATGTCCGTGAGGTAGCTGAGGTGGCCCGGGCCGCTGGCGCCCATCTCGAGCACGAGGAACCGGGTCGACTCGTCGGCGCGCAGCACCGTGAGCGGCAGCCCGATCTCGTTGTTGAACGAGCGGACCGGCGCGATCGTCGGGCCCACGCTGCCGCACAGCTGCGCGAGCAGGTCTTTGGTGGTCGTCTTGCCGACCGAGCCGGTGATGCCCACGACGCGCAGGTCGCTGCCCCCGGGCTCGAGCGCCGCCTCGCGGAGCCGCTCCAGCACGACGCGCGCCAGGTCGCCCAGGGCACGCTCGACGTCGGCGACGACGACGCTCGGCAGCACCGTGCCACCCGCCCCGATCACGTCACGCGCGGCCAGGACGAGCGCGGCACCGCCGGCCACCGCCACGGAGGCGTAGTCGTGGCCGTCGACGTTCTCCCCCGGCAGGGCGACGAACAGCCCACCGGTGATGTCGTCGCGCGAGTCGACGACCACGGGGCCGCTGACCACGAGCGCCGGGTCGGTGGCCGCCGCGCCGCGCAGCACTCCCCCGGTCGCGGCCGCGATCTCGGCCGCCGTCAGGGCGATCACGCGTGCTGCTCCTGCCGGCGGGTGCGCGCTGCGAGCAGCACGTCGCGGTCGTTGTACCGGTGGAACACGCCGGCGATCTCCTGGGTCGGCTCGTGGCCCTTGCCCGTGATGATCACGGTGTCCTGCTCGGAGGCGAGGGCGAGGGCGTCGCGGATGGCCTGCGCGCGGCTGGTGGCCTCGTGCACGTCGACCAGGTCCGGTCGCTGCGACCGGACTCCGTCGAGGATGGCGGATCGGATGGCCGCCGGCTCCTCGGAACGGGGATTCTCGTCGGTGACGACGATCACGTCGGCCAGCCGCGCCGCGATCTCGCCCATGATCGGGCGCTTGCCCTGGTCGCGGTCGCCGTCCGAGCCGAACACGATCACCAGCCGTCCGGGGGTGATCGGGCGCACGGCGTCGAGGGCAAGGACGAGCGCGTCGGGCGTGTGGGCGTAGTCGACGATGGCGAGGGGGAAGCCGTCGCCACGCTCGATGACGCGCTCCATCCGGCCGGGGATCTCGTGCGCGACGGCCACGGCGGCGATCGCGGCGCCCAGCTCCACCCCGGCCGCGTGCGCGAGCACGATGGCCAGGGCGGCGTTGGAGACGTTGACCATGCCGGGCAGCGGGCTCGCAGCGGTGTGCTCGGTGCCGTCCGGCCCCCGGAGCGTGAACGACGAGCCGACGCCGTCCAGCCCGATGTCGGCCTTGACGACGGCCCAGTCGGCGTCGGCCCCCTCGGGCTCCCCGACGTGGGTGGCCACCGTCTCGACCGGGACGGGGGCCTCGGCGGCCAGCCGGCGGCCCCACTCGTCGTCGATCACGACGACGCCGCGGCGCGCCTGGCCGGTGGCGAAGAGTCGCGACTTGTCGCGGAAGTAGCCCTCCATGTCGCCGTGGAAGTCGAGGTGGTCGCGCTGCAGGTTGGTGAACCCGACGACGTCGAACGTCAGCCCGCCCACCCGGCCCAGGGCGAGCGCGTGCGACGAGACCTCCATGGCGAGCGCGGTCGCCCCGCGCTCGACGGCCAGCGCGAGGATCGCCTGCAGCGCCGGGGCCTCGACCGTGGTGCGCGGGCTCTCCACCGCGTCCTCGCCGATCCGGAGCTCGACCGTGCCGAGCACGGCTGTCGTGGCGTGCGCCGCGCGCAGGGCGGCGTCCAGGAAGTACGACGTCGTGGTCTTGCCGTTGGTGCCCGTGACGCCCACGGTGACCAGGTGCTCGCCCGGCGCCTCGTGCGCCCACGCCGCGACCGGTCCCGCCACCGCGCGCGGGTCCTGCGTCACGAGGACGGGGACGTGGTCGGCCAGCCCGGAGTCCTCCAGGACCGCCAGCCCGGCCTCGTCGGTGAGCACCGCCACCGCGCCGGCGTCGACCGCCTGCGCCGCGTAGGTGGCGCCGTGCACCTTGAAGCCCGTCACCGCGACGAAGACATCACCCGCGACCACGTCACCGCTGGCGAGGCTCACACCGGTCAGGACGGCGCCTGCCGGGACCGGGGCACCACGCGTGACCAGGCCGAACGTCGAGACGAGGTCGGCGACCCGATGGGCCGCGGGATGCAGCGGGCGCATCCGAGCGGGGGTCGTCATGGGGAGAATCTACCCCGCGCGCCACCGCGGGACGCCCGGGAGCGGGTGGTCACCACGTCGTCGGGAAGAGCGTCCCTGTCGTCCCGGAGGGCGCGACGCCGAGCTCGCTGAGCGTGTAGCCGGCGACGTCGCTGAACACCGGCGCCGCCACCGTCCCGCCGTAGACCGAGGTCCGGGGGTTGTGCAGGATCACGGCGACCGCGATGCGCGGGTTGTCAGCGGGGGCGACACCGATGAACGACGACGTGATGCCCTGGACACCGCCCACCCAGTTCTGCGCCGTCCCGGTCTTGCCGGCCACCTGGTACCCGGGGATCTGGGCGTTCGAGCCCGTGCCGTCGTCGACGACGCTCTGCATCATGGTGAGCACCGTCTTCGCGGTCTCGGGCGAGACCACCTGCATCGACGCGGGCGCCGCCGCGGGCGTGTAGGTGCCGTCCGGCGACGTCCACCCCTTGATGATGTGCGGCTGCACGCGCACGCCGCCGTTCGCGATCGTGGCGAACACCTGCGTGGCCTGGACCGCCGTGACCGAGACCGCCTGCCCGAACAGCACGGCGAACTTGTCGCGGCGCTGCCAGGCGTCGACCGGGTGCAGGATGCCGTTGGACTCCCCCGGCATCTCGATACCCGTCTTCGCCCCGAAGCCGAACTTGGACAGGTAGTCGAACCGGGTCTGGACGGGCAGGTTCTGGCCGATCATCACGGTGCCCGTGTTCGACGACTCCGCCAGCACGCCGGTCGTGGTCAGCCGCAGGAGACCGTGCTCGTGCGAGTCCTTGAACGTCTCGTGACCGTCCGGGGAGTACGTGTACGGCACCTCCCACTGCGAGAGCGGGTCGGCGATCTTGTTGTCGAGGATGGCCGCCATCGTGATGACCTTGCCGGTCGAGCCGGGCTCGAACACGTCGGAGACCGCGCTGGACAGCGACCCGGACGCCTCACCGGGGTGGTTGGGGTCGACGGAGCCGGAGTCGGCGAGCGCGTAGATCTCCCCCGTCTTCGTGTCCATCACGATGAGCGACCCGGAGTCCGACCCCGTGGCGGCGACCTGGGCGTCGAGCGCCGACTGCGCCTTCCACTGCACGTCGGACAGGAGAGTGAGCTGCAGCGAGTCGCCCTGCGTCGCCGGAGTGTCCTGCGAGTAGCCGCCGGGGATCGCCTGGCCCTTGCGGCCGCTCTCGTACGTCTCGCTGCCGGCCGTGCCGGTGAGGCGCGGGTTGAGCGACGCCTCGAGCCCGGCGAGCCCCACCCCGTTGGAGTTGACGAACCCGATGACGTTCCCGGCGAGCGTGCCGTTCGGGTACACGCGCTCGGCCACCCGGTCGACGTTGACGCCGCTGAGCCCGAGCTTGCGCACCTCGCGGGCGACCTCCGGCAGCACGCCCTTGCGGATGTAGACGAACTGACGGTCGCCGACCAGCGAGCCGCCGAGCTCGGCGGCGTTCATGTCGAGCAGGGGCGCCAGGATCGCGGCGACGCCGGCCGGCCCGTCGGGGACCGGCGGGTTCAGCGTGCCCGTGAAGTCGGCGACCAGCTTCTGGTTCACCGAGATGTCGTAGCGCTCGACGGAGGTGGCCAGCGGCTTGCCGTCGGCATCCGTGATCTCGCCGCGCCCGCCGAGCAGCGACACGGAGATGAGCCGCGAGTTGCGCGCCTCCTCGGCGATGGCCGACCCGCGCAGCCCCTGGACGTAGACCAGGCGCCCGCCGAAGACGGCGAGCGCCAGGACCACGAGGACGGTGAGGAAGGCCATGCGACGGCGGGAACCGGGCCGCACGGGTCCGACCGGTGGTCTGCCGCCGCGGGTGCCGGGCGGGACGACGACCGTCCGCGGACCGGCAGGTGGCCGCTGCCGCGGAACCGTCGTCCCGGTCGCGCGGTTGGACGGCACGGGCCGACGGGTCTGCTCGGTGCGGGCGCGCGGGCGCACCGAGCCGACGGGGACGGGACCCGTCATCCGCCGGCTCCGGCCGGTTCGGGGGCGCCCTGCACGCTGCCGTCGGCGAGCCGGAGCCAGCCGGTGCCGTTGGTGGGCACCATGCCGAGCGCGGCGGCCGCGGCAGCCAGCTGCGTCGGCGACGCCTTGGCGTCCAGCTCCGCCGTCAGGCCCAGCGCGTCCTGGTTGAGCCGGCCCAGCTCGTTGGACAGGTCGTACTTGGCGTACGCGCTCGCCGCCATGGAGGTGTTGAGCAGCAGCGCGGACAGGAGCGCACCGGCGAGGACGGCCATGCAGGCAAGGATGAACGGCACGCGCGTCCTGGCGTGCTCCGGCGCGCGGACGACACGAAGTCGGGGTGCCGGGGCCGCCTTCGGGCGGGCCGGGGTGGGATAGGCGCGAGCGGTGCTCACTCGGGCAGCGGACTGGGCGCTCATGCTGCCCTCCTTCCGGTCGGACGTGGCGTCAGGTGGTCAGGGGTGGGACGGGTGCGCTCGGCGGCGCGGAGCCGGACGGACTGCGACCGGGGGTTGTGCGCCAGCTCGGCCTCGTCGGCCTCCTCGGCGCCGCGCGTCACGAGCCGCAGGAACGGCGCGTGCGTCTCCGGCTCGACGGGCAGGTCCGGCGGGGCGCTCGACGTCGCTCCGACGGCCAGCGCGCGCTTCACCGCCCGGTCCTCGAGCGAGTGGTACGACTCGACGACGATCCGGCCGCCCACGGCGAGCGCCTCGATCGACTGCGGGAGCGCACGCTCCAGCACCTCGATCTCGCCGTTCACCTCGATGCGCAGCGCCTGGAACGTGCGCTTGGCCGGGTTGCCGCCGGTCTTGCGCGTGGCCGCGGGGATGTTGGCGCGCACGATGCTCACCAGCTCCCCCGTGCGCTCGAGCGGACGCCGGGCGCGCTGCGCGACGATGGCCCGGGCGATCCGCGGCGCGAACCGCTCCTCGCCGTAGACGCGCAGGATGCGTGCGAGCTCCCGCTCGTCGTAGGTGTTGAGCACGTCGGCCGCCGTCTGCCCCGTGGTCGCGTCCATGCGCATGTCCAGCGGGGCGTCGGCCGAGTAGGAGAATCCGCGCTCCCGCTCGTCCAGCTGCAGGGACGAGACGCCGAGGTCCATGAGGACGCCCTGCACCGCGGGGATGCCGAGCCCGTCCAGGACGTCGTTGATCTCGTCGTAGACCGCGTGCACACCGGTGAACCGGTCGCCGAACGCCGCGAGCCGCCGACCCGCGAGCTCCAGCGCCTGGGTGTCACGGTCGATGCCGACCACCCGCACGTGCGGGAACGCCTGCAGGACGCCCTCGGTGTGGCCGCCCATCCCCAGGGTCGAGTCGACCAGGACCGGGCTCTCGACCTCGAACGCCGGCGCGAGCAGGTCGAGGCAGCGCTGCAGCAGCACCGGGGTGTGCCGGGAGGCCGCGTCGTCGGGCGTGTGCTCGGTCATCGCTGCTCCCCTCCCCAGGTGGCACGAATGGTGTGGTCGGGCGGCCCCTCCGCCGTCCGACCAGATCCCCCACCGACCCTCTGCCACCGGGGAAGTGCGGCAGAGATTCGGGAGGAGGTCTCACCGGGCGGCCCGTGGGCCAGTACGTCTAGAAGGGACCGTTCGGGAAGACCTCCTCCGCGGTGTCGGCGTAGCCGGCCTCCTGCTCGGCCAGGTACGTCTCCCACGCGGTGAGGTCCCAGATCTCGACCCGGGTGCCGGTGCCGATGACGGCGACGTCGCGCTCGAGCCCCGCGTACTTGCGGAGCATCGGCGGGATGGAGATGCGGCCCTGCTTGTCGGGCAGCTCGTCCGAGGCGCCCGACAGGAACACGCGCAGGTAGTCGCGGGCCTGCCGGCTGGTCACCGGCGCCTGCCGCAGCTGGTCGTGCATGCGCTGGAACTCCTGCATCGGGAGCAGGAAGAGGCACCGCTCCTGACCGCGCGTCATGACCAGACCAGGGGCGAGCTGACCACGGAACTTGGCCGGGAGGATGAGCCGGCCCTTCTCGTCGAGCCGTGGTGTGTACGTCCCGAGAAAGGGCGCGAAGGAGCCGAAGACGCCGGCGGACGACTCATGCGTCACCCCGCCTCCTCCCGGTCCCTCGCTGCGTGTCGTGGTGCGACATTCCCCGCCTCACCACGTGCCTCCACGGTACTCCACTTCACTCCACCTGCCACCGGAGATAGGCATGATTCACCCGATCGAGAGTGCATAACCGCAGGTCAGCAGCGTGGAGTGAAGTGGAGGGAGATGCGCCACCCGGGCATCGCCGGGGCGTGTCGCCGCCCGTCCCACCTGCCCGATTCCGGAGGGATCGGACGAATCGCCGCCGGTGCGGGCTCCTCCGACACTGGACCGGGTGGGTGGTGGAGCGAAGTGGGGGTCCGATGGGCGATGAACTGAGGGCGCCCGACCTTTAGGCTCGGACCCAGATCCGCCAAAGGAGGCGTCATGCTGCAGGCCGTCCCGTCCACGAGTGAGCTCGAGGACGTCGTCGACATCACCACGAGGATGCGTACCGCTGTGGAGGGGGTCGTCACCGGCCGCCCAGAGCTCGTGCGCGTCACCGTCGCCGTGCTGCTCGCCGAGGGGCACCTGCTCCTCGAGGACGTCCCGGGGGTCGGCAAGACGACGCTCGCCAAGGCGCTGGCCAAGACCATCGACTGCACCGTCGGCCGGATCCAGTTCACGCCCGACCTGCTGCCGTCGGACCTCACCGGCGTGAACATCTTCCGGTCGCAGACCCACGAATTCGAGTTCCGGCCCGGGCCCGTCTTCGCGCACGTGGTCATCGGCGACGAGATCAACCGCGCCTCGCCCAAGACGCAGTCCGCGCTGCTGGAGTGCATGCAGGAGGCGCAGGCGACCGTCGACGGCCGCACCTACCCGCTGCCGCGGCCGTTCCTGGTGGTCGCCACCCAGAACCCCGTCGAGATGGAGGGCACCTACCCCCTCCCCGAGGCGCAGCGCGACCGGTTCATGGCCCGGCTGACCGTGGGCTACCCGAGCATCGAGTCGGAGCTCGACATGCTCGACCTGCAGGAGACGTCCGACCCGCTGGACACCCTCCGGCCCGTCACCGACGCCGCGCAGGTCAAGGCGCTCATCGAGACCGCGCGCCGGCTGTACGCGGCGCCCGGCATCAAGCGGTACGTCGTGGACCTCGTCACCGCCACCCGCGAGGACCCGGGCCTGCGGCTCGGCGCCTCGCCCCGCGCCGCCATCCAGCTGCTGCGGGCCGCCAAGTCCCTCGCCGCCATGGACGGCCGGGACCACGTGCTGCCCGACGACGTGCAGCAGCTCGGCGTCCCCGTGCTCGCGCACCGCCTCCTGCCGAGCACCGAGTCGCGCCTGTCCGGCCGCAGCACGTCGGACATCGTCGCCGACATCCTCGACCGCATCCCGCTCCCGTCGACGGCGGGCACCGCGCGTTCGCGACGCGCGATCGGCTGATGCGACTCCGGCCCACACCCCGAGGCTGGGCGCTCGCCGGCGCCGGCGTCGTCGCGCTGCAGCTCGGCGTCGTGCTCGGGGCGGTCGACCTGGTCCGGATCGGCACGCTCGCGCTCCTGCTCGTCGTCGCGGCGGCCGTCGGGGTCGGCGTGCTGGACCCCGGTCGCGGCAAGCACCGGCTGAACGTCCAGCGGCGGGCGCGGCCGAACCCCGTGCATGCGGGCGACGAGGCGCAGATCGAGGTCGTCATCGCCGCCACCGACCCCGCCGCGCGCGTGCGGCTGGCGGGCCTGAAGTTCGCCGAGCAGGCCGCCACGGAGCTGTCCGGCGGACGCCCGCTGCGCGCCCGGGTGACGCGCGCCCCGCGCCGCGTGACCGTGACGTACGCCGTGCAGGCCGCGCGACGCGGTCGCTGGCCGCTGGGTCCGCTCGTGGTCACCCGCAGCGACCCGTTCGGCGTCGTGCGCACGTCGGCGACCCTCGGCGACCAGGCCGAGGTGTCCGTGTGGCCGGCCGTGGTGCCGCTCCCCACCCCGAGCGACGTGCTCGTGGGCGAGCCGGACCGGGTGGCCCTGGGCGCGCGGAGCCCGTCGACCGACGACGCCTCGCTGCGCGACTACCGCGAGGGCGACGACCTGCGCCGTGTGCACTGGAGCAGCAGCGCCCGCAAGGGTGCCCTGATGGTCCGCTCGGACGAGCGCGCCGGCATGCGGCCCGTCTCGGTCCTGCTCGACCTGCCCGCCAAGGTCGCCAGCCTCGAGTGGTCGATCTCCCTGGCCGCGTCCATGTCGCTCGCCATGCTCGACGGCGGCCACCCGGTCCGACTCGTCAGCGGCCTGCGGGACAACGCCAGCCCGTACCCGCTCGCCTTCGTGCACGACCGCTCCGGACCCGGCGCCCGCAGCGCGGTGCTGGATCGCACCATCGACCTCGAGGCGCCGCGCACCGCCGCCCAGGGCGAGGCCGAGCTCGTCTCGGCCGCCCACCTGCTGCACACCAGCGACGCCGGCGGGGAGATCGTCCTGGCCGTCCTGGGCCCGCTCGGTGCGTCCGCCCGCGCCGCGCTCGCGCACGTCGCCGACACCGCTCAGGCCTGGGCGGTCGTCCGCGCCGACACCCCCGCGCACGAGGCGGAGGCAGAGCACACCATCAAGGCCCTGCGTCGGGCCGGCTGGCGTGCCTGCCGAGTGACACCGGGCGAGCCGATCGTGGACTGCTGGTTGCGTCTGCTGGGGTCGGCCCAGTGACCGGGCGCACGCTCCGGATTCCCCGCGGACCGCGGTCGGCGCTGGGGTCGGCACTCTGCGCGGCGGCGACCTGCGCCAGCCTCTTCGCGCTCACCGGCCTGGTCGTCCGCGGCAGCTGGCTCGTCGCGACGTGGCTGATCGTGCTCGTCGTCGCGGCGGTCGTCATCGGCGTGCGCGCCGTCACGCGCTCGTGGTGGGCGCCCACGCTCGCCGGGACGATCGTCGCCGCCGCCATCGTGCTCGTCCGGTACGGGGCTCCCCCCGGCCGGCTGCAGGTCCTCCCGGACTCCGGCTCCCTCGACCGGACGCTCGCGACCGCGCGCGAGGGTGTCGCGGTCATCAACGCGTCCCTCGTGCCCATGGCAGGGGTCCGTCCCGCCGAGCTGCTCGTCGTCGTCGGGGCGGTCTCGGTCTTCCTGCTGGCGGACCTCGTCGCGATCGGGCTGGGCGCGCCCGCGCTGTCCGGCATCGCGTTCGCGGGGCTGTGGGTGCCCGCGATCATCCTCGGCTTCCCGGCCAGCGGCTGGGCGATCGCCTGGACCGCCTTCTTCTACCTCCTGCTGCTCGCGCTGAGCGCAGCCCCGGCGACCGCCCACAGCGACCGCGCCCGGCGGACCTCCGTCGCGGTCCTGAGCTCGGTCTCGCTGATCGTCGCCACGCTCCTGGCCGGTCCCGCCGTCGCGGCCTTCCCCGGGTGGGCGACCATGCGCATGCCCAGCTTCGGAACCGGTCCGGTCGGCCCGATGTCCCTCAGCGACAACCTCGACCTGCGCGAGAGCCTGGGCTCCCGTTCCGGCCAGGTCGTCCTGCGGTACACGGTCGCACCCGTGGTCGCGGACGCCGGCGCCGACCCCGCCCCCTCACCGAGCGCGTCCGACGCCACCAACGTCACCGCCAACGACGTCGGACCCCTGCGCGCCTTCACGCTCACCACGTTCGACGGCCACGAGTGGGACCGGTCCGACTCCCTCGAGCTCACCGGCTGGGACCCCTCGACCCTCCTGTCCTCGGACCCCACCATCCTCGGCACGACGCCCGACGCGGACCGCGGGACCCTCGCCGACGTCCGGCTCGAGGTGGACAACCTGCGCGAGCGGCGCCTCCCGGTGAGCACCTTCCCGCGCACCGTGGACGTGCGCGGCGGGTGGGAGTACGACCCGGGGCGCGACGAGGTCGTCGGCCGACGCGGCACGTTCGACGGCATGACCTACGCGATGCAGGTGGAGATCCCCTCGCTGACCAAGGAGGACCTGGTCGGCGCGGAGGTCGGGGACCCCGGGGACGACGGTGCCTCCCTCGAGGTGCCGCAGACCACGCACTCCGACGACGTCTCCGCGCTCGCCCGCGAGATCACCGAGGGCTCGACCACGCCGTACGAGCAGGCGATGGCGCTGCAGACGTACTTCCGCGCGACGACGAACTTCACCTACGACACCCGCGTCGCTCCGTCCCAGTCGGACGACGCCGTCTGGGACTTCCTGCAGTCCACCCGCGGCTACTGCGTGCAGTTCGCCACCTCGATGGCGATGATGGCCCGCTCGCTCGACATCCCCGCCCGGGTCGCCGTGGGCTTCCTGCCCGGTGAGTCGGACCGCAACGGCGGCTACGTCGTGTCCGGCCAGAAGTCGCACGCCTGGCCCGAGCTGTTCTTCGAGGGCTCCGGCTGGGTGCGGTTCGAGCCGACCCCCGGCGAGCAGACCGGCGCTCCCCCGCGCTGGAGCGACCCGTTCGTCGGCATCTCCGCCCCGGACACGATCCCCGACGACCAGGTGCCTGTTCCCCTGCCCGGCGCGACCTCCTCCTCCGCGCCCGGCGGCTCGACGTCGTCGGCGGGCACCGACGACGACGAGCAGGCCTGGCTCCCCGTGGCGGTGACCGTCGCGATCGTGCTGGCCGTGGCGTCGTTCGGGCTCGCCCTCATCCGGCGCCGCACCCGCTTCCGCGCAGACCTGACCCCCGAGCGCGCCTGGCTGCGCGCCCGGCGCCGCCTCGGTGCGCGCGGGGTCACGTGGACGGACGCGGAGACGCCGCGGACCGTCGTCGTCTCGGTGCAGGAGCAGCTGCGGCAGGCCGCAGGGTCACCGCTGACCGGATCGTCGGTCGACGCGCTGGAGTCGCTGGCGCGGACGGTCGAGCGGGACCTCTACGCGCCGGAGCAGCCCTCGGTCGACCCGGAGGTGCTGGCCGGGTGGGTGGACGAGCTGATGAGCGGGGTGGAGAGCCTGCTCAGTGACCGCTCTCGCCGCGGCGCCGCTCCCAGCGCTCCTCGAGACGGGACATGAAGCTGCTCTTCTGACGAGTCGGCGGCGTTGCCGGCTTGACCTGACCGTCGCTCTGCACCACCCCGCGCGGACCGGATCGGTGTCCGGAGCGCTGCGGCGCCGCGAAGGCGAACGCGACGGCGGCGAACATCACGACGAAGCCGATGACGCCGAGCCACGGCAGGCCGTTGGCCGCGCCAAGGACGAGCAGCAGCAGACCGACAGACGCACCAACTCCCGCGATGACGTATCGGCCGAACGGGCGATGCCCGCGCTGAGTCAGCGTGTTGGCGAGCCGCGGATCGTCAGAGGTCAACTGGCGTTCCATCTGCTCGAGCACGCGCTGCTCGTACTCCGAGAGAGGCATCCTGACCCCCGTTGTCAGCTATGTGGACCTGTCGTCCGGTTCAGGATAGATCCGCCGGAACGAAGGTGGTAGTCGAGCCGGAGGATACTCCCCCAGCCTGAGGAGCCCCGGTCCTGATCGCCGCCCGTCCGAACCGCTCGCGGACCCGGTCCATGGTCAGCTCCGCGTCCCGGCGGGACTGGACGGGCTCGTCCGACGCCTCCTCGAGGGTGGGCTGACGGATCGTCGACGCGGCACGGGACAGACCCTCGGCACGCACCCCGACGAGCCGGACCGGCAGCCCACCGAGATCGACGCCCGCGAGCAGCTCCCGCACCGCCAGGAACATCTCGCGCCCGACGTCCGTGGGGGTGACCAGCGTGCGTGACCGGGTGAGCGTCCGGAAGTCGGAGGTCCGGATCTTCACGGTGATCGTGCGCGTGACCAGGCCGTTCTTGCGCAGCCGGACGGCGCACCGGTCGGCCAGGTCCCGCGCCTTCTCCTGCACCACGGTGAGGTCGGCGACATCGGTCACGAACGTCTCCTCCGCGCCGAGCGAGCGCTCCTCGCGGCCCGGGCTGACCGGCCGCGGATCGCGACCCCACGACAGGTCGAACAGGTGCGAGCCCGCCACCTTGCCGACCGCGTGCTGCACCGTGGACACGTCGCTGTCGGCGAGCTGCGCCACCGTCCGGATCCCGAAGCGCGCCAGGGCAGCCTCCGTCTTTTCACCCACCCCCCAGAGCGCCCCGACGGGCAGCACGCGCAGGAACTCGACCGTCGCCGCCCGAGGGACGAGGAGAACGCCGTCCGGCTTGGCCTGGCCGGACGCGAGCTTGGCGACGAACTTGGTGGATCCGATGCCGACGGAGCACGTGATCCCGAACTGCTCCTGGACCTGCCGGCGGATCAGCCGGGCGATGACGGTGGGCGGCCCCAGGCGTCGGCGGGCGCCCGCCACGTCGAGGAAGGCCTCGTCGACGCTCACCTGCTCGACGAGCGCGGTGATGTCACCGAGCAGCTGCATCACGCCGGTGGAGACCTCGTGGTACGCGTGGTGGTCGGGGGGCACGACGATCGCCTGCGGGCACTGGCGCAGCGCCGTGGCCATGGGCATCGCCGAGTGCACACCGAACGCCCGAGCCTCGTAGGTCGCCGCCAGGACCACGCCGCGCGTCGCGCCACCGACGATCACCGGCAGGCCCCGGAGCTGCGGCCGACGGGCCAGCTCCACCGACGCGAAGAACGCGTCCATGTCGACGTGCAGGATCGAGCAGCCGACCTCCTCGCGACCCCAGTCGCGCCTGGCCTCAGCCGACCGGGGTCCGCGACTCATGGCTGCACGGGGTCGTCGGGCCCGCCGACCGGCCGACCGGCGCCAGTCACGACGCCCGCTGGGCACGCATGCGCAGGGTCCGGCCCGCCACGGCATCCACACCGCCGTGCACGAGCTCACGGGCGGCGTCGACGAAGTCCTCCGCTGCGCACACGGCTTCCTCGGCCCGCTCCGGACCCACCAGCTCGAACCGTCCCGCGTCGACCGCCGACCGCAAGGGTGCCGCCTCCGCGAAGTACGTCGTCCACGAACCCAGCTCCGGGGCGACCGCGACGAGCATGCTCCACACCGTGCGCGGCGCCCGACGCCCCGACGGCGTCCCGCGGAGGGCGACCACGGCGGCCCCTGCACGCAGGGCAGCGAGGTGCGCGTGCGACAGCTGCTCCCACGGCTCGGACGAGAACTGCGCCGCCAACAGCTCGGCGTCGGCCCGGCCCAGGAGGTCGAGCACGCGGGCAGGGGTCGGCGCCGCACTGCTCGGTCCACCGCGCTGCTCGAGCTGCTGCTGCATCCCGCCATCCCCTTCCTGTGCCCTCGATCCATTCTCGAACATATGTTCGATGCCGTCAAGCCCGTCGGCTCCCCGTAGGTTTGCCCTCATGGCTGCCCGCGACCGCTCCGCCCGACGCAGCACAGCCTCGCACCGGCCACCCACACGGTCGGCCGCCCGGGCGCCCTGGCCGACGGGTCCGGTCACCATCCCCACCGGGACGGTCGAGCTGACCCGCGACCTCGACGATCCCGACGGCGTGACCGTGCTGGTCAACGGCGTGCCCAGCTCCTACCTGGACCTGGCGGACCCGACGCGGCTGGTGTTCGAGTACATGCAGCAGATGGCCGCGGTCATCGAGCGGTACGGCGACGTCGGCGGTCCGATCGACGTCGTCCACCTGGGTGCCGCCGGGTGCGCGCTCGCGCGGGCGGTCGACGCCGCCCGCCCGGGGTCACGGCAGCTGGCCATCGAGCTCGACACCGTGCTGCCGGAGCTGGTGCGCGGCTGGTTCGACCTCCCCCGCGCCCCCGCCCTGCGGATCCGCGCGGGCGACGCGCGCGCCGAGCTCGCGCGGCTGGCCGACGCGTCCGCCGACGTCGTCGTCCGCGACGTCTTCGCCGGGGACACCACCCCCGGCCACGTCCGCACGAGGGAGATGGTGGCGCTGGTGACGCGGGTGCTCCGCCCCGGCGGGGTGTACCTCGCCAACTGCGCGGACCGTCCGCCCCTGGCCGGCGCCCGTGCCGAGGTCGCGACCCTGCGCGAGGCGTTCGCCGACGTGGCCGTGATCGCCGAGCCGGGCCTCCTGCGCGGCCGGGGCTACGGCAACGTCGTGCTCGCCGCCACCGACGACCCGGACCTCCTGGGCTCGCCGGCGCTGGCCCGAGCCGTCCGCAGCCTCCCCGCGCCCGCGCGTCTCCTGCACGGCGCCGAGGTGACCGCGTTCGTGGGGACCGCCACACCTCTGGCAGACCCCGCGGCATGACGAAGGGCCGCACCCCGTGCGGGATGCGGCCCTTCGCGCGGTCGTCCGATCAGATCGGGCGGACGCTCTCGGCCTGCGGGCCCTTGGCGCCCTGCGTGATCTCGAACTCGACGCGCTGGCCCTCGTCGAGGCTGCGGTAGCCCGAGGAGTCGATCGCGGAGTAGTGGACGAAGACGTCGGCCCCGCCGCCGTCCTGGGCGATGAACCCGAAGCCCTTCTCAGCGTTGAACCACTTGACAGCACCCTGTGCCATGTTCGTTTCCTTCTGTCCCACCGGTGACGGCGCTGGCCTTCTGCCTGCGCCGTGCCGCAATGCCTCACGTCCTGCACCGGGTGGCCCAGCCGCGGACGGCTGGTCGGAACCGACCCCGGGCCGAAGCCCGGATGACGACACCGGTCAAGCAAGCCGGTCAAGCGAGTACGTCACTGCAACGTGTGCATCCTTACATCGGGCCTGGCGGCGGCGCCATGCTTTCGCCCCGTCGGCTCACCCGGTTTGACAACGATCTGGTAAAGGCCGCGCCTCAGGCGGGGCCGCTCTCGTCGCCCTGCTGGGCCAGGAACCGCTCGAACTCGGCACCCAGCTCGTCCGCGGTCGGCAGGTCTGTGGACCCGGCGAGCAGGCTCGTACGCCCGATGTTCCGGGTGAAGGAGTCGTACTGCTCCTCGAGCGCGTGCACCACCGCGGCGACGTCCTCGGACCCGGTCACCTGCCGCTGGATCTCCTGCATGGCCTCCTCGGCCGCCGGGGTCAACGACGCGACCTGCAGGTCGAGGCCCGTCGCCCGCTCGACGTTGGTCAGCGCCGCCTGGCTGGCCTGCGGGAACGCGGACTGTGCGAGGTAGTGCGGGACGTGCACGGCGAAGCCGACGGCGTCGTGACCGGACTGGCCGAGGCGCAGCTCCAGCAGCGCGCTCGCGCTGGCGGGCACCTGCACGGTGCCGAACCACGAGGTGTGGTCGGCCACGAGCTCAAGACGCGTCGCGTGGGCGGTGACGGACAGCGGCCGCGTGTGCGGGATGCCCATCGGGATCCCGTGCAGGCCGACCGTCAGCGGCACGTCGAAGCGCTCGACGATCTGGCGGACCGCGGCGACGTACCGCTCCCACTGGACGTCGGGCTCGACGCCGTGCAGGAGCAGGAACGGGACACCGGCGGCGTCCTGCACCAGGTCGACCACCAGCTCGGGGTCCGCGTAGGACGACCACGTGGTCTGGTCGAAGGTCATGACCGGCCGGCGCGACCGGTAGTCCAGCAGCTGGTCGACGTCGAAGGTCGCCAACCGCGTGGAGGGCAGCTCGTCGACCAGGTGCTCCGCGGCCAGCTGGCCGGCGTTGCCCGCGTCGACGAACCCGCGCACGGCGTGCACGAGCACGGGGCCGGCGCCGTTCACCGACCGCGCCTCGACCTGGGCGGCGACCTCGGGGTCGACGTCGTAGATCTCGCTCGGGTTCAGCATGGGGGTGCGCTCACTTCCGTCCGGGTTACCGGGGACAACACGCACCCGCCGTGAGTTCTTCCCGGCTCAGCGGCCAGGCAGGCGCACGACCTCGACGAAGAACTCGTCGATCTGGCGGACGACCTCGATGAACCGGTCGAAGTCCACGGGCTTGGTGACGTAGGCGTTGGCGTGCAGCGAGTAGCTGCGGACCACGTCCTCCTCTGCCTCCGAGGTGGTGAGCACGACGACCGGGATCGACCGCAGGGCGTCGTCGGCCTTCAGGGCCTGCAGGACCTCGCGGCCGTCCATCTTCGGCAGGTTGAGGTCGAGCAGGACGAGGTCAGGCGTCGGGGCGTCGGCGTGCTCGCCCTCCTTGCGCAGGAACTGCAGGGCGCTGACGCCGTCGGAGACGACCGAGAGGCGGTTGCGGAGCTTGTTGTCCTCGAACGCCTCACGCGTCATGAGCACGTCGCCCGGGTCGTCCTCCACGAGGAGGACGTCGATGATCTTGGTGCTGTTCGGCACGCGGAACTCTCCTTCAGCTGCTCACGTCGTCGGCGGCCGGCAGCGTCCAGCGGATGCTGGTCCCCTCGCCGTCGGGCTGCTCGATCCAGATACGACCGCCGTGGAACTCGACGATCTTCTTGCACAACGAGAGACCGATCCCGGTGCCCTCGTAGACGTCCTTGGCATGCAGTCGCTGGAAGATGACGAACACCCGTTCCGCGTACTGCTGGTCGATGCCGATGCCGTTGTCCCGACACTCGAGCTCCCAGGAGTCTGCCACGCGCCGTGCGCTGACGTGCACCGAGGGTGTCCGGGCCGGGTCGCGGAACTTGATGGCGTTGCCGACCAGGTTCTGGAACAGCTGGACCAGCAGCGGCTCCTCGCCGCGCACGATCGGGAGCTCGTCGTGCGTCACCACGGCGCCCGACTCCGCGATGGCCTCGCTGAGGTTGTCGACGCCGGCCGCGAGCGCCGAGGCCAGGTCGACGTCGGTGACCTCGCCCCCGACGCGCCCGACGCGCGAGAAGCCCAGGAGGTCCTGGATGAGCTGCTGCATGCGCTTCGCGCCGTCGACCGCGAACCCGATGTACTGGTCCGCGCGCTCGTCCATCTGCCCGCCGTAGCGCTTCTGGAGCAGCTGCGTGAAGCTCGCGATCTTGCGCAGCGGCTCCTGCAGGTCGTGCGAGGCCACGTAGGCGAACTGCTCGAGGTCGCGGTTGGACCGGCGGAGCTCCTCGGCCTGCTCGGTGAGCAGCTCGTGGGCCACCGCGATCTCCGACCGCGACGACTCGAGCACCTGGACCTGGTCCACCAGCGCGACGCGCATCCGCTCGATGTCGCCCGCGAGCGCGGAGATCTCCCCCGGACCCACGCCGGCGACGGGGTGGGTCAGGTCGCCGGAGGACACCGCGCGCGCGTCGGCGGCCAGCGAGTCGAGCGGTTCGAGGATCCAGCGCCGGAGCGTGACCCACAGCGCGATACCCAGCGCGACCGCCGCCAGGACGAGCAGCGCCACGGTCCCCGCCCCCACCAGCGTCCAGAAGGCGAGCTCGTCGACCGCGTCGGACCGGCGGTCCCGCAGCAGGTCGATGTAGTCCTCCGCGGCGGCGCGTGCGTCGTCGAAGAGCACCCGGCCCTGCTCGATCTCGTCCGTGGTGACGGCTCCGACGCCGTTGGCGCGGACCTCGTCCATCACCGGGATGGCGAACTCCTCGTTCCAGCGCCGGCCCGCGTCCGCGGCGGTCTGCGCCGCGGCGGCCAGCCGCTCGTCCCCACTCTGCGTCTCGCGATCGGCGAGCGTGCGGAACGAGAGGTCGTCGGCCGTCGCCCGCTCGTACGGCTCGAGCGTGATCGGGTCACCGGTGAGCGCGAACCCGCGCACGGCCGTCTCCGCGTCGACCAGCTGGATGAACGCACCGTCCGCCTGGGTGATCGCCGTGAAGTACGTCTGGGTCACGGCGTCCTGCCGGTCGAACAGCCGCAGCAGGACGAACACGGTGCCGACGAGGACGACGGCGAGGGCGACGCCCGTCGCGATGATCGCCGTGCGCAGGCGTTTGCGCAGCGTCGAGGGACGCCCCGCGGGCGTCGGGGCAGCGCTCACGCACGCCACCCGAGCACGACGACCGCGGCATCGTCGACGAGGTCGCCACCGTGCAGCTGGCGGACGTCGTGCAGCACGCGCTCGACGAGGTCGCCCTGCGCCGCGACGGCGACGTCCACCACACGCAGCAGGCCGGTCTTGCCGAGTCGGTCGGATCCGTCCCCGATCGTGGCCTCGAGCACGCCGTCGGTGTACAGCAGGATCCGCCACGACGGTCCCAGCTCCAGGCGGACCGGCTCCCAGCCGCCCGAGACCGGGATGCCGAGCGCGCGACCGCGGCCGTGCGTGGGCAGCAGGGTCGAGGGGGCGCCCAGCAGCAGGGGCACGGGATGCCCGGCCAGGTAGAGGTCCACCGTCGAGCGGTCCGCGGCGACGTCCAGCATCGAGACCGTCGTGAAGATCTCGGGGCGCGCGCGCTCGGAGATCAGCACGCGTTCGAGCAGACCGAAGATCTCGACCGTGGGGATCTCCGCGAGCACCAGCGTCCTCCACGCGGTCCGCAGAGTGGCGCCCAGGGCGGCCTCGTCGGGACCGTGCCCGCAGACGTCGCCGACGAGCGCGAGGACCGAGCCGTCGGAGCGCTCGACCACGTCGTAGAAGTCGCCGCCGAGCACGCCGTCGCGGCCCGCGCGGTAGCCCACCCGCACCTCGAGCCGCTGGTCGACCACGGACGGGGTGGGCAGCAGCGCGCGCTCGAGGCGGTTGACCTCCTCGGCGCGCACGAGGCTCCGGTACAGGGCACGGTCGGTGTCCTCGAGCCGGCGCCGCTGGATCGCGTACCGCACCGACCGGCCGAGCAGCTCGCCGTCGACCTCACCCTTGACCAGGTAGTCCTGGGCACCCGCGGCCACCGCCTGGAGCCCGATGTCCGAGCCGGCGAGCCCTGTGAGCACCACGACGGCCGGCGCGCCGGCGGCGAGCAGACGCTCGAGCGCGCCGATGCCCATGGCGTCCGGCAGGCCGAGGTCCAGGAGCACGAGGTCCACGTGCAGGTTGTCGATGGCCTGGTCCAGGGTGCGGACCCACGACAGGGCGACGTCCAGTCCCGCGTCCGCGAGGTGCTCGCGGACCAGGATCGCGTCGCCTTCGTCGTCCTCGACCAGCAGCAGGCGGATCGGCGCAGGGGCCACCGCGGTGGCGCGACGTGTGTCGTCGGCGGCCGTGCGTGCGTCGCTCAACGGGCCTCTCCTCCCGACTGTTCACCCGCCAGTTCTCGACAGGTCACCCGAAGCGTAGGGTGCGCGTCCCGGTGCTGCTCGCCATCTCACCCGCTCCTGACGGGGGCCCACCCGGTCGGGCGTGTGCGACAGGGCTGCGGACGTCGGATAATGGACGGCCGCTCCGTGCCCTGCGTCGTGCCTCGACGCTCGCTGGGGCGGCGCGTACGCACGGCCGGGAGCTCCCGGCGGAACGGAGATCGCCCAGGTGGCAGGCATGGACAACGAGCTGGCGGTCGAGCAGCGGGTCGTCGACCAGCTGTACGGCCGGCTCGACGACCTCCGCGCGCAGACGCGGGCCCGGCTGGCCGACGTGCGCCGGGAGGGCCCTTCGGGCTCCCCGCAGAACCGCAGCGAGCGGGACGCGTTCGCCACCCTCTACGAGGACCGCATCGCCCAGCTCGAGGCCGTCGAGGAGCGCCTGGTCTTCGGTCGGCTCGACCTCGACGACGACACCCGCCGCTACATCGGACGGCTCGGTCTCACGGACACGGAGCAGACCCAGCTCCTCACCGACTGGCGCGCCCCGGCTGCCCAGGCCTTCTACCGGGCGACCGCCGCCCACCCCGACGGCGTCGTCCGTCGTCGGCACGTCGTCACCCGCGGGCGCAGCGTGACCAGCGTGGAGGACGAGGTCCTCGACCTGGACCTGCTGACGGAGGACTCCGGGTCGCGCCTGAGCGGGCTCTCCGGGGAAGGTGCACTCCTCGCCGGCCTCGCCGCGGGTCGCACCGGCCGGATGGGTGACATCGTCGCCACGATCCAGGGCGAGCAGGACGCGATCATCCGCTCCGAGCTGGGTGGCGCGCTCGTCGTGCAGGGCGGTCCCGGCACGGGCAAGACCGCCGTCGCCCTGCACCGCGCGGCCTACCTCCTGTACGCGCACCGGCGCATGCTCGAGCGCTCGGGCGTCCTGCTCGTCGGGCCCAGCCGCACGTTCCTGCGGTACATCGACCAGGTGCTCCCCTCCCTCGGCGAGACCGGGGTCGTCACCACGACGATCGCGGAGCTGTACCCCGGCATCCAGGCGACGGCGACGGAGGACGAGGCGGTCGCCGAGCTGAAGGGCCGTGCCCTGTGGGCCCAGGTCGTCGCCCGTGCGGTGCGCGACCGGGAGCGGATCCCCGCGCAGCCGGTGCACATCCGCGTCGACGGCCACGACCTGGTCATCCGGCCGAACGAGATCGCGTCGGCCATGGCGCGCGCCCGGCGCAACCACAAGCCCCACAACCAGGCGCGCATCTCGTTCGTGCGCGACATGCTGGGCCGGCTCGCGGAGCAGTACGTGCTCCAGCTCGGCCAGGAGGTGCCGTCCGACGAGCGCGGCGAGATCGTCGAGGAGCTGCGCACCACCCGGGAGATCCGGGTCGCGCTCAACCTGGCCTGGATGCCGATCACCCCGCAGAAGCTCGTCGCGGACCTCTGGTCGAAGCCGCACCGGCTCGCGTCCGCCGCACCCCAGCTCAGCGAGCGGGAGCGCGCGATGCTCGTGCGCGACGCCGACGCGCCCTGGACCCCGGCCGACGTCCCGATCCTCGACGAGGCCGCGGAGCTGCTGGGCGAGGACGACCAGGCGGCCCGTGCCGAGGCCCGTGCCGCCGCCGACCGGCGCACCTCGGAGCTCGCCTACGCCCGGCAGGTGCTGGAGTCCACGGGAAGCTCGGGGATGGTCTCCGCGGAGATGCTCGCCGACCGGTTCGCGACGACGGGCCCGACGCTCACCACCGCCGAGCGCGCCGCGGCCGACCGGTCGTGGACCTACGGGCACGTGGTGGTCGACGAGGCGCAGGAGCTCTCCGCGATGGCGTGGCGGTCCCTGCTGCGCCGGGTCCCGACGAGGTCGCTGACCATCGTCGGGGACGTCGCGCAGACCACCGCGACCGCCGGTGCACGCAGCTGGGCGGCGCAGCTGGACCCGGTGCTGCGCTCGTCGTGGCGCCTGAACGAGCTCACCGTGAACTACCGGACCCCGGCGGAGGTCGCCGACACCGCGCGGCGGGTGGCCGTCGCGGCGAACCTGCCCGTCAGCGCGCTGACGTCCGCCCGCGAGGTGGACGACTCCCTGGTGGTCGAGCGGACGGCGGACGTCGTGGCCGCCGTGGCCGAGCGGACCGAGAAGCTCGTCGCCGAGGTCACCGACTCCACGGGCGCCGGGCGGATCGCCGTGATCGCGGTGGACGGACGCCTTGTCGCGATCGGCGACGCCCTGCGCGCGGCGGGGCTGCGGCCGGCCCTCGGGACCGGCACGAGCGCGGCGGACCTCGACGCGCCGCTCGTCGTGCTCAGCCCGCGCGAGGCGAAGGGCCTCGAGTTCGACGTCGTCGTGCTCGTCGAGCCGGCCGAGGTGATCGAGGCCAGCGCGGGCGACCTGTACGTCGCGATGACCCGGCCGACCCGCGCGCTGCACGTGCTGCACGACCGCCCGCTCCCCCGGGGCTGGCACTCCGAGGGCTGACGAGCCGTCTCACGCGTGTCCGAGGGCCGGACCGCTGTGGGCCCCGGCGGCTGCGAGGCGCACCATAGGGGCGTGCTGAAGGCCCTGCTGCTCGAGAACCTCCACCCCCAGGCTCGCTCGATCCTCGAGACGGCCGGCTTCGACGTGACGACCCGCACCGGGGCGCTCGACGAGGCCGAGCTCGTCGAGGCGCTCGACGGCGTCCACCTGCTGGGCATCCGCTCCAAGACGCACGTCACCGCGGAGGTGCTCGCGCAGTCTCCGTCGCTGGTCGCGATCGGGGCGTACTGCATCGGGACCAACCAGATCGACCTGGCGGAGGCCGCCTCGCGGGGCGTCGCGACGTTCAACGCGCCGTTCTCGAACACGCGCTCCGTGGTCGAGATCGCGATCTCGGACATCATCTCGCTGACGCGCCGGCAGTCCGAGCTCGACCGCGCCATGCACGACGGCGTCTGGAACAAGTCGGCCACCGGGGCGCACGAGATCCGCGGACGCACGCTCGGCATCGTCGGCTACGGCAACATCGGGACGCAGCTGTCCGTGCTGGCGGAGAACCTCGGCATGTCGGTCGTGTTCTACGACACCGCGGAGAAGCTCGCGCTGGGCAACGCCCGGCGGATGCACACTCTGGACGAGCTGCTCGAGGCCGCGGACATCGTGACGCTGCACGTCGACGGCCGCAGCGGCAACGCCGGCCTGTTCGGCGCCAAGCAGTTCGCGCAGATGCGGCCCGGAGCGGTCTTCCTCAACCTCTCGCGCGGGTTCGTCGTGGACTACTCCTCGCTGCGGGACGCCATCGTGTCCGGCCACGTCGCCGGTGCCGCCGTCGACGTGTTCCCCGTGGAGCCCAAGCGCAACGGCGACCCGTTCGAGTCGGAGCTGCGCGGCCTGCCCAACGTCATCCTCACGCCGCACACCGGCGGGTCCACGGAGGAGGCGCAGGAGGCCATCGGCCAGTTCGTGTCCAACAAGGTGCGCGACTACCTGGCCACCGGGTCCACCACGCTGAGCGTCAACCTGCCCAACCTCGCGCTCGAGCAGCAGCCGGGCGTGCACCGCCTCGCCTACCTGCACCGCAACGTCCCGGGCGTGCTGGCCGCCGTCAACGCGACGCTGGCCGAGCACGGCGTGAACATCGAGGGCCAGCTCCTCGCCACCCGCGGGGAGCTCGGCTACGTGGTCACCGACGCCGGCGCGCGGGTCGACCCCGCCGTGCTCGAGGCCCTGGAGTCGCGGCCCGAGTCCGTGCGTCTGCGCCTGCTGTCCTGATCTCGCAGCGAAGGGGCCCGACCACCTGGTGGTGGTCGGGCCCCTTCGTCGCGTGGTGCTACGCCGATCCGGACTTGCGCTGGAAGCGTCGCTGCGACGGTCCGGCGGTCTCCGAGCCGTGCACCGGGCCGGTGTTGGTGGAGCCGTCCGCGGTGCGGTGCTGGTTGGACTTCTTGCGCTCGAGCGCCTCGCGGAACTTCGCCTTCGCGTCGTCGCTCACCGCCGCCCCCGTCGTCCCCTTGTCGTCGTCCTTGGCCATGGGCGTCTCCTTCGATGCTGTGTGCCGACGGACGTCTGCGCCCGCGACCTGCACAGCCTTGCCGACTCGGGCCCGCGGCGCCACCTCTTCTCACGCCGGGTAGCGTCGGCGGCGTGCTGGATGCTCCCGAACTCCCCCACCGGAACGCCGGAGGGCTGTCGTGGCCGGTGGTGTCGCTCGGCCTGTGGCAGAACTTCGGCGCGACGACGCCGTTCGAGGACCAGCGCCGGCTCGTCCTGCACGCCGTCGACCGGGGTGTCGTGCACCTGGATCTCGCGAACAACTACGGCCCGCCCCCGTTCGCCGCCGAGGAGTCCGTGGGCCGGCTGCTGGCCCGTGACCTGCGCGGACGCCGCGACGAGCTGCTCATCACCACGAAGGCCGGCTACCGGGCGTGGCCAGGGCCGTACGGCGAGCACGGCTCGGCGAAGTACCTGCGCGCGTCCCTGGACGAGTCGCTGCGGCGGCTCGGGCTCGACAGCGTCGACGTGTTCTACAGCCACCGGTTCGACCCCACGACGCCGCTCGAGGAGACCCTCGGCGCGCTCGACCGGGCCGTCCGGTCGGGCAAGGCGCGCCACGCCGGGATCTCGTCCTACTCGGCGGACCGGACCGTGGAGGCCCTCGAGGTCGCGCGCTCGCTCGGCCTGCGCCTCGCCGTGCACCAGCCCGCCTACTCCCTGCTCAACCGGTGGGTCGAGCAGCCCGGCGACGACGGCCGGTCCCTCCTCGACGTCGCCGGCGACGCCGGCATGGCCGTCGTCGCGTTCTCCCCGCTCGCGCAGGGGATGCTCAGCACGCGCTACCTGCACGGCGTCCCCGCCGACTCGCGGGCCGCGCGCGGCGGGCCGCTGCGCACCGAGTGGCTGACCGACGAGGCGCTCGACCACGTCCGGGCGCTCGACGCGATCGCCGGGGCCGGCGGCCGGACGCTGCCGCAGCTCGCGCTCGCGTGGGTGCTGCGGGACCCGCGCGTCACCTCCGTGCTCGTGGGCGCCCGCACCACCGCGCAGCTGGACGAGAACCTCGCGGCCGTCGCCCTGCCGCCCCTGACCGCCGACGAGCTCGCCGCGATCGAGCCGCACGCCGTCGACGCCGGGATCAACCTCTGGGGCGTGCGGTCCAGCGACCGCTGAGTCAGCCGCCCACGGGCAGGTGCGCGGCCCACCAGCGCAGCACGTGCTCGAACCGCACCTGCCGGTGGCGGGGGTTCCCCGAGCGCGTGAGCTCGTGCCCCTCGCCCGGGAACAGCAGCAGCTCTGCCGCGACCCCCCGCCGCTTCAGCTCGACGAACCAGCGCTGCCCCTGCTCGACCGGGCACCGCCAGTCCTGCTCCGAGTGGATGACCAGGGTCGGCGTGCGGACCCGTCCCACGTGCGCCATCGGCGACTGGGCCGCCAGCGCCGCCGCACCGTGCTCCTCGACGTCGTCGCCGAGGTACTCCAGACCGAAGAACCAGCCGATGTCGCTGGACCCGACGAAGCTGACCGGGTCGAGGAACCCGCGCTCGACGATCGCCGCCACGAACCGGTCCGTGCGCGTGGTGAGCCAGGCCGTGAGGTATCCGCCGTAGGAACCACCCATGACCCCCACGCGCTCCCCGTCCAGCGCGGGGTCCTCCAGGGCGGCACCCAGCAGGGCGAGCACGTCGTCGGTGTCCACCGTCCCGAACCCGTGCCGGATGGCGAGCCCGTGCGCGCGGCCGTACCCCGACGACCCTCGAGGGTTCCCGAGCACGACCGCGTAGCCGGCCTCGGCCAGCACCTGGACCTCGTCGAAGAGCGCGTGCGTGTACTGCGCGAACGGGCCGCCGTGGATCATCAGGATCGTGGGGTGCGGTCCCGCGCCGTAGCGGCCCTCGTCGGGCGTCACCACCCAGCCGTGCACCGGGTACCCGTCGGGCGCCGTCGCGTGCAGCTCGACCGGCTCCCGGACTCGACCGGTCGCCCGCAGGGGCGCGCCCAGATCGGTGCGCGCCTCGCGCGTCCCGTCGAGCGGGTCGACCACGAGCAGCTCGCCGGGGCTGGACGGCGTCGCCGAGACGACGGCGAGCCTCCCGGTCCCGCCGGCGCCTGCGGCTGCCGCGACCCCCGTGACCACGACCTGGCCCTCGACCAGCGCGGTCCGCTCGCCCTCGGCGGAGATCCGCACGAGGTGGGTGGCACCGCGCCGCTCGACGAGCACGAGCGCATCGTCGTCGACCTCGGCCAGGCCGCCCGACAGCTGGTCCTCCTCCGGGTCGGTGAGCCGGACAGGTGCGCCGCTGCCGTCGAGCGGGAGCCGGTAGAGCCCGACCTGCGCGGCGACGAAGTCTCGACCGGTCGGCCCGAGGTCGCTGGCCAGCAGCCACAGCGCGGTGCCGTCCGCGGACGGCAGCACCTCGTCGACGCCCAGCGTGCTCCCCGCGTCGGCGTCGGTGAGCGGCACCGGCGTCGCCGGGGCGGCCGAGGGTGACGCGTCGATGCGCACCACGTCGGCGCGCAGGTCGGTCTCGCGCGACGCGTGCCGCGCCGAGACTCCGACGAGCGCCTGCCCGGACGGCAGCCATCGCGCGCCCGCCACACCGATCTCGCCCGAGGTCAGCGCGAGCGGGTCGGGCACGTCCCCCGGGCGCTCCCCGTCAGCCGGCAGGTCGACGACGAACACGTGCTGGGGGCGGTCCCGGAAGAAGCCGATGCCGTCGGAGCGGTACTTCAGCTCGGTGATGTGCCGGGGGTCCTCGTTCCCGGGCTTGCCCTCGGCCGCATACCGCCCCTCCTCGGGCACGCGCGCCAGGTAGGCGATCCGCGTGCCGTCCGGGGAGAACCGCGGCTCGGAGGCGCCCAGGGGCGCGTCGGTCAGCCGGAACGGCTCACCCCCGTCGGCCTCGACGACGTGCACCTGCGGCTTGCCCTCCGGCTCGGCGCGCAGGAACGCGACCCACCGACCGTCCGGGCTCACGTCCGGCGACGTGTCGCGGTGCCCGCGGGTGAGCGGGCGGGGCGGGGCGCCGCCGTCGAGGTCGACGGACCACAGGTGGCCGACGTACTCGTCGGCGGTCAGGTCCGGTCGGACGACCGACACGATCGCGCGAGAGCCGTCCGGGAGGACAGCGGGGACACCGGGGACATGGAGGAGCTCGAGATCCGTAGGACGCACCCGACGAACCTACGTGGTGTCGCCGACAGACGCCGGTGCGGCCGATCGGCGTGCCGCTCAGCTGGTGCGAACGTCCTCGCCCGACGGCTCGACCGGCTCGTCGGCGTCGTCGTCCGTCTCGGACTCGTGCTCCGCACGCAGGACCGTGATCGCCGCCTCGAAGTCCTCCAGGGAGTCGAACGCCTGGTAGACGCTGGCGAACCGCAGGTAGGCGACCTCGTCCAGCTCACGGAGCGGTCCGAGGATGGCGAGCCCGATCTCGTACGCGTCGATCTCCGCCGAGCCGGCGCTGCGCAGCGTCTCCTCGACCTTCTGCGCGAGCAGAGCGAGGTCGTCCTCGCTCACCGGACGGCCCTGGCAGGCCTTGCGGACGCCACCGGCGATCTTCTCGCGGCTGAAGGGCTCGGTGGCCCCGGAGCGCTTGACGACCGAGAGGCTGGCGGTCTCCACCGTGGTGAACCTGCGGTTGCAGTGGGGGCACTGCCGGCGGCGCCGGATGGTCGACCCGTCGTCCGACGTCCGCGAGTCGACGACCCGCGAGTCCGGGTGGCGGCAGAACGGACAGTGCACCGTGATCCCCTTCGAGCCTGACGCGTGGCGCCCGGGCGACTGCCGGCGACGATCGCGTCGTGAGCGCGTGCGTGACGCTAGGCCACGCGTCCCGGCGTCGCAAGGTCGGTGCCGGGCACGCCGTGAGCGTAGTGCCGACGCGGCCGACGGCGGGGATGCGCGAGGGCGGTCATCTGATGATGACCGCCCTCGTGGGACGCACGGAGCCGATCGCGGCACCGCCGCGTCCGTCCAGCGGGGCGTCTTGCGCCGGCGACGAACTTCCCCTCCGCCGTCGGCCGCAGAGCGCGCCCGCCCTCCCTCAGTCGGCGGGGAGGACGATGACCTGCCCGGCCATCAGTCCGGCGTCGGGGAGCTCGTTGAGGCGGACGAGGTCGAACACCACGTCCCGCACGTCCTCGGTGGGTGCCGCGATGGACTCGGCGATCTCCCAGAGCGTCTCGCCGGGCGCCACGACGTGCCGCACGACCTCCTGGGCGCCCGCGGGACCGTCGGCCGCCGCCTGCGTTCCCAGCAGCGTGATCGCGGCGATGACGGCGGCGGCGAGCGCCCAGAGCACGGAACGCCCGCGCGCGGTGAGCCGGAGGTGGGACGCGGACGGCACCGCAGCTGCACGCTCGACGCGGGCAGTCGCCACGCGGGCGGTCGCCACACGGGTGCTCGTCGCACGTCCGGGCACCCGAGCCGGCACCAGGTTCGGCATCGCCGGTCCCATCACCATCGCGCTCATCACGTCTCTCGTTCCTGCTCGGCCCGGTGTCCCGGGGGAGAGCCTCGGTCGATCCCGCCCGTCGAACGCCTGTTCGTCGAACGCTTGTACGATGTCTACCAGCATCCGGCGACACTGTCGAGACACGATCGAACAGATGTTTGATCTTCGGTCCCGACATCCCTAGGCTGGCGGTGCAGCACAAGCGGACCACGAGGCACTGACACGCACGCCGGGATCCCCCGTCGTCGCAGGTCAGGACACCGCGACCGTGAGCTGGACGAGGCGGAGAAGGCTGAGCGTGCTGCGAGGCGGCCGCCGGACGGAGGAGGAGCGCAGTGACGGACTCACGGGACACGTCCCAGCCCGAGAAGGACCTGGCGACGGTGCACACGCTCCCGGACGGGGCACCCGGACCGGACGGCCTCACCGCGCGCCAGCGGCTCGTGCTCGACACCATCCGGTCGTCGGTCGAGTCCCGCGGCTACCCGCCGAGCATGCGCGAGATCGGGGAGGCCGTCGGCCTCACCAGCCCGTCGAGCGTGAAGCACCAGCTCATGGCCCTCGAGCGCAAGGGCTACCTGCGACGGGACCCCAACCGCCCCCGGGCCATCGAGGTCGTGCACGCCGACGACTCGCGGGGCGTCGGCACCTGGACGGCCCCCGACGGCAGCCGCTCGAGCTTCCCCGACCAGGGCGACGGCGAGCGCCTCCCCGCGCCCTCCTACGTGCCGGTGGTCGGTCGGATCGCGGCCGGCGGTCCGATCCTCGCCGAGCAGGTGGTCGAGGACGTGTTCCCGCTCCCCCGCCAGCTCGTCGGCGACGGCGACCTGTTCCTGCTCAAGGTCGTCGGTGACTCGATGATCGACGCGGCCATCTGCGACGGCGACTGGGTCGTGGTCCGCCGTCAGCCCGTGGCGGAGAACGGCGAGATCGTGGCCGCGATGATCGACGGCGAGGCCACGGTCAAGACGCTCAAGCGCATCGACGGCCACGTCTGGCTCATGCCGCACAACCCCGCCTACTCCCCCATCCCGGGTGACGAGTCGACGATCCTCGGCCGCGTGGTGAGCGTGCTCCGCAGCCTCTGACACAGCAGATCGGGCCGCACCTCGTGGGAGGTGCGGCCCGATCGCGCGTCCGGGGAACGGAGGTGCGGGCTCAGAACCCGAACTGGCGGGCGACCGAACGCACCGCGTCCGCCGAGTTGCGCAGCCCCGCGAGCTCCTCGTCGGAGAGCGGGACCGGGAGCCGCTCGCCGACACCGTTGGCACCGACGATCGCCGGCACGGACAGGCACACGTCACTGATCCCGTAGTAGTCGTCGAGCAGCGACGAGACGGGCAGCACCCGGCCCTCGTCCTTCACGATCGCCTCGATGATCCGCGAGCCCGCCAGCGCGACCGCGTAGTTCGTCGCACCCTTGCCCTCGATGATCCGGTACGCGGAGTCGACAACCTCCCGGGCGATCCCGTCGCGGACCTCGGCGGTCAGCGGCCCGCTGCCCCCCGCGCCGGTCCACTCGAGCAGCGGGACCGACCCGATGCTTGCGGACCCCCACAGCGGCAGCTCGGTGTCCCCGTGCTCGCCGGCGATGTACGCGTGCACGTTCTGCACGGCGACGCCGGTGTGCTGCGCGATGAGGTAGCGCAGCCGGGAGGAGTCGAGGACCGTGCCGGACCCGAACAGCTGCGACGGCGGCAGTCCGGAGATCTGCAGCGCGGCGTACGTGACCACGTCGACGGGGTTGGTGACCATCACGTAGACCGCGTCGGGCGCGACCTCGACGACCGCCGGCAGCACCTTGCGGACGAGGCCGATGGTCGCCTCCGCGAGGTCCAGCCGGGACTGACCGGGCTTCTGCTTGGCGCCCGCCGTGAACATCACCACGTCCGCGTCCGCGCACACCGCGAGGTCGTCGGACCCGACCACCTGCGCCATGGGCATGAACTGGATGCCGTGGCCGAGGTCGAGGGCCTCGGCCTCCGCCTTGGCCGCGTTGATGTCGTACAGCGCCACGGAGCGAGCGGCCCCCCGCATGAGCGCGGCGTAGGCCATCGTCGACCCGACGGCACCGGCTCCCACGATCGCGAGCTTCGACGTACGGCGGCCACTTCGGGACGGGGCCATGCCGACGTCTTCCATGTCCAGGCTCTCGGTCATCTCACACACCTCTGGGTCGGGGACGGGTCGAGGCTAGCCGGACGTGGCGAGCCGCTGCAGCGCCGCGATGGCCACCGAACGGTCCGTCGTCCGCCAGAAGTCGGGCAGCGAGCGCGTGAGGAAGTTCCCGTAGCCCGCGGTGGCCAGCCGGGGGTCGAGCACGGCGACCACCCCTCGGTCCTCGCTGGTGCGGATCAGGCGGCCGGCGCCCTGGGCCAGGAGCAGCGCCGCGTGGGTGGCCGACACGGCCAGGAAGCCGTTGCCTCCGGCCTTCTCGATCGCGTCGGACCGCGCGGAGCTCACGGGGTCGTCCGGGCGCGGGAACGGGATGCGGTCGATGATGACCAGCCGGCAGGTGGCCCCGGGGACGTCGACGCCCTGCCAGAGAGACAGGGTGCCGAACAGGCAGGTGGCCTCGTCGGCGATGAACTGGGACACCAGCGTGGGCAGCTGGTCGTCGCCCTGGACGAGGATCGGGACGTCCAGACGCTCGCGCATCGC
Source organism: Cellulomonas sp. Root137 (assembly GCF_001426725.1). NCBI lineage: Bacteria > Bacillati > Actinomycetota > Actinomycetes > Micrococcales > Cellulomonadaceae > Cellulomonas > Cellulomonas sp. Root137. The sequence goes on along the minus strand of NZ_LMFG01000002.1, from coordinate 456,304 downwards.
GGCCGCCGCCGCGTTCGCCGCGCGGCGCGACGAGAAGAGACCGAGCGTGCGGCCCCCGGCGGCGGTCACCAGGTCGGCGATCTCGTCGAGCTGCGCGTCGGTGGCGGGCTCGCGACCGGGCTTCGGCAGGTGCCGCGCGAGGTAGAGGATGCCCTGCCGCGGGTAGTCGAAGGGGCTGCCGACGTCGAGCCCGTGCCAGGGCGCACCTGCCGGGGCGGGCGTGGACTCCCCAGCGAGGGAGGTCGGGCCGACGGGCTCGGCGTCGGGCCGGACCTCGAGGCCGACCGCACGGGCGATGGGGTCGAAGGAGCCGCCCAGCTCCAGGGTCGCCGACGTCAGCACGCCCGAGCGGCCCGCGAGGAGGTGGGTGCGGATGAGCCCGTTGACGGCGAGCGGCGCCGCGTAGAGCCGGGTGAGCATGCCGCCGCGGCGGTCCTCCGTGCGTGCGCACCACAGGACCGTGTGGCGGTTGTCCTCGGGGTCGGCGGCCATGCGGTCGGCCACCTCGTGCAGGGCGAGCATCGTCGCCTGGGCCATCTTGCGGCCGCCCTCCGGCGGCGCGTTCGGCCCGGTCTCGGGCTTGAGCACGCTGAGCAGCGCGCGCGTGGCGTCGCGGACGCTGGCCACCGCGTCACGGGCCGCGGGCGGCAGGCCGTCGCGGAACCGGGCCTCGGGCAGGCCGACCAGCACCGTGGCCAGCGCCTGGCTCGCGGAGTCGAGGTCGGTCGTCGGGACGCCACCGTGCCGACGGGCCAGGCGGGCCGCGTGCTCGATGGTGGCGACGGACAGCTCGGAGGTCGACTGGGCGGTCACCCGGTCGGTGAGCTCATGGGCCTCGTCGACGATCAGCACCTGGTGCTCGGGTAGGACACCGGGCGACCCGGAGGCCGCGATCCCCACCATCGCGTGGTTGGTGACGACGACGTCCGCCTCCCGGGAGGCCGCCTTCGCCTTCTCGGGGAAGCACTCGGCGAGCATCGGGCACTTGCCGCCAAGGCACTCGAGCGAGGTCACCGAGACCTGCCGCCACGCCTGCGCCGTCACACCCGGCACGAGGTCGTCGCGGTCGCCCGTGCCGGTCTCGTCGGCCCACTCCCGCAGCCGGAGCACCTGCGCGCCCAGGCTCTCGGTCGGCCCGGTCACGCCCGTGCGGGCGGGGGCAGGGTGCTCGGCCGCCCCCGCGTGCTCACCGAGGTCGAACAGCGTGCCGGTGTCGTCGTCGGGGTATCCGCCGGCGACCTTGTGGACGCAGAGGTAGTTGTGCCAGCCCTTGAGCAGCGCGATCGACGCGGGACGCGGCAGGTGCGGCTCGAGCGCCTTGGCGACGAGCGGCAGGTCGCGCGTGATGATCTGGCGCTGGAGCGCCAGCGTGGCGGTCGAGACGACGACGTGCTCGTCCTCCAGGACGGCGTGCCGCAGCGCGGGCACCAGGTACCCGAGCGACTTGCCCGTGCCGGTGCCGGCCTGCACCAGCAGGTGCTCGCCCTTCTCGATGGTCTCCGCCACGGCGACCGCCATCTGGTGCTGGCCGTCGCGACGGACCCCGCCGAGCGCGTCGACCGCGAGGTCGAGGAGCTTCTCGACGGAGGGGTCGGCGTCTGGCACCGCGTCAGCCTAGTGGTGGCCGCCGACGCTCACGGACGCGGCTGTGCGGCCGCCTCCAGCTCGGCTGCGAGGCCGGCGTCGACGCGCGCGCGGATCGCCGTGCCGTCGGCCGTGTGGTCCTCCGTCTGGATGTCGCCGTGCTCGTGCACCCGGCTGATCAGGTCACCACGGTGGTACGGGACGACCAGGTCGACCGAGACGCCGGGGCGCGGCAGCTGGTCGGCGATCAGCGCCTGGAGCTCCTCGATGCCCTCGCCGCTGTGCGCGGAGACGACGATCGAGTGCACCTCGCGCGAGCGCAGGCGGGCGATCGCCTCCGGAGTGGCCACGTCCGCCTTGTTCAGCACGATGATCTCGGGCACGTCCATGGCGCCCGGGATGTCCGCGAAGACGTGGCGCACGGCGGCGATCTGGCCCTCGGGGTCCGGGTGCGAGGCGTCCACGACGTGCAGGATCAGGTCGGCGTCGGCGACCTCCTCCAGCGTGGAGCGGAAGGCCTCGACCAGCTGGTGCGGGAGCGCGCGGACGAACCCGACGGTGTCCGCGAGCGTGTAGATGCGGCCGTCGACGGTCTCCGCCCGACGCACGGTCGGGTCCAGCGTCGCGAACAGGGCGTTCTCCACCAGCACGCCCGCGTGCGTGATGCGGTTGAGCAGGGAGGACTTGCCGGCGTTGGTGTAGCCGGCGATCGCGACCGACGGGATCGCGTGCTTCTTGCGCGACGCCCGCTTGGTCACCCGGCCGGGCTCCATCGCGGCGATCTCGCGGCGCAGCTTGGCCATGCGGTTGCGGATGCGCCGACGGTCCAGCTCGATCTTCGTCTCACCGGGACCGCGCGATCCCATGCCGGCTGCGGCGCCGCCGACCTGCCCACCGGCCTGCCGGGACATCGAGTCGCCCCAGCCGCGCAGGCGCGGGAGCAGGTATTCCAGCTGCGCCAGCTCGACCTGCGCCTTGCCCTCCCGGGACTTGGCGTGCTGGGCGAAGATGTCGAGGATCAGCGCGGTCCGGTCGACGACCTTGACGCGGACGATGTCCTCCAGCGCGCGGCGCTGCGAGGGGGCCAGCTCGCCGTCCACGACGACGGTGTCGGCGCCGACGGCCGCGACGAGAGTGGCCAGCTCCGCGGCCTTGCCCGAGCCGAGGTACGTGCCCGGGTCCGGCTTCTGGCGACGCTGGAGCAGCCCGTCGAGCACCTGGGAGCCGGCGGTCTCGGCCAGCTGGGCCAGCTCGCGCAGGGAGATCTCGGCGTCGGTCACGGTGCCGGAGCCCCAGACGCCGACCAGGACGACCTTCTCCAGCCGCAGCTGGCGGTACTCGACCTCGGTGACGTCCTCGAGCTCGGTGGACAGCCCGGCCACGCGGCGCAGCGACGTGCGCTCCTCGAGGTCGAGCTGGTCGCCGTCGTACGAGGAGTGCACCGTGGCACCGGCGTGCAACGTGGACCCTGCCCGGGCGAGCACGCGGGCCACGACGTCGTCGGCCACCTCCTGCGCAGAGCGCGCCGTCGGGGTGTCCTCGGTCTGGCTGGTGGTGTGCTGCGCGTCGGTCAAGGTGCTCCTCTTCTCGTGCCGTCTTCCCAGGGTCGCACGAGGCACCGACGGCGGCCGAGGTATTTCGCTGCGGGCCGAGCCCTGCACCCTCTGTATCGTCGGCGCGTGAGCGAGCAGGACCACTACTTCACCGCGCAGCCGGCCTCCCCCGACGAGCGTCGGCTGGTGCGCGTCCACCTGGCGGGCAAGGACGCCGAGGTGGAGACCGCGGGCGGCATCTTCTCGCCCGACCACGTCGACCTCGGGACGCGCGTTCTCCTGGACCACGTCCCCGCGCCGCCGGACGCGGGTGACCTGCTGGACCTCGGCTGCGGGTGGGGACCGGTCGCGCTCACGCTGGCGCTGGAGTCCCCCGCCGCGACGGTCTGGGCGGTGGACGTCAACGAGCGGGCGCTCGACCTCACCCGGCGCAACGCCGAGCGGCTCGGTGCGACCAACGTACGGGCCGTGCGGCCGGAGCAGGTGCCCGAGGACGTGGTGTTCGCCGCCGTCTGGTCGAACCCGCCGATCCGTGTGGGCAAGGAGGCGCTGCACGCGATGCTGCGGCAGTGGCTCGGGCGGCGGGCGCCCGGCGGTGAGGCGCACCTCGTCGTCAGCAAGAACCTGGGTGCCGACTCGCTCCAGCGGTGGATCGCCGCCGAGCTCGGCGTGGATGTCGAGCGGACCGCGAGCGCCAAGGGCTTCCGCGTGCTCGCCGTGCGCGACCGATGAACGACTGGCGGTCGCTGCGCACCACCACCTGGAGCATGGTCGCGCTGATCTTCATGGTGGCGTTCGAGTCGCTGGCCGTGACCACCGTGATGCCGACCGTCTCGGACGCGCTGGACGGTGCGGCCCTGTACGCGTTCGCGTTCGCCGGGCCGCTGGCCACCGGCGTCGTCGGCATGGTGGTGGCCGGTCCGTGGAGCGACCGCAGCGGACCCCGGACGCCGCTGCTGGTCGCGGTGGGGATGTTCACCGCAGGCATCCTCGTCGCGGGCGCGGCTCCGTCCATGGAGGTCCTCGTCGCCGGCCGGCTGCTGCAGGGGCTGGGCGGCGGCGCGATGACGGTCGCCGTCTACGTGGTGGTGGCTCGGCTGTACCCCGCGATGCTGCACCCGCGCGTCTTCGCCTGGTTCGCGGCGGCCTGGATCATCCCGTCGCTCGTCGGCCCGGCGGGTGCCGGGGCGGTGGCGCAGCACCTCGGGTGGCGGTGGGTGTTCCTCGGGGTCGCACTCCTCGTGGTGCCGACCACGCTGGCGCTCGTCCCGGCGCTGCTCAAGATCGGGCCGCCCGAGACGGTCGCCGAGGTGGCGGCTCGCGGCCGGTTCGCGTGGGCGGCGCTCGCCGCGGCGGCCGTGCTCGGGCTCAACCTGGCGGCCCAGGTGCCCCGCCCGTGGTCCGTGGTGGTCGCGGTGGGCACGGGGGTGCTCGCCCTCGTCGCGCTCCGCGCGGTGGTGCCGGCGGGCACGATGCGCGCGGCCCGCGGGCTGCCCAGCGTCATCGCGACCCGCGGGCTCGTGTCGGGGGCGTTCCTCGGGGCGGAGGTCTACCTCCCGTACCTGCTCACCGAGCGGTACGCCTTCTCCCCCACGACGGCGGGGATCGCGCTGACGTTCGCCGGCGTGGCGTGGGCGGCGACGTCGTGGCTGCAGGGACGGCTCGGCGACCGGCTCCCGCACCGCACGGCGGTCGTCGTCGGCTCCGCGCTGGTCGTCGTAGCCGTCGTCGGTGTCCTCGGGACGGCGGCCCTGCACCTCCCGGCCGTGGTCGCGATCTCCTTCTGGACGGTCGCCGGCGCCGGGATGGGCCTGGTGTACTCCCGGCTGACCGTCCTGGTGCTCGCGTACTCCGCCCCGGGCAGCCAGGGGGTCAACAGCTCGGCGCTCTCGATCGCGGACTCGATCGGCGCGGCCCTCGCCCTCTCGCTCACGGCGCTGGCGTTCGCCGCCGCGGACCGCAGCCCCGACGCCCCCTTCACCGCCGCCCTGGCGGTCGCCGCGCTCTTCGCCGTCGGCGCTGCGCTGGTCGGCCCCCGCGTCGGAGCCGGGCGACCTCAGGCGGAGGACTCGACCGACGACGCGGCTGCGAGGGCGCTGCGCAGCTGAGCGAGCGTCGGCACCCCGGAGGCGCGGCGCACGACGTCGCCGCGGGCGTCGAGCACGAGGACGGTCGGCGTGACGTCGATGGCGAGCCGCTCGCCGAGCGCCAGGTGGTCCGCGATGTCGAGATCGGCGTAGGCCACGCCGTCGGTGGTCGCGACGGCACGCTCGGCGACGTACCGCGTGGAGCGGCAGGGCGCGCAGAACGTGCTCGAGAACTGGACCACGGTGGCGCGCTCGCCCAGCGGCGCACCCAGGTCGTCGGGCGTCAGACGCACGGCGGTCAACGTCCGGCGGTCAGCGCCGCGAGGTCCACGTCGGCCGCGGCGACGAGCACCGCCGGTCCGGCGAGCTCGACGTGCCCGTCCGGCAGGACGCTCACGCGGACCGTGCCGCCCGGGACGTCGACCAGCCAGACGTCGGGGGCACCCACGCCGGCCCAGGTGCGGACCGCCAGCGCCGCCGCGCACGCACCGGTGCCGCAGGACCGGGTCTCGCCGACCCCCCGCTCGTGCACCCGCATGCGGAGCCGTCCGACGAGCGAACCGTCCACCGCCTCGTCCTCGCCGAGGGGCACGACGAGCTCGACGTTGGTGCCGTGCGGCGGCACCGGGGTGACCTCCGGCGCACGCGTGAGGTCGGCGGCCGTCAGCTCGTCCTCGTCACCCAGCGCGAGGACGACGTGCGGGTTGCCGACGTCCACGCTCAGCCCGGCCCGCGCCACGTCCAGCCCGGCGACCGCCACCTCCGCGTCCGCACCGGCACGCACCGCGTCGGCGCCGCCGGGCAGGTGCCAGCGACCCATGTCGACGGCGTACCAGACGTCGTCGCCGATCCCCGCGGGGACCGGGACCCGCCGCACGCGCCGCACGCCGGCCCGCGTGCCCAGGGCCAGCTCGCCGTCGGCCGCGTCCCACAGGCCGAGCCGCTCGAGGTAGGCCGCGAACACGCGCACGCCGTTGCCGCACATCTCCGCGACCGACCCGTCGCCGTTGCGGTAGTCCATGAACCAGCGCGCCGACGGGTCCTCGGCCAGGGCGGCCACGCCCTCGGGCACGAGCTCGCTGGCGACCACCCGGATCACGCCGTCGCCGCCCACGCCGGCGCGCCGGTCCGCGAGCTCGCGGACGAGCGTCGCGGACAGGTCGATCCGGGCCTCGCGGTCGTCGAGGAGCACGAAGTCGTTCTGCGTGCCGTGACCCTTGGTCACGTGCAGGGTCGGGGCGGCCACCACGGTCATGAGCCCAGGCTACGTCGTGGTGCCGGGTCGTCCGTGGCGAGCCCCAGCTCTCCCGCGTCGGCCGCAGCGACGAGCGCGAGCGCCTTCGCGACGAGGTCGGGGTCGCGCGCGTCGAGCCAGTGCACCCGCGGGTCGCGACCGAACCAGCCCATCTGCTTGCGGGCCAGCCGGCGCGTCCCGGCGGCGATCGCGGCCTGTGCCTCGTCCGGGGTGAGGTCGCCGCGCAGCATCGCGAGCACCTCGGCATACCCCACGGCGCGCGACGCCGTCCGGCCCAGCCCGTGCTCGAGCAGGTGCTCCACCTCCGCCACGAGACCACGCGCCCACATCCGCGCGACCCGCTCGGTGATCCGCTCGTCGAGGACCGCACGGTCGCAGTCCAGCCCGATCTGCACGGCCGGCACCTCGTAGACGTGCTGCGGGAGGCTCGCAGAGTACGGCCGACCGGTGAGCGCGATGACCTCCAGCGCCCGCACGATCCGGCGCGCGTTGCGCGGGCCGATGCCGTCGGCGGCGAGGGGGTCCGCGGCGGCGAGCTCGGCATGCAGCGCGCGAGCCCCCTCGGCCTCCACGCGGGCCTCGAGCCGCGCGCGCAGCGCCTCGTCGGTACCGGGGAACTCCATGTGGTCGAGCAGGGCGCGGACGTAGAGGCCCGAACCGCCGACGGCGACGGCCCGACGACCGGCACGCTCGATCGCGTCGAGCGCCGACCGCGCGCGCGCCTGGTAGTCGGCGACCGACGCGTCCTCGTGGACGTCGAGCACGTCGAGGAGGTGATGCGGCACTCCCTGGCGCTCGTCGACGGTCAGCTTGGCCGTGCCGATGTCCATGCCGCGGTACAGCTGCATCGCGTCCGCGTTGACGATCTCGCCGCCGAGCGCGTGGGCGAGCGCGAGCCCGAGGTCGGACTTGCCCGTCGCCGTCGGGCCGACGAGCGCGACCACGAGGGTCACGCCCTCACTCCACGGTCGGTCGCGCGGGGTCGTGGTAGGCGACCGGGGGCTCCGGCTGACGGGCCACGGGCGCGGTCGGGGCCGCGTCGGGGTAGCGCTCGTCGAGCTCCGCGAAGAAGCGCAGGGCGCTGGCGATCCCGCCGGTCAGGTGCAGGTCCAGCTGCTCGTCGCTGACGCCGCTCTGGTAGTCGACGGTGTGCTCCGTGTACACGGCCACCTGCTCGTCCTCGATCCGCACGTAGATCTTGGGCCAGACCATGGTCTCGGACCACTTGTTGGCGCCCAGCAGGATGGTGCCGAGCTCCGTGCCGGGCACCTGCCGCGCCCAGCGGCCACGGACCTGGAGGTACTCCTTGGTGCGGCCCATCGTGATGAACCAGAACGGGTGGCTGTCCCAGCGGCCCACCAGGTCGCCGTCCGTGTCCCGGCCGTAGACCGAGCCCCGCGCGTCGAGCCGCTGCGCGACGCGCTCGATGGTCAGCGGCGGGAGGGTGTGCTCGTGCTCGGGGGATGACATCGGGACCTCGGCGTGTCGGGGACGGACAGCGAGACCTTACCGGGCGTCCCAGAGCAGGACCGCGTGCTGCGCGCCCAGGTCCGTCGATGCGGCGAGGGTGCGCGCCCGGACGGTCGCATCGCCGGCCGCGCCCACCAGGACCTGCCACGGCGCCCAGCCGCGGACGGCCAGCGCGTCGGCCAGCACCGGGTCGTCAGCGGCGAGCCGGGCTCGTGCGGCGGGGCCGGCGTCTGCGAGGTCGGCCAGCACCCGCGCGTCGTGGGCGGGGGCTCGGGCGTCGTCGGCCAGCGGGGCGTCCGGTCCGTGGCGTCCGCTCCCCGACCCGACGACGACCAGGCCTGTGGGCTCTCCCCCGACGAGCTCGCTGCCGAGCGCGGCGAGCCGGTCTGCGGCTGTCGCCGACGTGACCTCGACGGCGCGCAGGGCACCACGCCACCCTGTCCGGGCGAGCAGGTGGAGCGCGAGGACGACGGGCGCACCCGGGGCGTCGGACCCGACGCCGTCGACCTGGACCTCGACCACCGGCCAGCCGAGCAGACCGTCCGGGATCCCCGCGGCACCGAGCGTGGTCCGGACTGTCCCGGCGATCACGCCATCGACCCGGCCGGGGGCCACGACGACGATCGACCGGACCCCCGAGGCGATGACCTCGCCGACCGCACGCAACGCCGCCTCGCGCAGCCCGGCGGAGGGGTCCGCCGTGCCGCCGGCCCCCGGGACCAGGAGCACGGTGTCAGGGACGAGCGCGGCGACGACGAGCATGACCCGAACCTACGGGAGCCTGCACGGCACCCGAACGACGGCACCCCGGTGTGGGTCACCGCCGGTACTGTCCTGCCTATGGGGTCGCTCGGGGATCGTGCACGGCGCTGGTGGCGGGGGCGCTCCCTGCCCTCGAACGCCTCGGACGCCACGCCCGCCCTCGAGGCCGACGACGACGAGCTGCACGACCGCGTCGCCCAGCTGCTCGCGCGCGAGCTCGGTGTCGCCGAGCCGGCCGCTGACCTGCCGACGGACGTGACGCCCGCCCGCATCGCCGCCTGGATGACCAACAACCAGTTCAGCTACTTCGTGGACAACGACGGTGACCTCGGCGGCCTGTGGCGCGGCCGGCTCTTCTACTTCTTCCTGTTCGGCGAGAAGTCGGAGATCCTCCAGGTGCGCGGCCAGTGGCACCGCGAGGTCGCGATCGAGCGTCTGGAGGAGGTGCTCGACGTCTGCAACGAGTGGAACGCCGACCGCATCTGGCCCAAGGCGTACATCCGCGTCCGCGACAACGGCCGCGTGCACGTCGTCTCGGAGGTGGCCACGGACCTGGAGCACGGCGCGACCGACGCGCAGCTGAGCCAGATGCTGTTCTGCGGCCTGTCGACGGGGAGCATGTTCTTCGACGCCCTGGACGAGCGGTACCCGGACCCGGCGGGAGTCGCGCCGTGAGCGGGCCCGGCTGGCTCCTGCGGGTGCTCGGTGGCCTGCCCAAGCCCACCAAGCGGCCGACGCCCGACGACGAGCCGCCGGCTCCGCTGACCCGTGAGCGGATCGCGGACTACCTGGTCGGCCGCGGCTACCGGTTCGTGGTCGACGACGACGGCGACCTGACCGGCACGTGGGACGGCAGCCGCTTCTGGTTCCTCCTGCTCGGCGAGCAGCAGGAGATCCTCCAGGTGCGCGGCCGGTGGCACCGCGGGCTGCAGCTCGACCAGCGTGAGGCCGCAGCCATGGCGATCAACGACTGGAACCGCGAGCGGATCTGGCCCAAGGCGTACCTGCGCGAGGAGGAGGGCGTCCTCGCGCTCTACAGCGAGGTGTCCGCCGACTTCGAGCCCGGGGTCACCGACCCGCAGCTCGCGCAGCTGCTCGCCTGCGGGCTGGGCACGGGGGTGCAGATGTTCTCGGCCATGGAGGCCGTGCTCCCGCGCGACGACGCTCCCCCACCGGACGTGCCCGACAACTAGGCGGTCAGCGCCGCACCAGGGTCGGCAGCCCGAGCGAGACCGGGCCCGTGGGACCCGGCGTGCCGCACGCGTCGGCGGCGCCGCCGTGGCTGTGCTCGTCGCCGCCGGCCTGCCGCCGCTCCCACGCGTCGCCCGCGGCCGTACGGCGGACCTCGAACGTCCCGCCCGTCGCCGCGGAGTCGGCGACCAGGTGGTACGGAGCCGCGTGCGTCACCGTGACGGTCACGAGGTCACCCGGCCGGGGTGCGGCCGCGGCCTCCGCGGGCACAGCGAGGTGGACGAGCCGGTTGTCGGCGGCGCGACCGGTGACCCGGTGCGTCGCCTCGTCCTTGCGGCCCTCGGCCTCGGCGACGAGCACCTGCACGGTGCGGCCGACCTGCGCCTGGTTCTCCTCCTGCGAGATCCGGTCCTGCAGGGCCGTGAGCCGCAGGTAGCGCTCCTGCACGACGCTCTTCGGCAGCTGGTCCGGCAGGTCGAACGCGGCGGTGCCGGGGCGCGGCGAGTACTGGAACGTGAACGCGGACGCGAACCGCGACGCCTCGACGACGCGGAGGGTCTCCGCGAAGTCCTCCTCGGTCTCCCCGGGGAAGCCGACGATGATGTCGGTGGTGATCGCCGCGTCGGGCATCGCGGCCCGGACCCGGTCGAGGATGCCCAGGAACTTGTCCGACCGGTACGAGCGGCGCATGGCCCGCAGGATGCGGTCGGAGCCCGACTGCAGCGGCATGTGCAGCTGCGGCATGACGGTCGGCGTCTCGGCCATCGCCGCGATGACGTCGTCGGTGAACGCCGCCGGGTGCGGGGACGTGAACCGCAGCCGCTCGAGGCCCTCGATCGCACCTGCCGCGCGCAGCAGCGAGGCGAACGCGCCCCGGTCGCCGAACTCCACGCCGTACGAGTTCACGTTCTGGCCCAGCAGCGTCACCTCGATCGCGCCCTGCGAGACCAGCGCCTGGACCTCCGCCAGGATCTCCCCCGGCCGGCGGTCGCGCTCCTTGCCGCGCAGGTGCGGGACGATGCAGAAGGTGCACGTGTTGTTGCAGCCCACGCTGATGGACACCCACCCGGCGAACACCGACTCGCGACGGGTCGGCAGCGTGCTGGGGAAGACCTGCAGCGACTCCTCGATCTCGACCTGCGCCTCCGCGTTGTGGCGGGCGCGCTCCAGCAGGACCGGCAGGACGTCGAGGTTGTGCGTCCCGAACACGACGTCCACCCAGGGCGCGCGCTCGACGATCCCCGCGCGGTCCTTCTGCGCGAGACAGCCGCCGACAGCGATCTGCATCCCCGGACGCGCGCGCTTGGTGCCGGCGAGCCGGCCCAGGTTCCCGTACAGCTTGTCGGCGGCGTTCTCGCGGACCGCACACGTGTTGATCACGATGACGTCGGCGTCCTCCGCGGCGGCCTCCACCGGGCTCGCGGCCACGTAGCCGGCCTGCTCGAGCATGCCCGCCATGTGCTCGGAGTCGTGCACGTTCATCTGGCAGCCGAGGGTCTTGACCAGATAGGTGCGCGGGGGCGCCGTGGGGGTCGCCGTCGACAGGTCCGACAGGACGGCAGGCAGGGTCGTGGACATCACCGACAAGGGTACGGCCGCTCGCCCTGAGCCCCTCACCTGGGGTTGTGCTTGACGGGTGCGTTGCCGAACCGTGACCCTCGTGGCTCGCCAGATCGGGCAAACCCCCCGTAGGTTCATCCAATGGTGGACACCTCAGCCGCACCGCCCGCCCCGACCGACCAGACGTCCGACGCCCTCGTGGAGCTCCGGGGCGTCGACAAGCACTTCGGCCCCCTGCACGTCCTGCAGGACATCAACCTCACCGTGCACCGCGGCGAGGTCGTCGTCATCATCGGCCCGTCCGGGAGTGGGAAGTCGACCCTGTGCCGGACGATCAACCGGCTGGAGACCATCGACTCCGGCACCATCGCGCTGGACGGCCAGCCGCTGCCCGCCGAGGGTCGCGCCCTGGCGCGGCTGCGGGCCGACGTCGGCATGGTGTTCCAGTCGTTCAACCTGTTCGCCCACAAGACAGTCCTCGAGAACGTCACGCTCGGCCAGATCAAGGCCAAGGGCGTCAAGCCCGCCAAGGCCCGCGAGATCGCGCTCGACCTCCTCGACCGCGTGGGGGTGCGCAACCAGGCTGACAAGCTCCCCGCGCAGCTCTCGGGCGGGCAGCAGCAGCGTGTGGCGATCGCCCGGGCGCTCGCCATGCAGCCCAAGGTCATGCTCTTCGACGAGCCGACCTCCGCGCTCGACCCCGAGATGATCAACGAGGTCCTCGACGTCATGGTCGGCCTCGCCCGCGACGGCATGACGATGATCGTCGTCACCCACGAGATGGGCTTCGCCCGCAAGGCGGCCAACCGCGTGGTGTTCATGGACGGCGGCCAGATCGTCGAGGAGGCCGACCCGGAGACGTTCTTCACCGCTCCGACGAGCGACCGGGCCCGCGACTTCCTGTCGAAGATCCTCACCCACTGACTCACCCCCACCACAACCGAACCGACACCGCACACCACACGAAGGGGACACACCATGCGCAGAGGACGACTGGTACTGGCACTCGCCGCAGCGGCCACGCTCACGCTCGCAGGCTGTTCGAGCGACGGCGGCGACGACACGGACACCGACGCGGGCGCGACGAGCGAGGAGACCGAGGCCTCCGGTGGCGCCGAGGGCACCATCAAGATCGGCATCAAGTTCGACCAGCCCGGCCTGGGCTTCCAGGACGGCAGCGAGTACACCGGCTTCGACGTCGACGTGGCGAAGTTCGTCGCGGGCGAGCTCGGCTACGGCGAGGACCAGATCGAGTGGGTCCAGTCCCCCTCGGCCCAGCGCGAGACGCTGCTGCAGAACGGCCAGGTGGACATGATCTTCGCCACCTACTCCATCACCGACAAGCGCAAGGAGGTCGTCTCCTTCGCCGGTCCGTACTTCGTCGCCGGCCAGGACCTGCTGGTCGCCGCGGACGACGACTCGATCACCGGCCCGCAGGACCTCGAGGGCAAGAACCTCTGCTCCGTCACCGGCTCCACGTCGGCGCAGCGCATCAAGGACGAGTACGCGGCGGGGACCAACCTGCTCGAGCAGCCCGGGTACGCCGAGTGCGTCACCGCCCTGACCGCCGGCACGGTCGACGCCGTCACGACGGACGACATCATCCTGGCCGGTCTCGCGGCCGTGCCCGCGAACGAGGGCAAGGTCAAGGTCGTCGGCAACCCGTTCTCCGAGGAGAACTACGGCGTCGGCATCCCCAAGGAGTCCGACAAGTGCGAGGCCATCAACGAGGCCATCACCAAGATGATCGACGACGGCACGTGGCAGGAGCTGCTCGACAAGAACGTCGGCGCCTCCGGCTACAAGGCGAACGAGGACCTCAACCCCCCGACGCCCGCCGCCTGCGCCTGACCCGCTGACGTTCCGGGGGCTCGCGCGGTCACCGCGCGGGCCCCCGGTCCCTCCAAGAGCTAGGAGCGTCGGTGGACGACGGTTTCCTCCAGCAGTTCCTGTCACTGTTCGACGAGTTCGACGTGCTCGCGGCGTTCTGGGTCAACATCCAGCTGACCTTCTACGCCGCGATCCTCGCGCTGGTCCTGGGCACGGTCCTGGCGATCATGCGGATCTCGCCCGTGCCGAGCCTGCGCTGGGCCGGCTCGACGTACGTGACGCTGCTGCGCAACACGCCCCTGACGATCATCATGGTCTTCTGCGTGCTCGGGCTCTGGGGGCAGCTGGGCCTCACGCTCTCGCCCGACTTCCAGACGAACTTCTTCCGCCTCGCCGTGCTGGGTCTGAGCGTCTACCACGCCGCCTTCGTGTGCGAGGCGCTGCGCTCCGGTGTGAACACCGTGCCCGTCGGTCAGGCGGAGGCCGCCCGGGCCATCGGCCTGTCGTTCTGGCCCGCCGCGCGGCTGATCATCCTCCCGCAGGCGTTCCGCGGGTCCGTCGCTCCGCTGGGCAACGTGCTCATCGCCCTGACCAAGAACTCCACCGTCGCGGCCGCCGCGTCCGTGGCGGAGGCGTCCGGCCTGATGAAGACCATGATCGAGTTCCGCCCCGACGTGATCCTCGCGATCTTCCTGACCTTCGCGCTCGGCTTCGTCCTCATCGTCGTGCCGATCGGCCTGGCCACGACCTCGCTCTCCCGACGACTGGCGGTGTCCCGATGAGCACCCTGTTCGACGTCCCCGGTCCCGTCGCTCGCCGACGCATGGTCTGGGTGAACATCGCCGCGACCGTCGTCGTGGCAGGCATCGGCGTCTGGGTGCTGGCGCGCCTGGGCGCCAAGGGTCAGCTCGACGCCGCCCTCTGGAAGCCGTTCCTGACCGCCAACCCCTGGACCAACTACCTGATCCCCGGCCTCGTGGAGACCCTCAAGGCTGCCGGGATCTCGATCGTCACCAGTGCGGTCTACGGGTTCGTGTTCGGCCTCGGGCGGCTGTCGTCGTCGAAGATCGTGCGGACTCTGAGCGGCGGCGTCGTCGAGTTCTTCCGGGCAGTGCCCGTGCTGCTCATGATGATCTTCTTCTACCTCGGTCTCGGGCAGCTGCGGATCATCGAGCCGTCCGACGTCCCCCTGGTCGCCGTCGTCCTGGGCCTCACGTTCTACAACGGCTCCGTCTTCGCGGAGCTGATCCGGTCCGGCGTGCACGGCCTGCCGAAGGGTCAGCGGGAGGCCGCGCTCGCCGTCGGGCTCCGGGACGTCCAGTCGCTGCGGCTCATCGAGGTCCCCCAGGCGGTCATCGCGATGCTGCCCGCGATCGCCAGCCAGCTGGTCGTCATCCTCAAGGACACCGCGCTCGGCGTGATCATCACGTACCCGGAGCTGCTCGATGCCGCGCGCCGGTACGGCTCCGGCAACGGCAACATCCTGCAGTCGCTGGTCGTGGCGGCGCTCATCTTCATCGTCATCAACTACGGGCTCACCAAGCTGGCGGAGATGCTCGCCGGACGGGTCGGGCGTCGGACCGCCGGCAAGCCGCAGGCCGAGGCGCCGACGCTGGTGACCGCGATCGGGAAGGACTAGCCGGCGGTCGCGCTCGCCCGGATCTCTCGGACGACCGTCACGGTGATCTCGCCGGGGTAGGCCAGGTCGGCCTCGATGTGGCGCGCGATGGCCACGGCCAGCTGCGGCAGCGCGTAGTCGTCGACCTCGGACGGCTCGACCACCACCCGCACCTCACGGCCCGCGGACATGGCCAGCGCACGACGCACCCCTGCGTGCGCGGCGACCAGCTGCTCGAGCTTGTCGATCCGCTCCACGTACTGGTCCAGCTCTTCGCGGCGGGCGCCCGGTCGGGCGGCGGAGATCGCGTCCGACACCTGGACGAGCACGGCCTCGACCGTCTCGGCGGGGACCTCGTCGTGGTGCGCGGCGATGGCGTTGACCACGGTCGCCGACTCGCCGTGGCGACGGGCCAGGTCCGCTCCGACCGCGGCGTGCGTGCCGGGCACCTCCGCGGTGAGCGCCTTGCCGAGGTCGTGCAGGAACGCGCCCCGGCGACTCACCTCCACGTCGGCGCCGATCTCGGCGGCGAGGGCGGCGGCGAGCTGGGCGGTCTCGACGAGGTGCTCGAGCACGTTCTGCCCGTAGGACGTCCGCAGGCGCAGCCGTCCGAGAGTGCGGACGAGGGTCGGGTGCAGCGCGCCCACACCGGCACGCTCGGCAGCGTCGTGGCCCGCGGCGTCGGTCCGCTCGTCCGCACCGGCCAGTGCCTCCGCGTACGCCTGCTCGATGCGCTGCGGGTGGATGCGGCCGTCCGCCATCAGTGCCTCGAGGGCCACCTGGGCGACCTCCCGGCGCTCGGTGTCGAAGCACGAGAGGACGACGGCGTCCGGCTGGTCGTCGACCAGCACGTTCACCCCGGTCAGCGCCTCGAAGGACCGGATGTTCCGGCCCTCCTTGCCGATGATCCGGCCCTTCATCTCATCCGACGGGAGGGGCAGCACCGTGAGCGGCGACTGCGTGCTGGTCGGGACGGCGAGTCGCTGCACGGCCGTGGTGACGATCCGTCGCGCGCGAGCCTCCGCGGTCCGCCGAGCCTGGGCCTCCGCGCGGCGGACCTGCGCCGCGGCGTCGTTCTGGGCCTGCTCGACGAGCCGCCGGGTCAGCTCGGCGCGCGCGTCCTCGGCCGTCAGCCCGGTGACTGCCTCGAGCTCGGCGAGGGCCGCGCGCTCGGCGTCCGTCGCGCGCTGTGCGGCGGCGCGCTCGGCGTCCTCGAGGGTGCGCGCACCGGACCGCTTGGCCTCGGCCGCGTTCTCGGCGTCGGCACGGGCGCGACGTTCGAGCTCGTCGACCTCGGTGCGGTCGGCCGCGAGGCTGTGCTCCCGCTCGGTCAGCCGGCGCTCTCGGCGCTCGACGTCGGCGAGCATCGCCCGCGCGTCGTCCTTGATCGAGGCGACGTCCTCCGCGGCCCTGGCCCGCTGGACCCCGGCCTCGCGGCGGGCGACCAGGACGAGCACGAGGGCGACGAGACAGGCGCCGAGCAGCCCCACGATCGTGGCGATGGCGCCTGCGTCCACGTCATCCTCCTGGTCGGGCCACGCGCGACGCGCACCGGTACCGGTGCGCGGGTCTGGGCCATTGTCGCTCACACCCGGCCGCGTCCGGGCCCTTCGCCACCCCGGCGCGCGCCCGAGTGTGCACAGCTGTGCCGAACGTCACGGACCCGGGTCGAACCCGTCGAGCTCGTCCGCGCCCTCGGCGCCCTGCTGGGCGAGCTCCTCGCGCATCAGCCGAGCCACCAGGCCGGGCGGGTACCCCTTGCGCCCCAGGGCCGCGAGCGTGCGCCGAGACCGCGTCGGCGCGTCCAGGCCGGACGTCGAGGCCAGCTTGCGCCGCACGAGCCGGCGCGCAGCCTCGTCCTCGTCGTCCGAGTCGACCTGCTCGAGCGCGTCGCCGGCGGTCTCGTCGTCGATCCCGCGGCGGCGCAGCTCCACGGCGATCGCCCGCCGCGAGAGCCCACGCTCCGCGTGCCGCGTCCGGACGAGCATCCGCGCGTACTCGGCATCGTCGATCAGCCCGACCTCGGTGAACCTGTCGAGCACCCGGTCCGCGACGTCGTCGGGGACGCCCTTGCGGGCCAGCGCCTCGGCGAGCTGTCCCCGGCTGCGCGCCGAGGAAGTCAGGAGCCGCAGCGCGATCGCGCGCGCCACGGACTCCTGGTCCGGCTCGACGTCCTGCGCAGCCGTGCCCGTCGAGGGCGGCTCGGTCCCGAACCGCCCTCGACGTCGGTTGCTGCTGGTCATGCGACTGCTCAGAAGTCGACGACCGGCACGGCGTCGGCCGGTGCGTCGACCCGGGCGCCGATGCCGAGCTTCTCCTTGATCTTCTTGTCGAGCTCGACGGCCAGGTCCGGGTTGTCCCGCAGGAAGGCGCGGGCGTTCTCCTTGCCCTGTCCCAGCTGGTCGCCCTCGTACGTGTACCAGGCGCCGGACTTGCGCACGAAGCCGTGCTCCACGCCCATGTCGATCAGGCTGCCCTCGCGGGAGATGCCGACCCCGTAGAGGATGTCGAACTCCGCCTGCTTGAAGGGCGGAGCCATCTTGTTCTTGACGACCTTCACGCGGGTCCGGTTGCCGACCGCCTCGGTGCCCTCCTTGAGGGTCTCGATGCGGCGGATGTCCAGGCGCACCGACGCGTAGAACTTCAGCGCCTTGCCACCCGTGGTCGTCTCGGGCGACCCGAACATCACGCCGATCTTCTCGCGGAGCTGGTTGATGAAGATGGCCGTGGTGCCGGAGGAGTTGAGCGCGCCGGTGATCTTGCGCAGCGCCTGGGACATGAGCCGGGCCTGCAGGCCGACGTGGCTGTCACCCATCTCGCCCTCGATCTCGGCCTTGGGCACGAGCGCGGCGACCGAGTCGACGACGACGACGTCGATGGCGCCGGAGCGGATCAGCATGTCCATGATCTCCAGCGCCTGCTCGCCGGTGTCCGGCTGGGAGACGAGGAGCGCGTCGGTGTCCACGCCGAGCTTCTTGGCGTACTCGGGGTCCAGCGCGTGCTCGGCGTCGATGAAGGCGGCGATGCCGCCGGCCTTCTGCGCGTTGGCGACCGCGTGCAGCGCGAGCGTGGTCTTGCCCGAGGACTCCGGGCCGTAGATCTCCACGACGCGGCCGCGCGGCAGCCCGCCGATGCCGAGCGCGACGTCCAGGGCGATCGAGCCCGTGGGGATGACCTCGACGGGGGCGCGGCCGTCGTCGCCGAGTCGCATGATCGACCCCTTGCCGAACTGGCGGTCGATCTGGCTGAGCGCGGCCTCGAGGGCCTTCTCGCGATCCTTCGGTGCGGGCATGTCGACCTCGTCTGTCTCGAGCAGCTGCTGCTGCGGTACGGGGGCTGGTCTTGTTGCGAGCGACGCTATGTCCGACCACCGACATACCGACCGGGCCACCCCGGCCCCCCGGGACCCGGCATCGGCCGGAGGGGGCTGTGGGAGGCTCGGTCGCTCACCCGCAGAACCACCCTAGCCGAACAGGTGTTCGATGTGCGCGACACGCCGTCAGCGTGTCGGGGTCACCGCGAGCTGCTCCCCCGGCGCCAGGACGTGCACGCGGACCCCGGGAGCCAGGCGGGCCGCGGCGCGCGCGAACGCCGGCCCGGCGCGGTCCATCCAGCCCGGGGGCAGGCGCCGCGAGACGGGGGCGTGCAACGTGCCCCAGTGGATCGGCACGGCCTCGCGAGCACCGACGGCCCGGCACGCCCGCGCGGCCTGGGACGGGTCCATGTGCCCGCCCGACAGGCGCGGCCCCCACCCGCCGACGGGCACGAGCGCCAGGTCGACGGGGCCGCCCGCGAGCACCGGGAGGATCGACATGCTCGCGTACGGCGCCGTGTCGCCCGCGAACCAGATGCGGAAGTCGTCGGTCGCCACGACGAACCCGTGCGTCGAGTTCGGGCGGTGCGGCATCTGACGGTGCTCGTGGACGGCCGGGACGAGCCGCACACGGACGTCCGAGCCCGGCACCGTCCACCACTCGAGGTCGGTGAGCCCGCGCGCCGACGGCACCCCGTGACCGCGCAGCCAGCGGGCGTTCGCCGGCGCGCTGAGCACCGGGATGTCGCCGACCAGGCGCAACGAGCCCAGCTCGGCATGGTCGTGGTGCAGGTGCGAGAGCAGGACCGCGTCGGCGCCCTGCCAGTCCTCGAGGCGTGGCGCGGCCCCCCGGCGGCGCAGCAGCCCGGCGTGCCGGAGCAGCAGCGGGTCCGTGAGCAGCCTGACGCCGTCGACGTCGAGCACGGCGCTCGCATGGCCCAGCCACCGGACGTGCACGGTCATGGTCGCAGCCCCGCGGCGTCGGCCCAGCGGACCAGCTGCTCGTGCACCGCCTCGGCGCCCACCAGGATCTCGTCGTCCCCGACGGTCTCCCGGAGCTCGTCGGCGACCTGCCAGCGCGTCGGGTGCAGCAGGAAGGCGTGGTTCTGCGCGCCACCGATCCCGCCGTGCGAGCCCACCTGCCCCTCGAAGGCGTGGATGTGCCCGCGGTCCGTGACCGTGGAGACCAGCAGCAGGTCGCCGGTGTGCGGGAGCCGGGCCGCGCGCAGCAGGTCGGCACGCCCGCGCGGTCCGTACGGGACGAGCGGGTCCTCCCCCTCCGGCTCCGCGTCGTCCTGCTCGAGCAGGACGAGGCCGCGCGGTCCGATCGCGACGAGACCGCGCGCCTGCGTGTCCACGACGACGACCCCGACACCGGGCCGGGCCGCGAGCCCGGTCACCATGCCGGGCCAGCGCTCCTGCAGCTCCTCGAGCGACAGCCTGTGCGGCACCTGCGGGAACCAGACGAGCCCGAGGTTGCCGGAGCCGACGGTCACCACGTCGGGCACGTCGGCACCGGTCGCCGGGTGCTTGGGACGACCCTGGTCGGGACCCAGGACGGCCGAGCCTCGCGACAGGTTCAGCGCGCTGTTGACCAGGGCGTTCAGCTGACCCCAGTCCTCGCCCGTGCTGCTCTCGACGCCGTCGGCGGCCGGCTCCGCCATGTGCGCGCGCACCGAGTCGAGCAACGTCTCGCCGCCGAGCTGCTCGTACGTGGCCCCGAGCGCCTGACCGTGGTCGGAGAGGACCACGATCTCGTAGTCGCGCGGCGCCACCGCCGCCACGCGTTCGAGCGTGCCGAGCACGCGGTCGAGACCCTCCAGCGAGCGCAGCGACTCGGGCCGGGTGGGACCGGCGTGGTGCGCGATCTCGTCGTAGTCCACGAGGTCGACGTAGATCGAGGGGTCGCCGCGGAGCAGTGCCTCGGCGACCAGGGACGTGTTCAGGTCGCGCAGGAGCACGTTGGTGATCCCGCGCAGGACCACGTACCAGCCTCCGCGGGAGATCCGCGGCTCCACGTCGCGCACCCGCTGGCGGTGCGCCTGGTAGAGCTCCTTGATCATCTCCCCCGCCGACACGCTCACGGCGCGGGCCAGCACGAACGGGCTGGCGAAGAAGCGCACGTACGCGGGACCCGGTCCGAGCCCCCCGTCCGGACCCTTGGTGCGGGACTTGCTCATCACCACGAAGCTGGTGGCGGCGTCGCCGGAGAACATCGTCGAGATCGCCGTGCCCCCGCCCGCGAGTAACCCCTTGCCCGTGGTGAGCCGCTGCTCCACCAGCGCGGCGTCCTCGGGGTGGTTGGTGACGACCAGCCGACCGAGGTCCCGGTCCCACCACCGGAACGCGGGGATCTGGGAGGAGTCGCCGTGCAGCAGGCCCGCCTGGCTCGCCGGCGTCGTCGACGGGATCCGGGCCCACCAGGACTCCAGGCTGTGGCTCCCCGTGGTCATCCACCGCTGCACGGTCGGCGCCAGTCCCGCCTCGATCGCCTCGCGCAGGACGGGGGCCGCGACACCGTCGAGCTGCACGACGAGCAGCCCGGCCTCGCGCGCCTCGCCGGCCACCCGCGGCCGGATCCCCTCGCGACGGGCCTGCCTGCGCGCGCGGCGCACGAGGTCCGACACGACGTAGTCGCTGTTGCTCGCGCCGATCAGCCACCGCCCGACCGCCATGACGATCGCGGTGAGCACGAGCACCACGAGCACGGACCAGACGTTGTCCACCGTGAAGCCCGGCACCACGGTGAGCGCCAACCACAGCACGGCGACCTGCGCGAGCAGCCCGAGGCCGAGGGCGAGCACGGCGCTGCCCGTGCGGGCGAGGAACCGCAGCGGGGCCCGGAGCAGGAGGTCGCCGACCGCCACCACGAGGGCGGCGAGGGCGATGGCCGCGACGTCGTCGGCCCGGACACCGCGGCTGAGCGCGACGGCGACGGCGAGGCCGACGCCGGTGGCGACGAGGGTCAGGACCGCCTCGCCGACGTCGCGCACGCTGGGCGCCCAGCTGGTGGGGGCCGTGCCGGTCCGGGACGTCATGAGGCTCTCTCCTAGGCCCGAGGGGGCGCCGGGCGGCGGGCGTCCGCTCCCCAGCGGTCGTTCTCCGAGATCTCGAGCTCGTCGCAGAGCGCGTGCCAGACGGTGCGCGGCTCGACGTTGTCGTCGAGCGCCTGCATCGCCGTGCGTTGGTCGAGCCCGCGGAGCACGAGCTCACGCGTCAGCTCGCGGCCGTGCGCGCTGCCGAGGACCTCGTCCACCAGCAGCCAGAACTCTCGAAGCCTCACGGGTGACAGCCTGCCACCCCGCGAGGCGCGCGGGTGTCGGTGGGGGCCGACACAATGGCCGGGTGGTGCTCGACCGCTTCTCCGACCCGACCAGGACCTGGTTCACGGGTGCGTTCGCCGAGCCCACGACCGCGCAGCTCGGGGCGTGGACGGCGGTGGCCGGCGGCGACCACGCCCTGGTCGTCGCCCCCACGGGGTCCGGCAAGACGCTCGCCGCGTTCCTGTGGGCGCTGGACGGGCTCCTGACGGGCGAGCGGTCCGACGATCCCGTCGAGCGGTGCCGCGTGCTGTACGTCTCCCCGCTCAAGGCGCTCGCCACGGACGTCGAGCGCAACCTGCGCTCCCCCCTGGTCGGCATCCGGCAGGCAGCGACCCGGCTGGGCCTCGAGCTCCCGGACGTCACCGTCGGCATCCGCACCGGCGACACACCACCGAACGAGCGCCGGGCCTTCGCGACGAAGCCGCCGGACATCCTCATCACCACCCCCGAGTCGCTTTACCTGGTGCTCACGTCGGGCGCTCGGGCGGGGCTCGCCGGGGTGCGGACGGTGATCGTCGACGAGATCCACGCGGTCGCCGGCACCAAGCGTGGTGCGCACCTCGCCCTCTCGCTGGAACGGCTCGATGCCCTGCTCGACCACCCCGGGGGTCCCGGGCCGGTGCAGCGCATCGGCCTGTCGGCCACCGTCCGCCCCGTCGACGCGGTCGCGGAGTTCCTCGGCGGCGCGCGCTCGACCGCCGACCGGGGCCGGCCGGTCGTCGTGGTGCAGCCGCCGTCGACCAAGAAGATCGTGGTCGACGTCGTCGTGCCCGTGCCGGACCTGTCGGACCTGCGCGGCACCGAGGTGACGCCGGACCTCGACCTGTCCGGCGCGGCGGCCGGACCGCTGCCCCGCCCGTCGATCTGGCCGCACGTCGAGGAGCGCGTCGTCGACCTCGTGGCCCAGCACCGGTCCACCCTCGTGTTCACCAACTCGCGACGCGGCGCCGAGCGGCTGACGGCACGGATGAACGAGGTCTGGGCCGAGCGCTCGGGCGAGGACGTACCGGACCCCGCGACGCTGCGCGCGGCCGCGGTGCCGGCGCAGTCGGGGACGGCGGTCGGCGTCGACACCCGGGACGCCACGACGATCCTCGCGCGGGCGCACCACGGCTCGATGAGCCGCGCGGAGCGGACCCGGACCGAGTCCGAGCTCAAGGCCGGGCTCCTGCCCGCCGTCGTCGCGACGAGCTCGCTGGAGCTCGGGATCGACATGGGCGCCATCGACCTGGTGGTGCAGGTGGGCTCGCCGCCGTCGGTGGCCAGCGGGCTGCAGCGCGTCGGCCGGGCCGGGCACCAGGTGGGTGCCGTCTCCCGCGGGATCGTGTTCCCGACGTTCCGGGGCGAGCTGGTCCCGGCGGCGGTCACGGCGCAGCGGATGCGGGACGGGGCTCTCGAGACGATGCGGATCCCGCGCAACCCGCTCGACGTGCTCGCGCAGCAGATCGTGGCGATGGTGGCGGTCGAGGACTGGTCGCTCGAGGAGCTGGCGGTCGTGGTGCGGCGGGCGTCCCCGTTCTCCGGGCTCGGCGACGCGACCCTGCGCGCGGTGCTCGACATGCTGGCCGGGCGGTACCCGAGCGAGGAGTTCGCGGAGCTGCGGCCCCGGCTGGTGTGGGACCGGGTGCGCGACGTCCTCAGCGGCCGACCGGGCGCGCTGCGGCTCGCGGTCACCAGCGGCGGCACCATCCCCGACCGCGGCCTGTTCGGCGTGTTCCTGGCCAGCGGTGCGACCACCAGCGACGTCCCGGTCGATGCCGAGCGCTCGGGCGGCACGGTGCGCGGCGGCAAGCGCGTCGGCGAGCTCGACGAGGAGATGGTCTACGAGTCGCGGGTCGGCGACATGTTCACCCTGGGCTCCAGCACCTGGCGGATCGACGACATCACCCCGGACCGGGTGCTGGTCACGCCGGCGCCCGGCGTCCCGGGCCGGCTGCCGTTCTGGAAGGGCGACTCGCAGGGCCGGCCCGCCGAGCTGGGGCAGGCGATGGGGGGCTGGGTCCGCGAGCTCGGCGCGCTCTCCGACGACGACGCCCGCGCGCGCGTCGAGGCGGCCGGGCTGGACCCGTGGGCGGCCGACAACCTGCTCACCTACCTGCGCGAGCAGCGTGAGGCGACCGGCGAGGTCCCCACCGACGTCGTGCTCGTGGTCGAGCGGTTCCGCGACGAGCTGGGCGACTGGCGGGTGGTCCTGCACTCGCCGTACGGCGCGCGGGTGCACGCCCCGTGGGCGATCGTCATCGGTGCGCGGCTGCGCGAGCGGTACGGCGTCGACGCGGCCGCGATGCACTCGGACGACGGGATCGTCCTGCGCCTGCCCGACATGCTGGACGGGGGGCTGGACGCGGGGTTCGGCGTCGACGACCCCTGGGCCGAGCAGACCGGTCCGGCGATCGACCTGGCATCGCTCTTCCTCGACCCCGACGAGGTGCTCGACTCGGTGCAGGCCGAGCTCGGCTCGTCGGCCATGTTCGGCGCGCGCTTCCGCGAGGCCGCGAGCCGCGCCCTGCTGCTCCCCCGGCGCCGCCCCGACCGCCGCCAGCCGCTCTGGCAGCAGCGGCAGCGCTCGGCGCAGCTGCTCTCCGTCGCCTCCGCCTACCCCGACTTCCCGATCCTGCTCGAGGCGGTCCGGGAGTGCCTCCAGGACGACTTCGACACGGAGGCGCTCACCACGCTCATGCGGGACGTCGCGTCCCGCAAGATCCGGGTGGTCGAGGTGACCACCACCCAGCCGTCGCCCTTCGCGCAGTCCCTGCTGTTCGGGTACACCGCCCAGTTCCTGTACGACGGCGACGCGCCCCTGGCCGAGCGTCGCGCCGCCGCCCTCACGCTCGACCCCACGCTGCTCGCCGAGCTGCTGGGCCAGGGCGGCGAGTCCCAGCTGGCCGATCTCCTCGACCCGGACGCCGTCCTGCGCACCGAGGCCGAGCTCAGCGGCCGCGCGCCGGACCGGCAGGCGGGCACGCTCGAGCAGCTGGCCGACGCCGTCCGGCGGCACGGACCGCTCACCGCCGGCGAGCTGGCCGAGCGCACGAAGCCGGAGGTCCGCGAGCAGGTGCCGGCGTGGTTGACCGACCTCGAGGGTGCGCGACGCCTGATCCGCGTGCGGCTCGGTGGCGTGGCACCCGAGCGGGCGGAGCAGTGGGCGGCCGTCGAGGACGCCGGTCGGCTGCGCGACGCGCTCGGGGTCGCCCTGCCGGTCGGGGTGCCCGAGGTGTTCACCGAGGTGGTGCCGGACCCCGTGGGCGACCTCCTGCGCCGCCACGCCCGGACGCACGGGCCGTTCACGGCGGCCCAGGCGGCCACGCGGTTCGGGTGGGGTGTCGCGGTCGTCGCCGAGACGCTGCGCCGGCTCGAAGGCCTCGGCGTCCTGGTCCAGGGCAGGCTGCGGCCGGACGTGCTCGGGGGTACCGGCGACGAGTTCTGCGACGCCGACGTGCTGCGGACGCTGCGGCGCCGGTCGCTCGCCGCGCTGCGGGCCGAGGTCGAGCCGGTCGATCCGCAGGCCCTCGGGGTGTTCCTCCCGCGCTGGCAGGGCGTCCAGCCCGTCGGTCGGTCCGGCCGCGGCTCGGCCACCGGCACGCTGCGGGGCGTGGACGGCGTCGCGCGCGTGGTCGAACAGCTCGCCGGCGCGGTCCTGCCGGCGTCGGCGCTCGAGACCCACGTCCTGCCGGCGCGCGTGATCGACTACAGCCCGGCGATGCTCGACGAGCTCACCGCCGCGGGAGAGGTCATCTGGGCCGGTCACGGGTCGCTCGCCGGACACGACGGGCTGGTCTCGGTGCATCCCGCCGCGGTCGCCGACCTCACGCTCCCCGCCGCGGAGGCCGCGCCCGACTCCCCCCTGCACGCCGCGATCCTCGAGGCGCTCGGTGGCGGTGGCGCCTGGTTCCTCGGTGCGCTGGCCGAGCGCGTCCGCCAGCTGCGCCCCGACGAGGCGTCGCCGTCGCAGGCCGACGTGGCGAACGCGGTGTGGGACCTCGTCTGGACCGGCCACGTGACCAACGACGGCCTCGCACCACTGCGCGCCTGGCTGGGCACCGGGAGCACGGCCCACCGCACCAAGTCCGCCACTCCGCGCGGGCGGCCGCTGCGCCCCCGGCTCGGCCTGCGCGCGGCCGTCCAGCTCGCCGGCGACCCCGGCACACGGTCCAGCGCGCTCGGGCTCAACGGAGCCGCGAGCGGCGGACGCTGGTCGCTCCTGCCCGCGCGCGAGTCCGACCCGACCCTCCGCGCGCACGCCCTGGCCGCACAGCTGCTCGACCGGCACGGCATCCTCACCCGCGCGGTCGCCCCGGCCGAGGGGATCGGCGCCCGGTTCGCCGACGTCTATCGCGTGCTCTCGGCGCTGGAGCAGGGCGGACAGGTGCGCCGCGGCTACTTCGTCGAACGGCTCGGCGGCTCCCAGTTCGCGCTACCGGGGGCGGTCGACCGCCTGCGGGTCGACGCCCAGGTGGTCGAGCGCTCCGCCGACGAGGACGGCCCCACCGATCTCCAGGTCGTCGTGCTCGCAGCGACGGACCCCGCGAACCCGTACGGCGCGTCGCTGCCGTGGCCGGTCGCCGGTCCCGACACCACCGACAACGGCGCAGGTCGGCACCGACCCGGTCGCAAGGCAGGCGCGCTCGTGGTGCTCGTCGACGGCGCGCTCGTGCTCTACCTGGAGCGCGGCGGACGGACCGCGCTGTCGTTCACGTCCGACGCCGGCGTCCTGGAGGCCGCCGCCGAGGGGCTCGCGACGACGGTCCGGACCCGGCACACCGGCCGGCTCACGATCGTGCGGGTCGACGGCGTCGACGTCCTCGAGGGCGCCCTGCACAGCCCGCTCGGGAAGGCGCTCGGCGCCGCCGGGTTCGCCACCACCCCGCGCGGCCTGCGGCTGCGCCAGTCGTGAGGCGCCGTGCCTGAGGGCGACATCCTGCGCCGGACCGCCGACCGGTTCCAGCTCGCGCTCGGCGGACAGCAGCTGGTGCGGTCCGACCTGCGCTGGCCGACCGCCGCGACCGTGGACCTCGTCGGCCGCACCGTTCTCGAGACCCGGTCGTACGGCAAGCACCTGCTCACCCGGTTCGACGACGGCCGCACCCTGCACACGCACCTGCGCATGGAGGGGTACTGGCGCATCGCCCGCACCGGCTCACCCGAGGCGGCCGCCCGGTCCCCCCAGGTCCGCGCGGTGCTGGCCACCGCGGACTGGACCACGGTCGGGTACCACCTGGGCATGCTCGACGTGGTGCGCACCCGCGACGAGCACACCCTGATCGGGCACCTGGGGCCGGACATGCTGGCGGAGGCGTTCGACCTGGACGAGGCGCTGCGGCGGTGGGCGGCCCGCGGGTCGACCCCCGCGGCGGAGGTGCTGCTGGACCAGACCGTCGCCGCGGGCATCGGCACGATCTTCGCGGCCGAGTCCCTGTTCGCGGAGCGGCTCTGGCCGTGGACGCCTGCCGACGAGGTCGAGGAGCCGGGTCGGCTGCTGTCGGTCGCTCGCCGGCAGCTGCAACGGGCGGTCGCCGACGGCAGGCCACCCGGGCACGTGCACGGCAGGGCGCGACAGCCGTGCCACCGCTGCGGGAGGCCGATCGCCGTCGGGCAGGCGCGCAGGCCGCCGATGGAGCGCCCGATCTTCTACTGCCCGCGGTGCCAGGCGAACCCTGGCTGACCCCGGAACGCGCAACGGCCCGCGGGCGGGGGCCCACGGACCGTGCAGGTGGACGAACGGACATCGCTGTCCGTCGTCGCGGGCGCCCGAAGACGACCCGTCGACCGGACGGGGAACCCGCCCGATCATCCACGAACTACCTCAGCTGATGGCGGCGAGCTCCGACCGCGACCGCGCCCACCCGAAGTCGGTGGCGCTGGCCACCGACGCCGCGAGGTCCGCGGGCACCGTGTCGGGGATCAGCAGACCCTCGGCGACGGCCACGCGGTCACTGACCTCGCGCAGGACGAGCGACATCGGGACGTCGAGCGCCTCGCAGATGCTGTTGAGCAGCTCCGAGGACGCCTCCTTCTGGCCCCGCTCCACCTCGCTCAGATACCCGAGCGAGACGCGGGCTGCCGACGACACCTCGCGCAGGGTGCGCCCCTGGCGCTGTCGCGCATCCCGCAGCACATCGCCGATCTCTCGACGGAGTACAACCATCCGGGCTCCCCCTCTCGCGTCACGTGCCACATCCTTGCCGGGAACCGGGATCCGCTGGGGACCCGGGACCACTGGAACCCCAGAAACCTTCGCCGGGAGGATTCCACCGTACCTTGCACCGCCGACACGCGACGGCATGCGTCGTGCCGGGGGTCGAGTGCTCATCACGGACGTTCCAACGATGCGACACCTCGGAGTGTTCCCGCTCCGGAGACCCACGGCCCGTCGCCGCGCCCAGATTCACCCCGAACGCCGCACGAACTCCACCCCCAGCGCCAGGACGGCGTCCACCGTCTGCGCCCTGACGGCTGCTCGGGACCCGACGAGCTGGAGCGACTCCACGCGGGTTCCCTCCGGTGTCGCGACCGCGACGTGGACCGTTCCGGGCGGGTGCCCGTCCTGCGGATCAGGCCCGGCGACGCCGGTGGTCGCCAGTCCGACGTCCGCCCCGAGCCGCCGGCGTGCCCCCGCCGCCATGGCGCGGGCGACGTCCGGGTCGACGGCGCCCCTGGCCGCCAGCAGCGCGCGGTCCACGTCGAGCAGAGCGCCTTTGAGATCGGTCGCGTAGGCCACGACAGCCCCACGCAGGACCGTCGAGGCCCCGGGCACGTCGACGAGGGCGGCGGACACGAGCCCACCGGTCAGCGACTCGGCGACGCCCAGCGACCAGCCGCGGGCGCCGAGGGCCGCGAGGAGGTCGGCCGCGAGCGACACGTCACAGCCCTGCGGCGGGTGGGTGGCTGGCGGTCCGGCGGATCTGCAGGCCCGTCCGCGCGTAGTCCAGGCCGGTCACCACGGTCACCACCAGCGCCGCACCCATGACGATCGCGGCGACGACCTCGACGAACCCGGGCAGCACGTCCAGCGGCAGGAGGTAGAGCCCGATCGCCACCGACTGCAGCACCGTCTTCAGCTTGCCGCCGCGGGAGGCCGGGAGCACCACGAACCGCAGGAGGAAGAACCGCATCGCCGTGATGCCGAGCTCGCGCACGAGGATGACCACGGTCACCCACCACGGCAGGTCGCCGAGCCACGACAGCAGGACGAGGGCGGTGCCGATGAGCACCTTGTCCGCGATGGGGTCGAGCATCTTGCCGAGGTCGGTGACCTGGCCAGAGCGGCGAGCGAGCCAGCCGTCGACGCGGTCGGTCGCGGCCGCCACCACGAACAGCGCGGTCGCGATCAGCCGGCCGGTGGTGGTGTGCCCGCCGTCGACCAGGAGAGCCCAGGCGAAGAACGGCACCAGCGCGATGCGCAGCACCGTGACTACGTTCGCCAGGTTCCAGGCGGAGGGTACGGCGTCGACCACCCGGACAGCCTAGAGGGGCGCAGGTCATGCCCCGTTCACCGCATAGAGTCCGCGTGTGACTCGCCACGCCCGCGCCGGACGTCGGCGTCCCCTCGTCGCAGGCCTCGCACTCCTCCTGCTGCTCCTCGTGAGTCTCGGAGCGGTGGCGGCCGCACTGCACCCCTCGCGCCCGCCGGTCATCGCAGCGACCACCGCCGCGCCGTCGCAGAGCCCCGACGGCTCGCCGACGCCCACGCCGACGCCCACCCCCGACCCCGACGCCGCGTTCTCGATCGTCGCCGCCGGAGACGTGCTCCCCCACCTGCCGGTGCTCTCGAGCGCCCGCACCGCCTCGGGCTACGACTTCGGCCCCGTGCTCGGCCCGATGAACCCGTGGATCCAGGGCGCCGATCTCGCGCTGTGCCATCTCGAGGTCGCCGTCACGCCCCCCGGCACCACGCCGAGCGGCTACCCGCTGTTCGGCACGCCCCCGCAGATCGCGAGCTCGCTGAAGGCCCAGGGGTGGGACGGGTGCTCGACGGCGTCGAACCACTCGGTCGACCGCGGGTTCGCCGGGGTGACGGCCACGCTGGACGCGCTCGACGCGGCGGGTCTGGGGCACGTCGGCACCGCGCGGAACGCGGTCGAGCAGTCCCAGCCGCAGCTCTACCGGCTCGACCGCGGCGGTCGCACGATCACGGTCGCCCAGATCGCCGCGACCTACGGGACCAACGGTATGCCGGTCGACGCCGACAAGCCGTGGTCGGTGAACCTCGTCGACGTGCCGGCGATGGTGGCGCAGGCGACCGCGGCGCGTGCGGCGGGTGCCGACCTGGTGATCGCCAGCGTCCACTGCTGCGTCGAGTACCAGACGGAGCCGACGCCCGAGCAGGTGGCGATCGACCAGCAGCTGGCCGACTCCGGGGTGTTCGACCTGGTCATCGGCCACCACGCGCACGTCCCGCAGCCGGTGGCGCACCTGACCGGCGGACCCCGCGGCGAGGGCATGTGGGTGGCGTACGGCCTCGGCAACTACGTCTCGAACCAGGACGGCGAGTGCTGCTCGCCGAAGACGTCCTCGGGCCTGCTGCTCACGGCGCACGTCGA
The DNA here is from genome assembly GCF_001426725.1 of Cellulomonas sp. Root137. Lineage (NCBI taxonomy): Bacteria > Bacillati > Actinomycetota > Actinomycetes > Micrococcales > Cellulomonadaceae > Cellulomonas > Cellulomonas sp. Root137. Next base: position 426,218 of record NZ_LMFG01000002.1, on the reverse strand, counting down.
AGCCACCGGCGCGTTCCCGGCCGAAGGGCGGCCCGCCGGCCCGGCGCGGGTCACCGGGGTGGAGTGGACCCCCATCACCGTCGACCGACTGGGTGGCCACCAGGTGCACGCGCTCGTCGACATCGCCGGTGGGACCAGCACGCTGAGCGCCGCGCAGGTGGCGGACCGGACCGCGGCGGTCGTCGAGGCGGCGGGCACTGGAGCACCGCAGCGCGTCACCCCGCTCACGCCCACCGGCGTCGTGCCGTACGTGGTCCCTCGCGTCAGCGGCTGATGTCGCCCGGCTGGGCGCTGCCGTACAGCCAGCCCTGCCCGTAGCGCCAGCCGTTGCGGTGCAGGTACTCGGCCTGCTCCTCGTGCTCGATGCCCTCGGCGATGGTCACCATCGCCAGCTCGCGCGCCAGCGCACCGAGCGCCCGCGCGACCTTGCCGGCGGTGGGGTCCTCGGGGATCCCGGACGTGAACGACATGTCGAGCTTCACGCCCGCCACCGGAAGGTCCCGCAGGTACGAGAGCGGTGAGACGCCGGTGCCGAAGTCGTCGAGCAGGATGGGCACGCCCGCCGCGGACAGCTGCGTGAGCTCGTGGCGGATGCGCGTGCCGGACGCGACGAGCGAGGACTCGGTGAGCTCCACGACGATCCGGCCCGCGGTGAGCCGGTGCCGGGAGATCTCCGCCAGCAGGGTCGTCGCGAACTCCCCGTCGCCCAGCTGGTCCGCCGAGACGTTCACGGACACCCAGCGCGTGCGGTCGTGGATGGAGGCGACGAACTCGACGACGCGCGTGGCCACCAGCTGCCCGAGCGCGACCGACATCCCCGCCTCCTGGATGAGCGAGAGGAACGAGGCCGGCAGCAGGAGACCCCGCTGCGGGTGCTCCCACCGCACCAAGGCCTCGTAGCCGACGACGCGCGCGTCGGAGAGGTCGACGATCGGCTGGTAGTGGACCACCAGCTGGTCCTCGGCGATCGCCGCCGCGAGCTCGCGGTGCAGGTCGGAGGCCGACCCCATCGTCATCGAGGACTCGTAGACCTCCGTGCGACCGCGGCCCGAGCCCTTGGCGCGGTAGAGGGCGGCGTCCGCGGCGGCCAGCAGGCCCGGCGCGCCACCCTCGATCGAGTCGGGGTCCGCGATCGCGATGCCGATGCTCGCGGCCACGTTCAGCCGGCGCCGGCCCACCCGGACCGCCTCCTGCAGCCCGGCATGGATGGCGGAAGCCACCTCGAACACCGCCCGTGGACCGTCGAGGTCCTGCACGACGACCACGAACTCGTCGCCACCGAGCCGCGCGACCGTGCCGCGTCGGGCGGTCGCGGCGCGCAGCACGCCGGCGACGTGCACCAGCACCTCGTCGCCCGCCGCGTGCCCGTACCGGTCGTTGATCTCCTTGAACCCGTCCAGGTCGCAGGCCAGCACCGCCACGCGGTCGACCACCCCCGGCTGCTCCAGCACCGCCTGCAGCACCTCCTGGAGCAGCGTGCGGTTGGCCAGCCCGGTCAGGGGGTCGTGCATGGCGCGGTGGGTGAGCATCTCGGCCTGCAGCCGCGACTCGGTGGAGTCCCGCACCTGGACGACGAAGTGGTCGGGGGCCCCGGTGGGTGTCCGCACCAGTGCGGCGTCGAGCGCGACCCAGACCTCGTGCCCGTCGGCCCGCTGGTAGCGCTTCTCGAGCGAGAACCGGTGCTGCCCGCCGCCGAGCAGCCGGTCGACCTCGAGGCGCTCGGCGGGGCGGCCCTCGGGCGTGCTGAGGTCCTCCATCCGGTACCCGCGCAGGGCTCCGACGCTCGTGCCCAGCAGCTCGGCGAACGCGGCGTTCGCCTCGACGATCCGCCACTCGACGTCGACGAGCGCCATGCCGATCGGCGCGTTCTCCATCGCGACCCGGAACTGCATCTCGCTGCGAGACAGGGCCGCCTCGACCTCGCGCCTGCCGGTGACGTCGACGAGCGTGGTCAGCACCGCCGCGGCGTCGCCGTCGCCGGCCGGCACCAGCTGGCTGGCCACCTGCACCATGCGCGCCTGCGTGGTGTCGGTCCCGGGGAGCGCGACGCCGACGAGCTCCGAGTCCACGGTCCACCCCGCGCGCGCGACGCCCGAGCGGTGCCCGAGGACCGCCGCCGGGTTCATGGCCAGACCCATCTCGTTGACGAGGACGACCGGCAGGTCGGCCACCGAGCGACCCACGGCCGAGGCGGCGTCGATGCCGAGGATCGCCGCCGCGCGCTCCGAGATGTCCAGCACCCGGCCGGACAACGACTGGACGAGGACGCCCTCCTTGGTCACGGCCTGCAGGGCGTCGTAGCGGTGCCGTAGCTCCCGGGACAGCTCCAGCAGCTCGTTCGCCCGACGGACCTGCGCGCGCTGCTTGCCGAGCAGGATGAGGACGGCGATGAGCGCCGCGATCGCGACGATCGCGATCACCGTGCTGACGACCCCCCAGGGGCCGGAGAACGGGCCGTTCACCGACCCCCGCCGGACCACTGCCCGGCGTCGTCCTCCTCCGCACCGTCGAAGTAGTCGGTCGCCACCGGCGGCTCGCCCGGCAGGGCGCCGTCAGCGCCCATGGCGTACCGGTCGTCCTCCTCCTCGCCGGGCGCGCCCCGCAGCATGGCGAGCGTCCCCGGCAGGTCGTCGGCCTGGACCAGCACCTCGCGCGCCTTGGAGCCCTCGGACGGCCCCACGATCTCGCGCGACTCGAGCAGGTCCATCAGGCGGCCCGCCTTGGCGAAGCCGACCCGCAGCTTGCGCTGGAGCATGGACGTCGACCCGAACTGCGTCGTGACCACCAGCTCGGCGGCCTGGAGCAGCAGGTCGAGGTCGTCGCCGATGTCCTCGTCGACCGTCTTCTTCACCGCCGCGACGACGACGTCCTTGCGGTACGAGGGCTTGAGCTGCTTCTTCACGTGCTCGACGACCGCGTGGATCTCCGACTCGGACACCCAGGCGCCCTGCGTACGCATCGGCTTGGCCGCACCCATCGGCAGGAACAGCGCGTCACCCTGCCCGATGAGCTTCTCGGCGCCGGGCTGGTCGAGCACCACGCGGGAGTCGGTGAGGGAGCTGGTCGCGAACGCCAGCCGGGACGGCACGTTCGCCTTGATCAGGCCGGTGACCACGTCCACGCTCGGGCGCTGCGTGGCGAGCACCAGGTGGATGCCGGCTGCACGGGCCAGCTGCGTGATGCGCTGGATGGAGGCCTCGACGTCGCGCGGGGCCACCATCATCAGGTCGGCGAGCTCGTCGACGACCACCAGCAGGTACGGGTACGTGGCGATCTTGCGCTCGGACCCCGGCAGCGGCTTGACCTTGCCCGCGCGGACGGCGGTGTTGAAGTCGTCGATGTGCTTGAAGCCGAAGTTCGCGAGGTCGTCGTAGCGCGCCTCCATCTCGCGCACCACCCACTCGAGCGCCTCGGCGGCCTTCTTCGGGTTCGTGATGATCGGGGTGATCAGGTGCGGGATGCCCTCGTAGACGGTCAGCTCGACGCGCTTGGGGTCGACGAGCACCATGCGCACCTCGTCGGGCGTGGCGCGCATGAGGATCGAGACGATCATCGAGTTGACGAAGCTGGACTTGCCCGCGCCGGTGGCGCCGGCCACCAGCAGGTGGGGCATCTTGGCCAGGTTGGCGGTGACGTACCCGCCCTCGACGTCCTTGCCGACGCCGATCACCATCGGGTGCTCGGTGCGCTTGGCCGCGCTGGAGCGCAGCACGTCACCCAGCGACACGGTCTCGCGGTCGGTGTTGGGGATCTCGATGCCGATGGCCGACTTGCCGGGGATCGGCGACAGGATGCGCACGTCCGCACTGGCCACCGCGTAGGCGATGTTCTTGCTCAGCGCGGTGACCCGCTCGACCTTGACCGACCGACCCAGCTCGACCTCGTACCGCGTGACGGTCGGACCGCGCGTGAAGCCTGTGACCTGGGCGTCGATCTCGAACGCCTCGAGCACGGAGGTGAGCGACTCGACGACGCGGTCGTTGGCGGCCGAGCGCACCTTGTGCGGCGCACCCTTGGCCAGGGCGTCCTCCGCGGGCAGCGTGTAGAGCACGTCGCCGCCCAGCATCGGCTGCTCACCGCGCGGCACGGGCGTGGTCTCGGGTGCGACGAGCGGGGTCTTGGCGACGACCGTGGTGGGCACCGTGTCCGGCGCGGCGTCGCGCGCGAGCTGCGCCTCCGCCTCGGCCTCCGCGGCCGCGACGATGGCCGCGCGGGCGAACGCCTCGTCGCCGTCGTACCCGTCGAGCCGGGTGTCCTCGGGCTCGTCCACCTGGTCCGCCCGCGCACGCTTGCGCCCGAGCAGCCCGCGCTTCTTCGGCGGTGCCTCGATCTCGGGGACGGCGGTGTGCAAGGCGTTGATGACGAGGGGCGCGTCGTCCTCGACCTCCGCGTCCGCGGCAGGGTCGCGGTGGTTGCCGGTGAGCTTGTCGTAGACGCCGCGCAGCCGCGGGATCACCTGGTGCACGGGCGTCGCGGTGACGACGAGGACCCCGAAGAACGCCAGGAGGATCAGCAGAGCGACCGCCACACCGGGGGTGATCAGGCTGGCCAGCGGCGTGCCGACCAGGAATCCGACCATGCCGCCCGCCAGCCGCAGGGCGGGGAAGTCGTCCGTGTTGGGCAGGCTGGCGGCGATCTGCACGAGCCCGCACACCGCGAGCGTGATCGCGCCGAGCCCGATCACGATGCGCCCGTTGGCCTCGACCCGCTCCGGGTGGCGCATCAGCCGGATGGCGAGCCCGAGCAGGACGAGCGGGACGACGACGCCGACCATGCCGAAGGTCCCCGCCACGACGTTGTGCACGACCGTGCCCGCGGTGCCGGACAGGTCCCACCACTCACGCGCGGCGATGACGATGGCCAGGCCGAGGAGCGTGAACGCCAGGCCGTCGCGCCGGTGCGAGGGGTCCAGGTCTCGAGCACCCTTGCCGACGCGGCGCGCGGTGCCCCCGACGAGGTGCGCGGTGCCCATGAAGACGCCCTTGACGATGCGCACCGGCAGGGCCGGCCGGGACGGCGGCGGAGCGGGTCTGCGCCCCTGCGGGCGGGACGATCCGGTCGCCTTGCCGGTGGGCTTGCCGGAGGCGCGCGACGTCGCCGGCGCACCGGAGCGGGCGCGAGGGGTGGACGTACGAGTCGCCATGGTCCTCAAAGTAGCCGGGCGACCGACCAGACGGGCGCGCCGGGGCGCGTGTCGGCCGCGCGATCACCCGAGCAGCAGCCCGACGCCCAGGGTCACGACCCCCGCAGCGAGCAGCACGGCCCCCACCCCGAGGAGCACCACGGCCCTGTTCGGCGTCTCCCGGCCGCGGCCCAGGGCGGAGAGGAAGAACCCGGCGGACATCACGATCGCCGCGAGCAGCACCCCCGTCTGCGCCAGCCAGCGCCAGAACCCGTCCAGCGACGTGGCCTCCCCCAGCAGCAGGCAGACGAGCCCGAGCGTGACCAGCACCCCGGCGTGCGCGTGGCCGGCCCGGTAGAAGCTCTTCTGGAACGCGGTCGCCTGCTCCTTCCCGGTGGCGACGCGCAGCAGGAAGGCGCCCCCGGACTCGATCGCGACCACCGAGAGCGCCACGGCCCCGGCGGTGATCCTGGCGGCGTCGGTCAGCTCGATCATCGGAGTCTCCTCGTTTGTGAACAGTGTTATAGAACAGCGTTCACAAACCCGCGTCAACCCCCTAGACTCGCCCGGTGGCCCGGCCCCGCGTGCACGACGACGCCCTGCGCACCCGCCTCCTCGAGGAGGCGGGTGCGATCGTCGCGACCGCAGGAGCGGGTGCGCTCACCGTCCGCGACCTCGCCGCTCGCGCCGGCACGTCGGCGTCCGCGGTCTACTCGCTGTTCGGCAGCCGGGAGGACCTGGTGCGTGCCGTCGGCGACGAGGCGTTCGCGCGCTTCGCCGAGCGGCTCGCCGCGGTCCCCCGCACCGACGACGCGGCCGCCGACCTGCTCGGGCTCGGGCTCGCGTACCGCGCGAACGCGCTCGACGGTCCGCACTTCTACCGCGTGATGTTCGGCGCCGCCGGTGCGGGGCTGCAGGACGGGACGCGGGGTCCGGCCACGGCGAGCGCGACGTTCTCCGTCCTGCGCGACGCCGTCGCCCGCGTGCTGGGGGTGGAGCCTCCCGCTGCGCAGGAGCCTGCGCTCGGGCTGTGGGCGCTGGTGCACGGGCTCGTCGAGCTCGAGCTGGACGGCATGCTCCCCGACGGCGCGGCGGACCGGTACACCCGCGTGCTCCGTGCCGCCGGGCCGGGGATCCTCGGCGGCTGACCTGCTCGTGTCGGCGCCTCGTGCCACGGTGGAGCCATGGCCGTGACCCGAGAGAAGGTCCTCCGGTACCGCGTGCACGCGCAGCAGCTGGACCGCCCGCTCAGCAGCCGACGACGCCCCGACGACGCCGCGATCCTCGACCACGGCGTGCAGGACACCGGTCCGGACGGCGCGCTGTGGGCGCTGGCCGTGCGTGGTGTCCCCGTCTCGGCACGCGACTGGCCGCACGAGCTCGCGCTGGCGTGGACGCTGCGGGGCGCCCCGCACGCCTACCGTCGGTCGGACCTGACGGCCGTCGAGAAGGCGCTGCGCCCGTACTCCGAGACCGACGCGGCGAAGCGCGTGATCAACGCCTCGGCCTCCCTCGCGGCCGCGGACATCCAGGTGCTCGACGCGCTCGCCACCGTCTCGCGGACCATGCACGAGGTCGTGGACGAGCCGATGGCCAAGGGCGCGCTGTCCACCCGGATGACGGCCGAGCTGCCCGAGCCCTACCTGCGCTGGTGCGAGGGCTGCGGCGCGACGCACATGTACGAGATGACGTTCCGGCTCGCCGCCCTGCACGCCGGTCTCGAGCTCGAGCCCGGGACGTCTCCCCCGGTCGTGAGGCGCATCCCCCGGTGGCCGGCCGGTCAGGTGGGGGTGCTCGACAGGCCCGCCGCCGGCGACGACGGCCCGCTCGACGTGCTGCGCGGCCTCCTGCACCTGCTGGGTCCACTGACCCGCAAGCAGGCTGCGGTCTACCTCGACTCGACGCTCGGTGACGTGTCCGCCCGATGGCCCGACGACGCGGTCGAGGTGGACGTCGACGGGACTCCGGCCGAGATCCTCGACGACGACCTCCCGGCCCTCCAGGACCCGCCCGGCGACCCGTTCGTGCGGCTGCTCGGCCCGTACGACCTCTTCCTGCAGGGTCGCGACCGCGAGCTCCTGGTCCCGGACAGGACCCACCACAAGGCACTCTGGCCCAGCATCGGCCGGCCTGGGGCGGTCCTGGCGGACGGTGAGGTGGTCGGCACCTGGCGGCCGCGCGCGAAGGGCGCGACGCTCGCGCTCGAGCTGGACGAGTGGGTGCCGTGGTCGTCGCGCACGAGGAAGGCCGTGGAGGTCGAGCACGAGCGTCTCGCGGCGTTCCGTGGCGCCACCCCGGGATGATCGTCTCCTCCCCCGAGCACGCGCCAGGTCCCGCTGGCCGGGTGACCTCACGCCCGCGTGTCAGGGGTCCGTCCTACGGTGGCACCATGCGTTCCTGGTCCTGCGCGGTGCCCACGTGAGCCGCCGCGGCTGGCTCCTCCTGGTCGCCGTCGGCGTCATCTGGGGCATCCCGTACCTGCTCATCAAGATCGCCGTCACGGACGTCACGCCGGTCATGGTGGTGTTCGTGCGCACGGCGCTGGGTGCCCTGCTGCTCCTGCCCTTCGCGGTGCGCGGTGGCGGGCTGCGGGTGCTGCGCGGGCGCTGGCGTGCCGTCCTCGGCTTCGCGGTGCTGGAGATCGTCCTGCCGTGGATCCTGCTGTCCAACGCCGAGCGCACCCTGTCGAGCTCGACCACGGGGCTGCTCGTCGCAACCGTGCCGATCGCCGCGGTGGTGCTGGGACGACTGGTCGGCGACCGGCGTCCCGTGGCGCTGATCCGCTGGATCGGCCTGCTCGTCGGCCTCGGCGGTGTGGCCCTGCTGCTCGGACCGGGAGCTGCCGGGGGTGATCCGTGGGCGGTCACCCAGGTGCTCCTGGCGGCGCTCGGCTACGCCACCGCGCCGATCATCGCCGACCGTGCGCTGCGCGACGTCCCCGCGATCCCCCTGACGGCCACCTGCCTCGGGCTCACCGCGCTGGCGTACGCCCCGGTGGTGCTCCTGACCGGACCGCACCCCTGGCCGCCCGTCGACGCGGTGCTCGCACTCGTCGGACTCGGCGCCCTGTGCACCGCCCTCGCGTTCGTCCTGTTCTTCCGGCTCATCGTCGAGGTGGGCGCGGCCCGGTCCACCCTCGTCGCGTACCTGAACCCCGTCGTCGCCGTCGCGCTCGGCGCCCTCGTGCTCGACGAGGCGATCACCGCCGGGGTGCTCGGCGCGACCGCGCTGATCCTCCTCGGCTCCGCCGCAGCCTCGCGGCGGCCCCGCGAGCCGGACGTCCTGCCGCCCCCCGACGAGAACGTCACCGCCGACGAGGTCACCCGCGTCACGCCGACCTGAGCCGAGCGCCGACGACGACGGCCCCGCCCTGGCGAGCAGGACGGGGCCGCGCGGATCGGGCCGGTCAGGCCTCGACGACCACCGGGATGATCATCGGGCGGCGGCGCAGGCGGTTGGACACCCAGCGGCCGACCACCCGGCGCATGACCTGCTGCAGCACGTGCGCGTCGGAGTTCCCGTTGCGCGCCGACTCCTCGAGGGCCGCGGTCAGCTCCGGGAGGATGTCGTCGAACACGGCGTCCTGCTCGGCGAACCCGCGAGCGTGGATCTGCGGGCCGGCCAGCACCTTGCCGTCGGCGGAGCTGACCACCGCGAAGATCGAGATGAACCCCTCGTCCCCGAGGATCCGGCGGTCCTTGAGCTCGACCTCCGTGATCTCCCCGACGCTCGACCCGTCGACGTACACGTACCCGCAGGGCACGGCGCCGACGATCCGGGCACGCCCGTCGACCAGGTCGACCACCACGCCGTCCTCGGCGAGCACCACGCGGTCGGCGGGGATGCCGGTCTGCACCGCGAGCGCCGCGTTGGCCACGAGGTGCCGGATCTCGCCGTGCACGGGCATGACGTTGCGCGGCTTGAGGATGTTGTAGCAGTACAGGAGCTCGCCGGCGCTGGCGTGCCCGGAGACGTGCACCTTGGCGTTGCCGGAGTGCACGACGCGCGCGCCGAGGCGGGTCAGGCCGTTGATCACGCGGAAGACGGCGTTCTCGTTCCCGGGGATCAGCGAGGACGCCATGATCACGGTGTCGCCGGGGCCGACCGAGACCTTGTGGTCGTTGTTGGCGATCCGGGACAGCGCAGCCATGGGCTCGCCCTGCGACCCGGTGCACATGAGCACGATCTCGTCGTCCCGCAGCGTGTCGACCTGCTTCTGGTCGATCAGCACGCCCTCGGGCACCTTGAGGTAGCCCAGGTCGGCGGCGATGCCCATGTTGCGCACCATCGAGCGGCCGACCAGCGCCACCCGGCGGTTGTGCGTGTACGCCGCGTCGAGCACCTGCTGGACGCGGTGCACGTGGGACGCGAACGACGCGACGATGATCCGCTTGGTCGAGTCGGCGAACACCTGGTCGAGCACGGGCCCGATCCCGCGCTCCTGCGCGACGAACCCGGGCACCTCGGCGTTGGTGGAGTCGACCATGAACAGGTCGACCCCCTTCTCGCCGAGGCGCGCGAATGCCCGCAGGTCGGTGATCCGGCCGTCGAGCGGCAGCTGGTCCATCTTGAAGTCACCGGTGTGCAGGACCGTGCCGGCGCCGGTGTGCACCGCGACCGCGAGCGCGTCGGGGATCGAGTGGTTCACGGCGATGAACTCGCACTCGAAGCCGCCGAACGTCGCCGTCTGCCCCTCGCGGACCTCGCGCAGGACCGGCTGGATGCGGTGCTCCTTGAGCTTGGCGTCGATGAACGCCAGCGTGAGCTTGGAACCGACGAGCGGGATGTTCTTGCGGAGCCGCAGCAGGTACGGGACCGCGCCGATGTGGTCCTCGTGGCCGTGCGTGAGGATGATCGCCTCGATGTCGTCCAGGCGGTCCTTGATGTACTCGAAGTCGGGCAGGATCAGGTCGACGCCGGGCTGGTGGTCCTCGGGGAACAGGACGCCGCAGTCGATGACGAGCAGGCGGCCGTCGTGCTCGAGGACGGCCATGTTGCGGCCGACCTCTCCGAGCCCGCCCAGTGCGACGACGCGCAGGGCGCCGGCGGCGAGAGCCGGGGGCAGGGTGAGCTCGGGATGCGGGTGACTCATGGGGCTCCTGGTGGGATCAGATGCGGTCAGCCGACGTCAAACCGAGCAGCCCGGCGGCCCGCAGGCCGTCGCGGATCAGCGCGAGCTCGTCGTCGGACGCGGGGACGAGCGGAAGGCGCACCGAGCGCTCGGGCAGGACGCCCAGCACCTGGAGCGCGGCCTTCGCGGCGACGGCCTGGAAGCCGGCGCCGTTGAGTGCGTCGATCGCGGGGATGATCGATCGGAAGATGCGGAGGGCCTCGGCGTGGTCGCCGGCGTCGAAGGCGGCGACGATGCCGGCCAGCTGCGGACCGACGACGTGCCCGGAGACGCTGACGATGCCCGCGGCGCCGTGCGCCAGCAGGGACAGCAGCGCGCTGTCGTCGCCCGAGTACCAGCCCAGCCCCGTGGCGGCGATGGCCTTGGCGGCGGCGTAGGAGTCGCCCCCGGCGTCCTTCATGGCCACGACGCGGTCGTGGCCGGCGAGCGCCTCGATGGTGGCGGGCGCGAACCGCACACCCGTGCGGCCGGGGACGTCGTAGAGCATCACGGGCAGGTCGGTCGCGTCCGCGACGGACTCGACGTGCCGGCGCACACCCTCCTGCGAGGGGCGCGAGTAGTAGGGACTCACGACGAGCAGCCCGTGGGCACCCGCCTCCGCCGCCTGCTCGGCCATCCGCACCGCGTGCGCGGTGTCGTTGGACCCCGCGCCGGCGATGATCCACGCGTCCCGGCCGACGGCCTCGACGACGGCCTGGACCAGCTCCGCCTTCTCGGGTGCGTGCGTCGTGGACGCCTCGCCCGTGGTGCCGTTGAGCACGAGCCCGTCGTTGCCGTGCTCCACCAGGTGCGTCGCCAGCTGCACTGCCCGGCCGAGGTCGACCGCGCCGTCCGCCGTCATCGGCGTGACCATCGCGGTGAGCACGGACCCGAACGGGCGCGTGGGCGTGGAGGTGCGCGGCATGGGGCCACGGTACCGCCCCACGCCTGCCCGCCGTCGTGCGGGTCCGCGCCTCAGGCGCGCAGGTACGTCTCGAAGCGGTACCGCGTGCCGCCGGCGGTCGACACGTGCCAGCCGCGGTCGGGGTCCACGCCGGCGCGCCGCCACGTGGACGGGTCGAGCGCCGGCGCACGGGTGTCCCCGCCGACGTCGAGGGACACGACCGTGACCTCGACGCGCTGGGCTCGCGGCAGGAGCGCTGCGTAGATCTCTCCCCCGCCGATGACCCACGCGTCGCGGTTGCCCACCAGCCGCAGCGCCTCGTCGATCCCGCGCACGACCATCGCGCCGGCCGGCTCGAACCCCGGGGTGCGCGACAGGACGATGTTGTCGCGACCGGGCAGCGGGCGGAAGCGCGGCGGCAGCGAGGCCCACGTGGCGCGACCCATGAGCACGGGATGCCCGCGGGTGAGCTCGCGGAAGTGCGCCATGTCCTCCGGCACGTGCCAGGGCAGGGTGCCGTCGCGGCCGATGACGCCGGTCGGAGTCTGCGCCCAGATGAGCGACAGGCTCACACGGCCACCGGGGCCTTGATGGCCGGGTGGTACTGGTAGTCGACCACCTGCACGTCGTCGAACGTGTAGTCGAACAGCGAGTCGGCCTGGCGCAGCTCGAGCCGCGGCGCGGGGTACGGGGTCCGGCTCAGCTGCTCGCGGACCTGGTCCACGTGGTTGTCGTAGATGTGGCAGTCACCGCCCGTCCACACGAAGTCGCCGACCTGGAGCCCGACCTGCTGGGCGACCATGTGCGTGAGCAGCGCGTACGACGCGATGTTGAACGGGACCCCGAGGAACAGGTCGGCGGACCGTTGGTACAGCTGGCAGGAGAGCCGGCCGTCGGCGACGTAGAACTGGAAGAACGCGTGGCACGGCGCGAGCGCCATCGAGGGGATGTCCGCGACGTTCCAGGCGGAGACGATGTGCCGGCGCGAGTCGGGGTCGCGGCGCAGGTTCTCCAGCAGCTGGGTGATCTGGTCGACGTGGCCGCCGTCGGGCGTCGGCCAGCTCCGCCACTGCACGCCGTACACGGGTCCCAGCTCGCCGTCCGGGCCCGCCCACTCGTCCCAGATGGTCACGTTGTTCTCGCGCAGGTAGGCCACGTTGGACTCGCCGCGCAGGAACCAGAGCAGCTCGTGGACGATCGAGCGCAGGTGCACGCGCTTCGTCGTGACCAGGGGGAACCCGGCCGACAGGTCGAACCGCATCTGGTGACCGAACACGCTGCGGGTCCCGGTGCCCGTGCGGTCCGCCTTGGGGGTGCCGGTCTCGAGCACGAGCCGCAGGAGGTCCTCGTACGGGGAAGGCACAGGCGCGTCCGTCATGGCGTCATCGTAGGTCGCGGGCGGACCGAGATCCGTGCGCGAGCGCGGCGTGGACGCGATACTCCTCGGTATGACGCCGCCGTCGCTGCCCCCCACCGTCGCCGCCCACGTCCCCACCGGGATCCTGATCGACGGGGCGTGGCGCCCCGCGAGCACCGGCCGGACGTTCGAGGTCGCCGACCCCGCCACCACCGAGACGCTGTTCGACGTGGCCGACGGTGGCGAGCAGGACGCGCTCGACGCCCTGACCGCGGCCGACGGCGCGTTCCCCGAGTGGCGCGCGACCGCTCCCCGGGTGCGGGCGGAGCTGCTGCGGGCGGTCTACGAGACGCTCACCGCGCGCACCGAGGACATCGCCGCGCTGGTGACGGCCGAGGGCGGCAAGCCGCTGGCCGAGTCCCGCGCGGAGGTCGCGTACGGCGCCGACTACGTCCGGTGGTACTCCGAGCAGGCCGTCCGCTTCGACGGTCTCGCCCGGCGCGCCCCGTCCGGCGCGAACCACCAGCTCGTCCTGCGGCGCCCGGTCGGCCCCGCCCTGCTGATCACGCCGTGGAACTTCCCGATCGCGATGATCGCGCGCAAGGTGGCCCCCGCGCTGGCGGCCGGCTGCACGGTCGTCATCAAGCCGGCCCAGCTGACCCCGCTCACCACCGCGTACGTCGCCGAGATCATCCGCGAGGAGCTGGAGGGCCGCGGACTGCCGACGGGCGTGATCAACGTCGTGCCGTCGGCGTCGGCCCGGACCATCTCCGGCCCCCTGCTGGCGGACCCGCGGCTGCGCAAGCTGTCGTTCACCGGGTCGACGGAGGTCGGCGCCGCGCTGCTCAAGGCGTCGGCGGACAACATCCTGCGCACGTCGATGGAGCTCGGCGGCAACGCGCCGTTCCTGGTGTTCGAGGACGCGGACATCCCCGCCGCGGTGCAGGGCGCCGTGCAGGCGAAGATGCGCAACGCCGGGCAGACCTGCGTCGCCGCCAACCGGTTCCTCGTGCACGCGTCCGTCGCCGAGGAGTTCACCGCGGGGCTCACCGAGGCGTTCGACAAGCTCGTCGTCGGGCACGGTGCCGACGAGGGCACCACGGTCGGTCCGCTGATCGAGGCCTCCGCCGTCGACCGGGTCGAGGAGGTCGTCGCCGAGGCGGTCGACGCCGGGGCGCGCATCCGCATCGGCGGTGACCGGCCGCACCGGCGCGGCTACTTCTACGCGCCGACCGTCCTCGACCGCGTGTCCGCCGACCTGCGCGTGATCACCGAGGAGACCTTCGGCCCGGTCGCCCCCGTGGTCACGTTCGGCTCGGAGGAGGAGGGGGTCGCGCTGGCCAACTCCACGCCGTTCGGGCTGGTGGCCTACGCCTACACACGGGACATCGCGCGGGTCATGCGGCTGGCGGAGTCCGTCGAGACCGGGATGCTGGGCGTGAACCGCGGGCTCGTGTCGGACGCGAGCGCACCCTTCGGCGGCGTGAAGTCCTCCGGGCTGGGCCGCGAGGGCGGCGAGGCGGGGCTCGAGGAGTATCTCGACAGCGTGTACGTGGCGATCTAATCGGGGGCGCCTGTGTCACAGTGGCCCGCGTGACACGGGACGACGAGGGACGGGCAGCCGTCCGGCAGGCCGTCTCGGTCGCGCTGGCCACCGGCCTGTACGGGGTCTCGTTCGGCGCCCTGGCCGTCGCCGCCGGGCTGTCCGTGCCGCAGGCCATGGCCCTCAGCCTGCTCATGTTCTCGGGCGGCTCGCAGTTCGCGTTCATCGGCGTCGTCGGGGCGGGCGGGCTCGCCGGGGCGGCCATCGCGACCGCCGGGCTGCTCGGGGTGCGCAACGGGCTCTACGGGCCGCAGGTGGCGCCGCTCATCGACGCCCGGGGCTGGCGCCGCCCGCTCGCCGCGCAGCTGACCATCGACGAGTCGACCGCCGTGGCGACCGCGCACAAGGCGCCCCACGCCGCCCAGCTCGGCTTCTGGTGGACCGGTGTCGGGGTGTTCGTGCTCTGGAACGTGTTCACGCTCGTCGGCGCCGTCGCGGGCGACCGGATGGGCGACCCGGCGCGGTACGGCCTCGACGCGGCTGCCGCCGCGGCGTTCCTCGGCCTGGTGTGGCCGCGCGTCACCGGCCCCGGGTCCGGGCTGGCGCAGACCGTGGCGGTGGGCGCGGTCGTCGTCGCCCTGGGGCTCACCCCCCTGGTGCCGGCGGGCATCCCGGTGCTGCTCGCCGCCGTGGTCGCCATCGTCGCCGGCCTCGTCGCGCGCCAGCCGGAGCCGGTCGCATGAGCTCCGTCGGGACGTGGATCGCGCTCCTGGCGGCCAGCGCCGTCGTGTTCGCGCTCAAGCTGGCCGGCCACCTGGCACCCAAGCACTGGCTCGCCGAGCCCCGCGTCGCGCGCACCGCCGCCCTGGTCACCGTGGCTCTGCTGTCCGCGCTCGTCGCCGTGCAGACCGCCACCCGGGGCAACGAGCTCGTGCTGGACGCCCGCCTCCCCGCGCTCGTCGTCGCGGCGATCGCGCTGGCCCTGCGGGCGCCGTTCATCGTCGTCGTCCTGCTCGCGGCGATCACCGCAGCCGTGCTCCGAGCCCTGGGCATGCCGTGAGACTCGCGGGCACGATCGGCGACACTTGACCGTTGGGTGTCCGAACACCCCGCCGGCGCAGCGGTTCGCGCGCCCGGCACGCACCCGTCTCGGAGGACCCCGTGGCCACTCCCGCCCAGCGCAGCTCGCTCGGCTCGCTCATCTTCCTGTCGCGCTGGCTGCAGGTGCCCCTCTACCTCGGGCTGATCGTCGCGCAGGCCATCTACGTGTGGCAGTTCATGGTCGAGCTCGGGCACATCTTCTCGGAGGTGTTCTTCCACGGCGGGATGGACGAGGCGGCGATCATGCTCGCCGTCCTGGGCCTGGTCGATGTCGTGATGATCGCCAACCTGCTGATCATGGTGATCATCGGCGGCTACGAGACGTTCGTGTCCCGGATCAAGCTGGACGACCACCCGGACCAGCCGGAGTGGCTCTCGCACGTGAACGCGAACGTGCTCAAGACCAAGCTGGCGATGTCGATCATCGGCATCTCGTCGATCCACCTGCTGGCCAGCTTCATCCGTGCGGAGAGCATCCTGACGGAGCCGCACGGCAGCTCCGTGCTCCTGTGGCAGACCGCCATCCACCTCGCGTTCATCGTGTCCGCCGTGGCGCTCGCCTGGATCGACAAGGTCTCGGCCAAGCACCCGCCCAAGGCGGTGCCCGTGGTCGACAGCAGCGTTCGAGGGCCCGTCCCGAACCCGCCCAAGGTCAGCGACGACCGACACGACCCGGTGAGCGTGCTCTGATGCCCCTGTTCAGCGAGAACGCCGACGTCTCGGTCCGCCCCGCGGTCCGGGGGGACGAGCACGCGATCGCGCACCTCCAGGTCGAGGCGTGGCAGCTGTCGCACGCCGAGGTCCTGGGCCAGGGCGCGCTCGACCAGCTCGACACGTCGGCGATCGAGGCGCAGTGGGCGTCCGCGGTCACCGCCCCGCCCGGCGCGGGCTACCGCGTGCTGGTCGCGTGCGACGGACCGACCGTGGTGGGCGTCGTGTCGGTGGCACCGGTCCCTGCTCCCGAGGGCAGCCCGCTCGACGCCCCGGGCGGCGCCATCCTCGCGCTCGAGGTCGAGCCCGCGCACCAGCGCGTGGGGCACGGCTCGCGACTGCTCGCCGCGGCGGTCGACACGCTCCGCGAGGACGGCGCTGACCAGGTGCACACCTGGGTGCTCGACGGTGACGAGGCTCGCGCCCGGTTCCTGTCGTCGGCCGGCCTCGGACCTGATGACGTCGCGCGCGAGCTCGTCTCCGGGCGGATGCCCGACGGCTCCACCCGCACGGTGACCGAGCACCGCTGGTCGGCCTCGATCTAGCCCCGGTGCAGCCGGCTGGCCGTGCGCAGCGACTCGCGCGCGCGGCGCCGGTCCCCCGCCGCGTCGTACGCGAACGCCAGGTGGTACCAGGAGCGCCAGTCGTCCGGCTCGGCCTCGGCGAGCTCGCGGGCCGGCTCGAACGCCTCGCGTGCGGCCGCGCGGTCGATGCGTCCGCCCGGTGAGCGCGGCAGGTCGTCGATCGGCAGCTCGTCGGCCGCGGCGAGCTCGTCGGCCATCCGCTGGACGTCGATGGCCAGCCGCCACTCCCGGGCCACCAGCCAGATCACCAGCGGCGGCAGGATCCAGAACGCGATCCCCAGGCCGATCCCGACCGGCTCCCCGGTCTGGATCAGGGCCGTCGCCCGGGTGGCGACCAGCCACACGTACAGGCCCAGCAGGCCGGTGAGGGCCAGGGCACCGGCGAGGGACGCCCAGCGGAGTCGACTCGAGCGCGCTGCCACGATCAGGCCAGGTCGAGCAGGTGGTCGAGCCCGACGGTGAGCCCCGGCCGCGAGCCCACCTGGCGGACTGCCAGCAGGACACCGGGCATGAAGCTCACCCGGTCGAACGAGTCGTGCCGGATGGTCAGCTGCTCGCCGGCGTTGCCCAGCAGGATCTCCTCGTGCGCGACCAGCCCCCGGAGCCGCACGGCGTGCACCCGGACGCCGTCGACGTCCGCGCCTCGCGCCCCCTCGAGCGCCTGGGTGGTGGCGTCCGGCACGGGTCCGAGACCGGCGGCCGCGCGTGCCGCCGCGATCGCCGAGGCGGTGTGCCGCGCGGTGCCCGAGGGTGCGTCGACCTTGTCCGGGTGGTGCAGCTCGATCACCTCGGCGGACTCGAACCAGCGCGCGGCCTTCGCCGCGAACGCCATGGCCAGGACGGCGCCGAGCGCGAAGTTCGGGGCCACCAGCACGCCGACGCCCGGGCGGTCGGCCAGGTGGTCCCGCACGCGCGAGAGCGACTCGTCGTCCCACCCGGTGGTGCCGACGACCAGGTGCACCCCGGCGTCGACGAGCGCGTGCACGTTGCCCTCCGTGACGGCAGGGACCGTGAAGTCGACGGCGACCTGCGCGCCCGCGTCGACCACGGCGGACAGGTCCCCGTCGGCGTCGACGGTGGCGACGAGGTCGAGGTCGGGGGCGTCCTCGACGGCCCGGACGACGGTCGCTCCCATGCGTCCCGCCGCACCCAGCACGGCCACCCTGATGCGCTCGCTCACGAGGAGAAACCCTAACGTCAGGCGGCGACGCCGAGTGCCGCGGCGATCCCTTCCTCCAGGCGTCGCAGCTCCACGTGCGTCAGCCCCGTGAACCGCTCGACCTCTCGCGGCGGGTAGCCGGCGCGCAGGTACCACCGCAGGACCGCGAGCACGTCGCCCGGTCGCACCGGGCCGGGGCCGACCGCGTCCCGTACGAAGGCCGAGAACCGGACCGCGGCGAGGAACGCCTCCGGGGTGATGCCGAGCGTCTGCTCCACCTCCCGGTAGAGGACCCCGACCGCGAGATCGGCCTCCCGCGCGAGGTCCGACGCCCGGACGAGGCCGCGCTGGGCGATCACGCTGCGCAGCACCGGCGCGATCGCGTCGAGCGGCGAGCCGACGAGGGGGACGACGGCGTGGGCCGCCACCGCCGCGCCCAGCAGAGCAGCGGCGTCGGCGTCCCGCCCCTGCTCGAGCGCGGCGACGCACTCCTCCTCCACCCGCGCACCCAGCACGGAGGACACGGACACGGGATCGTGGGCCGGTGCGCGCACCCCCATCCGCGCGAGCGCGACCGGGTCCAGCTGGGCACCGAGCCGGACGGCGGGGCCGACCTGCTCGCGGACGAACGCCCGGTCGGCGAGCCCGCGGACGCCGCTCCCGTCGGGCGTCCGGGCGAGCGTGTGCGGGTCGATGTGCTCGCCCGGCGTGCCGACCGCCACCGTGACGAGCCCGTGCCCGTCCGGCAGCAGCACCTCGCGCTCCACGGCGCCCTCGGCCAGGCGCACCACCCAGAGGTGCTCGACGATCCCGTGCGCGCTCGGCGGAGGCGGGTACCGGTGGTAGACGACCTGGTCGGGGGCCATGCCCCATCATCGCGCGCGTGGCACGCCTCCGGGAGGAACTCCATCGCCCTCGTCTCATCCCGGTACCCGCAGGCGCCGATGAGACTCTCGTGACCCGCCCACCTCCCCACGCCCTGGCTCAGGCCTGCTGGGCTGCGCTGGTCGTGCTCACCGTCTCCGCGTTCGGGCTGCTCGCCGTGCGCGACTGGGAGGCCGATCTCGCCGCCGCCTGGGGGCAGCGTCCCACGAGGACCGGCGAGCTCTGGTGGTACGCGTCCCGCTGGCCGCTGGAGATCGTCGGGTGGCTGGTGCTCGTGTGGGCGGCGACGCGCCGGCTCGCGTCCACGGGGTCACGGGCCGTGCACGTCCCGCTCGGTGTCGGCCTCGTCCTCGTCGCCGCGTCGCTCACCTCGTCGCTCCTCGGCGGTCCCGGTCTCGTCTGGGCAGGTCCCGTCGGTCTGCTGGACGGAGGCCTCCTGACGTTCGCGCGGTCGTGGTGGTGGGGCGTGTCCGGTCCCGTCGTCGTCAGCGTGGCGCTGCTGGTGACCTGCTGGCTCGCACGACGCGGCGCCCGGCCCTCGTCGGCACCGGCCACGGCCCCGCTGCTCGAGGCCGGCGCGCTCGTCGCCATCCCCCTCGTCAGCCTCGCCTTCGCGGCGGTCGCGCTCACGGCCTCGGCTTTCGGGGTGGGTGACGCCCTCGTCGTGTCGGGGCTGCCCTTCGTGCTCGTCGCCCTCGCCGCGCTGGCAGCGTCGGGCGGCGGGCGCACGAGCACGGTCGCGGTGCTGCTCGGGCTGCTGCTCCTGACGGGGCTGTCGCTGCTGTGGCGACCGGCGGCCTACCTGCCGTTCTTCGCCGTCGGGTGCGCGCTCGCCCTCGTGCCGACGGCGCGCGGGATCGAGTGGCTCACCGCTCCGCGCAGGCCGGTCCCGGCGAGCGCGCCGGGGTCAGTCGCCGAAGGGGCCGACGCGGACGACCGAGCGCGGACGTGACGCCAGCTCGGCGGCCAGCTCCTGCACGTCCTGGACGGTCACCGAGCGGATCAGGTCGAGCGACTCGTCGATGCTCAGCAGCGACCCGTGCACCAGCTCGGACTTGCCGAGCCTGCTCATGCGCGAGCCCGAGTCCTCCATGCCGAGCACCAGCCCGCCGGAGAGCTGCCCCATGGACCGCTCCAGCTCGGCCTGCGTGATCGGCGCGTCCGCCATCCGCTCCCACTCCGCGACCATGAGGGCGACGACCTCGTCGACCTTGCCCGGCGTGCAGCCGGCGTAGAGGCCGAAGACACCGGTGTCGGCGTGACCGGAGGCGAAGGAGTACGTGGAGTAGGCCAGTCCGCGGCGCTCGCGGATCTCCTGGAACAGCCGCGACGACATGCCGCCGCCGAGGACCGCGTTGAGCACCGACAGGGTGAACCGCTTCGGGTCCGTCGCCGTGAGCGAGGTGCCGCCGATGATGACGTTCGCCTGCTCGGTCTGCCGCCGGATCGTCAGCTCGACGCCCTGCGCGGGGATGCCGTCCTGGCCGGCCTGCACCGCGACGTCGGTGGGGATGCGCCGGCTGCGCGGCTCGGCACCGGCGTCGAGCGCCCAGCCGCCGGTGGTGAGCGCCTCGCTGACCTGCGCGCACAGCACGTCGTGGTCGACTCCCCCGGCGGCCGTGACGACCAGCGTCGAGGGGCGGTAGTGCTCGCGGTAGTGCTCCCACACCGCGGCGCGCGGGACGGCGCGGATGGTGTCGGGGGTGCCGCCGATGGGCCGACCGAGCGCGTGGGCGCCCAGCACCGCGGCGGCGAACTGCTCGTGGACGACGTCGCTGGGGTCGTCGTCGTTCATCGCGAGCTCTTCGAGGATCACGCCGCGCTCGGTCTCGAGCTCGTCGGTGTCGAGGCGCGCGGAGGTGACCATGTCCGCGATGACGTCGACCGCCATCGGGAGGTCCGTGTCGAGCACCCGCGCGTAGTAGCAGGTGTGCTCCTTGCCGGTGGCGGCGTTGGCCTCACCACCGACGGCGTCGAACGCCTCCGCGATGTCCATCGCGGTGCGGCGCGCGGTGCCCTTGAACAGCAGGTGCTCGAGGAAGTGCGTCGAGCCGTGGTGGCCGTCGGACTCGTCGCGCGAGCCGACCCCCACCCACGCGCCCACGGTCGCCGAACGCAGGCCCGGCATGTGCTCGGTGAGCACGCGGACCCCGCCGGGCAGGACGGAACGACGCACGATGGCGTCGCCGTCCTGCCCGACGGACTGCTCGGCCCCGGGCTGACCCGGGCGGACGAGCGGGAGGTCCAGCGGCATCGTCAGGCGTCGACCGGCTCGGACGCGCCCTCGGCCGGAGCCTCGGACTCCTCACCCTCGATGACGGCGTGCAGCGACAGCTTGCCGCGCGGGTCGATCTCGCCGATCTCGACCTGGACCTTCTGGCCCACGGCCAGGACGTCCTCGACGTTCTCGACGCGACGACCACCGACGAGCTTGCGGATCTGCGAGATGTGCAGCAGACCGTCCTTGCCCGGCGAGAGCGAGATGAACGCGCCGAACGTCGTGGTCTTGACGACCGTGCCGACGAAGCGCTCACCGATCTCGGGCATGTGCGGGTTGGCGATCGCGTTGATCGCCGCACGCGCGGCCTCCGCCGACGGACCGTCGGTGGCGCCGATGTAGACCGTGCCGTCGTCCTCGATGGAGATGTCGGCGCCGGTCTCCTCCTGGATCTGGTTGATCATCTTGCCCTTCGGCCCGATGACCTCGCCGATCTTGTCGACGGGGACCTTCACCGTGATGACGCGAGGAGCGAACGGGCTCATCTCGTCGGGCACGTCGATCGCCTCGGCGATGACGTCGAGGATCGCCAGGCGAGCCTCCTTGGCCTGCGTCAGCGCGCCGGCCAGCACCGAGGCGGGGATGCCCTCGAGCTTGGTGTCGAGCTGGATGGCCGTGACGAACTCGCGGGTACCGGCGACCTTGAAGTCCATGTCACCGAACGCGTCCTCGGCACCGAGGATGTCCGTGAGCGCCGCGTAGCGCGTCTCACCGTTCACCGTGTCGGAGACGAGGCCCATCGCGATGCCGGCGACCGGCGCGCGCAGCGGCACACCGGCGTTGAGCAGCGACAGGGTGGACGCGCAGACCGAGCCCATGGACGTGGAACCGTTGGAGCTCAGCGCCTCGGAGACCTGGCGGATGGCGTACGGGAACTCCTCGCGGCTGGGCAGGACCGGCATGAGCGCGCGCTCGGCGAGCGCCCCGTGACCGATCTCGCGACGCTTCGGCGAACCGACGCGACCCGTCTCGCCCGTGGAGTAGGGCGGGAAGTTGTAGTTGTGCATGTAGCGCTTGCGCGTCTCCGGGGAGAGCGTGTCGAGCTGCTGCTCCATCCGCAGCATGTTCAGCGTGGTGACGCCCAGGATCTGGGTCTCGCCGCGCTCGAAGATCGCCGAGCCGTGCACGCGGGGCAGCACCTCGACCTCGGCCGAGAGCGTGCGGATGTCCCGCAGGCCACGGCCGTCGATGCGGAAGCCGTCCGTGAGGATGCGCTGGCGGATGAGCTTCTTCTGCACCGAGCGGTACGCGGCGGAGAGCTCCTTCTCGCGACCCTCGAACTGCTCGGAGAGCTGCGCGACGACCTCGGCCTTGATCTCGTCGAGGCGGTTCTCGCGGTTCTGCTTGTCCGCGATGCCCAGCGCGTCGCTCAGCGACTGCGTCGAGGCAGACTCGACGGCCGCGTAGGCGTCGTCCTGGTAGTCCGGGAACGTCGGGAACGCCTGGGTCTCCTTGGCGGCCTTCGACGCCAGCTCCTGCTGGGCCTGGACGAGCACCTTGATGAAGGGCTTCGCCGCCTCGATGCCCTGCGACACGATCTCCTCCGTGGGGGCGGTGCCACCCTCGAACTTGATGATGTTCCAGGACTTCTCGGGCGCCTCGGCCTCGATCATGGCGATCGCGACGTCGTCACCCACGACGCGGCCGGCGACGACCATGTCGAACGTCGCGCGCTCGCGCTCGGAGTACCGCGGGAACGCGACCCACTGGCCCTCGACGAGGGCGACGCGCACACCGGCGACGGGGCCGGAGAACGGCAGGCCCGACAGCTGCGTCGAGATGGACGCGGCGTTGATGGCGAGCGTGTCGTACGAGTCGTCCGGGTGGATCGACAGGACGGTGATGACGACCTGGACCTCGTTGCGCAGGCCCTTGACGAACAGGGGGCGCAGCGGGCGGTCGATCAGGCGGCACGCGAGGATGGCCTCGGTGCTGGGGCGGCCCTCGCGGCGGAAGAACGAGCCGGGGATCTTGCCGGCCGCGTACGACCGCTCCTCGACGTCGATCGTCAGGGGGAAGAAGTCGAACTGCTCCTTCGGGTGCTTGCCGGCCGTGGTGGCGGCGAGCAGCGTGGTCTCGCCGTCGAGGTAGGCGACAGCGGCACCGGCGGCCTGCTTGGCGATGCGGCCGGTCTCGAAGCGGACGGTGCGGGTGCCGAAGCGACCGTTGTCGATCAGTGCCTCAGCGAACTGGATCTCGGGACCCTCCATGGGTGCCCTCCTCTTTCTAGAAGGCGCCGGCCGTCCGCGAGCGATCTTCGATCGAGGCCACCGGACGCGCCGTGAAGAGCTTCCGGAAGCCACTACCGAGGACCGGACCGAGCGGACCGACGCGGTGTGTGGTGCTGGTCGTACTGGTCGTGCCGTGGGGCAGCGTGCCGTGACGACACACCAGCCCGGACCCATCAGCGGGTCCGGGCTGGTGCGAGGCGTTATCGGCGCAGGCCGAGCTTCTCGATGAGGCTGCGGTAGCGGTTGATGTCGACCTTCTGGAGGTAACCCAGCAGGCGACGACGCTTGCCGACGAGCAGCAGCAGGCCGCGGCGGCTGTGGTGGTCGTGCTTGTGGGTCTTGAGGTGCTCCGTGAGGTCCTTGATGCGCTGCGTGAGCATCGCGATCTGGACCTCGGGGGAACCGGTGTCACCCTCGTGGGTGGCGTGTTCGGTCATGATGGACTGCTTGACGGCACTTTCGAGCGGCACGGTTCTCCAGGTTGTCTCGTTGCGCGGTGCGCCGGGGCATGTCCACCCGGGCTCTCTCGTTCCGCGGCCGTTCGTACGGCGCACACAGACTATCAGGCTGCGGGCGCGCTCCCCGCATCGGGCGGCGTGACGCCGGCCCCGTCGAGGATCGCGCGCACCCGGGTGACGTCGTCCGCCATCTGCACGAGCAGCTCGTCGATCGAGTCGAACCGCAGCGTCGGCCGGAGCCGTTCGACCAGCTCGAGCACCACGACCTCGTCGTAGAGGTCGAGGTCGGTGCGGTCGAGCACGTACGCCTCGACGCGGCGCTGGACGCCGTCGAACGTGGGGTTGGTGCCGATGGACACGGCTGCCGGGAGCACGCGATCCGGGTCCGCGGCGTCCACGACGGCGCCGTCCGCGCCGAGCACGCGGCGCAGCCAGCCCGCGTAGACGCCGTCGGCGGGCACCATGCCCTCGGCGTCCTGGCTCAGGTTCGCGGTCGGGAAGCCCAGGTCTCGGCCGCGCGCGTCGCCGTGCACGACGACCCCGCGCACGCGGTGCGGCCGGCCCAGCACGCGAGCGGCCTGGACCACGTCGCCCGCGTCGAGCAGCTCACGCACCCAGGTCGACGACCAGCGACGCCGCAGCGGGTCCGCCGCCCGGTCCTCGGGGCTGCCCGGGTCCGCCGACTCGGCGGGCGTCACGTCCTCGATCACCTCGACGTCGAACCCGTGCTGGCGCCCGAGCTCGACCATCGTCGACAGGTCGCCGGAGTTGTCCCGGCCGAAGCGCACGTCCCGCCCGACGACCACCGTCTGCGCGTGCAGGATCTCCACGAGGTAGCGCCGCACGAACTCCTCGGGCGTCTGCCGGGCGAACTCGAGCGTGTACTCGAGCAGGAGGACCGCGTCGAGCCCGGTCTGCTCCAGCAGCTCGAGGCGGTCCGCGTCACCGGTGAGCAGCGGCGGCGCGGTGTCGGGCCGGTGCACCTGCTGCGGGTGCGGACTGAACGTCACCGCGACGGCCTGGGCCCCCGCGGTGCGCGCGTCGGCGCACATCCGGCGCAGCACGCTCACGTGCCCCCGGTGGACACCGTCGAAGTTGCCGATCGTGACCACCGACGGACCGAAGTCCGCGGGCACCTCGGACAGCTCCCTCCAGACCTGCACACCTGCTCCTCGTCGTCCGTCCCCCGTCCCGAGACCGGGGCCCGACGGACAAGCCTGCCATCCCCGCCACCCCGTGCCCGCCACCGTGCGGTCAGGCGGGTGCGAACACCAGCGCCGGACGCACCTTGCCGCCGCGCTCCTCGAGCAGGGCGACCAGCTCCCCGCCCGGCGCGATGCCCGCCACCGTCTCCGCGGGCTGAGGCTCGGCGAGGTCGATCGACTGGCCGTAGGACAGGGCTCTCGCCTCGTCGGCCGTCAGCTCGCGGACCGGGAACGTCGCCCGCGCGGAGTCCGCCAGGGAGACGACGTCGATCGGCACATCCATCGGCAGTGCGCCGAGGTCGTCCAGCGACCGGGCGACGTCGAGGCCGTAGCCGCCGACACGGGTCCGGCGCAGTGCCGTGAGGTGCCCGCCGACCCCGAGCGTCGCTCCGAGGTCGCGGGCGAGCGCGCGGACGTAGGTGCCGGACGAGACCACCACCGTGACGTCGACGTCGAGCACCGGGGAGCCGTCGTCCGTCCGTGCCGGCCGCACCTCGTGCACGTCGAACCGGCTCACGGTCACCGGGCGCGCGGCGAGCTCGACGTCCTCGCCCGCGCGGACCCGGGCGTAGGCCCGCTGGCCGTCGATCTTGATCGCGGAGACCGCGCTGGGCACCTGCTGGATCGTCCCCGTCAGCCCGCCGACGGCCGTCTCGACGTCTGCGGCGGTGAGGTGGGAGGCGTCGACGACCGCGAGCGTCTCCCCCTCGGCGTCGTCCGTCGTGGTCGACACCCCGAGCCGGACGGTCGCCGTGTACTCCTTGTCCGCGCCCACGATGTACGTGAGCAGCCGGGTCGCCCGACCGATGCCGATGACCAGCACGCCCGTCGCCATGGGGTCCAGGGTCCCGGCGTGGCCGACCTTGCGGGTGCTCGCCAGGCGGCGCATGCGGGCGACGACGTCGTGGCTGGTCCAGTCGGCGGGCTTGTCGACGACGACGACGCCGTCCGCGGCGGTGGGCCGTCTCTCGCGTGGCTGTCGGTCGGCCGTGCCGCGCGTCACGCGGTGCGCCGGTCGGCGATGTCGTCCTGGACGCACTGCACCAGGGCGTCCAGCCCGGCGTCCTCGCCGGCGTGGGCCGGTGCGTCGACGGCGAGCAGCACGTTGATGAGCATGCCCTGTGCGACGAAGAGTCGGGCAGCCTGCTCGTCCTCGCCCGAACGCTCCTGGAACAGCCGGAACGCCTCCCCGAGCGTGTGGCGCGCCACGCGCCCGACCTCCTCGTCCGCACCGGCGATGAAGCCGTGCATGACCATCCGCAGCAGGTCGCGGTCCGCGAGCAGGCCGATGTAGGCGTCGCCCATCCGCATGGCGGCGTCGGGCCCCGCGGGGACGGCTGTCAGGGCCTCGACGATCTGCGCGCTGGCGACCTTGTAGGCCTCGAGGAACAGCTCGCGCTTGGTGCCGAACAGCCGTACGACGTAGGGCTGCGACACGCCTGCCGCGCGCGCCACCTCGTCGGTGCTCGCGGCGTAGCCGCGCTCGGCGAACACCGTGCGCGCGGCGACGAGGATCTCCTCGCGTCGCTGGGCACCGGACATGCGCTGGGTCGGCTTCTTCGCTGCCAGCTCCGCGATCTGGTCGAGAGACATGGTTGACATGTTATCAGCCGATGCCTACGGTCTCCTCTTGTTAGTAATCAATCAATGCCAACAAGGAGCTCCCGTGACCGTCACGATGCCGGCACCCCCACAGGTACCCGTCGCGCCGCCCTCCTCCGGGCGCCGCCGGGGCACCGCGATCGCCCTGATCGCGGCCTCCGTCCCGATGTTCATGGCCACGCTCGACAACCTGGTCATGACGACCGCGCTCCCCGTCCTGCGCACCGAGCTCTCGGCCTCGCTCGAGCAGCTGCAGTGGATGGTGAACGCCTACACGCTCAGCTTCGCGACCCTGATGATCGCGGCGTCCACGCTCGGCGACCGATGGGGCCGTCGCCGCGTGTTCGTCGCCGGGATCGTGGTGTTCGCCCTCGCCTCGATCGCGTCCGCCCTGTCCACGAGCGCCGAGATGCTCATCGCCGCCCGCGCGGTGCAGGGCGCCGGCGCAGCGGCGATCATGCCGCTGTCCCTCACCCTGCTCGCCGCCGCCGTGCCCGCCTCCCGCCGCGCCATGGCGATCGGGATCTGGGGCGCCACGTCCGGCCTCGGTGTCGCGCTCGGCCCGGTGATCGGCGGCGCGGTCGTGGACGGCATCTCGTGGGAGGCGATCTTCTGGATCAACGTCCCGGTCGCCGTGGTGGCCATCCCGCTCGTGCTCTGGGCCCTGCCCGAGTCGCGCGGCCGGCGCCAGCCGCTCGACCTGGCCGGCCTCGCCCTTGCCGGTTCCGGCATCCTCGCGCTGGTCTGGTCGATCGTGCGCGGCAACGACGACGGCTGGGGCTCCACCCGCGTGGTCGGCGGGCTTGCCCTCGGCGTCCTGCTCCTCGGCGCGTTCCTGGTGCGCGAGTCCCGCACGGATCACCCTCTCGTGCCGCTGCGCCTGTTCCGCGTCCGGTCCTTCGCCGTGGCCAACGGCAGCGCTCTGGCCTTCTCGTTCGGGGTGTTCGGGCTGGTCTTCCTGCTCGCGCAGTACCTGCAGATCGGGATGGGCTTCACGCCGCTGGAGGCGGGCATCCGGACGCTGCCGTGGACGGCAGCGCCCATGATCTTCGCACCGATCGCCGGCATGCTGGCTCCCCGGATCGGGGTGCGTCCGCTGCTCACCGCGGGCCTCGCCCTCCAGGCGGCCGGACTGGCCTGGCAGGGTCTGATCGTCGGCACCGACGGGCTCGTCTACGCCGACCTGGTGCCCGGGCTCGCCCTGGCCGGGATCGGCATGGGACTGACCTTCGCGCCGAGCGCCACGGCCGTCCTCTTCGACATGGCGCCGGACGACCACGGCACCGCGAGCTCGGTGAACGCCACGATCCGGGAGATCGGCGGGGCGCTGGGCGTCGCGGCACTGGTGGCGGTGTTCACCGCGGCCGACGGGACCCTCACTCCGGACGGCTACGTGGCGGGACTGCAGCCGGCGGCCCTGGTCGCGGCCGCGGTCACGGCCCTGGGCGCGCTCATGGTGCTCCTGTGGATGCCGCGGGAGACCGGGCGCGTCACCGCCTGACGACACGACGGCGCCCCCGAGGAGATCTCCTCGGGGGCGCCGTCATGCGTGCGTCAGTCGTCCGACTCGTCGTCGTCCGCCTTCTTGTACGGGTCCGCGTCCCCGGCGAAGCTCGCCTGCGCGGCCAGCGCGGCGACCTCGCGGTCGCGTCGAGCGGCCTCGAGCAGCGCCGCGTCGAGCTGCGCGGACGTGTCCGGCAGCGCGTCGAGGTGGAAGTCGAGCGACGGCGTCAGCCGGATGCCGGTCTGCTTGCCCACCTCGGACCGGATGATGCCCTTCGCGCTCTCCAGCGCGGCGGCGGTGTCGGTGCGCGCGGCGTCGTCGCCCAGCACCGTGTAGAAGACGTCGGCGTGCTGCAGGTCACCGGTGACGCGCACGTCGGTGACCGTGACGAAGCCCAGCCGAGGGTCCTTGATCCGGGTGTCGAGCATCTGCGCGACGACCTGCTGGATGCGCTCGGAGAGCTTGCGGGCGCGGGCGGTGTCCGCCATCGGGCCGTTCCTTTCGGGGTGAGAGACCGCAGGGCGGGCGAGGAGGATTCCTCGCCCGCCCTGCGGGCGTTGATCACTGGGTCAGGCGCGAGGCTTCTCGCGCATCTCCCAGGTCTCGATGGTGTCGCCGATCTCGACGTCGTTGAACGAGCCGAGGCCGATACCGCACTCGAAGCCCTCGCGGACCTCCGTGGCGTCGTCCTTGAACCGCTTGAGCGACTCGATCGTCAGGTTGTCGCCGACGACCTTGCCGCCACGTGTGACGCGCGCCTTCGTGTTCCGTCGGATGAGGCCCGACCGGACGATGGAGCCGGCGATGTTGCCGAACTTCGACGACCGGAAGACCTCGCGCACCTCGGCGGAACCGAGCTGCACCTCCTCGTACTCCGGCTTGAGCATGCCCTTGAGGGCCGCCTCGACGTCGTCGATCGCCTGGTAGATGACCGAGTAGAAGCGCACGTCGACGCCCTCGCGGTCCGCCAGCTCCTCGACGCGCTCCGCGTACTTGACGTTGAAGCCGATGATGATCGCCGAGTCGACGGTGGCCAGGTTGACGTCGTTCTGCGTGATAGCACCCACCCCACGGTGGATGACGCGCAGCTCGACCTCCTCGCCCACGTCGATCTTGAGCAGGGCGTCCTCGAGCGCCTCGACGGCACCGGAGACATCGCCCTTGAGGACCAGGTTGAGGGTCTCGACCTTGCCCTGCTGGAGCGCCTGCGTGAAGTCCTCGAGGCTGATGCGCTTGCGACGCTTGGCCAGGAGGGCGGCACGCTCGGCCGCCTCGCGCTTCTCGCCGATCTGACGTGCGGTGCGGTCGTCCGGAGCCACGATGAACGTGTCGCCGGCGCGGGGCACCGAGGTCAGGCCGAGCACCTGGACGGGGCGCGACGGACCGGCCACGAGGACCGGCTCACCGTGCTCGTCGAACATCGCGCGGACACGGCCGTACGCCGTACCGGCGACGATCGAGTCGCCGACGTTCAGCGTTCCGGACTGCACGAGCACCGTCGCGACGGCACCGCGGCCCTTGTCGAGGTTCGCCTCGATGGCGACGCCACGAGCGTCCTTGTCGGCGTTGGCCCGCAGGTCGAGGGCCGCGTCCGCCGTGAGGAGGACCGCCTCGAGCAGCTGGTCGATGCCGACGTTCTGCTTCGCGGAGACGTCGACGAACATCGTGTCGCCGCCGTACTCCTCGGCCACCAGGTTGTACTCGGTGAGCTGCTGGCGGATCTTGTCGGGGTTGGCCCCCTCCTTGTCCACCTTGTTGACCGCGACCACGATCGGGACGCCGGCCGCCTGGGCGTGGTTGAGCGCCTCGATGGTCTGCGGCATCACGCCGTCGTCGGCTGCGACCACGAGGATCGCGATGTCGGTCACCTGCGCACCACGGGCACGCATGGCGGTGAACGCCTCGTGGCCCGGGGTGTCGATGAACGTGACCGCACGGTCGATGCCCTCGTGGGTGGTGTGCACCTGGTAGGCACCGATGTGCTGGGTGATCCCGCCGGCCTCGCCCGCGACGACGTCCGTCTGACGGATGGCGTCGAGAAGCTTGGTCTTTCCGTGGTCGACGTGACCCATGACAGTGACGACCGGCGGACGCGCCGTCAGGTCGTCGTCGCCCTCGGCCTCGAGCTCGGCGTCCAGGTCGATGTCGAAGGCCCCGAGCAGCTCGCGGTCCTCCTCCTCGGCCGACACCATCTCGATGATGTAGCCGAGCTCCTCGGCCAGCGTGCCGAACGTGTCCTCGTCCAGCGACTGCGTCGCCGTGGCCATCTCACCGAGGTGGAACAGCACGGTGACCAGCGCGGCCGGGTTGGCGTCGATCTTGTCGGCGAAGTCGTTCAGCGACGAGCCGTGGCGCAGGCGGACGACGGTCTTGCCGTTGCCGCGAGGAACCTGCACGCCACCCAGCGAGGGGGCCTGCATCTGCTCGAACTCTTGACGCTTCGCACGCTTCGACTTGCGGCCACGGACGGGACGACCGCCCGCACGACCGAAGGCACCCTGCGTGCTGCCGCGACCGGCACCGCCGGGACGACCGCCGCCGCCACCGGGACGACCGGCGAATCCGCCGCCGCCACCGGGAGCGCCACCGGGCGCACCGCCGCCGCCACCGGGACGACCCGCGTAGCCGCCGCGGGCACCGCCACCGGCACCGCCGGGTCCGCCACGGCCACCGGGGCCTGCCGGACGCTCGCCGGGACGACCGACGCCGCTCGACGTGCGGCCCGGCATCATGCCGGGGTTGGGGCGCGGACCGCCCGGACGGGGACCGCCGGGACGGGGACCGCCCGGACGCTCGCCGGCCGAGGCGGCCGGAGCACCCTCGGCGGCGGGACGCCGGTCACGGTCGCCCGGACGCGGCATGCCCTGCGAGGGCGCGAACGGGTTGTTGCCCGGACGCGGCGGACGCGGGCCGCCACCACCGGGGCGCTCGCCCTGACGGGGCATGCCCTGGGACGGCGCGAAGGGGTTGTTGCCCGGGCGTGCGGCAGGCGGGGCCTGACGCGGTCCGGGACGCACTGCCGGGCTGGCCGGAGCCGACGCGGCGGGAGCCTGCGCAGCGGCCGGAGCCGGACGCGCGGGAGCAGGGGCAGCCGGTGCCGGGGTCGCCGGAGCCGGAGCGGGTGCCGCCGGGGGGGCGGCGGGGGCCGCTGCGGCGGGGCGCGGGGCCTCGACCGGTGCAGCGGGTGCGGGTGCTGTGGGCGCAGCGGCGGCCGGGGCGGGCGCCGGGCGTGCCGGGGCCTTCGGGGCGGGTGCTGCTGCGGGGGCGGAACCTCCGCCACCGACCGGGTAGGTGTCCCGCAGCTTGCGGACGACCGGCGGTTCGATGGTCGAGGATGCCGAGCGGACGAATTCACCGAACTCGTTCAGCTTGGTCATGATGGTCTTGCTGTCGACCCCGAGCTCTTTGGCGAGCTCGTAGACGCGGACCTTGGCCACATCTCTCCTGTCTCGGTCCGCCCGGACAGGGTCGGACCGTCGTTAGTGCTGGGTACTCATCGCTGGGTACTCATCGGTGCGTGCTCATCGGGCAGCCATCGGCTTCCAACCCGCTTTCCGTATCGACGATCGGCCTCGCCGCCGGGAACTACCCGACGACGTCCTGCTCCTGGTGCTCCTCGAGGTGGCGGTGGACCGCGCTCACGTCGGGCTGCCCCGCAACTCGCAGGGCGCGCCCGAACGCACGCCGGCGTTCGGCCTTCTCGAGACATCCAGGATCGGGGTGCAGCCATGCCCCCCTGCCCGGCATCCGGCGGCCCACGTCCAGAAGAAGCACAGCAGAATCCTGGCCTGCACTCTCAGAACTGACGACCACCCTCAGCAGGGCTGACCTCGGGCCGGTGGCTCGGCACCCCACGCACGTGCGCACCGGACCCATGCCAGAGACATCTTTCGGTGTCAGTGGGGTCCGCCGGCTCGACGGGAGGAGCCGGACATCCGGCCCAGCCGCAGCAAGTCTACCGCGCCGCGGCTCCGGCGGCGTCACTCGTGAGGTCACTCACTGCCGTCCGCACCATCGTGGGCACCGTGTGCGCCTTGCGACACGCTCTCCCCCGGGACCTCGGCGTCGGACCGGATGTCGATGCGCCAGCCGGTCAGCTTGGCGGCGAGCCGGGCGTTCTGGCCCTCCTTGCCGATGGCGAGCGACAGCTGGTAGTCCGGCACGACGACGCGAGCCGCGCGTGCCACGGGGTCCACCACCGTGACGGACAGCACCCGGGCCGGCGAGAGCGCGTGGGCGATCATCTCGGCGGGGTCGTCCGCGTGGTCGACGATGTCGATCTTCTCGCCGTGCAGCTCCGCCATGACGGCGCGCACGCGGCCGCCCATCGGTCCGATGCACGCGCCCTTGGCGTTGACGCCCGCCACCGTCGCGCGGACGGACATCTTGGTGCGGTGGCCCGCCTCGCGCGCCATCGCGGTGATCTCGACGGTGCCGTCGGCGACCTCGGGCACCTCGAGCTCGAACAGCTTGCGCACCAGGTTCGGGTGGGTGCGGGACAGGGTCACCTGGGGTCCGCGCTGGCCCCGGGCGACCTCGAGCACGTAGCCGCGGATGCGGTCGCCGTGCACGTACTCCTCGCCGGGGACCTGCTCGTGCGCGGGCAGGACGGCCTCGGTTCCGCCGACGTCGATGAGCACCGTGCGGGGGTCGCGGCCCTGCTGGATGACGCCGCCGAGGACCTCGCCCTCCTTGCCGCGGAACGCCCCGAGCACCTGGTCGTCCTCGGCGTCCCGCAGGCGCTGCACGATGACCTGGCGTGCGGTCGCCGTGGCGATGCGGCCGAAGCCGTCGGGGGTGTCGTCGTACTCGGGGCCGTCGGGGCCCGGCGGCGGCATGATGCCCTCGTCGTCGGGCTCACCCAGCGGCGCGGCCTCGCGGGCCCAGACGGTCACGTGACCGGTCTTGCGGTCCACCTCGACCCGCGCCTTCGCCTGCGCGCCCGGTGTGCGGTGGTAGGCGGACAGCAGCGCCTGCTCGATCGCGGAGACCAGCACGTCGAGGCTGATCTCCCGTTCGCGCTCGAGCAGCCGCAACGCCTGCATGTCGATGTCCATCTCAGCTCTCCTCGCCGGCGTCGTCGCGCGCGGCCTCGTCGTCGTCCACAGGGCCCAGCCCCGACAGGTCCACCTCGACGTGCGCCTCGCGCACGTCGGTCAGAAGTACACGGACCGGCTCGCCCACCACCGGCTTGCGGCCCTTGCGGCCGGGCGTCACGGGCACCACGACGACGGCGTCGCCGGCCTGCGACCGGTCGACCTCGGTCAGTCGGCCCGCCAGCTTGGTGCCGTCGGTCAGGGTCACGGTGAGCATGCGCCCGACGGCGCGCGTGAAGTGGCGTCGCTCGGTGAGCGGGCGGTACACCCCGGGGCTCATCACGTCGAGCGTGTACTCACCGACGATGACGTCAGCCGCGTCGAGGGCGTCGGAGACCGCACGGGTCGCCTCGGCCACGCGCTCCAGGTCGAGGCCACCCTCGTCGTCCTCCGTCACGTCCACGACGACCTCGACCACCGATCGCGCCCCCGCCTTGCGCACCGTGACGTCCTCGAGCACGAGACCCCCGGCGACGACGGCGGGCTCCACGACGTGCCGGACCCGTTCTGCGTGTGCTGGCGCGACCATGTCAGCCTCCTGTCGGTCCAGCGGGTCGTCGGCGAGCGACGTTGCGACCCTGTGATGTTGTGGGTCCACAGTAACGAGTCCGGGCGTGCCCGACGGCCGCGCCCGCGCGGCGTGGCAGGATCACCGGCGATGAGCACGGACCAGGACCTCGCGGCGCGGCACGATCTCGTGCGCCCACTGACCCGGCTGGTCGCTGCGGCCGTGATGGTTCTCACGCTCGCGGCCTGCGGTCTGCGGGCCGAGACCCCGCCTCCGGTCGAGCCCAGCCCGGACGCGGTCGAGCAGGTCCGCGCCCGGACCGTCGCCGACTCGCTCGCCCTCTCGGCCGCCGCGACAGCCGCCGCTGCGCTGCCCGACGGCGCGGTCGAGCCTGTCTCCCCCGTCCTCGCCGACGTCGCGGGGTACTCCGACCAGCACGCGGACCAGCTCGGCGGGGTGTACGTCTCCGGCCTGCCCGCTCCCACGGACTCCCCCACGACGAGCCCCCCGACCACGCAGTCCGTCGCCGAGGTGCTCGAGGAGCTGGCCGCCGCGACCCGGACGGCCCTCGCCGACGCGGACGCGGTGGACGACGGACCGCTCGCACGGCTGATCGCGTCGATCGCGACCTCCCGCGGGGAGCTCACCCAGCGTCTGGCCGCCGCCACCGGGGCGGAGACGCCGTCGCTCGAGCCCGACGACGCGCCCGCCCCGACCGACCCGACGCCGAGCCCGTCCGACACCGCGACGACGTCCGGTGTCGACGGTCTCACCACCGGCGAGGTCGGCGTGCTGGCGCTCGTGCACGACGAGGCCGGCTACGGGTTCGAGGTGATCGCCGCCAAGCTCTCGGGCGACCAGCGCTCCGCCGCCCGCGCCACCGCCGCCGCACACCGCGCCACGAGCGAGGACTGGGCCGCCGCGGCCGGGATCGACGGCTCCGCGCAGGACCCCCGCCGCGCGTCCTACGCGCTGCCCGCCGGTCTCGACGACCCGGCCGTCTCCTCCGCCCTCGCGCGCTCGCTCGAGACCGCCGTCGCCGACGCGTACGCCGACGCCGTGGCCCAGGCCGAACCGGGCAGCCGGTCGGCACTGATCGCGGGCCTGCGCCGCGCGACGGCCGACGCGGCCGCCTGGGGCGCGACGCACGTCCCGTTCCCGGGCCTGCCGGAACGGGCGCAGCAGCCCACCGGCTGACCCGTCAGACGGCCAGCAGGGCGTCGACCAGGGCGCTGACGCGGTCGGCCGCCTCGGCGACCGGCACCTGCTCGGTGGTGCCGCCCACGCGCGGACGCACCTCGACGACCCCCTCGGCCAGCCCTCGACCGACGACGACCACCAGCGGCACACCCAGCAGCTCCGCGTCGGCGAACTTCACTCCGGGCGAGACCTTGCCCGGGCGGTCGTCGTAGAGCACCTCGACCCCGCGGGACGAGAGCTCGGTGGCGAGCGCGTCGGCGGCCTCGAACACCGCCGGGTCCTTGCCGGTGGCGACCACGTGCACGTGCGCGGGCGCGACGTGCGCCGGCCAGGCCAACCCACGCTCGTCGTTGTTGGCCTCCGCGAGCGCGGCGAGCACGCGGGTGACACCGACGCCGTAGGAGCCCATGGTCACCACCTGCGCCTTGCCGTTCTGGTCCAGCACGGTGAGGCCGAGCGCCTGGGCGTACTTGCGGCCGAGGGCGAAGATGTGGCCGATCTCGATGCCGCGCGCCAGCTCGAGCGGGCCGGAGCCGTCCGGCGCAGGGTCGCCGGCGCGCACCTCGGCGGCCTCGACGGTGCCGTCAGCCGTGAAGTCGCGACCGGCCACCAGGTCGAACACGTGCTTGCCGTGCTCGTTGGCGCCGGTGATCCAGCGGGTGCCGACCACGACGCGCGGGTCGAGCAGGTAACGCACGGAGGTCCGCGCCGTGTCCCCTGCGCCCTCGGCGACCGGCACGTTCGGACCCAGGACGCCCGGGCCGAGGTAACCGCGGACCAGCTCCGGGTGCGCGGCGAAGTCGGCGTCGCCGGCGGCCTCGACCTCGGCGGGGGCGACGGACGCCTCCAGGCGCTTGAGGTCCACCTCGCGGTCGCCGGGCAGGCCGACGACGAGCAGCTCGCGCTCGCCGGTCGGGTGGACCAGCGCGAGGACGACGTTCTTGAGCGTGTCAGCGGCCGCCCAGGGGCGGTCGGGCCGCGCGAACCGCGCGTTGGCGACCGCGACCAGCGTGTCGATGGTCGGGGTGTCCGGGGTGTCCTCGACGTGCGCCGCGGGGGCGTCGTCGAACGGGACGGCGTCGGGCACGACGGTGGTCACCGCCTCGACGTTCGCCGCGTAGCCGCCCGGCGAGCGGACGAACGTGTCCTCGCCGATCGCGGTGGGCGTGAGGAACTCCTCGGACCGCGAGCCACCCATGGCACCCGAGGTGGCGGCGACGATGACGTACTCGAGGCCGAGCCGGCTGAAGATCCGCTCGTAGGCGTCCCGCTGCGACTGGTAGGACACCGCCAGCCCGGCGTCGTCGACGTCGAACGAGTAGGCGTCCTTCATGATGAACTCGCGGCCGCGGATGAGCCCGGCGCGCGGACGCGCCTCGTCGCGGTACTTCGTCTGGATCTGGTACAGCGCCAGCGGCAGGTCCTTGTACGACGAGTACAGGTCCTTGACCAGCAGCGTGAACATCTCCTCGTGCGTGGGCGCGAGCAGGTAGTCGCCGCCCTTGCGGTCCTTCAGCCGGAAGATGTTCGGTCCGTACTCGGTCCAGCGGCCGGTCGCCTCGTAGGGCTCCCTCGGCAGCAGCGCCGGGAAGTGCACCTCCTGCGCGCCGGCGGCGGCCATCTCCTCGCGGACCACCTGCTCCACCTTGGCCAGCACCCGCAGGCCGAGCGGCAGCCACGAGTAGATGCCGGGGGCGGCGCGGCGGATGTAGCCCGCGCGCACGAGCAGCCGGTGGCTGGCGACCTCGGCGTCGACCGGGTCCTCACGCAGGGTGCGGAAGAAGAGCTGCGACAGGCGGATGAGCATGGACGGAGCCTAGTTGCCCGCGCCGAGTGGCTCGCACGACATTCGGCCGTGCGCCACGATGGTGCACGTGCCGGAGCTGCCCGAGGTCGAGGCGCTCGCGCAGTTCCTGCGCGGGCGGATGGTCGACCACACCGTGACCGAGGTCTCGATCGGCGCCATCAGCGCGCTCAAGACGTTCCGCCCGGCGCCCGACGCCCTCGTCGGCGGCGCCGTGGTCGACGTGCAGCGGCACGGCAAGTGGCTGGACGTGATGGTGGCGACGCCCACCGGTGAACCCCTGCACCTGATCTGGCACCTCTCCCGCTCCGGCTGGGTGCGCTGGTCGGAGCAGCTGTCCACGAACCCGGTGCGGCCCGGCAAGTCGCCGCTGGCGCTGCGGGTGCGCATCGACGACGGCTCCGGCTTCGATCTGACCGAGGCGGGCACCCGCAAGCGCCTGGCGGTGCACGTGGTCGAGTCCCCCGGAGACGTCCCGCAGATCGCCACCCTCGGTGTCGAGCCGCTGTCCGACGAGTTCACCGAGGACCGGCTGGCGGAGCTGCTCGCGGCGCGCAACCAGCAGGTCAAGGGCCTGCTGCGCGACCAGGGCACGATCGCGGGGATCGGCAACGCCTACTCCGACGAGATCCTGCTCGCCGCCCGGATGAGCCCGTTCGCGATGACGAGGTCGTTCGACGCCGACCGCACCCGCACGCTCTGGGAGGCGATCCGGGAGGTGCTCACCGGTGCCGTCCGGTCGGCCTCGGGGAAGCCCGCCGCCGAGCTCAAGGACGCCAAGCGCCGAGGGATGAAGGTGCACGGTCGCACGGGCCAGCCGTGCCCGGGCTGGAACGACGTGCCGTGCGGCGACACGGTGCACGAGGTCTCGTTCGCGGACTCGTCCCTGCAGTACTGCCCCACGTGCCAGACGGGCGGCAAGCCGCTGGCCGACCGGCGGATGTCGCGGCTGCTGCGCTAGAAGAGGACCGTCGCGTACGTTCCGACCTGCCGGAAGCCCACCGCGCGGTAGGCCGCGAGGGCCCGCTCGTTGTAGCTGTTCACGTAGAGGGACACCAGCGGTGCCACCTCCCCGCGGGCGATCTGCACCACCGCGGCCATCCCCGACTCCGAGAGCCGTTCGCCGCGCCGGTCGGGTGCCACCCACACGCCCTGCACCTGCGCCACTCCCCCGGCGACGGCCCCGAGCTCGGCCTTGAACACCACGTCCCCGGAGGGCCGGTGGCCGTGGCTCCCCTGCGCCGGGTCGATGCGCACGAACGACCGACCCTGCGCGATCAGGCCGTGCACCCGTGTCTCGTAGGGTCCGCCGGGGCCGCTGACCGGCGAGTAGCCGACCTCCTCGGTGAACATGCGGACGCAGGCGGGGAGCACGACGTCGAACTCCTCCGGCCTCGAGCGGCGCACCCGCGGATCCGCCGTGACCAGCGGCGCGTGCTCGATCACCATCGACGGCTGGTCGTCGCGGACCTCGCGGGCCGCGGGCCAGGAGTAGCGCAGCCGTCCCCACAGGCCGAGCACGGCGTCGGCCGGGCCGACGATCGAGGAGCACCGTCTGCCCTGCCCGCGCGCGAGGCACGCGAAGGCGTCCAGCGCCCGGCTCAGCACCTGCGGGTCGTCCCCCGGGACGACGGGGACCATGTTCGCTCCCGCGAAGCAGACCGCGAGGAGCTCGCCATCCTCCTCGTAGCCCCACAACGTGCCGCCGGCGGCGCGCAGCGTCCGTCCGACAGCCTGCTCGAGCCGCGCCGTCGCGAGCACGGAACCGACCGCGTCACGCGCGCACACGGCCAGGGCAGCGGTGAGGTCGACGTCTCCGAGGACACGACCTCCGGCCCGACCGTCGAGCAGAGCCGCGCGGCGTTGCACCATGGGTAGATCCTGCACCACGGGCGTCCGGTTCACCCGATGTCCGACACGCCGATCGAGTGAACCGGGGTGCTGCAACCTCAGCCGACGGTGACGACCGGGGCGCCGTCGCCGGACTCGACCGGGTCCATGCTCTCGGCGAGGCGCATGGCCTCCTCGATGAGGGTCTCCACGATGAGCGCCTCGGGCACGGTCTTGATGACCTGACCCTTGACGAAGATCTGGCCCTTGCCGTTGCCGGACGCCACCCCGAGGTCCGCCTCGCGCGCCTCGCCGGGTCCGTTGACGACGCAACCCATGACGGCGACGCGCAGCGGCACCTCCATGCCCTCGAGGCCCGCGGTGACGCGCTCGGCCAGCGAGTACACGTCGACCTGCGCGCGGCCGCACGAGGGGCAGGACACGATCTCCAGCTTGCGCGGGCGCAGGTTGAGCGACTGCAGGATCTGGATGCCGACCTTGACCTCCTCGACCGGCGGCGCGGACAGGGACACGCGGATGGTGTCGCCGATGCCCTTGCTCAGCAGCGCGCCGAACGCGGTCGCGGACTTGATCGTGCCCTGGAACGCCGGGCCGGCTTCGGTCACGCCGAGGTGCAGGGGCCAGTCGCCGCGCTCGGAGAGCAGCTCGTACGCCCGGACCATGATCACGGGGTCGTTGTGCTTGACGGAGATCTTGAAGTCGCGGAAGCCGTGCTCCTCGAACAGCGACGCCTCCCAGACGGCGGACTCGACGAGCGCCTCCGGGGTGGCCTTGCCGTACTTGGCGAGCAGTCGCGGGTCCAGCGAGCCGGCGTTGACGCCGATCCGGATCGACGTGCCGGCGTCGGTCGCCGCGCGGGCGATCTCCTTGACCTGGTCGTCGAACTTGCGGATGTTGCCGGGGTTCACGCGGACAGCGGCGCAGCCGGCGTCGATCGCGGCGAACACGTACTTCGGCTGGAAGTGGATGTCCGCGATCACGGGGATCTGCGACTTGTGCGCGATGGCGGGGAGCGCGTCCGCGTCGTCCTGCGTCGGCACGGCCACGCGCACGATGTCGCAGCCGGCCGCGGTCAGCTCGGCGATCTGCTGGAGCGTCGAGTTGATGTCGGTGGTCTGCGTGGTGCACATGGACTGGACGCTGACCGGGGCGTCGCCGCCGACCTCGATCTTGCCGACCTTGATCTTGCGGGTCTTGCGCCGGGGTGCCAGGACCAGGGGGGGCGCCTCCGGCATGCCGAGGCTGATCGGGATGCTCACCACGCCATCATCGCACCCGGTGGGTGGCGCGCCCGCCCGCAGGGGCCGGTGTGCACGAGATCACCCCAGCGCGCCCACAGGTCAGATCTGCACCGGGTTGACGATGTCCGCGTAGATCAGCAGCAGGCCGACGGCGCCGAGCACGATGAAGACCGAGTACGCGAGCGGCACCAGCTTGGCGGAGTCGAACGGCCCCGGCCTCGGCAGTCCGCGCACGCGCGCCACCTGCCGGCGCGCGCCCTCCCACAGGGCGGCCACGACGTGCCCGCCGTCGAGCGGCGGGAGCGGGATGAGGTTGAAGACGAACAGCGCGATGTTCAGGGCCGCGAGCATCTGCAGCAGGGAGGCCGCCTTGATCTGCCAGTCGATGCCGTCGGTCGAGGCGATCTCCCCGGCGAACCGGCCGATGCCCACCACGCCGACGATGCTGTTCACGTCGCGAGGCGTGTCGTTCACCTGCGACTCGACCAGGTCGACGACGCGGGCGGGCAGCGTGGCGACGACCGTGACGGTCTGCCAGGTGGTGTCCGCCACCACGCCGGGCACGGACAGCAGGGACTGCCGGACCATCTCGCGCGAGGGGGTGATGCCGAGGAACCCGACCGGCTCGGTGACCGGGTCTCCGGCGGCGTCGAGGACCAGCTCGTCGTTCTCGTCGTACACCGGCCGCTCGGCGACGATCGGGGTGATGGTGAGGTCGACGAGCGCTCCGTCGCGCTCGACGACGAGCGGGACGGCCTCCTCGCCGGTGCTGCGGATGAGACCGGAGAGCTGGTCCCAGGACGTGATCTGCGTCCCGTCGTAGGACACGACGGTGTCGCCCGGCTCGATGCCCGCCGCGGCGGCCGGCGCGGCGACGTCCGACGGGAGGCAGTCGCGCGCCTGGTCGGCGTCGGCGGGGATGACGCACTGGGACACGCTGGTGAGGGTCGTCGTGGTCTGCGGCATGCCGAACCCGACGAGCACGATGGCCATGAGGACGAACGCGATGACGAGGTTCATCACCGGGCCGCCGAGCATGACCACCAGCTTCTTGGGCGTCGACAGGTGGTAGAACGCGCGGCCGTCCTGGCCGGGGAGGATCTCCTCCGCGCTGGCCTGCCGCGCGTCGCGCGCGAGCCGGCCGAGCCAGGTGCGCGCCGGCGGGTTGCCCACCGCGGCGTCGGGCGGGTACATGCCCACCAGGCGCACGTAGCCACCCAGCGGGATCGCCTTGAGCCCGTACTCGGTCTCGCCCTTGGTGCGCGACCAGAGCGTGGGGCCGAAGCCGACCATGTAGTGGCTCACGCGCACGCCGAAGCGCTTGGCGGGCACCATGTGCCCGACCTCGTGCAGCCCGATGGACGCCAGCAGCACGACGACCACGATGAGTACAGCGACCAGGTACTCCATCGACCCCTCCGTCACGAACCTGCGCGCACGCGGCAGGGCGGGGTCGCAGTCGGCACCCGCAGGCCCATCTTCCCCCGCGTCCCTGGGAAGCCGCTGACAGCGCGCCGAGCATCGGCGGATTTCGTCGCGCCATGCTTTCCCGAGCACGAGATCGGCACTAGCGTCCCCTCATGGCCACCGTTTCCACCCCTGTGCCCTCGCTCGAGCAGCGCCGCGTCCTGCGCACGCCGATCCCCGGACCGCGTTCGGTCGCCCTCGGTGCTCGCCGTGCGGCCACCGTCGCGGCCGGCGTCTCGTCGACCTTGCCCGTCTACGTGGCGCGTGCCTCGGGGGCGGTCATCGAGGACGTCGACGGCAACGTGCTGATCGACCTGGGGTCCGGTATCGCGGTGACGTCGGTCGGGGCCAGCGCGCCGGAGGTGACCGCGGCAGTGGCTGCGCAGGCGGCCGACTTCACGCACACCTGCTTCATGATCAGCCCGTACGAGGAGTACGTGGCCGTGTGCGAGGGGCTCGCGCGCGTGACGCCGGGAAGCCACGACAAGCGGTCCGTGCTGGTGAACTCCGGCGCCGAGGCCGTCGAGAACGCGGTGAAGATCGCGCGCCGCGCCACCGGCCGCCCCGCGGTCCTCGTGCTCGACCACGCGTACCACGGGCGCACCAACCTGACGATGGCGATGACCGCGCGTGCCATGCCCTACAAGACGGGGTTCGGGCCGTTCGCGGGCGAGGTGTACCGGATCCCCGCGTCCTACCCGCTGCGGGACCCCGCAGGCATGACCGGCGAGCAGGCGGCGCTGCGCGCGATCGACGTCGCCGAGCGGCAGGTGGGTGCCGACCAGGTGGCCGCGCTGGTGGTCGAGCCGATCCTCGGTGAGGGCGGGTTCGTCGTGCCCGCGCCCGGGTTCCTCCCGACGCTCGCCGCGTGGGCGGCCGACCGCGGGATCGTGCTGGTGGCCGACGAGGTGCAGACCGGGTTCGCGCGGACCGGCGCCATGTTCGCGATGGAGCACGAGGGGGTCGTGCCCGACCTCGTCGCCCTGGCCAAGGGGATCGCCGGCGGTCTGCCGCTGGGTGCCGTCACCGGCCGCGCGGAGCTACTCGACGCCGTGCACGCGGGCGGGCTTGGCGGCACGTTCGGCGGCAACCCGCTGGCGTGCGCGGCCGCGCTGGCGTCGCTGGAGATCTACGAGCGCGACGACCTGCCCGGCGCCGCGCGCGCGATCGAGGCGGCCGTCCTCCCCCGGCTCACCGCGCTGCGCGACGACGTCCCCTCGGTGGCCGACGTGCGCGGCCGCGGCGCCATGCTCGCCCTCGAGCTGGTCCGGCCGGGCACGCTCGAGCCCGACAAGGCCGCCGCCCAGCGGGTCGCTGCGTCGTGCGCTGCCCAGGGCGTGCTGGTGCTCACGTGCGGCACCTGGGGGAACGTCCTGCGTCTGCTCCCGCCGCTGGTCATCGGCCACGACCTGCTGGACGAGGCGCTGACGGTGCTCGAGGACGCGATCCGGGCCCTCTAGACCGCGGGAGTGCGCTCCTCGAGGCCCCACGGCGAGCCGTAGCCCTCCGGCGTCGGCGCGGCGAGCAGCTCGAGGAACGGCACCGCGTCGAACGCCTCCGGGCCGAGCACACCCGTCCCGGTCCACGTGCCCGCCGCCAGCAGCTCCAGCGCGACCACGGGGTTCACGGCGGTCTGCCACACGACGCACTGCGCGCCGTACTCCGCCATCGACCAGGCGTTGTCGACCAGGTGGTACAGGTACACCTCTCTCGGGTTGCCGTCCGTGCC
The DNA here is from genome assembly GCF_001426725.1 of Cellulomonas sp. Root137. Taxonomy (NCBI): domain Bacteria; kingdom Bacillati; phylum Actinomycetota; class Actinomycetes; order Micrococcales; family Cellulomonadaceae; genus Cellulomonas; species Cellulomonas sp. Root137. The sequence continues at coordinate 383,568 of NZ_LMFG01000002.1, read as the reverse complement.
GGTGCCCGTGACCAGCAGACCCGCGCAGGTCGACCCGGTCATCCGCGGACCGATCGTCGCGGGGTCGGGGAGGCTGGCCGCGACGACGTCACGGGGGCTGACCTGCACGCCGCGGACCGTGACCGGCTCGGTCCTGTCCAGGCCCAGCCGGTGCAGGGTCTGCAGCACCCCGATGAACTCCTCGCCCAGCCCGTACTTGAACGTGACCTTCCGGGCGTCCACCCAGCGGGGCATGAGGAGCACCTCCTCGTGCTCGACGTGCACGCACTCGACGTCACCGATCGGGTCCGGGAACCGGAACACCTCCGGCTCGTGGAACGGCGCCACGGTGAACCAGCCGTCCTCGAGACCCGACCCGGCCTCGGCGCGGTCCGCCGACCAGATGACCGGCGGGTTCAGGCACTCCTCGATGGTGGTCCAGATGGAGAACGAGGGCGCGAAGATCGGTTCGCCGTCGTCGCCGAGCACCTCGAGGTTGGCGCCGTCGCGCACGCCGAGCTCGTCGATCGCGGAGAACAGGTGGTCGGCGGCGTAGCGGGCGAAGACGTCCGAGAGTCCGGGCTCGACGCCGATGCCGACCAGCGCCAGCTGCCCGTCGGCCTCCCACTGCGCCGCCTGCGCGAACTGCTCGTCGCCCAGCTTCACGCCGGGGAGCTCGTAGGGCCGGTCCGGGTGCGCGTGCGACAGGGACATCGCCATGTCCAGGTAGTGCGCGCCGGCCGCGTGCACGCCCTCGAAGATCGGCAGCACGAACCGCGGGTCCACCGCGTTGAGCACGTGGGTCGCGCCGTGCTCGCGGACCAGCGCCTCGACCGCCGCCGCGCTGGAGGCGTCGACCACCGCCGACGCGAACCGGCCGCCCACCACGTCGTGCGCGCTCGCCGCCTCGACGGTCCGCTGCGCACGTCCGAGGTCGACGTCGGCCACCACCAGCCGCTCGAAGAACCGCCGGCGAGCCGCGATCCGGGCGACCGCGTCGCCCACCCCGCCGCTGCCGACCACCAGGATCCGCACGAGTGTCGCCTCCGACTTCACCGTGCCCGCAGCCGCTTGCTCCGGGCGTAGCCGAGCACCTGGACCAGCACGACGATAGCCAGGGCCAGGACGAACATGAACGAGCTGATGACGTTGGCCTGCGGGGGGATCCCGCGGGTGGCCGACACGTACACGAACTTGGGGAACGTCGTGTACGAGCCCGACGTGAAGTTGGTGACGATGAAGTCGTCGAAGCTCAGGCTGAACGCCAGCAGCGCCGCGGCGGCGATCCCGGGGATCAGGAGCGGGAACGTCACGCGCCAGAACGCCTGCCACGGCGACGCGTACAGATCGGCCGCAGCCTCCTCGAGCGCGGGGTCCAGGCTCGACACGCGGGCCTTGACCGTCACGACGACGAAGCTGATGCAGAAGAGCACGTGCGCCGCGACGACCGTGCCGAACCCGAGCGGGACGCGCAGCGTGAGGAACTGCGCGAGCAGCGCGGCACCGAGCACGACCTCGGGCGTGGACATCGGCAGGAAGATCAGCAGGTTGGTCAGCGCGCGACCGCGGAACCGGAACCGGACCAGGGCGATGGCCACGAGCGTGCCGAGGGCGGTCGCGATCAGGGTCGAGATGACCCCGACCTGCAACGAGTTGGCGAACGCCTCGCACACCTGCGGCGCGGCGCACGGGTTCTGCCAGTTCTCCAGCGTGAAGCCCTGCCACACGAGGTTCGTCTTGCCGGCGTCGTTGAACGAGAACACGACCGTGTAGGCGACCGGCACCATGAGGTACACGAACGCCAGGGCGGCGAACACCGGGACGATCAGGTCGCCCAGGCGGCGGCGTGGCCGGCGGGCGGGTGTCGTCGTGCTGGTCGCCTCGACGCGATCGAGCACCGCGGTCACAGCAGGTCCTCGGTCCCGGACCTGCGGATGTACGCCCCGACGAGCAGCAGGATCGCGACCATGAGCACCACGGACAGGGACGCGGCCGTCGGGTAGTCGAGCACCTTGAAGAACCGGGCGTCGATGACCTGGCCGATCATCGCGGTGTTCGTGTTGTTGCCCAGCAGCGACGCGTTGACGTAGTCGCCCGCGGCGGGGATGAACACGAGCAGGGTGCCCGCCACCACGCCGGGCATCGACAGCGGCCACGTGACCGTGCGGAACGTCGTGGTGGGCGAGGCGTACAGGTCGGCACCGGCCTCGAGCAGCCGCGAGTCCAGGCGCTCCAGCGCGGCGAAGATCGGCAGCACCATGAACGGCAGGAAGTTGTAGGTCAGGCCGCTGACCACGGCGAACGGGGTGGCGGTCAGGCGCTCGTCCGCGGGCAGCAGGTGCAGCCAGTGCAGGAGGGTCACCACGAGCGCGTCGTCGGCCAGGATCTGCTTCCACGCGATCGTGCGCAGGATGAAGCTGGTGAAGAACGGCGCGACGACGAGCACGAGCAGCAGCCCCTGCAGGAGCTTGCGACCCCGGGCGCGCACCGCGATGGCGTAGGCCATCGGGTAGCCGATCACCAGCGCGGCGACGGTGGCCAGGAACGCGAACCAGAACGAGCGCAGGATGGCCGGCCAGAACTGGGCGATCGCGTCCGTGTAGTTCTGCCAGTGCAGCGCGGGCTGGTACTCCCCCACGTCGCCGCCCGGCACCGGGACGTACAGCGACGTGGCCAGCAGCGCCGCGACGGGCACCACGAAGAAGAGCACCAGGTAGATCAGGCCCGGCCCGAGCAGGACGAGGTGGGCACGCTGGGCGGTCCGTCGCGGCGGCGGGGCCGAGTCGCCGGAGACGCTCTCCCCGAGAGCAGCTGTGATGCTCACAGGACCCTCACGGCTCGTCGTCCAGGTCGACCGTGCCCTCGTCGCGAGCCTGCGCACCGTCGAGCCCGAACGTGAAGTCGACCGCCCAGGCCAGCCGGACCGCGGAACCCACCGTGACGGTGGCGCCGCCGAGCAGGTTCTGCGCGAAGACGCCGAACGTGCCGAGGCCGGGTACCTCCACCTGGTACTGCGTGCTCACGCCCATGAACGAGACGTCGGTGACGACCCCCGGTCCGAGGACGTTCTCGCCGCGAGTGGGAGCCTGGTCGCCGACGAGCAGCCGCATCTTCTCGGGCCGGGCCCCGACGAGCACGGCGCCGTCGGTCCGCACGGCACGCGCCAGCGGGACCAGCACCCGTGTGCCCCGGACGTCCACCCCGAGCAGCCCGCGCTTGGTCAGCCGCTCGGTCACCGTGCCGGCGACGAGGTTGGACTGGCCCAGGAAGTTGGCGACGAACACGGTCCGCGGCAGCTCGTACAGGTCCGCGGGCGCGCCCAGCTGCTCGATCCGCCCGTGGTTCATCACGGCCACGGTGTCGGCCATGGTCATGGCCTCCTCCTGGTCGTGGGTGACGTGCACGAAGGTGAGGCCGACCTCGGTCTGGATGCGCTTGAGCTCGAGCTGCATCTGGCGCCGGAGCTTGAGGTCGAGCGCACCCAGCGGCTCATCGAGGAGCAGGAGCGCCGGGCGGTTCACCAGCGCGCGGGCGAGCGCGACCCGCTGCTGCTGACCGCCGGAGAGCTGGGCGGGCTTGCGGTCGGCCAGGTGCCCGAGCTCCACCAGGTCGAGCCCGTCGGCCACGCGCCCGGGGATGTTGCTCGCCCGCGAGCGCTTGAGCCCGAACGCCACGTTCTCCCGCACGGTCAGGTGCGGGAACAGGGCGTAGCTCTGGAACACGGTGTTCACCGGCCGCTGGTGCGCCCGCGTGCCGGTCACGTCCCGGCCGCCGATCGAGATCGTCCCGGCGCTCGGCTGCTCCAGGCCGGCGACCATCCGCAGGGTCGTGGTCTTGCCGCACCCCGACGGTCCGAGGAGGGCGAAGAACGACCCGGACGGGATGGTGAGCGTGAGGTCGTCGACCGCGACGAACGCGCCGAACGCCTTGGTCACGCGCTCGATCTCGAGCGCCGCGCCCCCCGAGCCGGTCGCGTCCGCCTCGAGGGCGGAGGCGGTCGTCGTCATGCGCCGATCACGGTGAGGAACTCGCCGTTGTAGCGCTCCTCCTCGTCGGGGCTGAGCGTCCGGAACACGCTGACCTTCGCCAGGATCTCGTCGGTCGGGAAGATCATCGGGTCCTCGGCCAGCTCCGGGTCGATGGCGACCATGGCCTCCTGGGCGCCCTGCACCGGGGTGATGTAGTTGACCCAGGCCGCCACCTGCGCCGCGACCTCGGGGTCGTAGTAGTAGTTCATGAGGTCCTCGGCGTTGCCCAGGTGCGGGGAGCCGATGGGCACCAGCATGTTGTCGCTCCAGAGCGTGCCGCCGGACTCGGGGATGGCGAACTCGAACCGGCCGTCCGCCTCGTAGTTCAGCGACGTGATGTCGCCCGACCACCCGATGACCGCGATCGCGTCGCCGGAGGCCAGGTCCTGCGTGTACGCGTTGCCGCGGACCTGCCGGATGTGGCCCGAGTCGATCTTCTCCTTGAGCACCTCGAGCGCCGAGTAGAAGTCGTTGTCGCTCCAGTCCCCCGCCGGGTCGACCCCCTGGTCGAGCATGATCAGGCCCACCGTGTCGCGCATCTCGCTCAGCACCTCGACCCGGCCGGCCAGCTCGGGGGCCCACAGGTCCGAGAGGGTGTGCAGCCCGCCGGGAACCTTCTCCTTGTCCCACGCCAGCCCGGCGAACCCCGACTGCCACGTCAGCGACTGCGAGCGGCCCGGGTCGAAGTCGACGTTCGCGAGGCTGGACAGGATGTTGGACGCGTTGGGCATCCGCTCCTTGTCCAGCGTCTGGGTGTAGCCGAGCCGGATCAGCCGCGCGGCCATCCAGTCGGTCAGCGTGACGATGTCGTAGCCGATGTCCTGGCCGTTCTTCAGCTGGCCGGAGACCTTGCCGTAGAAGGCGTCGTTGTCGTCGATGTCCTCGGCGTACTCGACGGTGAGGCCCGACAGCTCCTCGAACGCGAGCAGCGACGGGTAGCTGGTCCCGTCGTCGTCCTGGTCGAGGTACTGCGTCCAGTTGGCCCAGCGGACCAGCTTGTCGCTGTCGGACAGGTCCTCGGCGCTCGAGGCGGTCGCCGACGGCGAGCCCGTCCCGCACGCGGCCAGCACGGCCGCCGCTCCGGCTGTGCCGAGTGCCGCGACCAGGAACGAGCGGCGCGACAGGTTCGCCGAGCGGCCGCGGTTCGAGGCCTGCGCGACGAGCGCGCGGACGCGCGGGTCGGCGGGGGCAGGGCGGCGGTGGGGGCTCATGAGGCTCCTAGGGTGCCGGAGGGTGTCGCCGAGCACGACGGGTCGTCGGATCTTCGCAAACAGACGGCCGTCCAGCAAGGAATCCGTCGCGCAAGCACCCGCTCGCAACGAAAATGTTGCACGGACGGAACATTCGGCCCCTGGATCCGTCGGCTCAGGCGTCGAAAGCGGACATCACGTGCTTGATGCGCGTGTAGTCCTCGAACCCGTACATCGACAGGTCCTTGCCGTACCCGGAGTGCTTGAACCCGCCGTGCGGCATCTCGGCGACGAACGGGATGTGGGTGTTGATCCACACCACCCCGAAGTCCAGCGCCCGGGACACGCGCAGCGCCCGGCCGTGGTTCTGCGTCCACACCGAGCTGGACAGGCCGTAGCGCACGCCGTTGGCCAGCGTGATGGCCTCGTCCTCGTCGGTGAACGTCTGGACCGTGATGACCGGGCCGAAGATCTCGTCCTGCACGGCCTCGTCGTCCTGCTTCAGGCCGGAGACCACGGTGGCCTCGACGAAGTAGCCGACGTCGCCGACGCGGTGCCCACCGGTCACGATCGACGCGTGGTCGGGCAGCCGCTCGAGGAACCCGGTGACGCGGTCCAGCTGCAGCGCGTTGTTGACCGGTCCGAACGCCACGTCGGGGTCGCTCGGCACGCCGGTGCGCTGGCCCTTCGCCGCCTCCGCGAGCGCGGCGACGAAGTCGTCGTGCACGGACGCGTGCACGAGCACGCGGGTGGCGGCCGTGCAGTCCTGCCCGGCGTTGTAGTACCCGGCGCCGGCGATGCCCTCAGCGGCCGCCGCGAGGTCCGCGTCGGCGAACACGATGACCGGCGCCTTGCCGCCGAGCTCGAGGTGCACGCGCTTGACGTTGGCGGCGGCCGCCTCCGCCACCTGCGAACCGGCGCGCACCGAGCCGGTGATGGCGACCATGTCGGGGCGCTGGTGGGAGACCAGGGCGCGGCCGGTGTCGCGGTCCCCGCACACGACGTTGAGCACCCCCGGGGGCAGCACCTCGTTGGCCACCTGCCCGAGCAGGAGCGTGGAGGCCGGCGTGGTGTCCGACGGCTTGAGGACGATCGTGTTCCCGGCCGCGAGCGCGGGCGCGATCTTCCAGATGGCCATCATCAGCGGGTAGTTCCAGGGCGTCACCTGGCCGACCACCCCGACCGGCTCCCGGCGGACCCAGGACGTGTGCCCCGCCATGTACTCCCCCGCGCTCAGCCCGTCGAGCACGCGGGCGGCACCGGCGAAGAATCGCAGCTGGTCCACGCACGGCGGCACCTCGTCGGTGGCGGTCAGGTGCAGGGGCTTGCCGGTGTTCCGCGACTCGACCGCGACGAACTCGTCGGCCCGCTGCTCGATGGCGTCGGCCAGGCGCAGGAGCGCGAGCTGGCGCTCGGCCGGCGTGGTGCGGCCCCAGGTGGTGAACGCGTCGGAGGCAGCGCGGTAGGCCGCGTCGACGTCCTCGGCACCCGACAGCGGCGCGCGGGCGTACTCGACGCCGGTCGACGGGTCGATCACGGCCGTCGTGCGGCCGTCCGCGGCGGGGCGCTGGGCGCCGCCGATCACGTTGTGCAGCTCGAGGGTCTGGTCGGTGGCCTGGCTCACGGCGGTTCTCCTCACGGTCGGTGCGCCGCACGCTACGCCGCTCGGGGCGCTTTCGGGAGGCCAGGACGGGGCATCCGGCCGATCAGGGGGCCCCGAACGCCGAAATCAGAAGTTCACACGGCATGTCACGACGGATTCCTTGCATTGAGGCCCTCCCCCGACCACCATCGGCGGGTGGGCACACGCAGACCAGCACCCGGGCACCCCGCGCTCGACGACGTCTCCAAGGCGATCGTCGAGCAGCTCCAGGAGGACGGCCGGCGACCCTACGCGGCGATCGGCAAGGCGATCGGGCTGTCCGAGGCGGCCGTGCGCCAGCGCGTCCAGCGCCTCACGGACTCCGGGGTCATGCAGATCGTCGCGGTGACCGACCCGTTGCAGGTCGGGTTCACGCGCCAGGCGATGATCGGGCTGAAGTGCGAGGGCGACCTGTCCGTCGTCGCGGACGCGCTCGCCGAGCTGCCCGAGGTCGACTACGTGGTCATCACCGCGGGCGGCTTCGACCTGCTGTGCGAGGTGGTGTGCGAGGACGACGACCACCTCCTCGAGGTGCTCAACCAGAAGATCCGCTCGCTGCCCGGGGTGCGGACCACCGAGACGTTCGTGTACCTGAAGCTGCGCAAGCAGCTCTACAACTGGGGGACCCGATGAGCACGACACCTCGTGGCACCGACCGTTCCGAGGCGGCCAGGGCCCACCTCTGGGGCCACTTCACGCGGCAGAGCGCCTGGGACGGCGGCGTCCCGACGATCGTTCGGGGCCAGGGGCACCACATCTGGGACGACCAGGGCCGCAAGTACATCGACGGGCTCTCGGGACTCTTCGTCGTGCAGGCCGGGCACGGTCGCACCGAGCTGGCCGAGGCGGCGCGCGTCCAGGCCGAGCAGCTGGCGTTCTTCCCGCTCTGGTCGTACGCGCACCCGCAGGCGATCGACCTCGCGGAGCGGCTGGCGGCCTACGCGCCGGGCGACCTCAACCACGTCTTCTTCACCACGGGCGGCGGCGAGGCCGTGGAGACCGCGTGGAAGCTGGCCAAGAACTACTTCAAGCTCACCGGCAAACCGAACAAGTACAAGGTGATCTCGCGGTCCATCGCGTACCACGGCACCACCCACGGGGCCCTGTCCATCACGGGTCTGCCGACGCTCAAGCAGCAGTTCGAGCCGCTCGTGCCGGGCGCCCACAAGGTGCCGAACACCAACGAGTACCGCGCGCCCGAGCACCTGCGCGACGACCCGAAGGCCTTCGGCCGGTGGGCCGCGGACCGCATCGGCGACGCCATCGAGATGGAGGGCCCGGACTCCGTGGCCGCGGTGTTCCTGGAGCCCGTGCAGAACGCGGGCGGGTGCTTCCCGCCGCCTCCCGGGTACTTCGAGCGGGTGCGCGAGATCTGCGACCAGTACGACGTGCTGCTGGTGTCCGACGAGGTCATCTGCGCGTTCGGGCGCATCGGGTCGATCTTCGCCTGCGACGACTTCGGCTACGTGCCGGACATGATCACCTGCGCCAAGGGCATGACCTCGGGCTACTCCCCCATCGGCGCCCTCATCGCCTCGGACAAGCTGTACGAACCGTTCGCGAAGGGCAACGCCTCGTTCGCGCACGGCTACACCTTCGGCGGCCACCCGGTGTCGGCCGCGGTGGCCAACGCGAACCTCGACCTGTTCGAGCGCGAGGGCATCACGGCGCACGTCAAGGAGTCCGCGCCGGCGTTCCGGCGCACGCTCGAAGGGCTGCTCGACCTGCCGATCGTCGGCGACGTGCGCGGCGAGGGCTTCTTCTACGGGATCGAGCTGGTCAAGGACAAGACGACGCGGGAGACGTTCGACGACGACGAGAGCGAGCGCCTGCTGCGCGGGTTCCTGTCGGGCGCCCTGTACGACGCCGGGCTGTACTGCCGCGCCGACGACCGTGGGGACCCCGTCATCCAGCTCGCCCCGCCGCTGACCTGCGGGCAGGCCGAGTTCGACGAGATCACCGGCATCCTGCGCGGCGTGCTGACCGAGGCCTGGGCGCGCCTGTGAGCGTGTCGCTCTGGTTCGACCAGCTGCCCGACCTCGCCCCGCTCGACCCGCTCGACGGGGACACCCAGGCGGACGTCGTCGTGGTCGGTGGCGGTCTGACCGGGCTGTGGACCGCGTACTACCTGCTCGAGGCCGACCCGTCGCTCGACGTGCTCGTGATCGAGGCCGAGGTGGTGGGGTTCGGCGCGAGCGGGCGCAACGGCGGCTGGTGCTCGGCCCTCCTGCCCGTCTCCGGCGACGAGCTGGCGCGGCTGCACGGGCGCGACGCCGCCGCGGCGATGCGCGCCGCCATGCGGGACACCGTCGTCGAGGTCGGGGGCGTGGCCGCGGCCGAGCAGATCGAGTGCGGGTTCGCGTTCGGCGGCACCGTCACGCTCGCCCGCAACCGCCCGCAGCTGGAGCGCGTCGCCGAGGCCGTGTCCACCGACGCGCGCTGGGGGGACGAGTCCCACCTGCTCGGCGCCGACGGGGTCGAGGAGCACGTCCGCGCCACGAGCGTGGTGGGCGGCTCGTACACCCCGGACGCGGCCCGCATCCAGCCGCTTCGACTCGCCCGTGGGCTGCTCGACGTGGTCCTCTCCCGCGGCGCCCGGGTGGCCGAGGGGACGCGCGCGCTGCGGCTGTCCCCGCGCGCGGTCGTCACCGACCACGGCATCGTGCGGGCGCGCTACGTGGTCCGCGCGACCGAGGCCTGGAGCGCGCACCTGCCCGGCTCCGGCCGCGAGGTGGCCCCCGTGTACTCGCACATGATCGCCACCGAGCCGCTGCCGCCCGAGGTCTGGGCGCAGATCGGGCTCGACCGTGCCCAGACGTTCACCGACGCGCGGAACCTCGTCGTGTACGGCCAGCGCACGACGGACGACCGGATCGCGTTCGGCGGCCGGGGTGCGCCGTACCACGTCGGCTCCAGCATCCGCCCGGAGTACGACCAGGCACGCGCCACCGCTGCCCACCTCGCGCACGAGCTCGTGGACCTGTTTCCCGTGCTCGAGCGGGCCGAGATCACCCACCACTGGGGCGGCCCGCTGGGCGTGCACCGCGACTGGCACCCGTCGGTCGGCCTGGACGACGACGGGATCGGCTGGGCCGGCGGCTACGTCGGCGACGGCGTCGCGATGACCAACCTGGCGGGCCGCACGCTCGCGGACCTCATCACCGGGTCGGACAGCGACCTGACCCGGCTGCCGTGGGTGGGCCACCGCTCCCCCGCGTGGGAGCCGGAGCCCCTGCGGTGGGCGGGCATCACCGCCACTCGCAAGGCGACCACCTGGGCGGACCGGACCGAGACGCGCACAGGGCACGCGAGCCGGTGGAGCGGCCTGCTCGAGCACGTGCTCGGGCACTGACTCACGCGCGCGCCAGGAGCTCCTGAGCACGGGCGCGTGCCCAGACCTCGGCCGCCAGCACCGCGTCCAGCGTGAGCGCGTCGGGGGCGGTGCCGTCGTGCTCGCCCAGGACGCGCTCGACCGTGGTCACGATGTCCAGGAACCCGATCCGGCCGGTCAGGAACGCCTCGACGCACTCCTCGTTCGCCGCGTTGTAGACCGCGGGGTGGGTGGCCGACGCCGCGACGGCCTCGCGCGCCAGGCGCACCGCGCCGAAGACGCCCTCGTCGAGCGGCTCGAACGTCCAGGCGGTGGCCTGCGTCCAGTCGCACGGCGGCGCCACCTCGGGCACCCGGTCCGGCCAGGACAGCCCGAGCGCGATCGGGAGCCGCATGTCCGGCGGTGACGCCTGCGCCAGCGTCGAGCCGTCCACGAACTCGACCATGGAGTGCACCACCGACTGCGGGTGCACCACGACGGTGATGTCCGCGACGGGCACGTCGAACAGCAGGTGCGCCTCGATGAGCTCCAGGCCCTTGTTCATCAGGGTCGAGGAGTTGATGGTCACCACCGGACCCATCGACCAGGTCGGGTGCGCGAGCGCCTGCTGCGGCGTCACCGCCTTGACGTCGTCGTGCGACCACCCGCGGAACGGGCCGCCCGAGGCCGTGAGGATCAGCCGCCGGACCTCGGGGTGGGTGCCGCCGCGCAGCGCCTGCGCGATCGCCGAGTGCTCGGAGTCCACCGGCACGATCTGGTCCGGGCGCTTCCGGGCGGCGTGCACCAGCCGCCCGCCCACCACCAGCGACTCCTTGTTGGCCAGCGCCAGCGTGCTGCCCGCCCGCAGCGCGGCGAGCGTCGGCCCGAGCCCGACCGAGCCCGTGACTCCGTTGAGCACGACGTCGGCCCCGCGGCCGGCCAGCTCCGTGGACGCCTGCGGGCCGACCAGCACCTCGACGCCGTCGTCGAGCGCCTCGCGCAGCGGCCCCTCGGCCCGGGGATCGGCGACCGCCACCGCCGACACACCCAGCTCGCGGGCCTGGCGGGCCAGCAGCGCGACATCACCACCGCCGGCGGACAGACCGACGACGGAGAACCGCTCCGGGTTCCGGGTGATGACGTCGACGGCCTGGGTACCGATCGAGCCCGTGGACCCGAGGAGGACGACGCTGCGCTGTGTCACGCGGTCCATCCTCGTGCATGGACCGCGCCGGTCGTCCTCACTCGACGCCGAGCAGCACCTCGACCGCGCGCGCCAGGAAGGCGTCGACCGGCCCCTCGGCGTACGCGTTGCGACCCTTGCGGCGACGGAAGGTCGCGGACCGCACCTCGGCGGCCGACAGCGGCGTGCCCCGGTCGAAGTACGCGACCAGGCGCTGGCACAGCTCGTCGACGTCGGCGGGCTCGTAGCCCTGCTGCCGGCCGTCCGGCGCGGCGAACCGGTCGCCGTCGGGGCGACCCAGTCGGCCGTAGAGGGTGCGCGCCTGCTCGCTCAGGCGGTTCATCCACGCCTGCTGGCCCTGGGTGGTGATGTACTCCGCGCGGGACCGGGCGACGAACGCAGCCTCGAGCCGGTCGAGCGCCGCGTCGACCGCGGCCGTGACGTACCCGCCGCGCACCATGTCGAACGCCACGCCGCGCACGTCCTTGCTGGCCAGCGCGGCAGCCGGACCGGTCTCGTAGACCGCCCGGGCGTGCGCGAAGAAGTCGTCGACCTCGTCCGGGTCGTATCCCTGCTTCATGCCCGAGACGGTCCGGAACATCCCGTCGCTCACTCGTCCTCCTCCGCTGCGAGCTGCCCGCAGGCGCCGTCGATCTCACTGCCGCGGGTGTCCCGGATGGTGGTCGGGATCCCGTGCGCACGCAAGCGTGCCACGAACTCCTGCTCCACCCGGGGATCGCTCGCCGTCCACTTCGAGCCCGGCGTCGGGTTCAGCGGGATGGGGTTGCAGTGCACCCAGCCGCGACCGCGGGCGTTGAGCTTCTCGCCGAGCAGGTCCGCCCGCCAGGCGTGGTCGTTGATGTCCCGGATCAGCGCGTACTCGATGGACACACGGCGGCCGGTGACCTCGAAGTACCGGTGCGCGGAGTCGATCGCCTCGTCGACGCTCCACCGCGTGTTCACCGGCACGAGCTCGCTGCGGAGCTCGTCGTCGGGCGCGTGCAGGGAGAGGGCGAGCGTCACGGGGATGCCCTCCTTGGCCAGCCGGTCCATCGCCGGCACCATGCCCACGGTCGACACGGTGACGTTGCGCGCGGACATGCCCAGCCCGTCCGGCGCCGGAGCGACGAGGCGGCGGACCGTCTCCATGACCGACTTGTAGTTGGCCAGCGGCTCACCCATGCCCATGAACACCACGTTGGACAGCCGCGTCGGACCGCCCGGCACCTCGCCGTCGGCGAGCGACCGCGCCGCGGCGCGCACCTGCTCGACGATCTCCGCCGTCGACAGGTTCCGCGTCAGACCCAGCTGGCCGGTCGCGCAGAACGAGCACGCGAGCCCGCAGCCCGCCTGGCTCGACACGCACAGGGTGGTGCGGTTGGCGTACCGCATGAGGACCGACTCCACCTTGGCGCCGTCGAACAGGTGCCACAGCGTCTTGACGGTGGTGCCCTTGTCCGCGGTCTGCGTGCGGTGGGCCGTGAGCAGCTGCGGGAACAGCCCCTCGACCAGCTTGTCGCGCGTGGCCTTCGGCAGGTCGGTCATCTGCGCGGGGTCGTTGGTCAGGTGGGTGAAGTAGTGCGTCGCCAGCTGCTTGGCGCGGAACGGCTTCTCGCCGAGCTCGGTGACGGCGTCGATCCGCTGCTCGGGCGTGAGGTCGACGAAGTGCTTGGGCGGCTTGCCCCGCGGTCCCCGGCTGGGCGAGGACAGGTCGAGGCGCACGGGTGTACCGGTCATTGCAGGTACCCCCCTTCAGTGAGATCAGGCGGGCTGGAGGACCGTGAGGACCACGTACACGGCGGGGGCGGTGAGCACGAGCGAGTCGAGCCGGTCCAGGAGACCGCCGTGGCCCGGCACCAGCCGGCCCATGTCCTTGAGCTCGAGGTCGCGCTTGAGCATCGACTCGGCGAGGTCGCCGAGCGTCGCGGTCACGACGGTGGCCAGGCCGAGGAACACCCCGACCAGCGGCTCGCCGCCGAACGCGACCTGGACGCCGACCACGCCCACGACGCACGCGAGAACGATGGAGCCGGCCAGGCCCTCCCACGTCTTCTTCGGGCTCACCGACGGGGCCAGCGGGTGCCGGCCGAGCAGCACGCCGACGGTGTAGCCGCCCGTGTCGCTGGCCACGCAGAGCAGGATGAAGAGCATCACGCGCTTCGCGCCGTCAGGCTCGGCCAGCAGCAGCATGACGAAGCCGCCGAGGAACGGCAGGTACGCGGCGGCGAACGCGCCGGCCGTGGCGTCGCGCAGGGCGGGCTGACCACTCCCGTCGAGCACGCGCCAGACGACGACGCCACCGACCGTCAGCATGAACGCGACGAACAGCGCCTCCGGTCCGGCCGTGAACGCCGAGACGAGGATGCCGATGGCGCCGACCAGCAGCGGGAGCAGCGGGAGGTGGATGTTCCGGCGGGTGAACGCCTGCGCGAGCTCCCAGAGGCCGGCACACACGCACACCACGGCGAGGACCGCGAATGCTTCCTTGCGGATGAACAGCGACGCGACCACCACCACGAGCATGGCGACGCCGACGACGATCGCGACCGGGAGGTCACGACCGGGGCGGGGGGTCCGGGTGGCGGCGATGGCAGTCTGGCTCATCAGACCTCGAGGAGCTCGTTCTCCTTGGACGCGAGCAGGTGGTCGATGAGATCCACGTGCTTCTTCGTCAGGGACTCGAGCTCCTTCTCCGCACGGCCGACCTCGTCCTCGCCGGCCTCGCCGTCCTTGACGATGCGGTCCAGCTCCTCCTTGGCCCGGCGCCGCACGTTGCGCACCGAGACGCGGGCGTCCTCCGCCTTGGACTTGGCGAGCTTCACGAAGTCCTTGCGGCGCTCCTGCGTGAGAGCGGGCAGCACGATGCGGATGACGTTGCCGTCGTTCGTCGGGTTCACGCCCAGGTCCGAGTCGCGCAGCGCCTTCTCGATCGCGGCGGTCGACGACTTGTCGAACGGCGACACGAGGATGGTGCGCGCCTCGGTCACGTTGAAGGACGCCAGCTGCTGGAGGGGCGTCGGGCTGCCGTAGTAGTCGACGAACACCTTGGAGAACATCGCCGCGTTCGCCCGACCGGTACGGATCGTCGAGAAGTCCTCCTTGGCGACCTCGACGGCCTTGTCCATCTTCTCTTCAGCCTCGAAGAGGGTCTCGTCGATCACCGGAGCTCCTTCGTGATGTCGTGTGGTGCGGGGCCGATCAACTGGCGGTGATCAGCGTGCCGATCTTCTCACCCTGCAGCGCGCGCGTGACGTTGCCGGCCTCTTCCAGGCCGAACACGCGCATGCGCACGTTGTTGTCGCGGCACAGGCTGAGCGCCGAGCCGTCCATCACGCCCAGGTCGTTGACCAGCGCGTCGGTGTAGGTCAGGTGGTCCAGCTTCACCGCGTCCGGGTTGGTCCGCGGGTCCGCCGAGTACACGCCGTCGACGCCGTTCTTGCCCATGAGGACCTCGTGGCAGTGCGTCTCGAGCGCGCGCTGGACGCTCACCGTGTCCGTCGAGAAGTACGGCAGCCCGGCGCCGGCGCCGAAGATGACGACGCGGCCCTTCTCCAGGTGCCGGATGGCGCGCAGCGGGATGTACGGCTCGGCCACCTGGCCCATCGTGATCGCGGTCTGCACGCGCGTGCTCACGCCGGCCTGCTCGAGGAAGTCCTGCAGGGCCAGGCAGTTCATCACCGTGCCGAGCATGCCCATGTAGTCGGCCCGCGCACGGTCCAGGCCGCGCTGCGAGAGCTCGGCGCCACGGAAGAAGTTGCCCCCACCGACGACGATGGCGACCTGCACACCTTCCCGGACCGCGACGGCGATCTCGGCGGCGACGCGCTGGACGACGTCGGCCGCGAGGCCCACGTCACCTCCACCGAACGTCTCGCCGGAGAGCTTGAGCAGCACGCGCCGGTCAGGCACGGCCCCGCGAGTCGACTCGGGGTCCTGGGTCACGGTGCCTCCACGAGAGTTGGGTCGGGCTGGTTGCGACGGTGGCCCCGACCCCGCAGGGCCGGGGCCACCGTCGATTCCTGAGGGTCAGGCTCCCACGCGGTAACGGACGAAGCCCGTCAGCGTGCCGCCGGCCTCGGCGAGGACCTGCGCGACCGTCTTCTTGTTGTCCTTGGCGAACGCCTGCTCGAGCAGGACGTTCTCCTTGAAGAAGCCGTTCAGGCGGCCCTCGATGATCTTCGGCAGCGCAGCCTCGGGCTTGCCCTCGTTGCGGGCGGTCTCCTCGGCGATGTGGCGCTCGTTCGCGACGACGTCGGCCGAGACCTCCTCGCGCGTGAGGTACGTGGGCGAGAACGCCGCGATGTGCGTCGCGATGTCCCGGGCCACGCCGGCGCCGGCCACATCGGTGGCGACGAGCACGCCGACCTGCGGGGGCAGGTCCTTGCTGACCTTGTGCAGGTAGACCTCGACGTGCTCGCCGGCCACGCGGGCCAGGCGGCGCACGACGACGCGCTCACCGAGGGTGGCGGCGGTCTCGTCGACGATGGACTGCACGCTGGAGCCGTCGACCTCGGCGGCCAGCAGCGCGTCGGCGTCGCGGGCCGGGGAGTCCACGGCTGCCGCGAGCACCCGGGCGGCGAGCGCCACGAAGTTCGGGCTCTTCGCGACGAAGTCGGTCTCCGAGTTGATCTCGACGAGCACGCCGGTCTGGCCCTCACCGTCGGCCGTCGGGCCCACGTGTGCGACGACCAGGCCGTCGGAGGCCGCGCGGCCCTCACGCTTGCCGACGCCCTTGAGGCCCTTCACCCGGATGATCTCGAGCGCCTTGTCGGAGTCGCCGTCGGCCTCCTCGAGCGCCTTCTTGACGTCCATCATTCCGGCACCGGTCTTCTCGCGCAGCGCCTTGATGTCTGCGAGCGAGTAGTTCGCCATCAGTCGTGTCCGTTCTACGTGTGTGTCGTGATGTTCGTGCGGGGCCTGGGCAGGCCGGTGACGTGCTGCGGTGCCGGCGACCCGTCGAGGGCCGCCGGCACCGGCAGGGTCACTTGGACTCGGCGTCGCCCTCGGCGTCGGCGGTCTCGGCGGCGGGGGTCTCGGCGGCGGGGGTCTCCTCGGCGGCAGCCTCGGCGACGACCTCGTCGGCCACGGCC
This sequence comes from Cellulomonas sp. Root137, assembly GCF_001426725.1. Taxonomy (NCBI): domain Bacteria; kingdom Bacillati; phylum Actinomycetota; class Actinomycetes; order Micrococcales; family Cellulomonadaceae; genus Cellulomonas; species Cellulomonas sp. Root137. Next base: position 367,146 of record NZ_LMFG01000002.1, on the reverse strand, counting down.
TCGGCCACGACCTCCTCGGCGACGGGCTCGGCCGCAGCCTCCTCGACGACGGGCTCGGCCACGGCGTCCTCGGAGACGACCTCCTCGGCGATCTCGGTCTTCGCCTCGGCGACGGCCTCGGTCGCGTCGGTGGCAACCGCAGCACCGGCCAGGTCGGCCTCGGCGCCGGCGAGCAGCTCGCGCTCCCACTCGGCCAGCGGCTCGGCGTCGGCCTCGGCGCCCTCGGCGGCCGCGGTGCGACCCGAGTGACGCTTGAGCAGACCGTCGGCCGCGGCGTCGGCGATGACGCGCGTCAGCAGCTGGACCGCGCGGATGGCGTCGTCGTTGCCCGGGATCGGGTAGTCGACGACGTCGGGGTCGCAGTTGGTGTCGAGGATCGCGACGACCGGGATGCCGAGCTTGCGCGCCTCGTTGACCGCGAGGTGCTCCTTGTTCGTGTCGACGATCCACACGGCCGAGGGGACCTTGGCCATGTCGCGGATGCCGCCCAGCGTCTTCGCGAGCTTGTCCTTCTCGCGGCGCAGGACGAGCAGCTCCTTCTTCGTGAGGTTCGAGCCCGCCACGTCGTCGAAGTCGATCTGCTCCAGCTCCTTGAGGCGCTGGAGACGCTTGTGCACCGTGCTGAAGTTGGTGAGCATCCCACCGAGCCAGCGCTGGTTGACGTACGGCATGCCGACGCGGGCGGCCTGGTCGGCGACCGGCTCCTGCGCCTGCTTCTTCGTGCCGACGAACAGGATCGTCCCGCCGTGCGCGACGGTCTGGCTGACGAAGTCGTAGGCGTTGTCGATGTACGACAGCGACTGCTGCAGGTCGACGATGTAGATGCCGTTGCGCTCGGTGAAGATGAAGCGCTTCATCTTGGGGTTCCAGCGGCGGGTCTGGTGTCCGAAGTGGACACCGCTCTCGAGCAGCTGGCGCATGGTCACGACGGCCATGGCACGTCCTTCCGGCGCGCACCGCAGGGTGCGCACGCGTCAAGGCGGACCCGTTCCGGGGCCCGCATCTCGGTTGTCGGCTCCGACCAGCTGGTCGGCGCCCCTGGCGTCATGTCGTCAGCCGCTCCGGGCGCTGCGCGAGGCACGTGCACGGACCGCTGCGGTGATCGACCCCGTCGTGCGGACCTCGTCGGCCGTGTGGCTGACGGTGTCCCGGATCGGGTGGATGACGCGCGAAGTCGACCGGTACGGACCGGTCGCACCAGAAGTTTAGCGGATGCGCCGACCAGGTCGGGACGACGCCTGCCGCGGTGACACCCCGAACCGCCCACAGCCCGCCCTCGGACGTCGGACGCCACAGGTCCGGCTGCGGCTCGCCCGACGGCCTCGGACCTCCCGGAGCATCGCGGCCATGACATCACCGCCCGCACGCCTGGCCGTCGCCCTCGGCACGATGGCGCTGCTCACCGCCCTCGGGGTCGCCACCGTCGCCTCGGCCGGGTCCGCCGGTCCTGCACCGTCGGCCGGGACCTACCGACTGCCGCTGGGGTCCGCCGTGGACGTCGCCCGGGGGTTCGAGCCGCCACCGCAGCCGTGGGCGGCCGGGCATCGCGGGGTCGACCTGCGCGCACCGTTCGGCGCCGACGTGCTGTCCCCCGTCGCCGGGGTCGTCACGTACAGCGGTCTGGTCGGCGGCCGGCGTGTGGTGACCGTGACCGACGCAGCCGGTCGTCGCTCGAGCGTCGAACCGCTGGCTCCGTCCGTCCGCGTCGGCGACCTCGTCGCCCCCGGCGACCGGCTCGGCTCGCTCGAGACCGAGGGGTCGCACTGTGCGCCCGGCGTCTGCCTGCACTGGGGCGTGCGGGTCGGGACCGACTACGTCGACCCGCTCAGCCTGCTGCCCGGAGCCGGACCGGTGGTCCTGCTCCCCCTGAGCGGGCGATGAACCGTGCGGTCGGCCTGGTCAGACCCGCTCGGCCTCGAGGAGGCGGGTGCGGAGCCGGACCATCGCGGCGGTGTGCATCTGCGAGATGCGGGACTCGGTGACGCCGAGCACGCGGCCGATCTCGGCGAGGGTCATGCCCTCGTAGTAGTAGAGGACGACGACGATGCGCTCGCGCTCGCCCAGACACTCGATGGCGCGGGCGAGCAGGAACTTCGTCTCGGCGGCCTCGATCGAGCTGGCGGGGTCGAGCGTGCGCTCGTCGCCGAGGGTGTCGCCGAGGGAGACGCCGCCCGGGCGGTCGTCGCCGCCACCGAGCAGCTCGTCGAGCGCGGCGACGTTGACCGTGGAGAGCTGGGAGTAGATCGCGCGCAGGTCCTCGACCGGCATCTCGAGGTGCTGAGCGACCTCGTCCTCGGTCGGCGTCCGGTGCAGCTTCGCCTCGAGCTCGGCGTAGGCGCGGTCGACGGAGCGGGCCTTGGTCCGGACCGAGCGCGGCACCCAGTCCATGGCGCGCAGCTCGTCGATGATCGCGCCCCGGATGCGGGACGACGCGTACGACTCGAACTTCACCGAGCGGTCGGTCTGGTACTTCTCGATGGCGTCGATGAGTCCGAACATGCCGTACGAGACGAGGTCGGCCTGCTCGACCGTGCTGGGCAGGCGCATCCCGACGCGGCCGGCGACAGCCGACACCAGGGGCGCGAAGTGCAGGATCAGTCCCTCGCGTGCGGTGCGGGACTGGGTCGACTTGTAGCTCTCCCAGAGCGCGTCGACCTCCTCGGCGGAACGGCTGGGCGCGACCGGGGTCCGCGGGCTGGGCACTCCGCGCGTGATCGGGACGGTCGTCGCCTCGAGCAGGTCGGTGTCCGACGTCCGGGGCTGCGGGATGACGCCCTCGGGTGCCGTGCTCGTCAGGCGGGTGTGCACCGGGAAGGCGGCGTCCAGCTGCGTCGTCATCGTCGACTCCATCGTGTACGTCATGCGCGGGGGTGGGCTTGCTGGAACGCCGAGCGGAGTCGTTCGGCGGAAACGTGGGTGTAGCGCTGCGTCGTGGCGAGGCTCGCGTGACCGAGCAGCTCCTGGACGCTGCGCAGATCCGACCCGCCCTCGAGGAGGTGGGTGGCTGCGGTGTGCCGCAACGCGTGCGGCGCGACGTCGTCGATGCCGGCGAGCGAGGCGGCCTGGTGGACGACCGAGCGTGCCTGACGCTGGTCGAGGCGTCCACCACGGAGGCCGAGGAAGAGTGCCGACGGCGAGGTGGGGACGACGAGCTGCGGGCGCCCGCGCTCGAGCCACGCGGCGAGCGCCTTCTGCGCGGGGAGACCGAACGGGACGACCCGCTCCTTGTCGCCCTTGCCCACCACGCGCAGGGTGCGCTCGTGGACGTCCGCGGCGGCGAGGTCGGCGCCGCACAGCTCCCCGACGCGCACCCCGGTCGCGTACAGCAGCTCCAGGAGCGCCCAGTCACGCAGCGCGACCGCGTCACCGTCCTGGGCACGCTCGCGAGCCTGGTCGAGCAGCTGGTTCACCGGCTCCACCTGGAGCACGGTGGGCAGCGCCGACCCGGTCCGCGCGGTCGCGAGGCGCAGCGCCGGGTCCGCCGGGACGCGGTGGGTGCGCGTGGCCCAGGCGAAGAACGTGCGGACGGCGGCACCCCGCCGGGCCAGCGTGGCGCGGCTGTGGCGGGTGGTCGCCATGGAGGCCAGCCAGCCGCGGAGGGTGCCGAGGTCGATCGAGTCGAGGGTGGTCCGTCCGTGCCGCGACGCATAGCCCAGCAGGAGGTCGACATCACCGAGGTAAGCGCGGTTCGTGTGCTCCGACAATCCGCGCTGAGCACCCAGGTGGGCCGAGAAATCAGACAGGAGGCGCGCGCGATCCGGCGCCCCTGCTGTGATCTCGGCCATGTCCATGTGAGTACCGTGACCTGAAACACGGCCGCGAACAAGGACGACTTTCACCTGCACGGCCTAATGCTGGGCGAATCCCGACCGAATGTCCGATTCCCTGATGAACAATGGTCCAGATGCGCCTTTTTTTCACCCGCAGATCTGCTCACCCTCATCCACATGGCAGCGCTTTCGGCGCGCCTTCTGGACAGGACGCCGCCGTCATGATGTCGACCGGACCACGGTGATCCATCCGTCTCCCCGTCGCGCCGCCCAGCCCTCGAGCTCCAGCAGGCCGACGGCGCCCCGCGCCTCCGCCACGGTCACCCCCGCGACGCTCGCCACGCGGTCGAGCGGGGCGGGCGTCCGGCGCGGGAGCGCGTCGAGCACTCGGCGGGTCACCGGGTCGAGCGCGTCGTGAGGCCGAGCAGCGCGCGCATCCGCTGCCGCATCGGACCCGGACGCCAGCTCCGTGCCGATGAGGCCCGCCAGCTCGCGCACCTCGGCCGCGTCGGTCACGCACACGGCCACGCCGTCCCGTAGGAGCCGGTGGCAGCCCGCCGAGGCCATCGACGTCACCGGCCCCGGCACCGCACCCACGGGGCGCAGCAGCCGCGCGGCGTGGTGCGCGGTGCTCATGGCCCCCGAACGCCACGCGGCCTCGACCACGACCGTCGCCCTGCCCGCCGCGGCGATCAACCGGTTGCGCTGCAGGAACCGGCTCTTGGTGGGCAGGCTGATGGGCGGCACCTCGGACGCCAGCGCGCCCCCGGCACCCACGACGGCCTCGAGCAGGCGGGCGTTGCCGGCCGGGTAGGCCCGGTCGACCCCGCCGGCGAGCAGGACGAGCGTGCGGCCGTCCCGCGCGACGGCACCGCGGTGCGCGGCCGCGTCGATGCCGTACGCGCCCCCGGAGACCACCCAGACCCCGGCCCCCGCCAGCCCGTCCGCCAGGTCGAACGCGACCCGTTCGCCGTAGGAGGTGGCGGCCCGCGATCCGACGACCGCGGCCGACCGCACCAAGGACCCGCCCAGGTCGGCGGTGCCGCGGACCCACAGGCAGAAGGGCGCCTCGGCGCCGAGATCGTCCATCGCGGCAGGCCAACGGGGATCCCCCGGCACCAGGAGGGCGCCGCCCAGCCGGTCGAGGCGGTCCAGATCGCGCACCGGGTCGCAGTCGGGCAGCCGGACGGCCCACCGGGCCAGCGCACGCTCAATACGCCTCCGGTCGGCCTCGGCGAGCGGGCCGTGCAGTGCCTCGAGGCGGGAGAGCTGGGGTACGCCCCGCAGCGCGTGCCGGACCCAGGCCAGGGCGCCCTGAGCACCGAGGAGCCCGACGAGCGTCCCCGCCACGGCGTCTCCCGGCTCCACCAGCCCACTCCACGTCGCGCGCGCAAGGAGGTCGCTCATGCGCCGTTCCCCCGCGTACGCAGCAGCAGGGCATGCCCCACGTCCGCACGGTCGGGCGCCGACCGACCGGCAAGGTCGGCCAGCGTCCACGCGACCCGCAGGACCCGGTCGACGCCGCGCAGGCTCAACGTGCCGCGGTCCAGGGCACGGTCCAGGTCCGCCACGAGCGCCCGGTCCGCTCCGAGCCGGTCCCGGAGCCAGCTGCCGGGGACGTCGCCGTTGGTGCGCCAGGGCGTCCCGCCGAGCCGTTCGGCCTGCGCAGCCCGCGCGGCGGCCACACGCGCGGCGACCACCGTCGACGACTCCCCCGGTCCCGACCCGGCACGCGCCGGGCTGAGCTCGACCTGCAGGTCCACGCGGTCCAGCAACGGCCCGGAGAGCTTGCCGAAGTAGCGGCGGCGCTGCTCGCTGCGGCAGGTGCACGCGAGGCCCTTGCCCACCGCCTGACCGCACGGGCACGGGTTGGCGGCCAGGACCAGCTGGAACCGGGCCGGGTACCGGGCGGTGCCTGCGGCTCGGTGGAGCACGAGCTCCCCGTGCTCGAGCGGCTGCCGCAGCGTCTGCAGGACCGCGGTCGAGAACTCCGGTGCCTCGTCCAGGAACAGGACGCCCCGGTGCGCCCGAGACGCCGCTCCGGGCCGAGGGATCCCGGACCCCCCACCCACCACGCTCGCGGGCGTGGCGGTGTGGTGCGGGTCCTCGAACGGCGGGCGGCGCAGCAGACCGTCGCCGGGGTCGAACGCGCCCGCGACCGAGTGCACCGCGGTCACCTCCACCGCGTCCGCCTCCGACAGGTCGGGCAGCAGACCCGGCAGGCGCGCCGCCAGCATGGTCTTGCCCGTGCCCGGCGGCCCCACCATGAGCAGGTGGTGCCCGCCCGCGGCGGCGACCTCGAGACAGCTGCGCGCCTCGTCCTGACCGACCACGTCGGCGAGGTCCAGCGCGGAGGTGCCCGAGGGTCGCGCGACGGGCTCTGTGGCCACGGGCGCGACCTCGGTCACCTCGACGTCGGCGCCGTAGCGTGCGGCGACCTGCGCGAGGCTCGTGACGCCGACGACCTGCGCGCCCGGCACCAGCCGGGCCTCCGCGGCGTTCGCCTCGGCCACCACGACCCGACGACAGCCGGCAGCGACCGCGGCGGCGACCGCCGGCAGCACCCCGCGGACCGGGCGGAGCCGGCCGTCGAGGCCCAGCTCCCCGAGGTGGACCACGCCGTGCGGCGCGGCCGGGTCGATCGCCTCCGCTCCTGCCAGCGTCGCCACGGCGATCGCGAGGTCGAAACCGGACCCGGACTTGGGCAGGGTGGCCGGCGAGAGGTTCACAGTGATGCGCCGGTTGGGCCACGGCAGGCCCGACGAGGTGACCGCGGCGCGCACGCGGTCGCGGGACTCCGCCAGCGACGCGTCCGGCAGCCCGACCAGCGTGAACGCAGGCAGCGAGGGCGCCAGGTGCGCCTCCACCTCGACCACGTGCCCGGTCAGCCCGACGAGCGCCACACCCAGCGTCCGGCCCAGAACCACCTAGACCACCCCGACGAGGTGGTCGATCTCGGCCGCGCCACGGGCGGGCAGCAGCACGGCGATGACGTCGACCCGCACCGACCTCGGGTGCACGTCGTGCGCCGCGAGCCACTGCGCCCCCAGACGGCGCACCCGGGCCAGCTTGCGCGGTGTCACCGCCTCCGCGGGGTGCCCGAAGGCGATCGACCGCCGCGTCTTGACCTCGATGACCACCAGCTCGTCACCGTCGAGGGCGACCAGGTCGAGCTCACCGTCCCGCGTCCGCCAGTTCCGGTCGAGCACGTCCCACCCGCGGCCGACGACGTGCGCTGCCGCGACGTCCTCGCCGTACCGCCCCACTGCGTCCTTCGCGCGCACCGGACCACCTCCGGGCTGGACAGTGCCAGCGGCGCGGTCGGCCGAGACCGCCTCGTCGGCGATGCCGTGGCCCGGGGTCGTCCCTGCGGGGGCTGTGGGCGGATCAGCGCCCTGTGTCGTCGGCCCCGGCGCGCACGCGACTCAGCGGCCGTCGGCACACCCTGGCGGGCGTCAGCGGGCGAAGCCCGCGCTGCCCCCGAGGTCGAGCTCGGCCTTGGCCAGCTCCTCGACGTTGACGTCCTTGAACGTGACCACGCGCACCGACTTCACGAACCGGGCGGAGCGGTACACGTCCCACACCCAGGCGTCGGCGAGGGTCAGCTCGAAGTAGACCTCCCCCGCGGCCGACCGCACCTGCAGGTCGACCTGGTTGGCCAGGTAGAACCGTCGTTCGGTCTCCACGACGTAGGAGAAGAGCCCCACGACGTCGCGGTACTCGCGGTACAGCGCGAGCTCCATGTCGGTCTCGTAGTTCTCCAGGTCCTCCGCGCTCACCGGGACATCATCCCCCATGCCCGAGCCCGGAGCCGCGCGACGCCACGACAGCGAGCGCTCAGACGACCTCGTCGGCGTACTCGTCGGCGTACTCCACGTCCACGAGCGGCTCCCCGGCGACCGGCAGCCGCCACGACCTGCGGTGCAGCTCGCTCGGGCCCAGCTCGCGCAGCGCCGCCATGTGCTCGGGCGACGCGTAGCCCTTGTTCTCGTGCCAGCGGTACGCGGGGTGCTGCGCCGACAGGTCGACCATCATCGCGTCCCGCTCGCACTTGGCCAGCACGCTCGCCGCGGCGACCGACGCGCACGTGCGGTCGGCCTTGACCCGCATGTGCACGCGCGGACCGGGCACCTCCGGCTCGTCGTCGAGCGAGAACAGATCGGGCTGCGCAGGACGGCTCAACCAGTCGTGCGACCCGTCGAGGAGGACGACGTCCACCGGCCCGACCGTCAGGGTGATCGTCGCGAGCGCCCTGGTCCCTGCCAGCCGCAGCGCGGCGATGATGCCGATCTCGTCGATCTCCGCGGCGCTCGCGTGCCCGACCGCGCGGGCCAGCCCCCACCGGCTGAGCGCGGGCAGCAGACGGGTGCGTGCCGCGGGCGCGAGGAGCTTGGAGTCGGCGACGCCCTTCGGCGCGGACCGGGTGCCCGCGTCGACGACGACCACGCCGACGCTCACCGGTCCCGCGAGGGACCCGCGACCGACCTCGTCCATCCCGGCGAGCAGCCGTGCACCGTCGCGCAGCAGCACCCGCTCGTGGCGCAGGTGCGGGGCGGTGCGCGGCTGGGCGGGGCGCCCGGTGACCAGGGTCACGGCTGGTCGGGCACGTCCGCGAACGTGCTGGTCGGGTTCCGCAGCAGCCCGAAGCGCTCGATCGGCCACACGGTCACGAAGGCCATGCCGACCACGTTGTCGATGGGGACCGACCCACCGCCGGGCTTGCCCTGGTTGTACCGCGAGTCGGACGAGTGCGACCGGTTGTCCCCCATCACCCACACGCTGTTCGCGGGGACGGTGACGTCGAAGGCGATGTCGCTGGGCGCCACGCCGGCCGCGAGGTACGGCTCGTCTAGCGCCACCCCGTTGACCGTGACCGGTCCACCCTGCTCGGCCGCGACGTGATCACCCGGCAGACCGATGAGGCGCTTGACCAGGTGCTCGTTGGCGTCGGCCGGGTAGAGCCCGATGAACGTGAGGGCGGAGTTCACCGCCCCCTGCAGCGCGCCCGGTTCCGGGGCGACGTCGGCGGGAAGCCAGCCGCCGGGATCCTTGAACACGATGATGTCGCCGCGTCGCAGGTCGAACGGCCCCGGGGTGAGCTTGCTGACCAGGATGCGGTCGTGCTCGATGAGAGTGTCGTGCATCGACTGGCTCGGGATGAAGAACGCCTGCACCAGGAACGTTTTGACCAGCAGCGACAGGACGATCGCGCTGACGAGGATGATCACCGTCTCCCGCAGCAGCGATCCGGCACCGCTGGCCCGCTTGGCGGCGGCGTGGCGGCGGCTGGGCGCAGCGTGGCCCGACGGCTCGGGCGACGTCACGTCCGGGAGCCGAGGCCGCTCCGGCTGACCCCCGGCGTGGGCACCGCGCGGCGCCTCCATGCCCGGCCACGACGTGGGCGACGAGTCCTCGTCGAGGTCGCGCGCAGGTCCGTCGATCACCCGCACACTCTCGCACGCGAGAGCCTCCGACGCGCACACGACCACCCCGCGAGACTCGTCCTGTGCCGCAAGTCACCGGTGCCGTGACATGCCGCCGGGGCCGTCCACCGATCGGTGGCCGCCCGTCAGGTCGTCGTGTGCGAAGGGGCTCAGGCCTTCTTCGCGGCGGGAGCGAACTCGCGCTTCTCCTTGATCTTGGCCTTCTTGCCGCGGAGCTTGCGCAGGTAGTACAGCTTCGCGCGGCGCACGTCGCCGCGGGTCAGGACCTCGATCGACTCCAGGCTCGGGGAGTGCACGGGGAACGTGCGCTCGACGCCGACCTGGAAGCTGACCTTGCGGACCGTGAACGTCTCGCGGACGCCGTCACCCTGGCGACCGATGACGACACCCTGGAACGCCTGGATGCGAGAGCGGTTGCCCTCGACGACCTTGACGTTGACCTTCAGCGTGTCACCGGCGCGGAACTCCGGGATGTCGGAGCGCAGCGATGCTGCATCGACACTGTCGAGCGTGTGCATGTGATGTCACTTCCCCGCCCTGCCACAGGTCAGGAACGTCGTCGAGGGCGTCACGGCTGCCCTGTGCAGGGCAGGACCGGCGTCCTTGGTCTGATGGTCCGGTGCGTCCGGGTCGAAGAGCCCGGGTGGTCGTGAGTCGTCTCCCCTGTGGCAGAGACGCAACCTACGCGCACCAACGGACAAGTGTGCCACAACGACTAGTCGGTGACGTAATCCAGACGTCCGTCCACCGGTCGCCAGCCGAGCGTCGCCAGGAGCGCGAGGTCGTGCTTGTCCAGCCCGTCGACGGGCAGCGTCTGGATCAGGTCCGGTCGACGGGCCGCCGTCCGCTCGAGCGCGGTGTCCCGGCGCCACCGGGCGATCCGCGCGTGGTGCCCGGACAGGAGCACCTCGGGGACCTCCAGCCCGGCCCACGCGGGTGGCTTGGTGTACACGGGGTACTCGAGCAGCCCGGCCGCCCCGTGCGACTCCTCGACCAGCGACTCGGGGTTCCCGACGACGCCGGGCAGAAGCCGCGCGACCGCCTCCACGACGACCAGCGCGGCGACCTCTCCCCCGTTGAGCACGTAGTCGCCCAGCGAGAACTCGGTGACGCGTCCGCGCGACCGGTAGTGCTCGGCCACCCGGGCGTCGATCCCCTCGTACCGCCCGCACGCCAGCACCAGGTGGCTCTCGCCGGCCAGCGCCTCGGCCGTGCGCTGCGTGAACGGCTCTCCCGACGGCGTCGGCACCAGCAGGTGCGCGTCCTCGTCGAGCAGCTCGTCCAGCGCCGTCCCCCACACGTCCGGGCGCATCACCATGCCGGCGCCACCGCCGAACGGGGTGTCGTCGACCGTCCGGTGCCGGTCCGTGGTCCAGTCGCGCAGGTCGTGCACCCGCAGGTCCAGCAGACCGCTCGTGCGCGCCTTGCCGACGAGCGACAGGTCGAGCGGGGCAAGGTACTCGGGGAAGATCGAGACGACGTCGATGCGCACGTCAGTCGTCGTCTCCCACGGTCTCCTCGGACACGACCAGGTTGGCGGCGTCGGACGCCAGCAGGCCGCCCGGCGGGTCGATCACCACGCGGCCGCCGGGGACGTCGACCACCGGCACGATGACCTTGACGAACGGGATCAGCGTCCGGGCGCCGTCGGGCTCGCGCAGGACGAGCATGTCGTGCGCCGGCAGGTGCTCGAGGCCGATGATCTCGCCCAGCACCCGACCGTCGACGTGCTCCGCGCGCAGGCCCGCGAGCTCGTGCGGGTACCAGGCGTCGTCCTCGTCGGACGCGTCCTCGTCGACCACCAGCTCGGTCCCCCGCATCGCCTCGGCCATGGTCCGGTCGCTGATCTCCGCGAAGGTCACGAACCACCGGTCCTGCTGCGCGCGTGTGCTCACGACGGTGAGCGGGCCGCGCGCGGCGGGCTCGGTGAGCAGGACCGCGCCGACGCCGAAACGGTCCTCGGGGTTGTCGGTCCGCAGGTCGAGGGCGACCTCTCCGCGCAGGCCGTGGGCACGGCCGATCCGCGCGACGGTCAGCTGCATGGTGGTCCTCACGATCGAAGTGGGCAGTCATGGCGAAGGCCCGGTCCCCAGGTTAGGGGACCGGGCCTTGCGCGATGGATCAGCGCCGGTCGACGTCCACGACGTCGACACGGACCGAGCCGTCCGTCGAGAGCGCGCCGACGACCGTACGCAGAGCGCGCGCCGTCCGACCGCCGCGGCCGATGACCCGGCCGAGGTCGTCGGGGTGCACGCGCACCTCGAGCAGGTCCCCACGACGCAGCGTCGACGCGTTCACGCGGACGTCGTCCGGGTGGTCGACGATGCCACGCACCAGGTGCTCGAGAGCGTCGGCGAGCATCAGGCCTGCTCGTCCTCGGCCGGAGCCTCGGCAGCGGCGGCCTTCTGCGAGGCAGCCTTCTCGGACGCCTTGGCCTTGGCCTTCTCGGCGTCGAGAGCGACGGCGTCGATGGCGGCCTTCGGGTCGACCTTGTCGGCCTTGGTGCGCAGGGTGCCCTCCTGGCCGGGGAGGTTCTTGAACTTCTGCCAGTCACCCGTGATCTTGAGGAGCACGGCGACCTGCTCGGTCGGCTGCGCGCCGACGCCGAGCCAGTACTGCGCACGCTCGGAGTCGACCTCGATGAACGAGGGCTCCTCGGTGGGGTGGTACTTGCCGATCTCCTCGATCACGCGGCCGTCGCGCTTGGTGCGCGAGTCGGCGACGACGATGCGGTAGTACGGAGCGCGGATCTTGCCGAGACGCTTGAGGCGGATCTTGGTGGCCACGGTGTGGTCTTCTCCTGATGTCTGCTGGGGTGACCTGCCCGCGCATTGCCCGTGGGGTGGGCGCGCCGGGAAGGTCGGGGACACGACGAACGCAGGTAGAGGGGCTGCAGACGCCGGGTACAGCCGACCATTGTGCCAGACGCGGGCGACCGCTCCCAACACGTCCGGACACTCACCGCCCGGCGACGACCGCTCCCCGGAGCACCACGGCCGTCGGCGCCGCGAGCACGCCGATCTCGGCGCGAGGATCGGCGCCGAAGACGACGACGTCCGCGCTCTCCCCCTCTGCGATCCCCGGGACGCCCAGCCACGCGCGCGTCCGCCAGCTCGCCGCGCCCACCACGTCGCGCGCGGGGAGCCCGGCGCGCACCAGCTCCGCGGCCTCGTCGGCGATCCGGCCGTGCGCGATCGTGCCGCCGGCGTCGGTGCCCACGAGCACGGGGACGCCCGCGTCGTGCAGGTCCCGCACGAGCTCGTACCGGTGGGCGTGCAGGCCTCGCATCCGTGCGGCGAACAGGGGGTAGCGGGACCCCTGGGCGGCGATCGCCTCGAACTGCGCGATCTGGAGCAGCGTCGCGGTGACCGGGATCCCCGCCGCGGCGATGCGGTCGATCTGGTCGGGGGTGGCACCCGTGGCGTGCTCGAGGCAGTCGACGCCCGCGTCGAGCAGCGCGTCGAGCGACTCGGTGGCGAACGTGTGCGCGGTGACCCGCGCCCCCGCTGCGTGGGCCGCGGCGACCGCGTCGGCGAGCACGTCGGCCGGCCACAGGGGGCGCAGGTCGCCGTCGGCACCGAGGTCGCGGTCGATCCAGTCGGCCACGAGCTTGACCCAGCCGTCCCCGCGGGCGGCCTCCTCGCGCACCGCGTCGGGCAGGTCCTCGACCGACTCGAGCTCGCGTCCGTAGTGCCGCAGGTAGCGCTTCGGCCGGGCCAGGTGCCGACCCGCCCGGATCAGCCGCGGGAGGTCGTCGCGCTCGTGCACCCAGCCGGTGTCCGCGGGCGAGCCGGCGTCCCGGACCAGCAGCACGCCCGAGTCACGGTCCTCCAGCGCCTGCTTCTCGGCGGTGCCGTCGTCGACCGGGCCGTCCGACGCGAGCCCGATGTGGCAGTGCACGTCGACGAGGCCGGGCAGGATCCAGCCCTCGAGCACGGCGTCCGGTGCCGACGGCGGGCGCTCGAACGTGATCCGCCCATCGACGACCCACGCCTCGCCGACCTCGCGCTCGTCGTCGAGGACGACCGTGCCGCGCAGGTGCAGGACCACGAGGGCTCAGCGTCCGCCGAGGAAGCGGTCCAGACCGGCGGGAAGCTCGATCTCGGCGGGTGCCGTCGGCTCCGCCTTCGGGGCGATCCCGAACGCGGACCCGGCCGGCGCGGCCGGCTTGCTCGTGATGCCGCGCTCCTGCTCGGCGCGCTTGGCGGGGTTGCCCGACTTGCCCTTGACCTTGCGCACCGGCGGCGCCGTGCGTCCGCGCGACTTCTTGCCGCCCATGCCGGGCAGGTTCCCCATGCCCGGGGGCATGCCGGGCATGCCGCCGCCCTTGGCCATCTGCTTCATCATCTTCTGCGCGCCGTCGAAGCGCTCCAGCAGCTGGTTGACGTCGCTCGGCTTGGTGCCCGATCCCGCGGCGATGCGCGAGCGGCGGGAGCCGTTGATGATCTTCGGGGTGCGGCGCTCCGCGGGGGTCATCGACCGGATGATCGCCTCGATCCGGTCCACCTCGCGCTCGTCGAAGTTGTCCAGCGCCTCCCGCATCTGCCCCATGCCGGGCAGCATGCCCATCATCTTCTTCAGCGGGCCGGCGTTGCGCAGCTGCTGCATCTGCGTGAGGAAGTCCTCGAGCGTGAGGTCCTGGCCGGACGCCAGCTTGTCGGCCATCTCCTCGGCCTGGCCCGCGTCGAACGCCTTCTCGGCCTGCTCGATGAGCGTGAGGATGTCGCCCATGTCGAGGATGCGGGACGCCATCCGGTCCGGGTGGAACACCTCGAACTCGGTGAGCTTCTCACCGGTGGACGCGTACATGATCGGCTTGCCGGTCACGCTCGCCACCGAGAGCGCGGCACCACCGCGCGCGTCGCCGTCGAGCTTGGTCAGCACGACGCCGGTGAACCCGACTCCGTCCTGGAACGCCTGGGCCGTGGTGACCGCGTCCTGGCCGATCATCGCGTCGATGACGAAGAGGATCTCGTCCGGGTCCAGCTCGTCGCGGATGTCGGACGCCTGCTGCATGAGCTCGGCGTCGACACCGAGGCGGCCGGCCGTGTCGACGATGAGCACGTCGTGCAGCTTGACCTTCGCCGTGGCCAGACCCTCGCGCGCGACCGCGACCGGGTCGGCGCCGAACGGCATGACGTCGTCGCTGCCCTGGTTGCCCGGGTGCGGGGCGAACACCGGCACCCCGGCGCGCTCCCCCACCACCTGGAGCTGGGTGACGGCGTTGGGGCGCTGGAGGTCCGCCGCGACGAGCAGCGGGGTGTGCCCCTGAGCCTTGAGGTGCAGCGCCAGCTTGCCGGCGAGCGTCGTCTTGCCCGCACCCTGCAGACCGGCGAGGAGGATCACGGTCGGCGGGTTCTTGGCGAGGTTCAGCGTGCGCGTCTGGCCACCGAGGATGGCGACGAGCTCCTCGTTGACGATCTTGACGACCTGCTGGGCCGGGTTGAGCGCGCCGGACACCTCGGCCGACAGCGCGCGCTCGCGCACGGCACCGGTGAACGAACGGACGACCGGGACCGCGACGTCGGCGTCGAGCAGCGCCCGGCGGATCTCGCGCACGGTGGCGTCGATGTCCGCCTCGGACAGACGGCCCTTGGTGCGCAGGTTCTTGAAGGTCGACGTCAGTCGGTCGGACAGGGTGGCGAACACCTGGCGGTCCTCACGCTCGGGGGTTCAGGGACGACCTAGCGTACCTGCCAGCTCCCGGGTGGCCCGTGCCGTCAGGTCGTCGACGAGGGTCGCGCGCCACGTGCTCCACGCCGGCGGACCGGCGGCGCCGGCGTCGGCCTCGGTCAGCGCACGCAGCAGCTCGAGCATGTCCGGCCGGTGGTCGACGGCGTCGAGCAGCCGAGCCAGGGTCGCGGGGTCGTCCGGGTCCGCCGTGGTGGCCAGCTCGGCGAGGGTCAGGTGCTCGCGGACGAGGCGCGTGACGTCGGCGGCCACCTGCTCGTCGAACCCCATGCGCGTGACGATCGGACCCGCCAGCCGCGCGCCCTCGGTGGAGTGGTCCCCTGCGCCGGCCCGCTTGCCGATGTCGTGCAGCAGCGCCGCGAGGAGCAGCGTCTCCCCGTGCTCGACGACGCGCTTGTCGCGGCCCGCCCGCGCGACGGTCTCCACCAGGTGCCGGTCGACGGTGTGCCGGTGGATCGCCGACCGCTGGGGGCGGTTGCGCACGCCGGCCCACTCGGGGATCCACGTCGTGACGACGCCGGCCAGGTCGAGCGCCTCCCAGATCGGCACCTGCGCCGGGCCGGAGCCCAGCAGCTGCAGGAGGTGGGTGCGCGCCGCCTTCGGCCACGGGACGGGCAGCGGCGGGGTGGCCGTCAGGCTCGCGACCGTCACGGGCGACAGGCTCAGGCCCGTCCGAGCGGCGGTCGCGGCCGCGCGCAGCGAGAGCAGCGGGTCGTCCGCGGGCCGGGCCTCGACGGCCAGCACGATCTCTCCGTCGTGCTCGACCAGGTCCTCGGCGATGGTGCGCAGTCGTGGGGCCGTGCGCCGACCGCGCACCAGCATCGGTGTCCGCGCCGGCCGCTGGAGGGCCTGCCGGGCGTTGCGCACGGTCGTGTCCAGCGCGTAGGAGATCACGCGAGCCGCCTCCGCGATGCTGGCCAGGAGGTCGTCGCGGTCGTCGAAGCCGACGAGCGCCGCGACCTCGTCCTGGTCCGCGAGCAGGAGCCGGTTGGTGTGCCGACGCGTCACCACCTGGACGGTGTCGCGGACGTCGAGCAGGTGGGCGTAGGCCATGTCCACCGCGCCGTGCGGGCGGTCGGTGAGCCACGTGGCGGCGAGCGCGCTGAGCACGACGGCGTCCCGGATGCCGCCGCGAGACTCTTTGAGCTCCGGCTCGATGAGGTAGGCGAGCTCGCCGTGGCGCTCAGCGCGCTGGCGCGTGGAGGCGAGGAGCTCGGGCAGTCGTCGTCGGGCGGCCGAGCGCCAGTCCTCCAGGAGGGCGGACTTGGCGCGGGCGATGACGACCGCGTCGCCGGACACCGGCTGGAGGTCGAGCAGCCCGACGGCGGCGGGCAGGTCCTTCGACGCGACCTGGCGGCACTGCGCGAGGGAGCGGACGGAGTGGTCGAGGTCGAGGCCGGCGTCCCAGATGGGGTACCAGAGCTTCTGCGCGAGGGCCGAGAGCTCCTCGGTCGAGTGGCCGCGCCCCTCGTGCACGAGGAGCAGGTCGAGGTCGGAGACCGGGCTGGCGTCGCCGCGCCCGACGCTGCCGACCGCCCCCAGCGCGATGCCGGACACGTCGACACCCTCGGTGGCGATGTCCCACTGCTCGCGCAGCCGGCCGACGACGAGCTCGACGATGGCGGCACGACGGGCGATGCCGTCGGCACCGGGTCCGGTCAGACCGGCTGCGAGCTCGAGCCGCTCAGTGCGGAGGTCCCGCACCCCGATCGCGGGGTGCGGGACCTCGGGCGACCCGTTCGCGGCCGCGCCCCCCGCGGGCGGCCGTTCCTGTGTCATGTGTGGCAGTCAGCCGTCCTGATCAGAGGGCGTCGTCGCCGTGCTCACCGGTGCGGACGCGAGCCACGTCCTCGACCGGCACGACCCAGACCTTGCCGTCGCCGATCTTGCCGGTCTGCGCCGCACGGACGATGACGTCCGTCACGCTGACCACGTCCGCGTCGCTGACGAGCACGTCGATCTTGACCTTGGGAACCAGGTCGACCGTGTACTCGGCACCGCGGTAGACCTCGGTGTGACCGCGCTGGCGGCCGTAGCCGCTGGCCTCGCTCACGGTGAGACCACGGACGCCTGCGGCCTCGAGGGCCGACTTCACATCGTCCAGCCGGTGCGGCTGGATGACCGCCGTCACGAGCTTCGTCATCACTTCACCTCCGTCACGACGCGGGCGCCGACGCCCAGCGTCTCGTATGCGGTCTCAGCGTGCAGCGCCAGGTCGACCCCGCCGGCCTCGGCCTCGTCGGAGACCCGCAGACCGATGGTCGCCTTGAGGATGAGTGCGATGACGTACGTCGCCGTGAAGCTGAACAGCACCGCGGCGAGCGCGACGATCGTCTGGGTGGCGAGCTGAGTGACGCCGCCACCGTAGAACAGACCGTTCAGTGCACCGTCCGGGTACCAGGTGCTGTTCGAGTCCGTGGCGAAGAGGCCGATGAGGATCGTCCCCACCAGACCACCGACGAGGTGGACACCGACGACGTCGAGCGAGTCGTCGTAGCCGAACCGGAACTTCAGGCCGACAGCGAGGGCGCAGAGGACACCCGCGACGATGCCGATGGCGATGGCACCCCACGTGTCGACCGCCGCGGCGGCCGGCGTGATGGCGACCAGGCCCGCGACGATGCCGGACGCGGCACCGAGCGACGTGGCGTGACCGTCACGCAGCTTCTCCGTGGCGAGCCAGGCGAGCATCGCGACGCCGGTGGCCAGGAGGGTGTTGAGCCAGGCGCGACCGGCCGTGCCGTCGGCGGCGAACTCCGAGCCGGCGTTGAAGCCGAACCAGCCGAACCACAGGAGCGCGGCACCGAGCATGACGAAGGGCAGGTTGTGCGGCCGCATGGCCTCCTTGCCGAAGCCCTTGCGCTTGCCGAGCACGAGCGCCAGCACCAGGCCGGCGGTACCGGCGTTGATGTGGACGACCGTTCCACCGGCGAAGTCGATCGGGGTCGAGAGACCCTCCGTGAGGCCCGTGGCGCTCAGGAGGCCACCGCCCCACACCCAGTGGGCGAGCGGCATGTAGACGACGGTCACCCAGACGGCCGTGAAGACGAGCCACGCACCGAACTTGATGCGGTCCGCCACGGCACCCGAGATGAGCGCGACCGTGATGATCGCGAAGGTCGCCTGGTAGCCCGCGGCCACCAGGAACGGCACACCGGAGGCGGCCATCAGGCTCTGGTCGTCCGTGGCGCCCTGCAGGCCGAAGAACTCGAACGGGTTGCCGAGCCACCCGCCGCCGAGGTCCGGGCCGAACGCACCGGAGTAGCCGTAGAGCACCCAGATGAGACCCGCCACGCCGATGGCGCTGAAGCTCATCATCATCATGTTCAGCACGCTCTTGCCGCGCACCATGCCGCCGTAGAAGAACGCCAGCCCCGGCGTCATCAGCAGCACGAGCGACGCGGCGGTGAGCATAAACGCCGTGTTCCCGCTGTCCAGCTCGAATTCCATCGAGATCGCCTCTCCACTCGCCAGCCGGGGGTGGCTGGTCCGGGGATCACAGTCGACGAAGCGAGTTTCGGTGAGAGGCGAGGGACGTTACGTCGGTGTGACAAGCCGCTTCCGCACGTAAACGTTCGGTTTCGTGGTGATCGGCCGTCCAGAAGCTGAGCGCTCGTGGGACCCCCCGGTCAAGTCGCGCACCGAGCCTGTCGATGCTCGCGAGGTGGCCCTCCCCGACGTACCCGCAGCCCGCCCGACTGCGGCCGCCCTGGCGTGGCTGACGCACTGGAGCACGTGCGCGGCGCTCGTCGTGCTGGTCGTCAACGACCACGTGGCCAAAGCAGCGTTCGGCACCTGGTGGACCGGCAAGCTCTCGGACCTCGCGTGGTTGGTGGTGGCGCCCCCGCTGGTGGCGACGGCCCTGGCCGGGGCCGCGCACGTGGCCGGCTACCGCGGGCTCACCGCGCGTGTCGGCTCCGGTGTCGCGCTCGCCGTGACCGGCGCTGCGTTCGTCGTCGTGAAGACGAACGCGGCGGCCGCCGAGGCGGCGTCGTCCGTGCTCAGCTCGCTGGCCGGCCCGAGCGTCGTGCTGGCCGACCGGTGGGACCTGGTCGTTCTGCCGGTGGCCCTGACGTTCGCGTACGCGCGCGCCCGCGTCAGCTGGACGAGCCGGGGCGTCGCCCCACGCGCAGCCCTCGTGATGGTCCTTCTCCCCGCGACGGTGCTCGCGACCGCCGCCACGAGCGCGACGCACCGGGTAGGAGCGCAGCAGGTCGTCGTCGTCGGGGACGTCGTGGTCGTCGGCGACTCCGACTCCAGCGACCCTGCGAGCGCCTCCTGGTACCTCGCGGTGGACGGGCGCGACTGGCGGGCCGTGTACGCCTACACGGACGAGGCCACGCTGGTCGCGACCACCGTGCAACGCATGGGCGGCACGGTCGCGTCCGCGTGCGTCGCGCCCGACGACACCCCGTGCTTCCGGGCCGCGGACCACGGGCTCGGCGTCGACCGCAGCGATGACGGGGGGAGGTCGTGGCAGGAGGACTGGGCGGTTCCGGACGGCGCCCTGGACGAGCTGGAGCGGCGCTACGAGGCTTCAGGCCTGTTCCTGCGGACCGTGGGCGTCACGATCCTCCCGACCGCGGACGGGTTCCGTGTCTACGCCGCCAACGGCGACGACGGTGTCGCGGTCCGCGCCGAGGACGGCACCTGGACGCGCATCGGGTTCACCTACCGACCGGGGACCGAGCTCGTCGTGCCCCTCCCCGGTGAGCCGACCACCCTGGACCACCCCGTGCCCGTGGGCATCGTCCTGTTCAGCCCTGCGATCCTGCTGACGCTCGCCCTGAGCAGCCGGCGGGTCGTCTCGCGCTCCAGCTCGGCGCGTTCCGCGACCGGCCTCGGGCTCGCCCTCGGCGCGGTGCCCGTCTCCGCCCTCGCGGTCCTCGCGAACCAGGGCTGGGCCGTCGTCTCCGGCCAGGAGATCGGGGCGGACGTGTTCGTCGTCGGCGCGCTCCTCCCGATCGCCGTCGTAGCGAGCCTGACGGCAGTCTCAGCAGCGCTCGCGGTCGCGTCGGCCGGAACCCAGGGCCCTCGGGTCGGGTGGCTGGCGGTCCTCACCGGGACGGGGGTGGCCGTCGCGATGACGGTCGTCCCGGCACCTGTCCTCGGCGGCCTGGCCTCTGCCGCCGTCGTCGCAGGGGGCGTCGTGGCGATCACTGTGCCTCGGCGCTGATCGGCCCTCGAGACGCCGGGGTCGCCGCCGACCTCGATCCCCCGTCTCAGCCCTGGAGCAGGGCGTCGACGAAGGCCTCCGGGTCGAACGGCGCCAGGTCGTCCGGGCCCTCGCCGAGGCCGACCAGCTTGACCGGGACGCCCAGCTCGCGCTGCACGGCGACGACGATCCCGCCCTTGGCCGTGCCGTCGAGCTTGGTGAGCACGATGCCCGTCACGCCGGCGACCTCGCTGAACACGCGCGCCTGGTTCAGACCGTTCTGCCCGGTGGTCGCGTCGAGCACCAGGAGCACCTCGGACAGGGGCGCCTCGCGCGTGATCACGCGGGTGATCTTGCCGAGCTCGTCCATCAGCCCGGCCTTGTTCTGCAGGCGTCCGGCGGTGTCCACGAGCACCACGTCGATCCCCTCGGCGCGGCCCGTGCGGACGGCGTCGAACGCCACGGCCGCGGGGTCGGCGCCGTCGCGGTCCGACCGGACCGTGTGCACGCCGACGCGCGAGCCCCACGTCTGCAGCTGGTCGGCGGCGGCCGCGCGGAACGTGTCCGCCGCACCGAGCACGACCGTCTTCCCCTCGGCGACGAGCACGCGCGCGAGCTTGCCGACCGTCGTGGTCTTGCCGGTGCCGTTGACGCCCACGACCAGGACGACCGCGGGGACCTGCGAGCCGTCGGCGGCCGCCCCGTGCGCAGTGTTCAGGCTGCGGTCGAGGGACGGGTCGACGAGCGCGAGGAGCTGCTCACGCAGGAGCGCGCGGACGTGCGCCGGGTCTTTGAGGCCCTCGACGCGGACGCGCGTGCGCAGGGCGTCGATGAGCTCAGCGGAGGGGCCTGCACCGACGTCGGCCAGGAGCAGGGTCTCCTCGAGCTCGTCCCAGTCGTCCTCGGTGAGGTGGTCCTTGGACAGGACGGCGAGCAGGCGGGTGCCCAGCGGCGACCCGGAGCGGGCGAGCCGGTCCCGCAGCCGGGAGAGCCGACCGGCGACCGGCGCCGGGACCTCGAGGGCCGGGGGCGCCTCGGCCTCCTCGGGCAGCACCTCGGTGGGTGGCGCAGGGGCCGTGGCCGCGGGGGCGTCGACCTCCGGAGCCGGCGCCGGGGCCGGCACGTCGACGGTCGGGGGCGCCTCGTCGGTCGTCGAGCCGCGACGGCGGCGGACGAAGACGGTCGCCAGCGCGACGGCGATGACCGTCGGGATTCCGGCGGCCAGGAGGATCTCGAGCGTCTCGTTGGTCACCGGGACAGTCTGTCGGGCGGCAGGCTCAGGACGCGAACCGGCGCGTCAGACGGCAGACCTCAGCGGTTGCGGTTGCCGGGCAGCACGCCCGCGGCCTTGTCGCGGGCCCGCTGGAGGGTTGCCGCGAGGTCGTCCACCTGCAGGTACGCCTCACCCTCGTCGACCGTCTCTCGCAGGAACTGGGCGAGCGAGAGGTCGACCGGCTCCACCGCGGCGGCGTCGGCCGCCGCACGCTGGTCGGTGTCGGGGTTCTTCCGCCCCGACCACGCGGTGCGGAAGGTGCGGAACGGGGACTCACCCTTGTCCTTGGCCGAGCTGGCGACGCTCGCAGCGAGCAGCACCCCGGCGGCGACGAGGAGGGCCAGAAAGATCGCGACGAAGATGGCCATGCCCCCAGTGTCCGCGCCGATCGTCGGTCCGTCTGCGCCCCACGCTCAGGGAGCGTCAAACGGCACACAATCTCCACACGCTGCAGGGTGAGCCCGCACCGGTCAGACGGCGACGTCCTCGCGCATCCGCTGGCTGATGACGGTGGTGACGCCGTCGCCGCGCATCGTGACGCCGTACAGGGCGTCGGCGATCTCCATCGTGCGCTTCTGGTGCGTGACCACGATGAGCTGCGAGTCCTCCTGGAGCTCACGGAAGAGCTCGAGCAACCGGCCGAGGTTGGCGTCGTCCAGGGCGGCCTCGACCTCGTCCATCACGTAGAACGGGCTGGGCCGCGCCTTGAAGATGGCCACGAGCAGGGCGACCGCGGTGAGCGACCGCTCGCCGCCCGAGAGCAGCGACAGCCGCTTGACCTTCTTGCCGGCCGGGCGCGCCTCGACCTCGATGCCGGTGGTCAGCATGTTGTCCGGGTCGGTGAGCACGAGCCGGCCCTCGCCCCCCGGGAACAGCCGCGGGAAGACGACGTCGAACGCCGCGGCGGTGTCGCGGTAGGCCTCGGCGAACACCTGCTCGACGCGCTCGTCGATCTCGCGGACGATCTCGAGCAGGTCGGTGCGGGACTTCTTCAGGTCCGCCAGCTGCTCCACCAGGAACTGGTGGCGCTCCTCCAGCGCGGCGAACTCCTCGAGCGCCAGCGGGTTGACGCGGCCGAGCAGCGAGAGCGCGCGCTCGGCGGCACGCAGCCGCTTCTCCTGCTGCTCGCGCACGTACGGGACCTCGGTCGGTGCGTCGGGGTCCACCTCCGCACCCGGCACGGTGATCACGGGGACGGGCTGGTGCGGCCCGTACTCGTCGAGCAGGACGGCCGGGTCCAGGCCCAGGTCGTCGATCGCGCGCGCCTGCAGCGCCTCGATCCGCAGCCGCTGCTGGGTGCGGGCCACCTCGTCGCGGTGGGCGACGTCGGTGAGCTGGGCCAGCTCGGCGGCGCGGACGTCGACCTCGGCGCGCGCGGCGGTGACCTCGCGGTCCCGCTCGCCACGAGCAGTCTCGGCCGCGTCGCGTTCCGCCGACGCCCGCCGCAGGGACTCGTCCAGCACCACCAGCGCCTTCGTTGCCCCGTCGCGCACCGACTGGGCCACGGTCGCCTGGCGCGACCGGGCGCGCTCGCGCTCGGCGGCGCGCTCGCGGGCCACCCGCTCGGACTGGGCGGCCCGCTCGAGGGACTCGGCCCGGCCGGAGAGCGCCCGTGCCCGCTCCTCGCCGGTCCGCAGGGTCAGCCGCGCCTCGGTCTCCCGGGCGCGCGCACCCGACGCCAGCTCGGCCAGCCGGTCGCGACGGGCGCTGCCCTCGACGATCGCCGCCTCGCTCTCGGCCGGCTCGACCTCGGCCGCCGCGAGGCGCTCGGTGAGCTCGGCCAGCTCAGCGCTGTCGGCCTGGAGCGTCTGCGACGCCGCCTCGAGCGACTGCTGCAGCCGCGCCGCCTCGGCGTTCGCGGCACGGGCCGTCGAGCCGAGGTGGCCCAGCTGCTCGGCGACGGCGGCCAGCGCGGCGTCGGACTCGTTGAGCCGGTCGAGGGTGCGCTCGTGCGCCTCACGGGCCGCCGAGAGGGCCTCGGTGGCGCCGGAGAGCTCGAACCGGAGGCGCTCGGCGTCCGCGGTGGCTCGGGACGCGCCGGAGCGTGCCTGGTCGAGTGCCGCCTGCAGGTGCAGCGCGCTCGGGGCCGTCGCCGAGCCGCCGGACGCGCGGTGCTGGGACAGGACGTCGCCGGTGCGGGTGGCGACGACGAGGTCGGGCCGGACGGCGACGATCGCCCGCGCAGCCGCGAGGTCGTCGACGACCACCACGTCGGCGAGCAGCGTCTCGACCGCGGCCCGCACGTGCTCCGGGGCGCGCACGAGGTCGACCGCACGCGATGCGCCGGCCGGCACGTCGGTCACGGGTGTCGCGGCCGCCGTGGCGCCGCTGACCAGGAGCGTCGCGCGGCCCGCGTCCTCGGTGCGCAGGTAGCGGATGGCGTCCACGGCCGCGTCGACCGAGTCGACCGCGACGGCGTCGGCCACCGCACCGAGCGCGGCGACGATCGCCTCCTCGTTCTCCGGGTCGACCGCCAGCAGCGCCGCGACGGACCCGACCAGACCGGGCTGGCCGTCCGCGGCGAGCAACGCCCCGACGCCGTCCTTACGCGTCAGGCTGAGCTCGAGGGTCTCGGCCCGGGACTCCAGCGCGGCACGCTCGCGCTCGGCGGCGCCCAGCCGGTCCTGGAGCGTGCTCAGCCGCTCGGTCGCCTGCTCGAGGGCCTCGACGGCCGCCTCGTGCTCGGCGTCGAGCCCCTCCTCGCCCTCCTCGACCCCGGCCACCTGGGACTCGAGCACGGCGAACTCGGTCGTCGCCTCCTGCCCCCGCTGCTCGGCGGCCGCCAGGGACTCGCGCAGGCGCCCGAGCTCGGCCTGCGTCGCCTCGACGCGGCTGCGGCGTGCGGCGACCTGGCCGGCCAGGCGCGCCACGCCCTCGCGGCGGTCGGCAGCGCCCCGCAGCGCGGTGGCGACCTCCTTCTCGGCCCCCGTGGCCTCCGCCTCGGCCTCCTGGCGGGCCGTGACGGCAGCCTCGAGAGCGGCCCGGGCGAGCTCGACCTCGGCCGCGAGCTCGGCCTCGGCCGCGCGGACGCGCTCGGCCTGGGCGGCGAGGTCGTCCGGGTCTGACCCTCCGGCGCGCTCGGGCCCCGCGCTGCCGAGCAGGCGCACGCGGTCGGCAGCCAGCGAGGCCGTACCCCGCAGCCGCTCGCGCAGCGACGACAGCCGGTACCAGACCTCGCTCGCCTCGCTCAGGGCGGGCGCGGCCTCGGCGGCCTCGCGCTCGAGGGTGGCCAGGCGGGCTCGCGTCGTGGCGAGCGCACCCTCGACCTCCTCGCGGCGGGCGCGCAGGGCGCTCTCGTCGGCGATCTCCTGCTCGAGCGTGGAGGTCAGCTGCGCGAGGTCGTCGGCGAGCAGCCGGGCGCGGGCGTCGCGCAGGTCCGCCTGGACCACCGCGGCCTTGCGGGCGACCTCCGCCTGCCGGCCGAGCGGGCCGAGCTGGCGGCGGATCTCCCCGGTCAGGTCACCGAGCCGCGTGAGGTTGGCCTGCATCGACTCCAGCTTGCGGAGCGCCTTCTCCTTGCGCTTGCGGTGCTTGAGGACCCCCGCGGCCTCCTCGATGAACCCCCGACGCTCCTCGGGGGTGGCGCGCAGCACCGCGTCGAGCTGGCCCTGGCCGACGATGACGTGCATCTCCCGGCCCAGGCCGGAGTCCGACAGCAGGTCCTGGATGTCCAGCAGGCGGCAGCCCTGGCCGTTGATCGCGTACTCGGACCCGCCGTTGCGGAACAGAGTCCGCGAGATGGTGACCTCGGAGTACTCGATGGGCAGGGCGCCGTCGGCGTTGTCGATGGTGAGCGCCACCTCGGCGCGGCCCAGCGGCGGACGCCCGGCGGTGCCGGCGAAGATGACGTCCTCCATCTTGCCGCCGCGCAGCGACTTGGCGCCCTGCTCCCCCATCACCCAGGCCAAGGCGTCGACGACGTTGGACTTGCCCGAGCCGTTGGGCCCGACCACGCAGGTGACGCCCGGCTCGAAGTTCAGGGTCGTCGCCGAGGCGAACGACTTGAACCCCCGCAGGGTGAGGGTCTTGAGGTGCACGCACAGAGCCTAAGGTGCGCGCACCTCAGCTCCGGGGAGGCTGAGGTCAGAGCGCGGGGAACCAGAGGGAGATCTCGCGCGCGGCCGACTCCTCGGAGTCCGACCCGTGCACGAGGTTCTGGATGACCTTGAGGCCCCAGTCGCGCCCCAGGTCGCCCCGGATGGTGCCGGGCGCGGCGACCGTCGGGTCGGTGGCGCCGGCGAGCGAACGGAAGCCCTCGATCGCGCGGTGGCCCTCGGCGACGACCGCGAGGACCGGGCCGGAGCGCATGAACTCGATCAGCGGCGTGAGGAAGGGCTTGCCCGCGTGCTCGGCGTAGTGCTCGGCCAGCAGCTCCTCGGAGGCCTCACGGAGCTCGACGGCGACGAGGGTGTAGCCCTTGGCCTCGATGCGGCGGACGATCTCCCCGGACAGGCCGCGGCGGACGCCGTCCGGCTTGACCAGGACGAGGGTGCGCTGCGTGGTGGGTGCGTCAGTCATGGCCTGAACCCTAACCGGACTCTACGGACCGACCGCTCCCGGGTTCGCCGCGTCGTACTCCGCCCGCTCCCGGTCGATCTTGCCCCCGAGGCGCAGCGCGACGACCCACAGGACGACGAAGATCGCGCCCACCGCGAACATCATCGGGATCACGAACCCGCCCGCCAGGACGAACACCTGGACGATCGAGCCGGCGAGGTAGCCGCCGGGCCGGGACACCAGGCCCGACAGCAGGACCAGCACCACGGACAGGCTCCCGCCCACCCACCAGATGGTGGAGGCGGGAGCGAGCCGCAGGCCGTACGCCACGAGCGTCGCGAAGAACACCAGGACGGCCTCGAGGATGAGGATCGTCTGGGTGAACTGGGGCTTCGCGGGACGCTTGCGGCGCACGGCCTGGCCGTCCGGGACGGTGGAGCTCATGCGACGAGGTTACCGGCGGGCGGAGGTCTCGACGTCGTCCGAGGCGGTGTCCCGCTGGGTCGGGAGCTCGTCGTGCGGGGAGGCCGAGAGCTCGTCGATGATGCCCGAGGCCGAGGCCACGCCCGAGCCGTCGGCCGCGAGGGCCTCGCCACGGGCGACCATGCCGGCCACGTCGGACAGCTTGACCTCACGCAGGAACAGGGCGAGGACGAAGCCGACGGCGATCACGGGGACGAGGTACCAGAACGAGGGCGCGAGCGCGTTGGTGAACGCGTCGATGACCCCGGTCTTCAGCGGCTCGGGCAGGGCCTGGACCGCGGCGGGCGTGAGGCTGGAGGCCTCGCCGCCCGAACCCGCGGGCGCCCCGGCGAAGACCCCGGCCAGGTTGTCCGCCAGCTTCGTGGTGAACATGGTGCTGAACAGCGCCGTCCCGACCGCCGCACCGATCTCGCGGAAGAAGTTGTTCGTGCTGGTCGCGGTACCGATCTCGTGCGGGTCGACCGAGTTCTGCACGGCCAGCACGATCGTCTGCATGACCAGGCCCATGCCCGCACCGAGCACGAAGATCATGGCGCCGAAGAGCCACATCGACATGTCCCCGGTGATCTGCGTGAGCCACGCGACGCCGCCCGTGGTGATGGCGAGGCCGACCACGGGGAAGATCTTGTACCGGCCGGTCCTGGTGATCGCGATACCCGAGCCGATGGCGGTGATCATGACACCGACCATCATCGGCAGCAGCAGGAAGCCCGACTCGGTGACGCCCGCGCCGGTCGACATCTGCAGGAACGTCGGCAGGAACGCCAGGGCGGAGAACATGCCCATGCCGAGGATGAGGCCGATCGCGGTGGCGATGGTGAAGGTCGGGTTCTTGAAGAGGCGCAGCGGCAGCAGGGGCTCCTCGGCGCGCAGCTCGACCATGATGAACGCGGCGATCGAGACGAGCGTGCCGATCACGAGGGCGAGCAGGCCCGGGTCGGACCAGTCGTAGCCGCGGTTGCCCGTCCAGCTGTCCCAGCTGGTGGCCAGGACGAGGCCGGACGTGGCGACGACCATGAAGAAGATGCCCGCGACGTCGATCTTCTTGCCGGAGCGGTGCGTCGGGAGCTTGAGGGTGAACCAGGCCACGGCGAACGCCGCGAGGCCGATCGGGATGTTGATCCAGAAGCACCAGCGCCAGTCGGCGTGCTGCGTGAACAGGCCACCCAGGAGCGGGCCGATGACGGCCGAGATGCCGAACAGGGCACCCATCGGGCCCATGTACTTGCCGCGGTCCTTGGCGGGCACGATGTCCGCGATGATCGCCTGCGACAGGATCATCAGCCCGCCGCCGCCGAGGCCTTGCACACCGCGCCAGAACACGAGCTCACCGAACGACTGGGCGAACCCGGCACCTGCCGAGGCGAGGGTGAACAGGCCGATGGCGATGAGGAATGGCCAGCGGCGGCCCCACAGGTCACCGAACTTGCCGTAGAGCGGCATGACGATCGCGATCGCCAGGATGTAGGCGGTGACCACCCAGCCCTGGTGCTCGACGCCGTTCAGCTCGCCGACGATCGTGGGCATCGCGGTGCCGACGATCGACTGGTCGAGCGAGGACATGAACATGCCCGCCATGAGCGCACCGAAGATGAGCCAGACGGTCTTGGGGGTCAGGTGGATCAGCGGCTTGTCGGCCGCTGGTGCCTCGGTGGCTGCGATGGCCATGCGGGGGAACCTCGTTCTGAAAGGGTGGTCGGGAGGCGGAAGTCAGTCGGACAGGATCGAGCGGAGCTCGGTGACGACGGCCGACAGGTGGTCGTCCGCGGCACCGTGGCCACCGGCGGCGTCCCAGCGCAGGAACGTCGCGTGCGTGAGGAAGAGCAGCACCGAGCCGACCATCTCGGGCGTGTGGGGTCCGTCCTGCCCGAGCCGGCGCTCCACCAGCGCGAACAGCTGGCCCTTGTGCTGCTCGAACCAGGCCAGGTGCCGGGCGACGAGCCTCGGCTCCTTCGCGGCGAGCTCCATGGCGCGGGCGAGCCGCTCGCGGCCGATCGGCGGGTCGGTGAGGAACGAGACCGCGAGCGCCTGGAGATCGAGCATCAGGTGCCCCGTGGGCCCGCCGGCCGCGAAGACCTCGCCGGCGGGCGTCTCGAGCTGCCACGGGGCGTGGCCGAGCGCCGCGTCGTCCTTGGTCTCGAAGTAGTTGAAGAAGGTGCGGACGGAGACCCCGGCCTCCTCGCAGATCGCGTCGACCGTGACCGCGTCGAGGCCGTGCTCGCCGACCAGGCGGTGGGTCGCGTCGATCAGCGCCTCGCGCCGCGCGCGCTTCTTGCGCTCACGCAGGCCGAGGACCTCGGGCTGGTCGACCGGAGTGTTCTGCACGAGGTGCAACTTTACACGCACTGCAACTTTGCAGTGAACGCACCTTTCTGTGCCGTCCCTCACACGGGACGCGCGTCAGACCTCGCCGAACCCGCCCTCGACGGCCGCGACGAGCGCGTCCCGGGCCTCGGCCGCCTGGGCGCCCTCCGCCTCGATCCGGAGCTCCACGCCCTGCTTGGCGCCCAGCTTCATCAGCTCGAGAACGCTGGCGGCGTTGGCGCCGTTCACGCGGACCTTGGCGTCGTACGCGGCGAGCATGCGCGCGACGACGGCCGCGGGCCGGGCGTGCAGACCGAGCGGGTTGCGCAGCACCGTGGTGGCCCGCAGCACCCCGTCGTCCGACGCCGCTGCGGCCTCCGTCGGTGCCGCGGCGGACGCGAACGTCGACCCGGCGTGCTCGGCGGACGCGAGCACGCCCGCGAGGTCCGCTCCCCCGTGCGCCGTGACGGCCGCGGCCACCGCCCCCTCGACGAACGGCGCGTCCGCGAGCCGCACCCGCGCGGCGAGGTCCTCGTCCAGCAGGTCCAGGACCGACTCCGCGGTGAGCACGGCCGAGCCGAGGTCGGTGAGCACGACCGCCGACCGGCCGTCCTGCGTCGCGTGCGTGAGCGCCGCCTCCACGGTGTCGTAGCTGGTGCCGAGGCCGCCGTCCTGCATGCCGCCCGCCGCGATGAGCAGCACCCCCGGGGCCATCTGCTCCGCCAGCTCCACGGCGCCCTCGGCGAGCGCGCGCGAGTGCGAGACCAGGACGAGCGCGACCGGTGCCGGCTCGCGCTCGACGGTCCCGCCGCTCACTCGGCGGCCTGGGCGGCGGCGCGCAGGATGAGCTCGGTGGAACGCGCCCCGGGATCGAGGTGACCCGCCGACCGTTCGCCCAGGTAGCTGGCCCGGCCCTTGGTGGCGACGAGCGGGATGGTCGCCTCCGCGCCCTCGTGGGCGGCGTCCGCCGCCGCACTGAGCACGTCGGCGGGCGAGGCGCCGGAGTCGGCGGCGGCGACGGCGGCCTCGGTGGCCGGCGTCCACGCGTCGACCATCGTCTTCTCGCCCGTCGTCGCCTTGCCGCGCGCCACGATCCCCTCGAGCGCCGCCTCCAGGAGCGCGACGACCCCCTGGCTGTCGAGCTCGGGGACCCCGGTCGCTTTCGCCGCCCGCAGGTACGCGGTGCCGTAGAGCGGACCGGCCGCACCACCGACCGTCGACATGAGCGTGGTGGCAACGAGCTTGAGCACCTCGCCGATGTCCGCGGGCGCCGCGTCGAGCGCGTCGAGCTTGGCCACGACCGCCGTGAAGCCGCGGGTCATGTTCTCGCCGTGGTCACCGTCGCCGATCTGACGGTCGAGCTCGATCAGCTCGTCCCGGTGCTCGATGACGGTCTGCGCCGAGCGGCGCACCCAGTCGACCGCCCATGCCACGTCCAGCGTCATGCCCACGCTCCCTCGAGCAAGTCAGATGAGTTCCACGCTTCTGCCGACGGTCCTCGTCCGGTCACCAGCGCAGGGCGGTGGTGTGCACGGGGGCGTCCCACAGGGCGGTCAGCTCGTCGTCCAGACGGAGCACGGTCACCGACGCACCCTGCATCTCCAGCGATGTCACGTAGTTGCCGACGAGCGAGCGGGTCACCTCGACCCCCCGCTCCTCCAGCAACGCGCGAGCCCGACGATAGACGACGTAGAGCTCCGACGCGGGGGTGCCGCCCATGCCGTTGACGAAGAGCAGCACCTTCTCGCCGCCGGCCAGGTTCAGGTCGTCCGCGACCGGCGTCAGCAGCATCTCCGTGATCTCGTCCGCGCCCGCCAGCGGGATGCGACGCCGGCCCGGCTCGCCGTGGATGCCGATACCGATCTCGATCTCGTCGTCGGGCAGGTCGAAGCTCGGCTTCCCCGCGTGCGGGACCGTGCACGCGGTGAGCGCGACCCCCATGGACCGGACGTTCGCGATGACCTTCTCGGCCACGGCGGCGACCGCGTCCAGGTCGTCGCCGCGCTCGGCGGCGGCGCCCGCGATCTTCTCGACGGCGACCGTGCCGGCCACGCCGCGACGCCCGGCCGTGTAGAGCGAGTCCTCGACGGCGACGTCGTCGTTGACCACGACGGTGCGGACGGTCACGCCCTCGGCGTCCGCGAGCTCCGCGGCGGTCTCGAAGTTGAGCACGTCGCCCGTGTAGTTCTTCACGATCGCCAGGACACCGGCGCCGGAGTCGGCCGCCTGGATGGCCGGGGCGATCTGGTCCGGGGTCGGCGACGTGAACATCGCTCCGGGGACGGCCGCGTCGAGCATGCCGACGCCGACGAAGCCGCCGTGCAGCGGCTCGTGGCCCGAGCCGCCCCCGCTCACGAGCCCGACCTTGCCGGCGCTCGCCCCGCCCGCTCGCGCGACGAACCACGGGTCGGAGTGGATCGTCACGACGTCCGGGTGCGCGGCGCCGAAGCCCTCCAGGGACTCGGCCACGACGGTCTGCGGGTCGTTGATGAGCTTCTTCACTGCAGCCATCCCTTCCACCGGGCACCCACGGCGGGGCCCGCACGTCCGTCGTGGACTCCGGCGTCCCGACAAACCTCACCTTGTTGTCGGGCAATGCGGGCGTCAAGGGGAGGACGTGCGCCGTCGGTGCACGTTCGTGCAGAGCGGCGTCCGACCATGCCCGTCCCACCCGGACGGGCGACCAGGAGTCAGGGGCGACCCAGCAGCCGGCGGGCCTCCGCGACGAGCAGGATCGAGCCGGTGACGAGCACTCCCGATCCTCGTTCGACCTCGCTCTCCGCGCGCGACACGGCGAGGTCGAGGGCGTCGTTGAGCCGCTCGGCCACGTGCACCCGGTCCTCCCCGAAGATGTCGATCGCCACCTCGGCGAGGTCCTCGACGTCCAGCGCGCGGGTGTTCGATGCACGCGTGATCACCACCTCGGCGAGCACGGGCTCGAGCAGCGAGAGCATCCCCTCGGGGTCCTTGTCCGCCATCACCCCGACGATGCCGACGAGGCGGTGGAACTCGAACGCCTCCTCGATCGCGGTGACCAGCGCCTCGACGCCCGCCGGGTTGTGCGCGCCGTCGACGATGATCGTGGGGCTGGACCGCACCACCTCGAGCCTGCCGGGCGAGTCCACGTCCGCGAACGCGACCTCGACGATGCCCGGGTCGAGGGCGCGCCCACCGGTCAGGAGAGCCTCCGCGGCGGTCAGCGCCAGCAGGGCGTTGTGCGCCTGGAACTCCCCGTGCAGCGGCAGGAAGATCTCCGTGTAGGTGCCGCCGAGCGTCTGCAGGGTGATGAGCTGACCGCCCACGGCCACCTGGCGCTCGCCGACCTCGATGTCCACGCCCTCGCGCACGACGCGCGCGCCCTTCTCGGCCGCGGCCGCCAGCACGACGCCCTCGACGTCCTCCTGCTGGCTCGCCAGGACGAGGGTCGCGCCCTCCTTGACGATCCCCGCCTTGACGGACGCGATGTCGAGCAACGTGTCGCCGAGGTACCGCTCGTGGTCCATCGAGATCGGCGTGATGATCGCGACCTCGCCGTCGGCGACGTTGGTGGAGTCCCACAGCCCGCCCATGCCGACCTCGATCACGGCGACGTCCACCGGGGCGTCCGCGAACGCCGCGAACGCCATCACGGTGAACACCTCGAAGAACGAGAGCTGCGGCTTGCCCTCCTGCGCCGACCGCTGGTCGACCAGGTGCACGTACGGCGCGACGTCCTGCCACACCTCGACGAACTGCTCGTCGCTGATGGGCTCACCGTCGATGACGATCCGCTCGGTGACGCGCGACAGGTGCGGGCTGGTGAACCGGCCGGTGCGCAGACCGTGCTCGCGGACCAGCCGCTCGACCATGCGCGCGGTCGACGTCTTCCCGTTGGTGCCCGTGATGTGCACGACGCGGTAGGCCTTCTGGGGATCCCCCAGCAGCTCCATGACGGCGAGCGTGCGGTCGAACGACGGGTCGATCTCGTGCTCGGGGGCACGCGCCAGGATGCCGCGGTACACCTCGTCCGCGGCGTCCCGCGCCTCCTTCTCGGCCTGCGTGCGCAGGTGGTCCGCGCCTCCGGTGCCGTGCTCGCGTGGGCTCATGCCTCGTACCCTCCGGCGTCGACGGCTTCCACCGTGACCTCGAGCTGCTCGACGGCGTCCTGGACCGTGACCGAGACGGCCAGGGTCTCGCGCCCGATGGTGTCCTGGTGCCGCTCGACCGCGGCCAGGTGCTCGGCCGGGACGCCGAGCGTGAGCAGGATCCGGTCCCCCACCTGCAGGCCGGCGGCCTTGCGCGCGTCCTGGACGGCGCGCACCACGTCGCGGGCGTAGCCCTCGGCGCGCAGGTCGTCGTCCAGGGTGAGGTCGAGCACGACGAACCCGCCGCCCGGCAGCACCGCCGCGGCTCCACCCTCGGCGCCCACCACGGTCGTCAGCTCGTACTCCGCGGCCTCGAGCGCCACGTCACCGTCGCCGGTGGTGACCACGACCGTGTCGCCGTCCACGCGCCACGCCCCGGAGCGCGCGGCCTGGATGACGGCCTGCACCCCCCGACCGAGCCGGGGGCCGGCCGCGCGGGCGTTCACCGCGAGGCGCTGCGTGATGCCGAAGCGCTCGGCGGTGCCGGCGTCGGCCGTGACCAGGTCGACGCGCTTGACGTTGAGCTCGGCCGCCAGCAGGTCGGCGTACGGCGCGAGGGCGTCCGCGTCGTCGACCGCCACCGTGAGCGTGTGCAGCGGCTGCCGGACGCGCACGCCGGCGGCCTTGCGCAGGCCCAGCGCGGTCGACGTGACGGCGCGCACCTGGTCCATCGCGGCGACGAGCGAGTCGTCCGCGGCGTCGTCGTCCACCGTCGGCCAGTCCGTCAGGTGCACGCTGCGCCCGCCGGTGAGCCCCCGCCAGACCTCCTCCGACACCAGCGGCGCGAGGGGCGCCATGACGCGCGTGAGCGCCTCGAGCGAGGTCCAGAGGGTGTCGAACGCGTCGTCGTCCTCGGCCCAGAACCGGTCCCGCTGCGTGCGGACGTACCAGTTGGTCAGCACGTCGAGGTGCTCGCGCACGGTCTCGCACGCGGCCGCGATGTCGTAGGCATCCAACTGCTCCGTGGTGCGCTCCACCAGGTCCCGCGTGCGCGCCAGGACGTACCGGTCCATGGGCGCGAGCGAGGCGGCACGCGCCGCGTCGACCGGCGTGGCCGTGTACCCGGCGCCGTTGTCCGCCGCGCCGGCGTACAGGGCGAAGAAGTAGTACGTGCTCCACAGCGGCAGCAGCACCTGGCGCACGCCGTCGCGGATGCCCTCCTCGCCGACGATGAGGTTGCCGCCGCGCAGGATCGAGCTGGACATGAGGAACCAGCGCACGGCGTCGGAGCCGTACACGTCCCACATCTCGACCGGGTCGGGGAAGTTGCGCAGCGACTTGCTGGCCTTGCGGCCGTCGTCGCCGAGCACGATCCCGTGGCACATGCAGTTGCGGAACGCGGGCCGGTCGAACAGCGCGGTGGCCAGCACGTGCAGCGTGTAGAACCAGCCGCGGGTCTGGCCGATGTACTCGACGATGAAGTCGCCCGGGTAGTGGTGCTCGAACCAGTCGGCGTTCTCGAACGGGTAGTGCACCTGGGCGAACGGCATCGAGCCCGAGTCGAACCAGACGTCGAGGACGTCCGGGATCCGGCGCATGGTCGAGGCGCCCGTCGGGTCGTCCGGGTTCGGGCGCGTCAGCTCGTCGATGAACGGCCGGTGCAGGTCCGGCTCGCCCGCCTCGTTCGTCGGCACGCGGCCGAAGTCCGCCTCCAGCTCGGCCAGCGAGCCGTACACGTCCACGCGCGGGTAGGACGGGTCGTCCGACACCCACACGGGGATCGGCGTGCCCCAGTAGCGGTTGCGGCTGATCGACCAGTCGCGCGCGTTGGACAGCCACTTGCCGAACTGGCCGTCCTTGATGTGCTCCGGGGTCCAGGAGATGTCCTGGTTGAGCTCCACCATGCGGTCGCGGAAGTCGCTGACACGCACGAACCAGCTGGTCACGGCCTTGTAGATCAGCGGGTTCCGGCAGCGCCAGCAGTGCGGGTAGGAGTGCTCGTAGGTCTCGTGGCGCACCAGGACGGAGCGCTGGTCCGCGGGGACGCGCGCAAGCGGTCCGGTGCCGGCCTTGAGGTCCGCGATGATCGGCTTGTTGGCGTCGAACACCAGCTGCCCGACGTAGTCCGGCACCTCGGTGGTGAACAGGCCCTTGGAGTCGACGGGCACGACGGGCGCGATGCCGACGGCCTCGCACGCGACCATGTCGTCCTCACCGAACGCGGGGGCCATGTGCACGATGCCCGAGCCGTCC
This sequence comes from Cellulomonas sp. Root137, assembly GCF_001426725.1. Lineage (NCBI taxonomy): Bacteria > Bacillati > Actinomycetota > Actinomycetes > Micrococcales > Cellulomonadaceae > Cellulomonas > Cellulomonas sp. Root137. The sequence goes on along the minus strand of NZ_LMFG01000002.1, from coordinate 332,212 downwards.
TCGGTGGTGACGAAGTCACCGAGGAGCACCTGGTGGGCGTTCTCGCGGCCGACGAAGTAGTCGAACGCCGGCGTGTAGCGGCGGCCCGCGAGCTCCCGTCCCTTGACGGTGGCCACGACCGTGGCCTCCCCGAGCTCCTTGGCGTAGGCGCCCAAGCGCGCGGCCGCGAGCACCACGAGCTCCCCCGCGAGGGCCGAGCCGGGTCCCGGCTCGACGGTCACGTAGTCGACGTCCGGACCGACCGCGATCGCCAGGTTGCTCGGCAGGGTCCACGGCGTCGTGGTCCAGATGAGGGCCAGCTCGCCGGTCTCGAGCCGCAGCCCGACGGTCAGCGCCGGGTCCTGGCGCGACTGGTAGACGTCGTCGTCCATCCGCAGCTCGTGGTTGGACAGCGGCGTCTCGTCGCGCCAGCAGTACGGCAGCACGCGGTAGCCCTCGTACGCCATGTCCTGGTCGTAGAGGCGCTTGAACGCCCAGATGACCGACTCCATGAACGTCACGTCGAGCGTCTTGTAGTCGTGGTCGAAGTCCACCCAGCGCGCCTGGCGCGTCACGTACTCGCGCCACTCGCCGGTGTACCGCAGCACGGACTCGCGGCACGCCTGGTTGAACGCGGCCAGGCCCATCTCCTCGATCTGGGCGGTGTCCGTGATGCCGAGCAGGCGCTGCGCCTCGAGCTCGGCGGGCAGCCCGTGGGTGTCCCAGCCGAACCGGCGCTCGACGCGGTGGCCGCGCATGGTCTGGTAGCGCGGCACGACGTCCTTGGCGTACCCGGTGAGCAGGTGGCCGTAGTGCGGCAGGCCGTTGGCGAACGGCGGGCCGTCGTAGAAGACGTACTCGTTGCTGCCGTTCTCGCCGGCCTCGCGGGCATCGATGGACGCCTGGAAGGTGCCGTCTGCGTCCCAGTAGGCCAGGACGTCCTTCTCGAGGGACGGCAGGTCCGGGGACGCGGGGACATCGTTCTGGCGGTGCAGCGGGTAGGCCACCGTGCGGCTCTCCTGTGGTCGGCACCCGGTGGGGTGCGTCGCTCTCGGCTGCGAGGACGATCGGACCCGGACCGGCCGGGCTCTACCGCGGTACCACCTCGCTTGCCGGCTCCCCGTCACCGGGGCGTCGACCACTTGATGAGGGCTGTGACGGGCCTACCCGTCCGGTTCTACTGAGATGCTCGCGCACCCGTTCTTCCGGAGGCTCACCGGTGATGGCCGGGTCGACGCCTGTGCGGCCCAGGGTAACGCACGGCCCTGCTCAGCCGTCGACCGAGAACCGGCGCGGCTTGCCCGGGCCGAGCCCCCCGACGTCGTCCAGGACCGTCAGCCCGACGGGCCGGCCGAGCCAGCGGGCGACGGCGTCCGCGGCCGCACGCGGGTCGAGGCCGAGGCCGCGCAGCGGGAGCGCCCGCAGGTGCACGGACCCGTCGGCGCCCTGGTGCAGGTGGTACGCCGCGAGCCCGTAGGCCTGGAGCAGCTGGGTCGCGTCGATCGAGGGTCGGAGCGTCCCGTCGGCCGCGCGGAACAGCACGGGTGCGCGTCCCTCCAGCCCGACGAGCACCGCGCCCCGGGCGTCGCGGACGAGCGCGGCGTGGTCGCCCGTGCGGTAGCGCAGCAGCGGCAGGTACGGGTTCTCGTCGACCGTCACGACGACCTCGCCGCGGCTCCCGTCGGGCACGGTCTGTCCCGACGCGTCGAGGATCTCGACGTGCACGCGCCGCGGGACGAGGACGTGGCCACCACCGTCGAGGGACGCGGCCACCGGTCCGGTCTCGCGCAGCCCGTAGAGGTCGATCACCGGGCAGCCCCACCGGGCCGCGGCGGCCGCCCGCACGGACGCCGGCAGGTCGGTCGCGCCGCTGACGACCGCCACCGGGTGCAGGTCGAGGTCGAGCCCGAGGAGGCGCATCAGCGGCAAGGTCGAGGTGCTGAGCACCTGGGGGTCCAGCCCGGTGAGGAACCGGTCGCGGCTGGCCGGGTCGGGCCAGCCGCTGAGGTTGAGCCGGGCCATCAGGGGCGCAGGCAGTCCGGCCGCGCGACGGAAGGCCGTCATCGCCGACGCGTACGTGAACGCGACGCGCTGGTCCACCACGTTGGCCAGCCCGAGGCGCCGGGGGTCCGGCTCCCACACGGCACCCGTCGACGCGACCAGCCGCTGCAGGAGCACCAGGTCCGCGGCCACGCTCGCCGGGTGCAGCGGCACCCGCAGCGCCGCCCCGGTGCTTCCCGAGCTCGACCCCTCGAGCACGCGGTCGAGCGGCACGTCGACGGGGACGTACGACGCCAGGTCGTCCACCAGGTGCCGGCGCGTGACGGGCGGGAGCTCGGACAGCGCCGAACCCGGACCGCTGCGGCCCTCCCGCTGCGCCCGCCGGTACGCAGGCACGTCGGCGTGCGCCCGGGCGATCAGCGCCTCGACCCAGTCGGTGTCGGTCGGGCCGCGCTCGGCCGCCGCCAGCACGGGTTCGTCGGCCGCGGTGAGCCGGTCGCCCGTCGCGTGCACCCACGGGGGCGCGTCGGCGTGCCCGCGCAGGGCCGCGAGCCGTGCGTGCCCGTCGTCGTCGAGGGTGGGCCAGCGCTCGGCGTCGGTGAGCGTCGCCGCGCCCATCGGCGCGTACTCGCCCAGGACGGGGTCGGGGACCGCGGGCTGCTCAGTAGTTCGCATACTGCGCCGCCGCCTCCTTCGCCTTCTGCGCCGCGAGGGCGCGCTCGAGCTCCTCGGCCCGCGCCTGCTCGACGGCCATCGCCCGCACGAGGTCTCGCTGGTACGCCGTGCTCACCGCCAGCCACCGGTCCTGGGCCGCCGCAGCAGCCTCTCCTGCCGGCAGCACCCCGGCGAACCGCAGGAACGCCCGGGCCAGCTCCTCGCGGCCCTCGTCCCGCAGCACCCAGTCCTTGTCCGCACGCAGCCCGACCAGCTCGCGCTGGACGTCGGTGACGATGCGGAGCATCCACCGCGTCGGTCCGCCGACCTGAGCGATCGCCTCGCGCACCCCGGGGTCGGTGCGCACGTCCGGGTCGAGCACCAGCCAGCAGACGAGCCCGACCAGCACGCGCCGCGTCACGATCACGTCGTGGGGGGTCGCCGGACCGTGCGAGAGGTCGTCGTCGAGCCGGACCAGCGAGTCGGCGTCGAGGAGGGTGCCGTCCAGCTCGATCGCGAGGTCGGCGACGAGCGCCGGCACGACCACGCCTGGCTCGAACAGGTCGGGGGGCGCGACGCCGAGCCGGTGGCGGACCGTCGCGAGCGCGGGCCCGGCCGGGGTCTCAGGTGCGGGCACGGGACTGCCTCCCCCAGGTCGCACGCGAGAAGTCCCGCGCGAAGGTGACCAGGTCGTCGTCGGTGGTCACCGGGTACACGTCGTAGTCGCCGGCGAGCGCCTCGATCCCGTGCCGGTACGACTCCGGGATCTGCAGGACGAGACTGCCCCCGCCACCCGCCGACTCCAGCGCGCGCGCCGCCACGTCGCTCGACGTCTCGCCCTCGGCCGACCAGGGCCGGAACATCGTCGTGACGCCCGAGTCCGAGATCACGGCGACGTGCGTCGGCCCGGTCGCGGTGGGCGGGTTGCCCAGGTGGGTGCGCTCGAGCAGGGCCAGCGGGAACGAGGTGCCGCCGCCGATGTGCGCGACGACCGCCTGCAGGACGGCATCGACGTCGCGGGTGAACCCGTCGGTGCCGATGGTCAGGCCGGGGCCGCTCCACGTCGTCGCCTGCACCCGGGCGCCGGCCCGCAGCGCGGACAGCGCGAGCACCGCCCCGGCGAGCGCGATCGGTGCGTAGGACGCGGAGGGGTCGGGCATCGAGCCCGACGAGTCCAGGTAGAGGTCGAGGTCGACCGGTCGCGGCCGCTCCTGCACCGACTCGTCCTCGAGGTACGCGCGCTGCACCGTGGTCATGCCCGGCACCACCACGGGCGACGCGGTCATCGTGCCCGACCAGTCGATGGTGGACAGGTCGTCACCGACCTCCCACGGGTCGAGCCCGCCCAGCAGCTGCTCGGACGTCGTCGGGCCCTCACGCACCGGGAACGGCACGAGGTGCGGGGCAGCGCGCTCGCGGTACCAGGCGGCGGCCACCTGCTGTGCGGTCGTGGGGCTGCCCATCGCGGTGAGCAGCGCGTGCAGGGCCGCCGGCTGGAGCGCGTTCCCGGCGCCGCCCGCACCCCCGGGGGTCAGCTCGATCGGCGTCGCCTCGGGCACGTCGGTGGTCCCCACCACGCGCGGGTCCAGGGCGGGGTGCGTCGCGGGCGCGCCGAGCGTGGGGTCGGATGCCAGCCCGAACGGGATGCTGTCGTCCCCGCCGTGGTCGCCGCCGCACGCGAGACCACCGACGTCGGCGCCGTTGTCGGGATCCCGGAGCCAGGCCGGGTCGATGTGCGTCCGGACCAGCCGCGCGAAGCCCGCGGCACCGCCGACCGGGTCGCGCGCGTACGCCCGCACCAGCCGGGAGCAGAGCATGGCGTGGTCCTCGGCCGCCGCCCCCTCCGCGGCGAGCTGCCCGCGCGGCAGCCCCCAGAGGATCTCGTACGTGCGGCCCACCAGCACGCCCAGGGGGTTGTCGGCCTGCGCCGCACCCACGGTCTGCGCGAGCGCGGCACGGTCGATCCCCGCCTGGCGCTGCAGGCGGTCGTTGATCAGCAGGTCGCACCACAGGTTGTCGACGAGCCCGACGAGATGGTCCATGTCGACGAGCCCGACCTTGATGCGCGACGCGATCTTCAGGCTCGTCAGCCGGTCGACGGGGGCGAGCAGGTGGTGACCGACCTCGTGGGCGAGCACGGCGAGCGCGTGGTCCTCGATGCCCCGCTCGGCGACGACGGTCAGGTCGACGTGCACCTCCGGGTCGTCCGTGGTGTACCAGGCCCAGGACCCCATGTGGCACGGCTCGGTGTGCAGCACCGGGGCGTGCATCCGCGACGTGCGACCCCACGCCGCGAGCGCCTGCGGCCACGCCGCCAGCCACCGGTCGCGCAGCGCGTCGAGGTCTGCCGTCATGCGGCCACCCGGACGGCGTCCACCCAGTACGAGTGCAGGCGGCTGACCAGGAGGACCGCACCGTCAGCGCTCGCGGGGGCGGTCCCCGTGATCCGGTCCGCCCACGGCACGGGCAGCCGGGCCGGTGCTGCTGCCGGCGCGGTTCCCGTCTGCTCGTCCCCGAGCCGCACCACGGCGGCCCCGTGCACGTCCGCGACGACCGCCCAGGTGGCCCCGTCGGCCGTGACCGCACATCCCGTCGGACCGCCGGGCACCACCCGCGGAGCCGTCACCCAGGGTCCGCCGAACCCGCGGAAGCCACCGACGCGCCGCAGGACCCCCGGCTCCGACCGGTAGCCCGGCCACCACCACGGGTCGAGCGCGTGCCGCGCGAGCGCCACGGAGGGGTCCGTCCCCGCGGGCATCCCGAGGACGGGGACCGCGACGGATGCCGGCAGCGACCTCGCCTCGCGCAGCGCGGCCGCGCGGAACCGGGCTGCGCCCGAGCGCCACGCCGCCACGAGCACCACCGAGCGGACCGTGGCCGGCTCGGCGACCTCGGGCACCGCCGCGAGCAGGGAACCGAAGAGTCGGAGGTCACCGGCGCGCGCCACCGCGCGGGACGCGGCGCACACGGCGTCGACGGTCGCCACCGGCTGGCTGCGCAGCAGGCCCGTGAGGCGGGGCAGGACGTCGGTCACCGCCGTGCGGTCAGCTCCGCCGACGGCCCACCGACCGCGCGCCGCGAGGTCCACGACCCGGCCCAGGAGCGCCCCGGCGAGCACCGGGTCGAGCGCTCCCCCGGTGGCGAACGCCTCGGCCGACGCGGCCAGGTCGACCACCGCGGCACGGACGACGTCCCGGTCACCGCCGCGCGCGACCGCACCCTGAAGGACCGCGTCCACCGCGGACCGGTCCGCGACCAGCCACCGCCCGAAGGCGGAACCCCGGTCGACGCCGTCGGTCACGCGCCGCTCCACCGCAGCCAGGACAGGTACGCCGAGTACCGCTGGTGCGCGTACTTGAGCGCGAGCGCGTCCTCGAACAGGCTGCCGTGCAGCTTGGTGGCGTCCTCCCACCCGGACAGCACGCCCTCGATCTGCGCCAGGCGGCGACGCACCTCGGTCTCCGCCAGCCCGTCGAGGCCGACCGCGAGCTCGGCCAGGATGCTCCCGACCGGGTCGTCGGTGTCCAGGCCCTCGGCGTCGAACTGCCGGCACGCGGTGTCGAACAGGTCCCGGATCCAGGACACGCGGTCGGTGCGCAGCGCCTCCCGCTCCGGGTCGTCGAACGCGGGCGACTGCAGGTCGGGCTGCAGCTTGTCGTGCAGGACGAACGGCACGACCGCGCGCAGGTCGTCGAGCGTGACCTCGGCGTTCCCCCGGAAGTAGGCCATGGCCTTGGCGTAGGCGACGAGCGACTGCAGCGCGCGCACCGAGAGCCCGTTGAGCGTCTGCGAGCCGATGTCCGCGCGATGGTCGCGCCCGGTGTCCAGCGCCGCGAGCAGGTGCGGGTCCTGACCGGCCAGTCGCGCGGTGTCCTTGGTGCGGTACTCCAGCTGGCGCGCGGCGCGCTCCAGGAGCTCCAGCTGCGCGGCGAAGTACTCGAGCCGGCGGCGCACGGGCACCGGGATGGGCACGGCGACGACCTCGCGGTGCAGGCGCTCGTGCTCGTCGGCGTCGAAGACGATCGCCGGCGGCACGTGCTCCTCCGGGCGCAGCCCGCGCTCCGCGCGCTCCACCAGGTCACCGACGAAGCGGGAGTTGAACGACAGCGCCTTGACGACCACGTCGATGCGGTCGCGCAGGGCATCCACCACCTGGAACGTGCCGCCGCCCGCGTCGTCGTTGGCGGTGAGGTACCAGGCCGCCGCGCCGGTCTCGTAGACCTGGTCGAACACCTCGACGTAGCCGTCCGCGAGCACGGTGAGCAGCGCGGACTGCGTGCGCGTGGGGATCCGGTTGTACTCGTCGACGATCTTGACCCGCAGCCCGAGCCACGACCGCCAGGCGACCTCGATGTCGGCCAGGCTCTCCGCGGCGACCAGGTCCCGGGGCAGCGGCGTGCCGAACATGTCCTGCACGGTCAGCTGCGGGTGGCCGTGCTGCATGGCCCGGCGGACCTCCCGCACCGGGTAGCCCGCGAGCACGCCCATGAGGATCGCGCTGGCCGTCTTGCCCCGCCCCGGACCACCGACGAGCAGGCACCGGCCGCGGACCGCGAACGTGAGCAGCGGCAGCAGGACGAACGAGGAGTACGACTGGTCGGTCGGCAGGTCGACCTCGGCCTTCGAGTCGCCCAGCCGGAAGTGCGTGCGCGGCCGCGTCACGTCCTGGAACTCGACGTCGTAGTGCGGGCTGATGATCGCGTGGTTGACCATCCAGAAGTAGGCCTGCCGCAGCTTCTCGTCCAGCGGGGCCGGACCGGCGACCGCGACCGAGCCGTCCGCGTCCGCGAACAGCTGGTCGACGTCGAGGTCGAGGCGGTCGGCCGAGGAACGGCGTGCGCCGGCGCGGGTCGGGGCCCGCGACACCTGGTCCAGGAGCGGCTCGGGGCGTGTGTCGGTCACGCGACGGAGTCTCGCAGACGGCTGACGTGCTCCGGGTCGCCGTGCCGCTGCTCGAGGGGCTCCGCCAGGGGACGTGGCGTGGCCAGGAGCGGGTCGACGAGGGCGATCGCGCGCTCGAGACGCTCCGCGCGCGACCCCCGCAGCTCCACCCACGGTGCCGGCTGCGCCGCGAGCGCGTCCCGGAAGCGGTCCTGCATCGTGTGCCGCAGGTGCTCGCCGTCGCGCATCCCGTCCTGCACGAAGGGGATCTCGTCGCCCGTGAGCAGGTACAGGTCGGGCACGCGCTGCGCCGCCAGCGCGGTGACGCTCGGGCTCGGGCGGCCGACGTAGCGCTCGTGCCACACGGTCGTGGCGAGCACGTCGGTGTCGCACACGAGAAGCGGGACCGGGGAGGCTGCCGCCGCGTCGTCCTCGCGCCGCGCCTGCTCGCGGGCCACCAGGTCGAACTCGGCGGTGTGCCACGGCGCGGCCAGACCCCCGGGTCGGACCTCGGACCACTCGCGACCGAACTCGGCGACCGTGGGCAGGCCGAAGTGCGCGGTCAGGTCCTCGGCCAGCGTCGTGGTGCCCGTCGACTCGGCACCGAGCACCACGACCCGGCGCACGAACCAGGCCCGGACCGCGGCCGGCAGGGCCCACCAGTAGCGCGCGGGATCCGCCCGCACGGCACTGCCCGAGACCGGCGTCGAGCGTCGACCCGGGTCGACCTGCACCCAGGTCGCACCCAAGCGTTGCGCCAGCTCGGCACCGTAGGAGTCGGACGTGAGGACTTCGTCGACCGGAGCGTCGAGGAGGCCACGGATCACCGAGACGTGCGCGTCCCAGGCGTGCGGGCTGGCGTAGTCGACGGGCGCGTCGTCGAGCGCGGCCACGACGTGGGCACCGGGCAGCTCCGCGCGCAGCCACGACGCGCGCAGCTCGGGCGTCAGGCTCTCCTGCGAGGAGCCCAGCACCTGCACGGTCACCCGGTCGCACCGGGCGAGGGCCGCTCGCACGAGGGCGAGGTGGCCGGCGTGGGGTGGGTAGAACTTGCCGATCACGAGGCCGTGACTCATAGGACCGCCACGACGTCGCGGTGCTCGGTCGGGACCGTCAGCGCGCGTCGCCAGCGCCGCGCCCCCTGGACGCACAACCCGATGAACAGCGCGTAGAGCACCGCGGTGAGGTAGAGCCCCTGGCTCGCGTACAGCCCGACGAGCAGGACGTCCGTGACGATCCACACCGCCCAGCTGCCCACCCACTTGCGGCCGAGCATGAGCTGCGCGACGAGGCTGAGCGAGGTGGTCAGCGAGTCCCAGAAGGGGGCGGCGGACGCGTCCCGCAGCAGCACGGTGAGCCCGGCGGTGAGGACACCGACCGCGACCGCACCCACCGGCCAGACGATCCGGGGGGTCCGCCGCACCTCGAGCACCCCCCGGTCCCGCCCGCCGCGCAGCCACCAGTACCAGCCCAGCCCGTTGAGCACGAGGTAGACCACCTGGAGCCCGGCGTTGGCGTACAGCCCGGCGGACGTGAACAGGACCAGGAACAACCCGGTGTTGACGATCCCCACGGGGAAGTTCCAGACGTTCTCGCGGGCCGCCAGCCAGACGCACGCCGCGCCGGTGACGAACCCGAGGATCTCGACCCACCCCACCGCGGTCAGCCGGCCGGTCGGGTGTCGGTGGTCGCCATGGGCGCCAGCGTAGGTGGCGGACACCGGTCGGGCTCCCGGCGTTCACGAGGGATCATCGGACGCGTGACCACTCCCCTCGTGCTCCTCGACCTCGACGGCACGCTCACCGACTCCGCCCCCGGCATCACCGCGTCGATCGCCTCGACCTACCGGACGCTCGGCCTGCCCGTGCCGACGCCGGAGGAGCTCCGCTCGTTCGTCGGACCGCCGATCACGCAGAGCTTCCCCGCGCACGGGGTCCCGCAGGACCGGGTGGGCGAGGCCGTCCGGGCGTACCGGGAGGTGTTCGTCGACGGGATGATCCGCGACAACCGCGTGTACGACGGCATACCCGAGGTGCTCACGCAGCTGAAGGCGGCCGGTCTGCGGCTGGTCGTCGCGACCTCGAAGCCGGAGATCTACGCGCGCCCGATCTGCGACGCGTTCGGTCTCACCGCGCTGGTGGACGGAGTGTTCGGCGCGCCGGTCGACGAGTCGACCTCCACCAAGGCCGACGTCATCGCGGCGGCGCTGGCCGCGCACCCCGACGCTCGCCCGCTCGTGATGGTGGGCGACCGGGAGCACGACGTGCACGGCGCGCAGGTGCACGGCATCGAGACGATCGGGGTGTCCTGGGGCTACGCCGCCGCGGGTGAGCTGGTCGAGCCCGGCGTCGCGGAGGTCGTCGACACACCGTCCGAGCTGACCTCCGCGGTGCTCCGCAGACTGGTCGCCGCGACCGCTTGACCTTGACGCTGCGTCAACTCCTACCGTGGACGGCATGGAGGCATCGATCCAGGAGGTGGCCCGGCTGACGGGCACCACCAGCCGCACCCTGCGGCACTACGACGCGATCGGGCTGCTCGAGCCCAGCCGCGTCGGCGACAACGGGTACCGCTGGTACGACGACCAGTCACTGGTCCGGCTGCAGCGGATCCTCCTGCTGCGCCGGCTCGGGCTCGGGCTGCCGGACATCCGGCGCGTGCTCGAGCGGGAGCAGGACGAGACGGTCGCCCTGCGTCACCACCTCGACTGGCTGCGCAGCGAGCAGCGCCGGCTGGAGCGGCAGGCCGCCTCGGTCGAACGGACCATCACCGCACGAGAGAACGGAGGGCCACTCATGGCCGAGGACATGTTCGACGGGTTCGACCACACCCAGCACAAGGAGGAGGTCGAGCGCCGCTGGGGCGCCGACGCGTACGCGACGTCCGACGCCTGGTGGCGCGGGATGACCGACGCCGAGCGGGCGGAGTGGAAGGCGACGACCGCACGGCTCGCCACCGAGTGGGGCGCCGCGGCCGCCGCGGGTGCGGACCCGGCGTCCGACGTGGCGCAGGAGCTCGCCGCGCGGCACGTCGCCTGGCTCGGCAGCATCCCGGGGACCCCGGGGCACGGGTCGACCCCGGTGAAGGACTACGTGGTCGGGCTCGCGGAGATGTACGTCGCCGACCCCAGGTTCGCCGAGAACTACGGCGGTGAGCAGGGGGCGACGTTCGTCCGCGACGCGCTGCACGAGTACGCGGCGCGCCACCTGTAGAGACCCGGCAGCGCTCGCTACGTCGACCGGCGCAGCGAGCGCTGCCAGTCGGCGTGCAGGTCCGCGAACCGGCCGCCGGCCGCGACCAGCGCGTCCGGTGAGCCGTCCTCGACGATCTGGCCGCCCTCGATCACCAGCACGCGGTCCGACCCCATGACGGTGGAGAGCCGGTGCGCAATGACGACCGACGTGCGGTCGTCGAGCAGGGTCTGCAGACCGCGCTGCACCAGTGCCTCCCCCGGCACGTCCAGCGAGCTGGTCGCCTCGTCCAGGATCAGCAGCGCGGGGTCGGCCAGGAACGCGCGGGCGAACGACACCAGCTGGCGCTGCCCGGCGGAGAGCCGCACGCCGCGCTTGTCCACCTCGGTGGCGTACCCGTCGGGCATGGACGCGATGAGGTCGTGCACGCCCACCGCGCGGGCGGCCGCCTCGATCTGGGCCGCGGTCGCCTCCGGCTTGCCGAGCGCGATGTTCGCGCCGACGGAGCCGGAGAACAGGTACGCCTCCTGCGTCACCATGACGACCGCCCGGCGCAGGTCGCCCGGGTCGATCTCGCGCAGGTCCAGCCCGTCGAGCCGGACCGCTCCCGTGCGCACGTCGTAGAACCGCGCGAGCAGCTTGGCGATCGTGGACTTGCCCGCGCCCGTCTCCCCCACCAGGGCGATCGACTGGCCCGCCGGCACGTGCAGGTCGACGTGCGGCAGGACGGTCGGGCCGGTGCCGTACCCGAACTCGACGTCCTCGAACCGCACGTCGCCGCGCGCCTGGGCGAGCCGCGTCGGGTGCACCGGCTCGGGCACCGTCGGCTCCTCGGCGAGCAGCGACGCGACCTTCTCGAGCGCCGCCGTCGCCGACTGGAAGGAGTTGTAGAACATCCCGATCTGCTGCAGCGGGTTGAAGAAGCGCCGCGCGTACAGGACGGCCGCCACCAGGACACCCACCTCGAGCCCGCCGTCGAGAGCACGCAGACCGCCGACCAGCAGCACGGCCGCGACCGTGACGTTCCCGATCAGGGTCAGGCCCGTGTCGAAGACGCCGTTGAGCCGGATGGACCGGGCGTTCGTCTCCCGATAGTCCTCGGCCAGCTCGCCGTAGACGCCGCCGACCTGGGGCTCCCGGCGGAACGCCTGGACCGCGCGGATGCCCGTCATGGTCTCCACGAAGCGCACGATGAGCCGGGCGGCCGCGGTCCGCTGCTTGCGGTACTGGACCTGCGAACGCACCTGGAACCACCGCGTGAGGATGACGCCGGGCACGACCGCGATGAGCAGGACCAGCCCGCTTCGCCAGTCGAGGAGCACCAGCGAGACGGCCGTGAACAGCATGGCCAGCACACCGGACGCGAGCGTGGTGACGCCTCCGTCGAGGAGCTCGCGCAGCGCGTCCACGTCCGAGGTCTGCCGGGAGATGATCCGCCCCGACGTGTACTTCTCGTGGAACTCCAGGCTGAGCCGCTGGGTGTGCCGGAACACCCGGCGCCGCAGGTCCAGCAGCATGGTCTGGCTCACCCGTGCCGACGCGCGGACGGTCGCAGCCGTGAGCAGCCCGCCGAGCAGCGCGGCCGCGACGTAGGCAGCGGTGGCCACAGAGATCGGCCGCGCGTCGCCGGCCGTCAGCGCGGGCAGTGCCTGGTCGATCCCGTAGGCGACGAGCGCCGGACCGGCCACGGCGGCCAGCTGCGAGCCGACGACCAGTGCCGCGGTCGCCCACGCGGCACCCGCGACGGGCCGCAGCAGCGACCGGAGCAGGCCGAGCGACCGCCGCCGGATCCGCCGCGACTCCTCGCGGGTGGTCTCGACACCGAAGGCCTCCGAGGTCAGGACGCTCACGGCCGCACCTCCGCGAGCTCGTCCGACTGCGCGTCGTCCAGCGCCGACAGGGCCGTGAGCACGTACCGGTAGTGCGGGTGGGTCGACAGCAGGTCCGCGTGCCGGCCGACCCCCGTGATCCGGCCGTCCTCGAGCACGGCGACGCGGTCCGCGAGCGCGACGGTCGAGGGGCGGTGCGCGACGACGAGCGTCGTGGTGCCGGTGAGCATCTCGCGCAGCCGGACCGTGACCGCCGTCTCCGTGGTGACGTCGAGAGCCGAGAGCGGGTCGTCGAGCAGGAGCACCCGCGGTCGGACGGCGATCGCGCGCGCCAGCGCGACCCGCTGGCGCTGGCCGCCCGACAGGCTCAGCCCTTCCTCCCCGATCACGGTGTCGAGGCCGTCAGGCAGGTCGTAGGCGAACCGCGCGCGGGCGACGTCGAGGGCCTCGCGCACCAGCTCGTCGGCCGCCGGGCCGGTGCGGTCCGAGCCGAGCAGGACGTTCTCCCGCACGGACGCCGAGAACAGGATCGGGTCCTCGAACGCGATCGACACGGCCGAGCGCAGGTCGGCGCGCGCGAGGTCGCGGACGTCCACGCCGTCGATCCGCACGCTGCCCGCGGTGACGTCGTACAGGCGCGGGACGAGCTGGAGCAGGGTCGTCTTGCCGCTGCCGGTGAGCCCGACGAGCGCCATGGTCTCCCCCGGCTCGAGCACCAGGTCGATGCCCGCGAGGATGTCCGCGCCGCCGCGCGGGTGGACGAAGTGCACGCCCGAGAGCTCGACGCGCGAGCCGGCGGGGTCGGGGGCGGGCAGCTCGACGGGAGTCTCCGGGTCCTGGACGGTCGACCCCGTGTCCATCACCTGGAGGTACCGGTCGGTCGCGGCCTTGGCGTCGAGGGTCATCGCGAGCAGCATGCCGAGCCGCTCCACGGGGCTGTTCACCACCGCCGCGGTGGCGAAGAACGCGACGAGCGCGCCGACGCTGAGCTCGCCGCGGGACGAGAGCACCACGCCGATGCCGAGCGAGACCGCGAGGATCGCCTCCGGGATGGCACCGAGCGCGAACGAGACGCGCGAGAGCGTCCTGGCCTTGTGCACCTCGGTCGTGCGCAGCTCGTCGGCCTGCCGCGCGAAGTCGTCCAGCGCGTCGTCGCCACGCCCGAAGGCCTTGAGCACGCGGATGCCGTGCACCGACTCCTCGACGGTCGTCGCCAGGTCGCCCGCCTGGTCCCGGGCCTGCCGCGCGACCACCTTGTAGTCCTCGCGGAACCGGAAGCCGAGCCAGATCATGGGCACCGCGCCCACCAGGTACACGAGCCCGAGCACCCAGCTGGTGGCCAGCATCAGCCCGATCCCGACGACGACGGTCGTGGCGCTGACCAGCAGCATCACCAGGCCGAACACCGTCCAGCGCCGGATGGTGCCCAGGTCCGACATGATCCGCGACAGCAGCTGGCCGCCCGACCAGCGGTCGTGGAACTCCACCGGCAGGTCGAGCAGGTGCTGGAACAGGTCGGTGCGCATGTCGCGCTCCACCGACGTGCCCGGCGCGAGGATCAGGGCGCGGCGGCACCAGACCAGGAACGCCTCCAGCACCCCGAGCCCGAGGATCGCCAGGGCGCCGAGGACCACGCCGCGCCGCGACCCCTCGGAGAGCAGCGGACCGTTGACGATCACGCGCAGCACCTGCGGCACGGCGAGCGCGAGGAGGCTCGCACCGAGGGCCGTCAGCCCACCGAGCGCGATGCGCGGCAGCGCCGGCCGCGCCCAGCGGCGAAGGCGCAGGAGTACCCGGGTGGTGGATTCTGGGGAGGGCACCTCCCCACCCTACGGACGACCTCCGACAGTTGCCCGGCCCATCTCACACGCCGGTGCGGGCCACCTTGTTGTTGCTCGCCTGCGCGCGCGGACGGACCACCAGGAGGTCCACGTTGACGTGCGCGGGTCGGCTGAGGGACCACGCGATGGCGTCGGCGATGTCGTCCGCGACCAGCGGCTCGTACCCGGCGTAGACGGCCGCGGCCCGCTCGCTGTCCCCGTCGAAGCGGACCATCGAGAACTCCTCGGTGGCCACGGCGCCCGGCGCGATCTCGATGATCCGGATCGGCTCGCCGAGGATCTCCCAGCGCAGCGTCGTCGCGAGCATGCGCTCGGCGTGCTTGGCCCCCACGTACCCGGCACCGCCCTCGTAGGTGCCGTGCGCGGCGGTCGAGGTCACCACCACGATGTCCCCGCCGTCGCCCTCGCGCAGCTGCGGGAGCAGGGCCTGCGTGACGCGCAGCGTGCCCAGGACGTTCAGCTCGTACATCTGCCGCCAGTGCGCGAGGTCGGCGGACTCCACCGGGTCGAGGCCGAACGCGCCGCCCGCGTTGTTCACGAGCACGTCGAGCGGACCGCCCTCGGCCACCTGGGCAGCGAGGCGCGCGACGTCCGCGTCGTCGGTGACGTCCGCGACGATCGTGTCCGCCCCGGTCTCCTGGGCGAGGGCGGCCAGGCGGTCGGCGCGGCGGGCGGTCGCGACGACGTCCCAGCCCTCCGCACGCAGGCGGCGGACGGTCGCGGCGCCGATCCCGGAGGACGCCCCCGTGACGAGGGCGCGACGGGGTCGGGGCGTGGCTGTGCTCATGCAGGAACTCCAGTGGTGGTGGCGGACTGGGCAGAAGGCTAGGCGACCTCGGCAAGCACCTCGGTCAGGAGGGCGAGCCCGGACGCGGCCTCGTCGGGGGTGACGACGCAGGGCGGGACGACGTGCACGCGGTTGTCCGCGAGGAACGGGAGCAGCCCGCGGGCCAGCGCCCCGGCCTTGATGCGACCCATGAGGGCGGCGTCGACGGGCTCGCGGGTCTCCTGGTCCTTGACCAGCTCGACGGCCCAGAACACCCCCAGCCCGCGCACCTCTCCCACCAGCGGGTTCTTCTCGGCCAGCTCGGCGAGCCCCGGTCCGAGCACGTCGCGGCCGATCGCGTCGGCGTTCTCGACGATCCCCTCCTCAGCCATGGCGTCGAGCGCGGCCACGATCGAGCCCATCGCGAGCGGGTGCCCCGAGTAGGTGAGCCCGCCGGGGAACACGCGGTCGTCGAACGTCGTCGCGATCGGCTCGCTGAGGATCACACCACCCGCGGGCACGTAGCCGGAGTTCACGCCCTTGGCGAAGGTGATGAGGTCGGGGACCACGTCGAAGGAGTCGAACGCGAACCACTGCCCGGTGCGGCCGAACCCCGCCATGACCTCGTCGAGGATGAGCAGGATGCCGTACCGGTCGGCGATCGCGCGGACGCCGGCCAGGTACCCCGGCGGCGGCACGAGCACACCGGCGGTGCCGGGGATCGTCTCCAGCAGGATCGCGGCGACGGACGTCGGGCCCTCTGCCTGGATCACGCGCTCCAGGTGGTGCAGGGCGCGCTCGCTCTCCTGCTCGGGCGTGGTCGCCCAGAACTCCGAGCGGTACAGGTACGGACCGAAGTGGTGCACGTGCGCGCGGGCGTACTCGTTGGGCACGCGACGCCAGTCCCCTGTCGCGACGACGGCCGCGCCGGTGTTGCCGTGGTACGACCGGTAGGCCGACACGACCTTGTCGCGGCCGGTGTGCAGCCGCGCCATGCGGATCGCGTTCTCGTTGGCGTCGGCGCCGCCGTTGGTGAAGAACACCGACGAGAAGCCCGCCGGCGCGTGGCCCAGGATCTTCTCGGCGGCCCGCCCGCGCGTGAGGTTGGCGGTCGCCGGCGCCACGGTGGTGAGCGTCGCCGCCTGCTCCTGGATGGCCGCGACCACCCTGGGGTGCTGGTGCCCGATGTTGGTGTTCACCAGCTGGCTGGAGAAGTCCAGGTACCGCCGCCCCGCGTGGTCCCACACGGTCGACCCGAGCCCGCCCGCGATGACCAGCGGGTTCAGGTGCGCCTGCGCCGACCACGAGTGGAAGACGTGGTCGCGGTCGAGACGCAGCGCGGTGGCGTCGTCGTCGGTGCTCATGGTGCTTCTCCTCCGGGCGCCGTGCGAAGGCGCCCGCGCGCGACGGGTCAGTTGCCGCCGGCCTCGAGTGTGACGTCGATGGGCTCGAAGCCCTCGCCGGACACGTCGACGCCCTCCTCCTCCAGCTCGGCCAGGGCCTTCTCCACGTACTCGTTGGTGTACGCCTCGGCATCGGGCTCGGTCGTGATGACCGTGGCCCCCTGGTCGTTCTTCGTGGTGAGGGCCACGTCGACGGTCTGCGTCCACGCGTCCTCGTCGATCATGCCGATGCCGTCCGGGGACGGCCAGATCAGCTTGTTGATCTCGTTGGTCTGCCACAGCTGGTGGCTGTTGCCCAGCTGTGAGCCCTGGGCCACGACGATGTCCCGGGCCTCCTCCGGGTTGTCCCGCGCGTAGATCCAGCCCTTGATGCTCGCCTTGATGAACTTGACGGTCGTCTCCTGGTACTCCTCGTCGGACGCGAGCTTCTCCGAGTTCGCCCAGATGGCGTCCTGGAGCATCGCCGTGCCCTCGTCGTTCCAGTTGATCGCCGTGAAGTCGTCGGCCGTGTACAGCTCGCCGGTGTCGGGGTTCTCGGCCTCGAGCAGCTGCGCGTACTCGTTGTAGGTCATGGCCTGGGCCGCGTCGATGTCGCCGGCCAGGAACGCGTTCATGTCGAACTGCTGCTGGACCAGCGTGACGTCGGTGGCCGGGTCGAGGCCCGCCTTGGTCATGCCGGCGAACAGCTCGAACTCGTTGCCGTAGCCCCAGTTGCCCACCGTCTTGCCCTCGAGGTCGGCCGCGGTGGAGATGCCCTTGTCCGCGAACGAGACCTGCAGGGTGCCGGACTTCTGGAAGATCTGGGCGACGTCGGTGATCCCGGCGCCCTGCTCACGGGACGCCAGCGCCTTGGGCACCCACGCGATCGCGTAGTCCACCGAGCCGTCGGCCAGCACCGACTGCGGCACGATGTCGGTGCCGCCCTCGATGATCTGGACGTCGAGCCCCTCGTCCACGTAGTACCCCTGGTCGACCGCCGCGTAGTAGCCGGCGAACTGGGCCTGGGTGAACCACTGGAGCTGGAGCTTGACGGGGATGAGCACCTCGGAGCTCATCGAGGTCTCCTCCTCGGGCTCCTCGCCGCTGTCCGAGCTGCATCCGGACAGGACGAGCGCGGCAGTCACGCCGACCGCGGCCGCGCCCCACGCAGTACGCCTGGTGAGTCTCATCGTTCTCCCTCTCGTTGGCTGTGCGGATATCGGCCGGCCTGGCTGCGGTGGCAGGCGGACGTTCTAGCCCCCTTGACGCCTCGCGACGGCGCGCTCGAGCGCGAGGGTCGCGAGGTAGAACACGAGTCCGAGCAGGATGGCGCCGAGCACGAACGCCCAAGCCCGGGCGTAGGCACTGTTCGACGCCGCCGACGTGATCCGGGAGCCGAGGCCGTTCTGCAGACCGCCGAAGTACTCCGCGACGATCGCCGCGATGACGGCGGTCGACGACGCGATGCGCAGCCCGGTGAACAGGTACGGCAGCGCCCCGGGGATGGTCACCGTGCGCGTGATCTGGCGCGGGGTCGCGGCATACGCCTTGAGCAGGTCGCGGTGCACCGGCTGGACCTGGCGCAGGCCGCGGAGCGTGTTGACGAACACCGGCGCGAACACCACGACCGACACCACGACCCGGCGCGGGGTGGTCGACGTGGTCCCGAACATCGTGTTCAGCGCGGGAGCCAGCGCCACGATCGGCATGACCGACAGCGCCGCCGCGGTCGGCGACAGCAGCGTGTCCGCCATCCGGCTGCGCGCGGCGACGATCGCGGCACCGATGGCCACCACCGCACCGACCACCAGCCCGACCAGCACGTTCATGCCCGTGGCCAGCGCGGCGGACCACACCAGCGGGACCACCAGCAGCAGCTGCTCGACGATCGCGGTCGGGCTCGGCAGCAGATACGGCTTGATGCCGGCGCCGACGACGAACGCCTGCCAGATCGCCAGCGCGACGACACCGACCACGACCGGCGCGGCCCATCGGCGGACGGAGGCGGCGGTCATCGCAGGTCCACCCCTCGCGCGGTCACCGGGGTGCCGTGCAGCGCCTCGCGCACCGCGGTGACGGCCGCGAAGAACGAGGCGTCCTCCCGCAGGCCCTCCCCGCGCTCGTCGCCGAGGTTCACCGGGATCACCGCGCTGATGCGGCCGGGCCGGGGCGACATGACGACCACCCGCTGCGACAGGAACACTGCCTCGGGGATCGAGTGCGTGACGAACACGACGGCCGCGCCGCTCTCCGCGCAGATCCGCACCAGCTCGGTCTGCATGCGCTCGCGCGTCATCTCGTCGAGTGCGCCGAACGGCTCGTCCATGAGGAGCAGGCTCGGCCGCTCCGCCAGCGACCGCGCGATGGCCACCCGCTGCTGCATGCCGCCGGACAGCTGGTGCGGGAAGTGCCCGGCGAACTCGTCGAGGCCCACGAGCGACAGCAGCTCGGCCGCGCGGGTCGCCCGCTCGGCCTTGCCGATGCCGTGCAGCTCCAAGGGCAGCTCGACGTTGGCCGTCACGGTCCGCCACGGCAGGAGCCCGGCCTGCTGGAACGCGATGCCGTAGTCCTGGGCCTCGCGGGCCTGCTGCGGGGTCTTGCCGAACACGGTGAGCTCGCCGGAGGTGGGGACGTCGAGGTCGGCGATCAGGCGCAGGAGCGTCGACTTGCCGCAGCCGGAGGGACCGATGAGCGAGACGAACTCACCGGCCGCGACCGTGAGGTCGATGCCCTCCAGGGCGCTGACGTCCCCGGACCGTGACGCGAACACCTTCCCGATACCTCGGGCTTCGACGGCACTCACGTGACCTCCGCATAGCGGTAGCGACCCAGGCCGAGCCCGAGCAGGGAGACGAGCATGGCGGCGACCAACCCGAGCAGGGCGGCCGCGATGATCGCCGCCCACGGTTTGGCAGGGTCACCGCTGGCGGACTGGGCGTAGCCGATGATCAGCCGCCCGATCCCGCCCTTGGTGCCCGTGGACACCTCGGCGACGATCGCGCCGACCACCGCGGTCGCGGCACCGAGGCGCAGCGCCGGCAGGAGGTACGGGACGCTGGCGGGCAGGCGCAGCGAGCGCATCGTGCGGGTCCAGCTGGCGGCCTGCGCCCGGAACAGCTCCACCTGGGCGGCCGGGGGCGACTGGAACCCGCGCAGCGCGCCGATGGTGACCGGGAAGAACGCCAGGTAGCTCGCGATGAGCGCCACCGACATCCACCGCTGCCACTCGAGCTCGCCGAGGTGGATGCGACCGCCCCAGCCGACCACCAGGGGCGCCAGCGCGATCAACGGGACCGTCTGGCTGAGCACCACCCAGGGCACCAGCGCGGACTCGGCCAGCTGCCACCGCTGCATGAACGCGGCGAGCACCAGCCCACCGACCGACCCCACGAGCCAGCCCGCGAGCGCGACCCGCAGGGTGAACCAGCAGGCGGAGAGCATCGCGCTCAGGACGGTGGGCGAGCCGGTCGCGGACGTCTCGGGCTCGAGCACCCGGTCGACGATCGTCCACACGTGCGGCATCGCCAGGTCGTCGGTCCGCGGCAGCACGCTCGCCTCGCCGAGGTGCCCGCCCGCGTCGGGGACCACGACCTTGATCAGCTCCCAGAGAGCGGCGAGCAGGAGGATCGCGAGCACGCCGACGAGGATCCGGCGCCCGACGGCGGACCGCTCGCGCGGACGCACGGGCACCGGGGCGGTGCGCTCCGGCGCGAGCGTCGTCGCGAGATCCGTCATGCGGTCGCCACGACCGGCGTCGCGAGAGCGGGGATGACGTGCTCGCCGTACACGCGCATCGTCTCCTCCTTGTTGTCGTGCTGGAGGTAGCCGGCGAACTGCGTGACGCCGAGGGCGCGCAGGGCCTCGAGCTTCTCGATGTGCTCCTGCGCGTCGCCGAGGATGCAGAACCGCTCGACGATGTCGTCGGGCACGAACGCGGCGTGCGTGTTCCCGGCGCGACCGTGCTGGTTGTAGTCGTAGCCCTGCCGGCCCTCGATGTAGTCGGTGAGGGCCTTCGGCACCGACGAGTCCGCGCCGTACCGGGACACGATGTCGGCCACGTGGTTGCCGACCATCCCGCCGAACCAGCGGCACTGCTCGCGCATGTGCTCACGGGAGCCCTCGTCGCCGATGTACATGGGGGCGGCGATGCAGAACTGGATCGCGTCGGGGTCCCGGCCCGCCTGCTCGGCGGCGTCGCGCACCACCTTGATGGTCCACGCGGCGATGTCGGGGTCGGCGAGCTGCAGGATGAACCCGTCGCCCACCTCGCCGGTGAGCTTGAGCGCCAGCGGGCCGTACGCGGCGACCCAGATGTCCAGAGCCGACCCGCGCGACCACGGGAACTGCACCTTGGCGCCGTGCAGGTACGCGGGCCGGTCGTTGGCCAGCTCCCGGATCACCTCGATCGACTGCCGCAGGGTCGCCAGGTTGGACGGCTTGCCGTGCAGCGTCCGCACCGCGGAGTCGCCCCGCCCGATCCCGCAGATGGTCCGGTTGCCGTACATCTCGTTCAGCGTGGCGAACAGCGACGCGATCACGGACCAGTCGCGCGTGGCGGGGTTGGTGACCATGGGCCCGACCATCACCTTGCGGGTGGCCGCCAGGATCGCCGAGTAGATGACGAACGGCTCCTGCCAGAGCAGGTGCGAGTCGAAGGTCCAGACGTGGCTGAACCCGTGGGTCTCGGCCAGGCGGGCCAGCTCGACCGTGCGCGAGGCGGGCGGGTTCGTCTGGAGCACGACGCCGAAGTCCATGTGGTGAGCCCTTCTACAGGAGGTACTGGGACAGGCCGCGCGGCACGTACTTCCCGTGCCCGGCGCGCCCGTGGTAGCCGGTCTCGTCCACCACGACGGACCCCCGCGAGAGGACGACGTCGACGTGTCCGTCGATCTCGTAGCCCTCCCACGCGGAGTGGTCCATGTTCATGTGGTGCGTCTTGCCCACCCCGATCGACGTGTGCCCGGCCGGGTCGTAGATGACGACGTCGGCGTCGGCCCCGGGCGCGAGGACGCCCTTCTTCCCGTACAGCCCGAACATCCGCGCCGGAGTCGTCGAGGTGAGCTCCACCCAGCGCTCCAGCGTGATCTGCCCGGTCACGACCCCCTGGTACATGAGGTCCATCCGGTGCTCGATCGAGCCGATCCCGTTGGGGATGGCCCGGAAGTCACCGACTCCCAGGTCCTTCTGGCCCTTCATGCAGAACGGGCAGTGGTCCGTGGAGACCATCTGCAGGTCGTTGGTCCGCAGCGCCTGCCACATGTGCTCCTGGTGACCCTCGGCCCGCGAGCGCAGGGGCGTGGAGCACACCCACTTGGCGCCCTCGAAGCCTGGTGCTCCCAGCTGCTCCTCGAGGCTGAGGTACAGGTACTGCGGACACGTCTCGCCGAACACGTTCTTGCCGTTGTCCCGCGCCCACGCCAGCTGCGCCACGGCCTGCTTGGCGCTCACGTGCACCACGTAGAGCGGCGCGTTCGTGACGTCGGCCAGCATGATCGCGCGGTGCGTGGCCTCCTCCTCGAGCTGCCAGGCGCGCGCGATGCCGTGGTAGTACGGGTCGGTCTTGCCCTGCGCGACCAGCTGGGCGGCGAGCACGTCGATGGCGGGCCCGTTCTCCGCGTGCATCATGGTGAGCAGCCCGAGGTCGGCCGCCTTCTGCATCGCCTTGAGGATCTGCGCGTCGTCGGAGTAGAAGACGCCCGGGTAGGCCATGAACAGCTTGTAGCTGGACACGCCCTCGGCGACCAGGCCCTCCATCGCCTTGAGCGAGTCCTCGTCGACCCCGCCGACGATCTGGTGGAAGCCGTAGTCGATCGCGCAGTTGCCGGCAGCCTTGTCGTGCCAGGCGCCGAGCCCGTCCATGACCCGCTCCCCCGTGCGCTGCACGGCGAAGTCGATGATCGTCGTGGTGCCTCCCCACGCCGCCGCGCGGGTGCCGGTCTCGAACGTGTCCGAGGCGTTGGTGCCACCGAACGGCAGCTCCATGTGGGTGTGCGCGTCGATGCCGCCGGGGATCACGTACTTGCCGGTCGCGTCGACGACCTGGTCGACGTTCGCCGCCAGGTCGAAGCCGAGCAGGGTCGAGCCCGGGGTGAGCACCGCCGCGACGGTCTCGCCGTCGACGAGCACGTCCGCGGCCGTCCGCCCCGTCGCACTGACCAGGGTGCCGCCGCTGATGAGCGTCTTCATGACCGTCCCTCCTCGCTCAGGGCGCCACGATCGGGCCGTAGGCGTCCGGCCGGCGGTCGCGGAAGAACTGCCACCGCTCCCGCACGATCCGGATCTGGTCGAGGTCGAGGTCCCGGATGATCAGCTGGTTCTCGCTGGACGAGCCGACCTCGCCGACGTAGTTGCCGTCGGGACCGACCGCGTACGACGAGCCGTAGAAGTTGACCGCCTCGTCGCCGTACTCGTTGTCCTCGAGGCCCACGCGGTTGTTGGCGACGACGAAGTAGCCGTTGGCCACCGCCGCGGCCGGCTGCTCGATCTCCCAGAGCTTGTTGGAGATGCCGGGCGCGGTCGCGTTGGGGTTGAACACGATCTCGGCTCCGTTGAGCGCCAGCACCCGCCAGCCCTCGGGGAAGTGCCGGTCGTAGCAGATGTTCACGCCGATCTTGCCGACCGCGGTCTCGAACACCGGGTACCCGAGGTTGCCGGGGCGGAAGTAGAACTTCTCCCAGAACTTGGGCAGGTTCGGGATGTGGTGCTTGCGGTACTTGCCGAGGTAGCTGCCGTCGGCGTCGATGACCGCGGCGGTGTTGTAGAGGACGCCGGGCTGCTCCTCCTCGTACACGGGGAGCACGATGACGATGCCCAGCTCCTTGGCCAGCGCCGCGAACCGCTCGGTCGTCGGGCCCGGCACGGACTCGGCGTAGTCGTAGTACGCGGTGTCCTGCGTGATCCCGAAGTACGGGCCGTAGAACAGCTCCTGGAACGCGATGATCTGCGCACCCTGCGAGGCCGCCTCTCGGGTCCACGCCTCGTGCAGCGCAGTCATCGACTCCTTGTCGCCCGTCCAGGTGGCCTGGGTGAACGCGACGCGTACGACCGTCATAGGGGCTCCTCCGCTTCGTATCAGAACGGCCTCGGAGCCTTCACCGGCGCCGGAGTGCCCGTTCTTGGCACCGTAGCCTGGAATGTGACTGTCCGGGTTGAACATTTCTGCGGTGTTACCCCGCGTTACCGTGGCGCGAAGATCGATGACGCGCACGTAAACATCTGGACCGATGTCCGGGGACGCGCGGCTGTGGACCGGAGTGCGGGCATCCTGGCGCGCATGGACCTGGCCGCCCACGTCGACGACCGCAGCCCGCGTGGCATCGCCGCCACCGTGGCGCGCCTGGTCCGCGGCGGTGACCTGCGCCCCGGCGACCGCCTGCCGACGGTGCGGGGCCTCGCGGCCGAGCTCGGCGTCAGCCCGGCGACCGTGAGCGGCGCGTGGCAGGCGCTGTCGGCCGTCGGCATCGTGACGTCGCGGGGACGAGCGGGAACCGTCGTCCTGCCGCCACCGGCCAGCTGGCTGCCGCCGCGCTACCGCGACCTGGCGGGGGGCGCACCGGCCCGCCTCGACCTCTCGACCGGGACCCCGGACCCCGAGCTGCTCCCCCAGATCGGTCCGGCCCTCTCCCGGGTCGCCGTCCAGCGACCCGCCGCGGACACCGGTGCCTACGTGGCGTCGCCGGTGGTCCCGTCCCTCGAGATCCTGCTCCGCGACTCCTGGCCGTTCGCGCCCCAGCGCGTGACCGTCGTCGACGGGGCGCTCGACGCCATCAGCCGCACCCTCGAGCAGGTCGCGGGCTACGGCTCGCGGGTGGCCGTGGAGGACCCCGGGTTCCCCCCGCTGTTCGACCTGCTCGACCAGCTCGGGCTGGAACGCGTCCCGGTCACGCTCGACCGGCAGGGCATGCGCCCCGACGAGCTCGGGAAGGCCCTCGACGGCGGTGCCCGCGTCGTCGTCCTGCAGCCCCGCGCGCACAACCCGACCGGCGTGAGCATGACGTCGACCCGCGCCCGCGAGCTGGCCGCGGTCCTGCGCCGGCACGACGCCCTCGTCGTGGAGGACGACCACTCCGGGGAGATCGCGTCCGCCCGCGATGTCAGCCTGGGTGCGCTCCTGCCCGATCGCGTGGTCCACGTGCGCTCCTACTCCAAGTCGCACGGTCCCGACCTGCGCATCGCCGCCGTCGGAGGCCCGGCCGCCGTGCTCGACGGGCTGGTCGCCCGCCGCATGCTCGGCCCCGGCTGGACCAGCCGGCTGCTGCAGCACGTGCTGGTCGACCTGCTCACCGACAGCGCCGCCATCGAGGCCGTCGCCCACGCCCGCCGCGTCTACTTCGCCCGCCGCCGGGCCCTGCGCGAGGTCCTGGCCACGCACGACATCGCGCTCGACCCCGGCGACGGGATCAACCTGTGGCTCCCGGTGCACGACGAGCGCACCGCCCTGGTGCGCCTCGAGGCCGCGGGCATCCGCGTCGCGCCGGGCACCCCGTTCTCCGCCGACAGCCCGGCCGGCGACCACGTACGCGTCACGGTCGGCCTCCTCGGCTCCGAGGTCGACGACGTCGGGCGCGCCCTCGCGCTCGCCGCGGGACCGTGATCGACGACACTTGCCCCGACGCCACCTCGCAGGCCTACTCTGTGCGCGGAACCCGACCGGTTGTGGTCGGGTCGCGCCGCCCGGCTGTGGGCGGCCCTCCGGAGGTGCGACGTGCACCCCACCCCCGCTCGCGTGCATCCCGCTGCCGCGCGCCCGTCGCCGACCCCCGGAGCCTTCTCGATGCGCAGCACCCGTCCCGTCCTCGCCCTCGCCGTCGTCGCCCTGACGCTCTCGGCGTGCTCGGCCCAGAGCACCCCGGAGTCGGTGCCGACCGAGACCGCGAGCGCCAGCGCCACGTTCTCGCCGGTCACGCTCGACAACTGCGGCACCGAGGTCACGATCGAGACCCCGCCGACGAAGGTCGTCACGATCAAGTCGACCGCCACCGAGATGCTCCTGGCGCTGGGGCTGGAGGACCTGATCATCGGGACGGCGTTCGCCGACGGCCCGGTCCCGGCGGACTTCTCGGCCGCGTACGAGGCGATCCCGGTGGTCTCGGACAAGGTGCCCGGCCAGGAGGCGCTGCTCGCGCTCGAGCCGGACTTCGTCTACGCCGGCTGGGAGTCCAACTTCTCGGCCGACGGCGCCGGCGAGCGCACCGCCCTGCACGACCTCGGCATCGGCACGTACGTGTCCCCGGCGGCGTGCAAGGAGGAGGGCTACATGCCTGACCCCCTCACGTTCGACGAGGTCGCCGACGAGATCCGCGAGGTCGCGGCGGTCTTTGGGGTGCCGGAGCGCGCGGAGGAGCTGATCGCCCAGCAGGAGGCCACCCTCGACGGTGCGCAGCAGCCCGCCGAGGAGACGACCGCCCTCTGGTACAGCTCCGGCTCGGACACCCCGTACGTCGGCGCCGGCATCGGTGCACCGCAGATGATCATGGACGCCGCCGGCCTCACCAACATCTTCGCGGACGTGCACGACACGTGGACGTCCGCCGGCTGGGAGCAGGTCGTCGCGGCGGACCCGGACGTCATCGTGCTCGTCGACGCCGCCTGGAACACCGCCGAGAAGAAGATCGGGCTGCTCGAGGCGAACCCCGCCACGAGCCAGCTCACCGCCGTCCGCGAGAAGCGGTACCTCACCGTCCCGTTCGCGGCGGGCGAGGCGGGGGTGCGCAACGCGGAGGCCGTGGCGTCGCTCGACGAGCAGCTCGCCGAGCTGGGGTGAAGGCCCGGACGCCCCTGGCCCTGCTCGTCCTCGCGGGGCTGGCCGCCCTCGTCGTGACCGTGCTGGTCACGGTCACCATCGGGCCCGCAGACCTGGGGGTCGCGGAGGTCGCCCGGAGCGTCGCCGGCCACCTCGGCCTGCCGGTCGAGGCCGTTCCCCGGTTGCACGACGCGATCGTCTGGGACCTGCGCCTCCCCCGGGTGCTCACGGCCGCGGCCGTGGGTGCGGGGCTCGCCCTCGCCGGCGCGGTGATGCAGAGCCTGACGCGCAACCCGCTGGCTGATCCGTACCTGCTCGGTCTGTCGTCGGGCGCGTCGCTGGGTGCGGTGGCCGTGCTCGTCGTCGGCGTGGGCCTGCTCCTGCCCGTCGCGGCCTTCGCGGGTGCCCTCCTGGCCCTCGTCGCGACCCTGGCGCTCGCCCGCTCCGGGAGCACCCTGTCCCCGGGTCGGACCGTCCTGGCGGGCCTGGCGGTATCCCAGATGGCCGCCGCCGGCACCAGCTTCGTCATCTTCTGGACCGCCACCGGCGACTCCTACCGGGAGATCCTCAACTGGCTGCTGGGCTCGCTGGCCGGCGCGACCTGGAGCTCCGTGGCCATCGCCGGCGTCGCGGTGCTGGCGGTGGGCAGCGTGCTCGTGGTCAGTGCCACGCGGCTCGACGCGTTCGCCTTCGGGGACACCTCCGCGGCGGCCCTCGGCATCGACGTCGACCGCACGCGCTGGACCCTGATGACGGTCGTCGCCCTGCTCACCGGCGCGATGGTGGCCGTCAGCGGCGCCATCGGCTTCGTCGGCCTGATCCTCCCGCACGCCGTGTCCTCGCTGACCGGTCCCGCGCACCGCCGGCTCCTCCCGGTCGCGGCGCTGAGCGGCGCGGTCTTCCTGATCTGGGCGGACACCCTCGCTCGCACGGTGTTCGACCCGCGCGAGCTGCCCGTCGGCATCGTCACCGCGCTGATCGGCGTCCCGGTCTTCGCCTACCTGCTGCGGCGCGGGAAGGGGTCGGCATGGACCTGACCCTCGACGGCGTCGGCACCCGGCTCGGCGGTCGCTGGGTGGTGGACGGCATCGACGCCACCCCGCCCGCCGGTCACCTGACCGGCCTGCTCGGCCCCAACGGCGCCGGCAAGACGACCCTGCTGCGCCTCATCGCGGGCCTCCTGCCGCCGGAGAAGGGCGCGGTGCTCGTCGAGGACGCCGCCGTGCACGAGCTGCCGCGCAAGGCGCGCGCGCGCCGGATCGCCGTGCTCGAGCAGGAGTCGACCAGCACCGTCCCGCTCACGGTCCGCGAGGTCGTCTCGCTCGGCCGGATCCCGTACCGCAGCCTGTGGGGCACCGACCCGGACGACGCCGCCATCGACCGCGCTCTGGTCAGCGCGCAGGCGGACCACCTGGCCGAGCGTCCCTGGTCCTCGCTGTCCGGCGGTGAGCGCCAGCGGGTGCAGATCGCCCGTGCGCTGGCCCAGGAGCCCGAGCTCCTGCTGCTCGACGAGCCCACCAACCACCTCGACGTGAGCGCGCAGCTGAGCCTGCTGGCGTTCGTCCGGGATCTCGGCACGACGACGGTCGCCGCGCTGCACGACCTCAACCTCGCCGCCGCGTTCTGCGAGCACGTCCTCGTGCTCGCCGACGGGCACCTCGCCGCGGCCGGGCACCCGCGCGAGGTGCTGACCCCGGCCCTGCTGCGGGCGGTCTACGGCGTCGAGGCCGACATCCTCGAGCACCCGCGCACCGGTAGACCGGTGATCGCGTTCCACGAGCCGACGAGGTCCCCATGAAGATCACCGTCCTGTCCGGCGGGGTCGGCGGCGCACGCTTCGCCCGCGGCCTGCGCGCCCTCGTCCCGACCGCCGGCATCACCGTGATCGCCAACACCGGCGACGACATGTGGCTGCACGGGGTCCGCGTCTGCCCCGACCTGGACACGCTCATGTACACGCTCGGCGACGCGGTGCACGAGGAGCAGGGCTGGGGTCGGCGCGACGAGAGCCGCCGGACCAGCGACGACCTGGCCGCGTACGGCCTCGGCTGGGAGTGGTTCACGCTCGGGGACCTCGACCTGGCCACCCACCTGGCCCGGACCGAGCTGCTCCGCGGCGGGCTGCCGCTGTCGCAGGTCACGGCCCGCCTCGCCGAGCGCTGGGCACCGGGCGTGACGCTCCTGCCGATGACCGACGACGAGGTCGAGACGCACGTCCTCACCGCGGACGGCCGCGACCTGCACTTCGAGGAGTGGTGGGTCCGCCACCGTGCGGCGCTGCCCGCTGCACGCTTCGTCCAGACGAATCTCGCGACGGCCACCCCCGCCCCCGGTGTCCTCGCCGCGATCGCCGACGCCGACGTGGTCGTCGTGCCGCCGTCCAACCCCGTGGTCTCCGTCGGCACGATCCTCGCGATCCCCGGCATCCGCGACGCCCTGCGCACGACGGCCGCGCCGGTGGTCGGCATCAGCCCGGTGATCGGCGGCGCGCCGGTGCGCGGGATGGCCGATGCCTGCCTGACCGCGATCGGCGTCGAGACCAGCGCGCTCGCCGTCGCGCGGCACTACGGTCGGCGGCCGGACGGCGTGCTGGACGCGTGGCTCGTCGACGACAGGGACGCCGACGCGGCCCACGCGCTGGAGTCCGAGGGCTGGGCGGCGGGCTCGGCGAACACCCTCATGACCGACGTGCCGACGACCGCCCGCATCGCCGCGGACGCGCTCGCCCTGGTCGGCGCCCTGCGCTAGCCGAGCGGCTGCTGGACGCGCGACGCGGTGACGACACGGTGCACGAAGTCCAGCTTGCGGGCGACGGGCTCGGCGATCGTGAACGGGTACAGGTCGCTCTTGCCCATCGCACGGTTGACGCGGTTGAGGAACGTCGAGACGGGGAGCCAGTCGGCAAGGATCTCCGCCATCGTCGCGTCCGCGTAGCTCGGCCGCGGGCTCACCTCACCGTCGGCGATCTGCGGCACCCCCTCCATCTGCACGGTCAGCCGGCCGCCGGCCGCGGTCTGCAGCGTGCCGGTCAGGTGGAGGTAGTGGGCGAAGCACTCCGCGAAGTCCTCCCAGGGGTGCATCGTGGCGTACTCGGAGATGAAGCTCTCCGCCCAGTCGCGCGGCGCTCCGGTGGCGTAGTGGCGGGCGATCGCGTCGCGGTACGACGTGCGCTCGTCGCCGAAGATCGTCCGGCACTCGTCGATCCAGCCCGTCTGCTCGACGAGGATCCACTCGTAGTAGTGGCCCACCTCGTGCCGGAAGTGCCCGAGCATCGTGCGGTACGGCTCGCCGAGGCTGATCCGGAGGGCCTCGCGATGCGCGTCGAGGGACTCCGCCAGGTCGATGGTGACGATCCCGTTGGCGTGCCCGATGGTGACCCGGGCGCCGTTCGACCGCGACGAGAGCAGGTCGAACCCGAGCCCGCCCGTCCGGTCGTACCACGGCGTGATCGGCAGCCCGAGGTCGGCGAGCTGGACGAGCAGCCGGCGCTTGTCGCCGGACGCGGTCGCGAGCTTCTCGAGCGCGAGGGTGTCGTCGTTGCTCGGCCGGGTGCGGGTGAGCCGACAGGAGATGCACTGCCCCGAGCCGGAGTCGGCCGCCGCGAGCCAGTTGCACTCCCAGAGCCTGTTGGCGCACGGGAACCACCACGAGCCGTCGACGTCGGTGCCCTGTGCGGGCGCCGCGCGCATCGTCAGCGTCGGCGGGTGCAGGCCCAGCTCGAGCCCGCAGCCGTCGCAGGCCAGGGACTCGATGAATGCCACGTTCCCGCAGCGGGGGCAACGGAAGAGGCGCACGCGTCGACGCTAGAGCACGGCACGGGTGGCGGGACCCACGCCGAGCCGCTGCACCTCGGTCAGGTCGTCCGGGACGTCGACGTCGCGACGGACGGAGGACGTCGCGACGACCGCCAGGCGGACGTGCCCGGCCAGCTCGTGCGCCGCCGCCGACCCCGACCCGAACTGCGGGTCGAGCACCACGCCGGGCAGCGCGGCGAGCACCGTCGTCCCGGTCCCGTCGGCGTCGGCCACGAACGCGCGCTCGTGGGCGCTCGCCATGCTCAGGGCGTCCGCGAGCTCGTCGGGCCTCAGGGCCGGCAGGTCACCGAGGAGCACGGCGATGCCGACGTCGGCGCCTGCCGCGCGCTCGATCCCTGCGCGGACGGCACCGTTCAGCCCACTGCCGGGCTCGTCGACGAGGCTGACCGTCCCGGCCAGCAGCGTCCGCAGCGGCACGTCGCCCGTCACCACGACCACGCGGACCACACCGGGGGTCGCGACGGCGGCCGCGATCGTGTCGAGCGCCATCGCCCGCACCAGCCGCTCCCGGGCGGACGCGGACAGCACGCCCGCCAGCCGCGTCTTCCCGTCCGCCGCCGGCTTCACCGGCACCACCACGACCCATCGCACCGGCGCATCCTCCCCTACTCGCGAGAGGATGCCGTCATGACTCTCTGGCTCACCGGCGACCCGACCGCCGACCAGCTCCTGACCGACGACCCGTTCGCGCTGCTCATCGGCATGCTCCTGGACCAGCAGGTCACCATGGAGTCCGCCTTCGCGGGACCCGCCAAGATCGCGGCCCGCATGGACGGCCTGGACGTGCACCGCATCGCGGAGGCCGACCCCGAGACGTTCGCCGCCCTCTGCGCGACGCCGCCCGCGGTGCACCGCTACCCGGGCTCGATGGCCGGCCGGATCCAGGCGGTGGCCGCCGCGGTCGCGCGCGACTACGACGGCGACGTCACGCGGCTGTGGACCGACGGCGACCCGGACGGTCCGACCGTGCTCAAGCGCCTCAAGGCGCTGCCGGGGTTCGGGGACCAGAAGGCGCGGATCTTCCTGGCGCTGCTCGGCAAGCAGCGTGGCGTCCAGCCCACCGGCTGGGCCGAGGCCGCCGGCGCCTACGGGGAGCCCGGGGCGCGGCGGTCCATCGCGGACGTCACCGACCCGGTCTCGCTGAGCGAGGTCAGGGCCACCAAGCAGGCGGCGAAGGCGGCCGCGAAGGCTACGGCTGGCCCCTGAGGGCGTCCTTCCAGCCCTGCGAGTACGCCTCGGCGCTGCCCTGCTGGAACATGTCCTCGTCGCCGAGCCGCACCAGCACGCGCGCACCCGGACCGTCGTCGTCGGTCACCAGGTGCCCGAGTCCTCGGACGACGGCCAGCGGCCGCCCCTCGGCCTTGCCCTTGACCAGCTCGCCGGCCGACGCGATCTCGTCGGCCACCGCGGCCTGCGTCATGATCAGCGGCCGGCCGAACGAGTCCACCTGACCGCGCAGGTCGTCGAGCACGACGAGCCCCGCCGCGCCGATCGCGATGTCGGTGACGCCCTGCCGCCACGGCCGCCCGGCAGTGTCCGTGATCACGATGCCCACCCGGACGCCGAACGTCGCCGCCAGGCCTGCGCGCAGCCGCCGCGCGGACGCGTCCGGGTCGAGCGGGAGCAGCAGCACGGTGCCCTCGGGGGTGTTCGACGCGTCCACGCCGGCTGCGGCCATGACGAGGCCGAGCCGGTTCTCGACGATCCGCGTCACGCCCGAGGCGTGCTCGCGGGTGGCGACGACGCGGACGGTCTCGTCGGTGATCGCCTGCTCGCGGTCGTCGGCCGACACCACCCGGCCCTCGGCCTTGGAGACGACCTTCGACGTGAGCACGAGGACGTCGCCGTCGACGGGCGGGTCGTCGCGGAGCAGCTCCGCCAGCAGCGCGACCAGGTCGTCGCCGGGAGCGATCTCCCGCAGGCCGTCGGGCGCCCAGACCTCGAGGCGCGAGCTCATCGCACCAGGTTGGGCAGCACGTCCGCCCCGAACGTCTCGATCCACTCGCGCTGGTTGCGCCCGACGTTGTGCAGGTAGATGCGGTCGAAGCCGAGGTCCACGTACTTCTGGATCTCCGCGCGGTGCTTGTCGGGGTCTGCCGAGATGACCATCCGGCCCTCGAAGTCCTCGGGGCGCACCAGCTTGGCCATCTGCTCGAAGTCGAACGGCGAGCGGATGTCGGCCTTGGGGAACTTCATGCCGCCGTTGGGCCACTCGTGCATCGCGTGCGCCAGGGCCAGCTCGTCGGTCTCGGCCCACGACAGGTGCAGCTGCAGCACCTTCGGCATCGACTCGGGGTCCTTGCCGGCCTCGCGCGCGCCCTCGTCGAACTTGCCGAACAGGCCGGAGATCTTCTCCAGCGGTGCACCGACCGTGATCAGACCGTCGGCCAGCCGGCCCGCGCGCTTGGCGGTCACGGGACCGGCCGTCGCGACCAGGATCTCGGGGGCGACCTCGGGCATGGTCCACAGGCGCGTGGACTCCAGCTTGTAGAACTGCCCGGCGTGCTTGACGTCCTTGCCCGCGATCGACGCCGCGAACAGCTTCTTGATGATGTCGATGGCCTCGAACATGCGGTTGATCCGCTCGGGGGCCTCTGGCCAGTAGCTGGCGATGATGTGCTCGTTGAGCGCCTCACCGGAGCCCAGGCCGAGCCAGTGCCGGCCCGGGTACATGGCGGCGAGGGTGGCCGACGCCTGCGCGACCATCGCGGGGTGCCACCGGAACGTCGGTGCGGTGACGCCGGGGCCGATGTCGCCCGTCGTGCGCTCGCCCAGGGCGGTCAGCACGTTCCAGACGAACGCCGCCTGACCCTGCGCCGGCACCCACGGCTGGTAGTGGTCGGCCGCCATGACCCCGGAGAACCCGTGGGCCTCCGCGTGGGCGGACAGCGCGACCGCCTCGGTCGGGTGGAACTGCTCGAGCATCGCCGCGTACCCGACCGTGAGGCCGTCCGCCGTGACCGTTGCCATCCATTGCTCCTTCGTGGGCCCTCGTCGTCGATCACCCTAACCGCGGGACCAGGCAGGATGATGCCCGTGAGCGAGGACGCCCTGCCGATCGAGGTGCACTGGGCGCACACCGTCCCCGTCGACGAGCTCGTCGGCGCCCTGACGCCCGGCGAGCGCGACCGCGTCGGGACCCTCCGGACCGCGGAGGCGCGGGACGGGATCGCGTCGTCCCTGCTGCTGGCGCGGACCGCGGTCGGCTCGTGGACCGGGGTGACCGCCGGATCGGTCGAGCTGCACCGGCGCTGCCCCCGCTGCGGGAGCCGCGCGCACGGTCGGCCGAGCGCGTCGTGGCGCAGCGTGCCCGACGACGCGCACTGGACCGCAGTCCCCCACCTGAGCCTCGCCCGGACCGCGGGGACCGTCGTCGTCGTGACGACTCGCACGGACGAGGTCGGCATCGACGTCGAACGCCGGACCGACCACGTGTTCGACGGGTTCGACGAGGTCGTGCTCGCCGCCGACGAGGCCCGCGGGGTCGACGACGAGGCACGACTGCGCACCTGGGTGCGCAAGGAGGCCGTGCTCAAGGCCGTCGGCCGCGGGCTCGACGTCGACCCGCGCAGCCTCGTGCTCGGGCCCGGCGGCGAGCCCCCGCGCATCGCGCGAGGACCGGCCGGACCGTGGCACCTGCAGGACCTCGACCCGACCGACGGGGCGATCGGCGCTCTGGCCGTGCGGGCAGCCGGCCCGGTCAGCGTGCGGGTGACGCAGGTGCACCTGGCCGGACGGCACTGAGCTCGGGCAGGGCCGGCCGGTAGACCCAGGCCTCCACGAGCAGGGCCACCGAGGTCCCGGACACCTCCGACGCGCACGCGACGAACAGCTCGGTGCTCACCGTCCCGTGCCGGTGGCGCGCGGTCCACGTCCTCAGGACGGCGAAGAACGCGTCGTCCCCGACCGCGAGCCGCAGGGCGTGCAGGGTGAGCGCGCCGCGCTTGTAGAGCCGGTCGTCGAACATGCCGTCGGGTCCGGGGTCGCCGATGACCAGGTCCTGCGGGAGCGCCGCCAGACGGGCGCGCGCGGACCGGGCGTGACGGTCGGCGCTCCACCCGCCCGACTGCTCCGACCAGAGCCACTCGGCGTAGCACGCGAAGCCCTCGTGCAACCAGATGTCCCGCCAGCGCCCGACGGTCAGGCTGTTCCCGAACCACTGGTGCGCGAGCTCGTGCGCCACCAGCCGTTCCGAGCCTCGCCGGCCGTCCATGTGGTTCGCCCCGAACACGGCGAGCCCCTGCGCCTCGAGCGGGATCTCGAGGTCGTCGTCGGTGACCACGACCGTGTACCCCGCGAACGGGTACGGGCCGAACCGATGCTCGAAGAGCGCCATCATCTGGGGCTGCCGGTCGAGGTCGTGCAGCGCGGCGGCGCGCAGCCGGGGCGGAACCAGCACCTGCGTGGACAGGCTCGTCGGCACCCGCTCGTAGCGTCCGACCTGGAGCGTGGCGAGGTAGGGCGCCATGGGCTCCGGCTGGTCGTACACCCACCGGGTGCGTCCGGCGCGCGGCGTGCGGGAGACCAGGGACCCGTTGGCGAGCACCTCGTAGCCGGCCTCCGCCGTGACCGTGACCGTGAAGCTCGCCTTGTCCGCCGGGCTGTCGTGGCACGGGAACCAGGTGGGTGCCCCGTCGGGCTGGCCCGCCACGATGAGCCCGTCCTCGAGCTCCTCCCAGCCGACCTCGCCCCACGGCCCGCGCACGGGACCGGGCTGCCCGCTGTAGCGCACCTCGATCGGCAGGCTCGTACCCGCGTCGACCGCCCGACCCAGCCGGATCGCGATCCGCCCGTCGCGATGGGTCCACCGCTCCGGCCGCTTCCCGCCCACCAGGACCCCGGTGACGCGCAACCCGTGCAGGGACACCGAGACGCGGTCCAGCGGACGGGTGGCGCGGGCGTGCAGCACCGCGCGGGCGTCCAGCCGGTTGGTGGCCACGCGGTAGTCGAGGTCGAGCTCGTACCGGTCCACGTTCAGACCCCCGTCGGGCCTGCCGGGCAGGTAGGGGTCCTCGGGCGGCTGCGTCACGCCGGGGCCACCGGGTTCCCGGTCCAGCGCGAGCCCGCGGGGATGGTGTCGCCGCGCAGCACGAGGGACGCCGGCCCCACCCGCGCGCCGTCGTCGAGGCTCGCCGCGGGCAGCACCACCCCGTGCGGGCCGAGGCTCGCGCCGCGTCCCAGCTCCACCGTGTCCATGCTCATCACCCGATCATGGAACAGATGTGTCTGCAGCACGCAGCCGCGGTTGACCGTGGCGGCGTCGCCGAGCCTGACCAGGTCCGCCTCGGGCAGCCAGTACGTCTCGCACCAGACCCCGCGGCCGATCCGGGCGCCGAGCGTCCGCAACCAGACCGTGAGCGCCGGTGAGCCGATCGTGGCCGGTCCGAGCCACGGCACCGCGACCACCTCGAGGAACGTGTCGGCCAGCTCGTTGCGCCACACGAACGAGCTCCACAGCGGGTGGTCGCCCGGTCGCAGCCGGCCGACGAGCAGCCACTTCGTCACCGTCGCCAGCGCGCACGCGACGAGGGCGGCGGCCAGCACGACCAGCGGGGAGAGCGCGGCGGCCGCCCCGAGCCCGCGGGCGTCGAGCACCGCCTGGAGCGCCAGCAGGACGAGCACGCCCAGCCCGACGGTGCAGATCACGGGCACGATCCGGCAGAGCTCGACCAGCGCACGGGCCACCCGCAGGCGCGTCGGCGGAGCGAACGTCCGTGCGTCGTCGGCCTCGCCGGCGGTCCGTCGCAGCCGCACCGGCGGCGAGCCGAGCCAGCTGGTGCCCGCCCGGGCGTCCTCCGGCGTCGCCGAGAGCACCGCGACCAGACCGCGCTTGGGCACCGTGCGGCCGGGGGCGATCATCCCCGAGTTGCCCAGGAACGCACGCTTGCCCACCTTGCTCCGCTCGACCCGCAGCCAGCCGTGCCCGAGCTCGTAGGAGCCGATCAGGGTGTCGTCGGCGAGGAACGCGCCCTCGCCGACCGTCGTGAGGGTGGGGAGCATGAGGGCGGTCGACGCCTCCACGTCCTTGCCGATGTCCGCCCCGAGCAGCCGCAACCAGACCGGCGTCGCGAGGCTGGAGTAGAGCGGGAACAGCGTGGTGCGGGCGTCGTCCATCAACCGCAGCGTCGCCCACACCTGCCAGCCCGCGCGGCTGTGCACCGGGTGGTACCCCTCGCGGAACCCCAGTCCGAGCAGCCGCACCGCGGCGAGCGTGACGAGCGCGAGCACCACGACCACCGTGACCGCGGCCAGCGGCACCGCGCGCAGCGCGTCGACCGCCGCCTCGGCCTGGGTGGTGGCCCCGCGCAGCGCCACGCCGACGACCAGGAGCCCGCACAGCACGGCGACGACCGGCAGGGCCGCGAGCGCCGCGGCGGTCGCCCCGTAGATCGCCACCCAGCGGCGCGCCCGTGGCGCGCGGTCGCGCGGCCAGTGCCGCCGGGCCGGCCCGTCGAACACCGCCGGAGACCCCACCCACAGCTCGCCGGGCGGCACGGAGTCCAGGACCGCGGAGCCGGGGGCGACCTCGGACCAGGCGCCGACGCGGGTGCCGGGCGCGAGCGTGCTGCGGGTGCCGACCGTCGCGCGCTTGTCGATCCGCACGCGTCCGACCCGGAGCACGTCGCCGTCGAGCCAGTGCCCGCGCAGGTCCACCTCGGGCTCGACCGAGCACCCGTTGCCGAGCGTGAGCAGCCCGGTGACCGGCGGCGGCGCGTGCAGGTCGACGTTCTTGCCGACGGTCGCCCCGAGCGCCCGCGCGTACGTCGCGGTCCAGGGGGCGCACGAGAGGTTCTCGGCGCCGGCCGCGGCCGCCCAGGACTCGGTGAACCACAGGCGCAGGTGCACCGACCCGCCCCGGGGGTACCGGCCGGGGCGCAGTCCCTGCAGCAGCGTCCGGGCGACGAGCACGGTGGTCCCCATCCGCCCGAGCGGGCTCAGGAGCACCAGCCAGCCGAGCGCCACCCACCACCACACCCCGGGCACGACCGGCACCCACGCGGCGCCCGTCGTCGCGACGAGCACCGCGTCCGCGACCAGCAGCCAGGTGAGCCAGCGCAGCCCGACGAGCGCGGCGAGCGGCAGGCCGAGCACCGTCTGCAGCACCTGCGCCCGCAGCGGGGTCGGCGCGACCACGCGCGTCTCCGCGGCGGCGGTCGGCTCGAACTCGTCGAGCCGGCGCGCCAGGTCCCCGATCCGGGGGTACTCGTACACGTCGGCGACCGTGACCGTCGGGAAGCGCTCGCGCAGGGCGCTGACCAGCTGCGCGGCCACGAGGCTGCCGCCGCCGGCAGAGAAGAAGTCGTCGCGCGGGCCGGCGACCGTGACGCCGAGCGCCGCCGTCCAGCGCTCCGCCACCCACTCCCCGGTCGCGGTGAGGCCGACGGGCGGCGCCGACGCCGACGAGCCGGTGGCAGCCCGTTCCAGCGGCCACGGCAGCGCGTCGCGGTCGACCTTCCCCGAGCCGCGCGTCGGGATGGACTCCACCGGTGCGAGCAGCGGCACCAGGGCGGCCGGCAGCGACCCCACGAGCCGGTGCCGGGCGTCGGCCAGGTCCAGCGTGATGCCGGGCTCGGGCACCAGGTACCCGACGAGCACCGAGGTGCCTGCGGGGGTCCGCCGGACGGCCGCGGCCGCACCCGCCACGCCGGGCAGCCCGAGCAGCGCGGAGTCGACCTCGCCCAGCTCGATCCGGCGGCCACCCACCTTCACCTGGTCGTCCGCGCGCCCGACGAACAGCAGCCCCTCGGCCTCGTACCGCACCAGGTCCCCGCTGCGGTACGCCCGCCCCCAACCCAGCGGCTCGGCCGGCGCGTACTTCTCCGCGTCCTTGACCGGGTCGAGGTACCGCGCGAGCCCGACGCCGCCGATGATCAGCTCGCCCAGCCCGCCCTCCTCGACCTGGGTCCCGTCGGGCGCGACGACGGCGAGGTCCCACCCGTCGAGCGCGTGCCCGATGCGCACGGGGCCGTCGCCGGTCAGCAGCGCCGCGCACGCGACGACGGTCGCCTCCGTCGGCCCGTAGGTGTTCCAGACCTCGCGACCCTCCCCCACCAGCCGCGCCACGAGCTCGGGCGGGCAGGCCTCGCCGCCGAAGATGAGCAGCCGCACACCGGCCAGCTCCTCGGACCGCCAGAGCCCCGCGAGCGTCGGCACGGTCGAGATGACGGTGATGCCCTGCGCCACCAGCCACGGGCCGAGGTCCATGCCCGTGCGCACCAGCGCCCGCGGCGCCGGGACGAGGCAGGCGCCGTGCGCCCACGCGAGCCACATCTCCTCGCAGCTCGCGTCGAACGCCACGGACAGCCCCGCCAGCACGCGGTCTCCCGGGCCGAGCGGCGCCTCCTGGAGGAACAGCCGCGCCTCGGCGTCCACGAACGCGGCGGCCGACCGGTGCGTGACCGCGACCCCCTTCGGTGCGCCGGTCGAGCCCGAGGTGAAGATGATCCACGCGTCGTCGTCGAGCCCCGGACGGCGTCGCTCCGCGCGCGTCCGCAGGGTCGCCAGGTCCCCCTCCGTCAGCACGCGGGCGACCCCGGCCTCCCGGAACACGGTCCGGGCGCGCTCGTCGGGGTCGTCGACGTCGACCGGCACGTAGGCCGCCCCCGCCGCCAGCACCGCGAGGATCGCCGTGTAGAGCTCCGCCGTGCCCGACGGGATGCGCACACCGACGCGGTCGCCGGGCCCGATGCCCACGCCCGCGAGACCGGCCGCGGACGCCCGGACAGCCTCGGACAGCTCCCGATAGGTCAGGACCGTGCTGCCGTCGTCGACGGCCTGCGCGTCCCCGTGCACGGCGACGGTGCCCTCCAGGACGTCCAGCAGCGTGCGCGGTGCAGGTGCCCGGCCGGACCGGAGGAACCCCTCGGCAGACATCGCCCAGCCTCCCCGCCCGCTCGTGTCCTCCCGATCATGCGCTCACGACCCGGCGAGTGGCGATCCTCGCACCGGCGCGGCGGCGCGCCGCACCCGGACCGCCCTCGTTCACCGACTGTTCGCCTGATCGTCGCCGGAGCGTGGAGGCCCGCCGATCTGGGAAGATGTCGGACCATGAGCTCCGACGCCTTCACCCTGCCCGACGCACCCACGACTCTCACGGGCACGCGGCAGGTACCGGACCGGGTCTCCCTCGACGGTGTCGAGGACCGCTGGGACGAGGCATGGACCGCCCAGGACCTGTACGCGTTCGACCGCACGGCCACGCGCGAGCAGATCTACTCGATCGACACGCCCCCGCCCACGGTGTCGGGCTCGCTGCACGTCGGCCACGTCTTCTCGTACACGCACACCGACGTCGTCGCCCGGTTCCAGCGGATGCGCGGCCGCGAGGTGTTCTACCCGATGGGCTGGGACGACAACGGCCTGCCCACCGAGCGTCGCGTGCAGAACTACTACGGCGTGCGGTGCGACCCGTCGCTGCCGTACGACCCCGAGTTCACTCCCCCGTTCGAGGGCGGCGAGGGCAAGTCCGGTCCCCAGCTGCCGGTCAGCCGCAAGAACTTCGTCGAGCTGTGCGAGCGCCTGACCGTCGAGGACGAGCGGCTGTTCGAGGCCCTCTGGCGCCGGCTCGGCCTCTCGGTCGACTGGTCGCGCACGTACCAGACGGTGTCCGCCGAGTCCCGGGCCGTCGCGCAGCAGGCGTTCCTGCGCAACCTCGCGCGCGACGAGGCGTACCAGGCCGAGGCCCCCGGGCTCTGGGACGTGACGTTCCAGACGGCGGTCGCGCAGGCCGAGCTCGAGGCCCGCGACTACCCGGGTGCGTTCCACCGGGTCGCGTTCCACGGTGCCGACGGTCCGGTCTACATCGAGACGACCCGTCCGGAGCTGCTCCCGGCCTGCGTGGCCCTCATCGCGCACCCCGGCGACGAGCGCTATCAGCACCTGTTCGGCACCACGGTCCGCTCCCCCCTGTTCGACGTGGAGATCCCCGTCCTGGCGCACACGCTGGCGGAGCCCGACAAGGGCGCGGGCATCGCGATGTGCTGCACGTTCGGTGACCTCACGGACGTGCAGTGGTGGCGCGAGCTCCAGCTGCCGACGCGCTCGGTGGTGGGCCGCGACGGCCGCATCCTGCGCGACACCCCGGACTGGCTCGTGGGCGACGGCCCGCGCGCCCGTTACGAGGAGCTGGCCGGCAAGACCACGTTCTCCGCCCGCGAGGCCGTCGTCGCCGGGCTCCGCGAGACCGGGGACCTGGACGGGGAGCCCGTCACCACCCAGCGCAAGGCGAACTTCTACGAGAAGGGCGACAAGCCCCTCGAGATCGTCACCAGCCGCCAGTGGTACATCCGCAACGGCGGGCGCGACGAGGCCCTGCGCGACGAGCTGCTCGCCCGCGGCGCCCAGCTGGGGTTCAGCCCCGACTTCATGAAGGTCCGCTACGAGAACTGGGTCAGCGGCCTCAACGGCGACTGGCTCGTGTCCCGCCAGCGGTTCTTCGGCGTGCCCTTCCCGGTCTGGTACCCGCTCGACGAGCACGGCGAGCCGCAGCACGACAAGCCACTGCTGCCGTCCGAGGACCAGCTGCCCATCGACCCGTCCTCCGACCTGCCCGCCGGCTACACGGCCGAGCAGCGCGGCGTGCCCGGCGGGTTCGCGGCCGATCCCGACATCATGGACACCTGGGCCACCAGCTCCCTGACCCCGCAGATCGTCGGCGGCTGGCGCACCGACCCGGACCTGTTCAGCCGCGTGTTCCCCATGGACCTGCGCCCCCAGGGCCAAGACATCATCCGCACCTGGCTGTTCTCCACGGTGGTCCGCTCGCACCTGGAGCACGGCTCGCTGCCCTGGTCGGACGCGGCGATCAGCGGCTGGATCCTGGACCCGGACCGCAAGAAGATGTCGAAGTCCAAGGGCAACGTGGTCACCCCCATGGGCCTGCTGGAGGAGCACGGGTCCGACGCGGTCCGGTACTGGGCGGCCTCGGCTCGGCTCGGCACCGACGCGGCGTTCGAGATCGGCCAGATGAAGATCGGCCGCCGCCTGGCCATCAAGGTGCTCAACGCCTCCAAGTTCGCGCTCTCGTTCGGTGCCGCCGACGAGCCGCTCGCCCTGGACCCGTCGCTGGTCACCGTGGAGATCGACCGCGCGATGCTGGCCGGCCTCGCGGACGTCGTCGACAAGTCCACCGCGGCCCTCGTCGCGTACGACCACACGCGCGCGCTGGAGCTGACCGAGACGTTCTTCTGGACGTTCTGCGACGACTACCTCGAGCTGGTCAAGGACCGCGCGTACGGCGACCCGTCGCCGGAGACCGAGTCCGCACGTGCGGCCCTCGCGATCGCCCTGGACGTGCTGCTGCGCCTGTTCGCGCCGGTGCTCCCGTTCGCCACGGAGGAGGTCTGGTCGTGGTGGCGCGAGGGATCGGTGCACCGGGCCACATGGCCGTCCGCGGAGCCGCTGCGCACCTCGGCCGACCCCGCCGTCGTCGGTGCCGCCGGCTCGGCGCTCACCGCGCTCCGCAAGGTGAAGTCCGAGGCCAAGCTGTCGATGCGCACCGAGATCACCTCGGTCGAGCTCGTCGTGCCCGCCGGGCTGCGACCCGGCATCGAGGCGTCGCTCGACGACATCCGGGCGGCCGGCCGCGTCACCGGAACCCTGACCCTGGTGGACGGTGACGGCGAGACGTGCGTGGCACGCGACGCCGTGCTGGTCCCGCCGGCTCCGAAGGCCTGACGTGCGCGAGTCACGGTCCGAGTCCCTGGTGGAGCTGGACCCCGCCGACAGCATCCCCGGCATGCTCGCGGCGCGGCTGCTGCGCGACCCCTCCGGGGTGTTCGCGGAGCGACTGGTGGGCGACGCCTGGACCGCGGTGACGGTCGCCGAGTTCGACGCGGAGGTCACCGCGGTGGCCAAGGGTCTGGTCGCGCGCGACGTCCAGCCCGGCGACCGCGTCGCGATCATGTCCCGCACGCGCTACGAGTGGACGCTGCTCGACTTCGCCTGCTGGGCGGCGGGCGCGCTCGGCGTGCCGGTCTACGAGACGTCGTCGGCCGAGCAGGTCCGCTGGATCATGGCCGACGCCGGGGTCCGGCTCGCGCTCGTGGAGACCGCGAAGCACGCCGCCGTCGTCGCCCAGGTCCGTGACGACCTCCCGGGCCTCCGCGAGGTCCTGGTCATCGACGAGGGCGCGGTCGCGACGCTGGTCGAGGCCGGGACCGAGGTCCCCGACGAGGAGATCCGGCGGCGCAGCGCGCTGGCCCGCGCGGACGACCTCGCGACCGTCATCTACACGTCGGGCACGACCGGCCGGCCCAAGGGCGTCGAGCTCACGCACGGGAACTTCGTCGCGATCACCCGCAACGGGGTCGCCGGGCTGGGCGACGTCGTCGCGATGCCGCACTCGCGCACCCTGCTGTTCATGCCGCTCGCGCACGTGTTCGCGCGGTTCATCCAGGTGCTCTGCGTGCCCTCCGGCGCCGTCCTGGGTCACACGCCGGACGCCAAGAACCTGCTCGCGGACCTCGGGACGTTCCAGCCGACCTTCATCCTGGCCGTGCCCCGCGTCTTCGAGAAGGTCTACAACTCGGCGGAGCAGAAGGCCGGCTCGGGGACCAAGCTGAAGCTCTTCCGCTGGGCCGCCAAGGCCGCCGAGGACTACTCCCGCTCGCTGGAGACCGGCGGCCCGGGCCCTCGCCTGCGAGCCCGGCACGCCCTCGCGGGACGGCTGGTGCACTCGAAGCTCCGGGCGGCGCTGGGCGGGCGTGCCGAGTTCGCGATCTCCGGCGGCGCACCCCTGGGCGAGCGGCTCGGGCACTTCTACCGGGGCATCGGCGTCGAGGTGCTCGAGGGCTACGGCCTCACCGAGACGACCGCCGCCACGACCGTCAGCCGCCCCGGCGTCACGACGATCGGCACCGTCGGGCCGGCATACCCCGGCACGGCCGTGCGGGTCGACGACGAGGGCCAGATCTTCGTCTCCGGCCCGCACGTGTTCCGGGGCTACCGGCACGATCCCGAGGCCACCGCCGAGGCGCTGGTGGACGGGTGGTTCCGCACCGGCGACCTCGGCACGATCGACGAGGCCGGGTGCCTGCGGATCACCGGCCGCACCAAGGAGATCATCGTCACCGCGGGCGGCAAGAACGTGGCCCCCGCCGTGCTGGAGGACCGCCTGCGCGGGCACCCGCTGGTCAGCCAGGTCGTCGTCGTCGGCGACCAGCGGCCGTTCATCGGCGCGCTCGTCACGCTCGACGCGGACATGCTCCCCGGCTGGCTGTCCAACCACGGTCTCCCGGCCATGTCGGTCGACGAGGCCGCGACGAACCCCGCGGTCCTCGAGGCGCTGGACCGTGCCTCCGAGCGCGCCAACGAGGCCGTCTCGCGCGCCGAGTCCATCCGCAAGCTCCGGGTGCTCACCACGGACTTCACCGAGACGAACGGCTACCTCACCCCGTCGATGAAGGTGAAGCGCGCCCTGGTGCTCAAGGACTTCGCCGCGGACATCGACACCCTCTACACCGACACCCGCAGCACCGACTGACCACACGCGACGTCCGCACTCGAGGGGGCTCAGACCCGCTCGAGTGCGG
The DNA here is from genome assembly GCF_001426725.1 of Cellulomonas sp. Root137. Classification (NCBI taxonomy): domain Bacteria; kingdom Bacillati; phylum Actinomycetota; class Actinomycetes; order Micrococcales; family Cellulomonadaceae; genus Cellulomonas; species Cellulomonas sp. Root137. The sequence continues at coordinate 288,599 of NZ_LMFG01000002.1, read as the reverse complement.
ACGTCGCGGTGTCTAGACGACCGTGCGGAGGCGGGCCTGGTCGGCGGACTGGGTGGGGACCGCCTCGCTGGGCGTGGAGTCGTCGGACCAGCGCAGCACCGCGCCGATGCCGTCCACCAGGTCGACCGCGCCGTCCTCGGCGAACGTGACGCCCGCGTCCTGCGCCAGGGCAGCACGCACCAGGGCCACGTTCGCGTCCATCTCGCGCGCGTTCTCCGTGACGCCGATCGACTGGAGGTCCCCCGCGCTCGTCGCCAGCTGCAGGGGTTCGGGCCCCACCCACAGGGTCCGCTCCGCCAGTCCGGTGGTGAGCACGCTGACCTGGAGCACCAGCTCCGCCACCTGGCCGCGCCGCAGCACCTCGATCACGTCGCCCAGCGCGGTGACGGCACCGTCGCCGCGGCCCTGCGCCTCCCGGAACCGGTCGAGCACCGCCTGCCGACGCCGGGTCCGGAACGCCTCGAGCGTCTCGGTGACCCGCGCCGCGAACGCGCCCTGGTTGACGCCCTCACCGCGCGACCCGCCCTGCACCTCGACCACCAGCTCACGCGCCTGCTGACCGACGGCCTCGCACACGAGCTTGGTGGCCCGCACGTCGCCCGTGATCACCACGAGGTCGGGCTTGCGCTCCGCCACCCGCTTGTCCAGCACGGCCGCGACCGCCTCGGCGTTGCGACCCCAGGAGTCCTCCGCACGCGTCTGACTGCGCCGGTCGAGACCGCCCTCGCGCGTCTTGTGCACGTCGTCGTGCCCACCGTCGACGGTCTCGGTCTCCGGGCCGCCCTCGGTGCGCACGGTGCCACCGGCGGCCCAGGTGAGGTCCGCTCCGTTGCGGTCCACCTCGACCAGCAGGTACGACACCGTCTCGTCGGCGGCGCGCACGGCCGGGAGCAGGGCCGGCGCAGGGCCGAACACCGCGTGGGACTGGGCCGGAGGCTCGGAGAGCACTCGGTCGACCACCACTCCCTGGGCGTCGGCCACGATCACCCGCCCGTGGGGGGCGCGCACACCGGTGGGGACCGAGACCACGTCGGCGATCTGGTCCAGCACCCAGGCCGGTGCGCCGTCGCGCTCGAGAGAGCGTCGGACGGCCCTCCAGCGGTCAGCCGCCTCGGCGTCACCGGTCGCACCGTTGCGCGTCGCGTCGAGGTAGACGGTCGTGAACGGTGCCGGGCGTCCGAGCAGCGGCTTGAGCCAGTGCAGATCCATGGGCAAGTACCTCCGGTGTCGATCGTCCCCGGCGACCGCGCACGCGTGATCCGCCCCCGCGCGGCTTGCCGGAGCTGACCCCTCCTACCCTCCGCCCCCGGAGGGCCCGGCGCCACCCCGAATAGTCAGGCGCCTCGGGCGTGGTCCTCGGCGATGGCCTCGTGGTGCCGGATGACCTCCTCGACGATGAACGCGAGGAACTTCTCCGCGAACACGGGGTCGAGGTCCGCGGTGCGCGCGAGCTCACGCAGGCGCGCGACCTGCTGCTCCTCACGCGCCGGGTCCGACGGCGGCAGGCCGCTGGTCGCCTTCAGCACGCCGACCTGCTGCGTCGCCTTGAACCGCTCCGCGAGCAGGTAGACGAGCGCGGCGTCGATGTTGTCGATGCTCCCGCGCAGGCGGGCCAGGTCGGCGGGGATCGGGGTCGGCAGGTCGCTCACGGACGCGATCCTAGGCGGGAACCCCGGACGGTCAGGCGCTCTTCTCGCGGGGTGTGCGCTTCTCCTGCTCGGTGTCCCGCGGGATGAGCGTCGGGTTGACGTTCTCGAGCACCACCTCGCGCGTGATGACCACGCGGCCCACGTCGTCGCGGCTGGGCACCTCGAACATCACCTGCTGGAGGACCTCCTCCATGATGGCCCGCAGCCCACGTGCCCCGGTGCCGCGCAGGAGGGCCTGGTCGGCGATCGAGGCCACGGCCTCCTCGTCGAACTCGAGCTCCACGCCGTCGATCTGGAACATCCGCTGGTACTGCTTGACCAGCGCGTTCTTGGGCTCCGTGAGGATCCGCACGAGCGCGTCCTGGTCGAGACGGGAGACCGCAGCGACCACAGGCAGCCGGCCGATGAACTCGGGGATCAGGCCGTACTTCTGCAGGTCCTCGGGGCGGACCTCCGCGAACAGGTCGCCCTCGTCCACCGAGTCCAGCAGCGGGGCGCCGAAGCCGACGACGCGCTTGCGCGCACGGGCCGCGATGATGTCGTCGAGGCCCGAGAACGCGCCGGCCACGATGAACAGCACGTTCGTGGTGTCGATCTGGATGAACTCCTGGTGCGGGTGCTTGCGGCCGCCCTGCGGCGGGACCGAGGCCGTGGTGCCCTCGATGATCTTCAGCAGCGCCTGCTGGACACCCTCGCCGGAGACGTCACGCGTGATCGACGGGTTCTCACTCTTGCGGGCGATCTTGTCGATCTCGTCGATGTAGATGATCCCCGACTCGGCCTTCTTGACGTCGTAGTCGGCGGCCTGGATGAGCTTGAGCAGGATGTTCTCGACGTCCTCGCCGACGTAGCCCGCCTCGGTGAGGGCCGTGGCGTCCGCGATCGCGAAGGGGACGTTCAGCATGCGGGCCAGGGTCTGCGCGAGGTACGTCTTGCCGGTGCCCGTGGGGCCGACCAGCAGGATGTTCGACTTCGCGATCTCGATGTGGTCGTCGGTCGTCGACGTCCGCGCCTCACCGGCCTGGACACGCTTGTAGTGGTTGTACACCGCGACCGCGAGGGCCCGCTTGGCCGACTCCTGGCCGATGATGTACTGCTCGAGGAAGTCGAAGATCTCCTTCGGCTTGGGCAGCTCGACCAGGCCGACCTCGGTGGCCTCCGCCAGCTCTTCCTCGATGATCTCGTTGCAGAGCTCGATGCACTCGTCGCAGATGTAGACGCCCGGGCCCGCGATCAGCTTCTTGACCTGCTTCTGCGACTTGCCGCAGAAGGAACACTTGAGGAGATCGGCCCCGTCCCCGATACGAGCCACGTCGATCCCCTTCCTCGTGTCGCCCTCCGCCCGTCGGGCGGTGCGTCGTACGTGCGTCGCCCCGCGGGGCGCGCGTCCTCCCCCATTGCACACCACCGGGGCCGGGATGTCAGCCGAACACACGGCACGCGTCAGCACCGGTTGTCACTGGCGTCACCCGTCGCCCAGCAGAAGAGCCGGGTCCGCAGGCCGCGGACCCGGCTCCCCGGAGGACTACTTGGGCTGGACCGTCGTCGGGATGACGCCCTTGCGGCTGGCCAGCACCTGGTCGACGATCCCGTACTCCAGCGCCGCCTGGGCGGTGAGGATCTTGTCGCGCTCGATGTCCTTGCGGACCAGCTCGATGTCGCGGCCCGTGTGGTGCGCGATGGTGAGCTCGAGCCACTCGCGCATCCGGATCAGCTCGTTGGCGTGGATCTCGATGTCGGACGCCTGCGCGTAGCCGCCACCCTCCATCGCCGGCTGGTGGATGAGCACGCGCGCGTTGGGCAGGGCCAGGCGCTTGCCGGGCGAGCCCGCCGCGAGCAGCACGGCCGCCGCCGAGGCAGCCTGCCCGAGGCAGACCGTCTGGATGTGCGGCTTGATGTACTGCATCGTGTCGTAGATCGCCGTCAGGGCCGTGAACGATCCGCCGGGCGAGTTGATGTACAGGATGATGTCGCGGTCCGGGTCGGTGCTCTCCAGCACCAGCAGCTGGGCCATGACGTCGTCGGCCGAGGCGTCGTCCACCTGCACGCCGAGGAAGATGATGCGGTCCTCGAACAGCTTGGTGTACGGGTCCTGGCGCTTGAACCCGTAGGCCGTGCGCTCCTCGAACTGCGGCAGCACGTACCGGGCGGCGGGCGAGGACGGCGCGAGGCCGCCCGGCCCCGCCAGCATCCCGGCGCGCGCCATGAACTGGGACTCCATGCTCATGAGCTTCTCCTCAACGATCTGAAAGTCGGACGCCGTCAGGCCGTGCCGCCGCCGCCGGCGACCGAGTCGGCCTTCGTGACGACCTTGTCCACGAAGCCGTACTCGAGCGCCTCGGGGGCGGTGAACCAGCGGTCACGGTCGGCGTCGGCGTTGATCTGGTCGACGGTCTTGCCGGTCTGGGCGGCGGTGAGCTCGGCGAGCACGTTCTTCATGTGGAGGATCAGCTGGGCGTTGATCCGCACGTCGGTCGCGGTGCCGCCGATGCCGCCCGAGGGCTGGTGCATCATCACGCGGGCGTGCGGCAGGGCGTAGCGCTTGCCCTGGGCGCCCGACGAGAGCAGGAACTGCCCCATCGACGCGGCCATGCCCATCGCGATCGTGGCGACGTCCGGCTGGATGTACTGCATGGTGTCGTAGATCGCCATGCCCGCGGTGATCGAGCCACCGGGCGAGTTGATGTACAGCCAGATGTCCTTGTCGGGGTCCTCCGCGGCCAGCAGCATCATCTGCGCGCAGATGGCGTTGGCGTTCTCGTCGCGCACCTCGGAACCGAGCCAGATGATGCGCTCGCGGAGCAGTCGGTTGTAGATGGAGTCATTGAGGCCGAAGGCCGGGCCGTCCGCCCTGGCCATCATCGGCACTAGCTCGTTCACGAAGGCTCCCTCATCTGACGGTGACGTCTGTCCTGCACCGCGCGGTCTCCCTGTCGGGGACCCGCGCGATGCAGTGACCCTAACGCGCAGCGGCACCCGTCCATGGCCCCGCACCGAGCGTTTTCGCTGACGGCAGAGCCCGGCGCCGTCGACCCGGGAGAACGCCGAAGGCCCCGCACCGGGCATCGGTGCGGGGCCTTCCGGAGCGCGGCGTCAGGCCTTGGCGTCCTCGGTGGGCTCGGCGTCGTCGAACACGTCGAACGCCGAGATGTCGGCCGCGGCGTCGGTCGGGGCCGAGGTGACCTCTGCGGCCTCGGCGGCGTCCTCGGCGTCGGACCCGATGAACTCGGACAGGTCCACGGCCTGGCCGGAGCCGTCGGTGACGGCGACGCGGCGCAGCGCGACGGCGAGCGCCTTCGAGCGGGCGACCTCGGCGACCATCGTCGGGATCTGGCCCTGCTGGTCGATGGTCTGGATGAAGGTGTTCGGGTCCATGCCGTACTGGCGCGACGCGTTCACCAGGTAGTCGAGCAGCTCGTTCTGGCTGACCTTGATCTCCAGCTGCTCGGCGAGGGTGTCCAGGAGGATCTGGTTGCGCAGCGCGGTGGTGGCCTGCTCGCCGACCTCGGCGCGGTGCTCGTCGTCCTCGAGCCGGCCCTCACCCTCGAGGTGGCGGTGCACCTCGGCCTCGACGACGCCCGACGGGACGGGGATCTCGGTGGCGGCGAGCAGCTGCTCGAGCAGCAGGTCGCGGGCCTGCACGGCCTGGTTGGACGCCTTGATGCTGGACGCCTGCGTGCGCAGGTCCGCCGTCAGCTCCTCGAGCGTGTCGAACTCGCTGGCCAGCTGGGCGAAGTCGTCGTCGGCGTCGGGCAGCTGACGCTCCTTGACCGTGGTGGCGGTGACGCTCACCTGGGCGGTCTCGCCGGCGTGCTCGCCGCCCGCGAGGGCCGTCTCGAACGTGGTGGTCTCGCCGCCCGACAGACCCGTGAGCGCCTCGTCCAGGCCCTCGAGCATGTTGCCCGAGCCGATCTGGTAGCTGACGCCGGACACGGTGTCGACCGGCTCGTCGCCGATGGTGGCGGTGAGGTCGATGACGACGAAGTCGCCCTCGGCCGCGGGGCGGTCCACGCCGACCAGGGTGCCGAAGCGCTCGCGCAGGGCGTCCAGGCGGGCGGCGACGTCCTCGTCGGAGACCTCGACGTCGTCGACCGTGACGGCGATGCCGTCGAGCGCCGGGACGGTGATCTCGGGGCGGACCTCGACCTCGGCGGTGAAGTGCAGCTCGCCCTCCTCGCCGGCGGGCGCGGCGGTCAGGCCGGGGATCTTGGTGACCTCGACCTCGGGCTGGCCCAGCGGGCGCAGCTTGTTCTCGCGGACGGCCTCGGCGTAGAAGCCGGACAGACCCTCGTTGATCGCGTGCTCGAGGACGGCGGGACGACCGACGCGCTGGTCGATGATGCGCGGCGGCACCTTGCCCTTGCGGAAGCCCGGGACGACGACGTCCTGAGCGATGTGCTCGTACGCGTGCTCGATGCTGGGCTTGAGCTCGTCGTAGGTCACCTCGACGGTCAGCTTGACCTTGGTGGGCTCCAGGGTCTCGACGGCGCTCTTCACTTCGATGGTCTCCAACTGATCGGGGCGGGCGCCGGCGACTCCGGCGATCTCCGGTGCTTCGGGCCGCGCGCCGTCGCACGCCCGAGAACGGGCCGACGACCGCACGCTGGCGACCCTCGACCTTACGCCACGGCGGGCGGCGGTCCCAAGCCGAGAGGCTGTGGGACCGCCCACGCCGGTCGTCCCGTCATCGAGCGAGACCCGCGACCTCCGTGATGACCGACACCGCGCGGCCCACGCCGTCGTGCTCCGCGTACTCGGCCGCGAGCTCGCCGGCCCGCCGTGCGAACGACGGGTTGTCCAGCAACCGCCGCACACCGTGCCGGACCGCCTCCGACGTCGTCGCGTCCGTGACCTTGTCGGTCGGGAGCGCGAGGCCGACGCCGGACCACGCCACGCGCGCACCCACCTCGGCCTTGTCCTCCGACCGGCCCGCGACGAGCACGGGGACCCCGGAGGCGAGCGCCTGCTGGACACCGCCGAAACCGCCGTTGGTGATCATCACGTCGACCAGCGGCAGGAGGCGGTCGAACGGTACGAACGGGGTGGCCCGCACGTTCGCCGGGTAGTCGGCGGGCTCGGCGGTCGCGATCACCAGGACGTCCTCGTCGGCGAGTCCGTCGATCGCCGGCCAGAGCAGCCGCTCCGGGTCGGTGGCGACCGTCCCCTGCGTGACGAGCACGACGGGACGACCCGTGGCGCGCGCCTCGCGCACGTTGTCCCACCAGGCGGGCGGTGCGAAGCGGTCGACGCCCGCCGGCAGGAACGGTCCGACCATCTCGACGTTCTCCGGCAGGTCGCTGCGGGGGTACTCGAACGACGGCACCGACGTGTGCAGCACCCGCGTGGCGGCCGTCTGCACCCAGTCGAGGAAGAACCCGTCGGGCACCGGCAGGCCGGCGTCGGCAACCACACGCTCCGCCGCCTTCTGCGAGTCCCGGAACAGCACCTTCTCGATGAACCAGCCCAGCGCCGCGTAGCGCAGACCGTCGAACCCGGTCCGCGGCGGCTGCAGACCCAGGCCGAACGGGGCGGTGTCCTTGCTCGAGATCGCCAGCGGCGAGACGGAGAAGAGCACGGACGGCAGGTCGTTGCGGCGCGCGGCGATCGCTCCCGCGATGAACCCGTTGTCCATGACGAGGACGTCGGGCCGCTCGGCGGCGACGATGCCGTCCAGGTCGGCCAGGAAGCCCGGGACCGTGCCGACGAAGTGGTGCCGCACGTCCCACTGCAGCCGCTTGATGCCCGGGGGCGGTGCGCCCTGCGCGACCGACCACGCGTCGAACTCCGCGTCGTCGAGGTCGCGGCCCTGCACGATCGGTGCGTGCTTGGCACCGGTCGCCAGGACCGCCTCGGCGAACTTGGTGCCCGTGTAGACCACGACCTCGTGGCCTTCGGCGACGAGCGCACGGGCGAGCGGCAGCGCAGGGCGCACATGGCCGGTGACGGGGGTGAGGGTGAACAGGATCCTGCTCATGGGGGGATCTCCCAGGGGTGTCGGGGAAACAGTCCCTGAACAAGACCCTGGGCGATTCGCCCTGATACATCCCGGGCTCAGTCGCGGCGCAGGATCCTCGCGCGCAGGCGCTCGCGCCGGTCGGCGAAGCGGTTCCACACGGTCTTCTGGAAGACCAGCGTCAGCCAGCCGGCGAGGGCCATGCCCACGATGTTGATGCCGAGCTGGAGCGCGCTTCCGCGGACCTCGACCAGCTGCCCGAACGCCAGGCCCAGCGCGACGTTGCCGGCGGCGGGCACGGTGGTCACCGAGATGAACGCTCCCGCGAGCCCACCGACCCGCGCCGACGTGAGCGACAGCACCCCCGCCGCCCCGGCGATGACCGCCACGATGAACGACCACTTGTCGGGCGTGTAGATGAACTCCGTGCCTGGGCGGGGAGCGGTGACCTGCTCGAGCGTCACCCAGCCGAGCTGCTTGGCCACGAGCGCCGCCACGCAGGTCAGGAGGATGGCGAGGACGAAGCCGACCACCAGCGTCCAGAGCGCCATCCGGAGCAGGTGGAAGCGGCGGCGGACCAGCGCGATGCCGAGCGCGGCGATCGGCACGAACTCCGGCCCGAGCACCATCGCGCCGATGACCAGGATCTGCGAGTCGAGCACGATGGCGATGGCGGCGATGAGCGTTGCCAGGCTCATGAAGCTCAGGTACGTCCAGTTGAGCTCGGACTCTGCATAGGCACGCCGCGTGACGTCGATCCACACGACGGCGTCCGCGCTGCTGCCCGGGGCGAGCCGTTCGGCGTCGTACCCGGGCTGCGACACCCAGGTGTCGACCGGCTCGATCGTCAGCGTGCCCTCGCGCTGGACGCCGAGCTCCAGGAGCTCGTCGCAGAGGTCGTTGGCGGCCTCGCGCGCCACGTCCGCGAGCACGACGTCGCCCTCGGGTCGCCGCGACGCACCGTCGAGGACCGCCAGGCTGCTCACCGCGGGCGCTCGCTCGAGGACGGCGACGACGCCGCTGGTGAGGTCCGCCGGGACCGCGATCCGCAGGTGCAGCACGGGGTCAGTGTGTCGTCGTCCGGCGGGCGATCGTGGGAGCCGCTCCGCTCTGCGCGGCGGACCGCCCCATGATCACACCGTCGGGGTGGCGGGATTCGAACCCACGACCTTCCGCTCCCAAAGCGGACGCGCTACCAACCTGCGCCACACCCCGTGCGCACCCGACCGCGGCCCTGGCGGGCGAGGTGGGTGCACGAGACGTCCTTGCGCACCCGGTACCCTGGGTGCCGCGGTCCTGGCTCCCAGAGCCAGGACCTGTGCGGACGTAGCTCAATGGTAGAGCCCCAGTCTTCCAAACTGGCTACGCGGGTTCGATTCCCGTCGTCCGCTCCCGGGGTGGCTCGTGTGTCACGGACGTCGAGGAAGCTCGCCGACGACGTCGGGCGAGCTGTGCCGTGGATGGAGGCGCCGGCCCTGCGCCAGCGCTGACGCTGACGCTCGCCGTGGGGGTGCCTCAGGGGCGGGTGCCCTGCTGACCACGTCACCGTGGGTCGGCGACGATGCGGCCCGCAGACCGACCCGATCGTTGGGCTCAGCTTCCGCGAACCCCGGCCGATCAGGACGGATGCCCGCGTGTGCAACGTCGCCAGCGACGCACCTGCGGTGCGCTCGGGCGCCACAGTCACATCAGGAGCCCTCCGATGACCTTCTCCACCCGGTTCGCCAAGGCCTCGATCCGCACCAAGATCCTGGGGCTCGTCGCCGTCTTCGCCGTCGCGGCGAGCGCCCTCGGTGCGTTCGCCGCCCTGCAGGTGCAGCACATCAGGGACGACGCCACACAGATGGCGGCCACCCAGGCCAGCGTCGGCACGTCGCTCACGACGCTGAAGGACGCGCTGTGGACGGTGCGGATGTACATCCCGCTCGTGATGGCGTACGAGGGTGAAGGCAAGCAGGCGCAGTTCGACAAGCTGCAGGACGCGTACGCCGCGATGGACTCGGCCTCCGCCGACTTCGCGACCGCGTTCCAGACCGCCAACGGGGGCGACCTGCCGACCAACTGGGACGAGTTCACCACGTCGTGGACCGACTACCGCGCCATGGTGGACGGCGACCTCATGGCCGCCGCCATGGCGGACGACCGACCGCTGTTCGCGGAGGTGCGTGCCGGCGGCGCGGCCGACCTGGGTGCCGCGATGATCGGCAACCTGACCGAGGTCGACGCGGAGGTCACCGGGTCCATGGACGCCATCACGGACCGAGTGGAAGCCGAGGCCTCAGCGGCGATCAGGTGGACCGTGGTGATCCTGCTTGTCGGGGTCGCGCTGGCGAGCCTGCTCGGGGTGATGCTTGCCGGTTCGATCCGACGCGCCGTGGTGGACGTCAAGCGTGCCGTTGACGCGATGGCGACCGGCGACCTCACCGTCCGGGCCACCGTGCGCTCCGGGGACGAGATCGGCCAGATGGCGACGGCGCTCGGCGTCGCGCAGACCGCGCTGCGAGCGGTGATCGCCAAGGTGATCGAGATGTCGCACACCGTGGCCGCCGCGGCCGAGGAGCTCTCCGCCGCCAACACCCAGGTCGCCGCTGGTTCGGAGGAGACCAGCGCCCAGGCCGGCGTCGTGGCCGCAGCCTCGGAGCAGGTGTCGCGGAACGTGCAGACCGTGGCGGCGGGCGCGGAGCAGATGAGCGCCTCGATCCGGGAGATCGCGCAGAGCGCCAACGACGCTGCTCGGGTCGCCGACCGGGCGACGGGGGTCGTCGCGAGCACCAATGCGACGGTCGGCAAGCTCGGCATCAGCTCGCAGGAGATCGGCAACGTCGTCAAGGCGATCGCGTCGATCGCGGAGCAGACGAACCTGCTGGCCCTCAATGCGACCATCGAGGCGGCCCGCGCCGGCGAGTCGGGTAAGGGGTTCGCCGTCGTCGCCGGCGAGGTCAAGGACCTCGCGCGCGAGACCGCGCAGGCGACCGAGGAGATCACCCGCCAGGTCGAGGCGATCCAGGCCGACACCGGCGACGCGGTCGACGCGATCGGTGAGATCTCCGCGATCATCGCGTCGATCAACGACTACCAGACGACGATCGCCGCCGCGGTCGAGGAGCAGACGTCCACCACCAACGAGATGTCACGCTCGGTCACGGAGGCCGCAACCGGGTCCGAGGAGATCGCCGTGAACATCTCCGGGGTCGCGTCCGGCGCCGCGTACTCGTCCGAGACGCTGGTGCAGATGGGCGCGTCCGTCCACGAACTGGCGCAGTTCTCCGCCGAGCTGCGCCAGGAGCTCGCGGCCTTCACCTACTGACACCAGGGTCGCCGTGCGCGGCGCCGCGCACGGCGAGCCGGTGCGAAGATGCCGGTCATGACAAGGACCGTGGTGGTCAGCGGTGGCGGGTCCGGGATCGGCCGAGCGGTTGCGATCACGCTCGCCGAAGGTGCGAGCCACGTGACCGTCGTGGGCCGACGCACCGGACCGCTCGAAGCACTCGCCGAGGCGCACCCGGGGACGATCGACCTCGTCACCGCCGACGTCTCGACCCCGGACGGCGCCCAACGCGTCGCCGACCACCTCGCCACCTCCGGGCACGGTTGCGCGGGAGTGGTCGCCGCGGCCGGCGGACTGTCGCCGCGCCACGCCCCAGGCGACGGTCTCTCGGCGGTCGAGGCCGCCTGGCAGGCAGCGTTCCGGAGCAACGTGCTCACCGCAGTGCTGCTGATCGAGGCCCTCACACCCGCTTTGCGGGAGGCGTCCGGGCGGGTCGTGCTGTTGTCCTCCGTCGCGGCACTGCGCGGGCGAGGCGCGGGCCACTACGGTGCGATGAAGTCCGCACTCCACGCGTGGATGTTCGACCTCGCACGCGACCTCGGGCACCACGGCGGCACGGCGAACGCGGTCGCCCCCGGATTCGTCCCTGACACCGAGTTCTGGGTCGGGCGCCTTGACGACGACGTGATCCGCAGGAAGTCCCTCGAGACTCTCGTCGGCCGACCGGGCACGACACACGAGGTCGCGTCGCTCATCGCCTGGCTCCTGGGCCCCGACGGCGGATGGGTCACCGGCCAGATCCTCTCGCCCAACGGCGGATCGACCCTCGGCCGCTGAGGACATCGGGCCGACGGCAGGAGCTCAGCGCATCGCGATGCGTCCTTGCCGCGACGCGGGTCGTCGCACTCCGAGGCGGAAGTACGGGATCTCCCGGACGGGCACGAACCCGAGCGTGCGGGCCAGCCGGTACGAGCCGGCATTGCTGGCCCTGCAGGACCACACGGGCGTCAGTCCCTGCAGGAGGGTGTCGGTGATCATCCGGCGAGCGACAGCGGTGGCCAGCCCTTGCCTACGGGCGTCCGGCGCCGTCTCGATGCCGAGCTCGATCTGGCTACCCGATCGGAACGACGAGAACGCCATGGCACCGAACGCCCCGTCGCGTTCGGCGACCCATCCACCGCCGTTGGCCAGGAACTGCTCCGCGTTCCGCCAGAACTCCACCGGGATCACCGACCCGGGACGGGCGAAGTCAGCGGCTGTCGCGGGTCGAAGCGTCCAGCTGTCGGACGTCGCCGTGTCCACTCCACCCGCGAGGAACTGATCCCGGTCGAAGTCGAAGTTGACCCGCACGTGCTCGTCCACGCTGTCGATGCCGAGCCGCTCGCGCCATGGCAGGTGAGCCCAGCGCGGGTCGACCTGCAGCCACTCGTCCCGGGTCCAGTACGTCCCCTCGACGAGCCTGGAGACGAGCTCCTCGAACGCGTCGTCGACCCGCTCCCCCCAGATGAGCGACATCCCGTACGAGTGGATGACATGTGCCGCGCCGACCCCGACGTCGGCCGAGACCCAGACCGATCCGTCAACGACGTCGTCCACGACCGCCCGTGCGAACCCCACGTTGATCTGCACCTGCGCCAGGCTTGCGCTCAGCGCGCTCGCGTCGATCCTGCCGGTCACCCAGAACCCTTCCTGTGTCGCTGTTCGTCGAGCTGATGCCGACGGGGTGTGGGCCTCCCGGCCGATCACCGTCGACCCAGCTCGGGCCGTAGTGAGTAGTCGGTGAACCCGATCACGTTCTCCCACGGGTCCTGGACCTCGAACGCCCACCCCGTGCGGATCGCGAAGGGCGGCGCGATCGAGCGGATCCCCCTGACCGCCAGCTCCTCAGCGGCCGCTCGGGCGTCACCGACCTCCAGCCACACCTTCTGCCCGCCGGCTCGGGGCTCCTGCACCGCCCGGATCCCCAGGCCGGGCGTCTCGCCGCCGAGCTGCAGCAGCGCCGTGTCGATCGCGTCGAAGCGCATCCGCACCGGCAGCCCCAGGCCGTCCTGGTAGAAGGTCACGGCCTCGTCGAGGTCACCGACCTCCACGAAGACGTTGTCCACACCCAGCACTCTCATCCTCGGCACTCTCCCTGGTGACTCATGTGCGGTCCGTCGCGTCCAGCGACCACCCTGCACCAGATCGATCCATCGGAGAACCGGATGGATCAGCCTCCGATTCCCTACAGGGCCAGGTGACCTGCTAGGTCATACAGACCTATGTCACACTGGACTAGTGATCGACATCCTCATCCTCGGTGTGCTGCGGAACGGCCCGGTGCACGGGTACGAGCTCAAACGGCGTGTCCAGCGCCCGACGCTGCGGCCCCTGAGCAACAACTCCCTGTACCCGCTGCTGCGCCGCTTCGAGGAGCGGGGCGCGGTGACCAAGCAGGTCGAGACCACGGAGGGCCGTCCGGCCCGGAAGACCTACGCCATCACCGCCGCGGGGCACGCGCTCTTCCATGAGCTCATCACCACGCTCAGCGCCGACGAGGCCGGCCAGGACGAGGAGTTCCTCCTGCGCGTCGGCTTCTTCGACGAGATGACGCTGGCGGAACGGCTCGCGGTGCTCAGCGCGCGCGACGCCGCGCTCGAGGAGCAGCTGGCACAAGCCACCCAGCTGCTGGCCAGCGTGCAGGACCCCGCGGGGTGGCGCGCGCGCTCGATGGGGCACCTGCTGGATCGGCTGGGACGGGACCGGGCGTTCGTCGCCGAGCTCGTCGAGGTCGCCGGCCGCGACAGCGACGCCAGGTGACGAGCACCGGCGTCGAGCGAGGCGTCGAGACAGTCACCCTTGGCTCGGTCGCCCGGTTCGGCCTGCTGGTCGGTCCGGTGCTGAGCATGCTCGACTCGAGCGTCGTGAACGTGGCCGTGCCCGTCATCGCCGACGACCTGGGAGCCGGTCTGCGCGAGGTGCAGTGGGTGGTCAGCGGCTACTTGTTGGCCCTGGGTCTCTCGCTCGCCGCGACGTCCTACCTCGCTCGGCGGTTCGGCACGCTGCGGGTCTACACCGTGAGCGCGGTCGCGTTCGTCGTCGTGTCCGCTGGGTGTGCGCTCGCCCCGAGCGTCGGGGTCCTGATCGGGCTGCGGGTGGCGCAAGGCCTCGCCGGTGCGCCTCTTGTTCCTTTGGCGCTGAGCATCCTGCTCGGCAGCGCGGGGGCCCGGCGAAGCGCCATCCCGGTCTCGGCCGCGCTCGTCCTGTTCCTGGCACCGGCGCTGGGCCCGACCCTGGGCGGCCTGCTGCTCGTCGGCGGGCACTGGGAGTGGATCTTCCTGGTCAACGCGCCGATCGGCGCACTGGGTGTCGCGGCCCTGCTGCGGGTGCCGCGCGGGGTGGGTTCACCGGCAGACCCCCACGTCCGGTTCGACCCGGCCGCGTTCGCCGTGCTCGCCACCGGCCTGGTCCTGGCGCTCTTCGGGGCGGTCGAGGGCACCGCGTCGGGGTGGGCCGCTTTCGAGTCCGGCGGCAGCCTCGTCGCCGGACTGGCGCTGCTGGCCACGTACATGCTCTGGGCGCCGCACCGCCCGCATCCACCGGTGGACCTGGCGATGGTGCGGGAGCGGCGCGCAGCGCTCGGCCTGGGGCTGCAGGTCATCTGCTCCGTGGTGGCGTTCGGCACGGTGTTCCTCATGCCCGTCTTCACCGAATCAGTGCAGGGCCACACCGCGATGCAGACCGGGCTCGCGCTGTTGCCGCAGGGGGTGCTCATGGGTGTCGGGACGTGGGCGGGGCAGCGCCTGGCGCCCCGCGTGCCGCTGCGCACCCTGGTGACCGGCGGCTTCGTGGGCCTGGCCGCGGCGAGCCTGCTGCTCCTGACCCTGGAACTGTCGACCCCGCTGTGGGTCGTTGCCGCGATCCTGTCCGGGAGGGCCGTCGCGGTCGGGTTGGTCACCACTCCCCTGCTGGTGGCCATGCTGGCCCCGCTGACCGAGAGCCAGCTCGCCGACGGGAACACGCTGTTCAGCATCGTCCAGCGGGTCGGGGGCTCGGTCGGCGTGAGCCTGCTGGCCGCGACAGTTGCCGGAGCGACAACCCGGGCGCTCGCGGTGGACCGCTTCCATGTGGCCGGTGCCGTGCTGATCGCCCTGGCGGCTCTCGCGGCGGTCGGGTCGTTGTTCCTCGGTGAGATCGGACCGGCCCGGCCCACGGCTGAGCTGCCTGGTGGGAGCATCTCGCCGTGAGCACACGGCATGACTTCCAGGACGCCCTCAAGCCGCTCGACGCCTCGGGGATCCGGGACTTCCTGACCGCTCACTCGGGCCTGCCCGGCCCGCGGGCCAACGTGGAGCTGATCGCCGCCTTCGGCGACGTCGCTCCGCCGGGGGTGATCCTCGACCTGGTCAGCTCGGACGACGAGTACCTCGCTGCGTGTGCCGCCGCGGCCCTGGGGAGGCTGGTGGCCGACGCCGACGACGAGCGACGGGCCGACCTTCTTCAGGTGCTGCACGCCGAAGCCCGGGACGCGAGGTGGCGGGTCCGCGAAGGAGTCGCCATGGCGCTGCAACGCCTCGGCGACTCGGACGGCGCCGTCATGCGCGGCGTCGTGGCCTCCTGGGCGGCTGACCCCGATCCGCTCGTCCAGCGTGCCGCCGTCGCAGGGATCTGCGAGCCGCGACTGCTGAAGGACGACAAGACCGCACTGGTCGCCCTCGACGCGTGCCGGAGCGCGACCGACTCGCTGGCTCGCCGGCCGATGTCCGACCGGCGCAACACGGATGTCCGCGCTCTACGGCAGGGGCTCGGGTACTGCTGGAGCGTCGCGATCGCAGGCGACCCCGAGCACGGACTCCCGGCCTTCGCCCAACTCGAGACCTCGTCAGACTCCGATGTCCGCTGGATCGTGCGAGAGAACCGGAAGAAGGCACGCTTGACACGCCTGCTCCCGAAGCCCGCTGAGCCGCTCTAGGTCAGCGCTTCCGTGTGGGGGCCAGGAGCCGGAGCCGAAGCTGCGCACCTGGAGTCGCCGGCTTCGCACCGCGGCATCAGCGTCGAATGGGACGGCTGCGAGTGGCTCCGCTGACGACGTGCTCGCGCGGTGCGGGTTCGATTCCCGTCGTCCGCTCCTCATGTGGTGACAACTCGGGGTGGGTGGCGGACGCTTCCGGCCCGGCTCCGGCGCACGCCCGCGGCCTCACGCGACCGGTCCGGTGGATTCGCGCAGCCGCAGCTCGGTCGGCAGGACGACCCGGACAGGTGGACCACCCGTCGTTCCTCGCACCGCGGCCTTGAGCAAGATCTCGACCGCCGCCCGCCCGACGTCGGCATGCGCACCGCCGAGCGTCGTCAGACGTGGCGTGCACAGGTCGGCGGCGAAGATGTCGTCGAACCCGACGACGGAGACGTCGGCCGGTACCCCGATCGAGCGCTGCTGCAGGCGCTGCACGACGCCGATCGCGAGCAGGTCGTTGTGCGCGACGAAGGCGGTCGCCCCTGTCCCCAGCGCCGCGTCCGCCGCGAGGCCGCCCTGTGCCACCTTGGGCGTGAACGGCCCGACCCGGTCGGCGCGCATGCCGGCGTCCTCCGCAGCCGTGCGCAGCGCTGACCACCGGGTGGTGGCCATCCACGAGCTGCGCGGGCCGGCCAGGTAGACGAGGTGCTGGTGCCCGAGCGAGTGCAGGTGTTGCACGATCTGACGGCAGCCTTCAACACCAGGACCGGGCACTACGAGGACAACATCGTCGCGTACGCCGAACTCCTTCCCTGAGGCGCAGGATCCCGCGAGTGCCAGTCCAGCAGTGGAGACCACTTGGCACGGAGACCACGATCAGTGAGCTGACGTTCGGACGGAGCTCCATCCGCGCAATCGGGCGGCGACTCCGCCTGAGGGCGAAGACCCGGCGGTCGCCGCGCTCACGTTCATGGTGTTCGTCCTGGCCGACAACCCCGTGCCTGGCGACACTCGCCGAGCAGGTGCGACTCTTGGGTGCCTCGAGCTCAGCCGGTCGGCTGCGCCGGATGTCCACTCGCACGGTGACGCGTCGCGGGAGCAGCCCGGCGATCGGCGGCACAGGTGTCCTACCTGGCCTACCTGGGGCTCGTGGCCAGCTGCTCGTCGAGCGCGGCCATGAGTCCCCGCGCCTCCTCGACGTCCCATGGGGTGCCGGCCAGCTCGAACTCGAACAAGACCGGCCGCCCAGACCGCGTTGCGACGAGTCGCGCTGCATGCTGGTAGTACGACCCGAAGTTCCGATTCCCGGACCCCATCACGGCCACCAGCCGCCGCCTGTTCACCGCTGACGCCAGGAACCTCCGCACGGCTTCGGGGATCGTGTCGTTGTCAGGGTTGCCCGTCTTGTACGACGGCGTCAGCAGGACCCACGGACCGTCGACCTCTGCCAGGCGGTGCTCGCGCTCAGCCAGGTTGAACGCGGGTCGGCCCAGCCGATCGACGAACGCGCGGACCAGGCCGGACGACGATGAGTAGTAGTAGATCGGCGTCTGCCTCATCACCGTAGGCAACCACCCCGCAGAGCCACGCGCCCGGGACCATTGGGCGGACAGGTGCGTGGCCCTCGCAACCGCAGTCGACGGGTGCGTCGCGAACCGCGCGACCTACCTCTGCGCGGCGTCGGCGACGAGGCCGTGGCGGCCCGGGCGCTGCGGGATCTCTCAGTTGCCGTCAGGTGGTTGCCGCTCCCGCACGGTCGAGTGGCTCGGGCAAGGCCTGCCAGCTTGCGCGTGAGTTCCCGCAGAGAGTCGAACGCCGCGCCCATCGGTTCGGAGGTGATGGCGCCCCGGTTCAGTGACTCGTACGCTCCGAAAGTGGATGCCGTCACCGCCGCCGCACTGCTAGAGGTCGCCGAGGACGCCCGCGCACGCGCCCGGCAGCAGGACCCGGCCGCGAACGGTCCGGTGGAGGATCGCTATCCCGCGATGCTCGAGGCGCTCGACTGGCACCTCGCCGTCGGGCAGCCGGAGGCGGCGTTCCGCCTGGCGTCGGCGCTCGTGCCGTTCTGGATCTCGACCTCGCGGATCGACGACGGCGACGCGTGGTTCGAGCGGGCCCTGGGGACGGGTGCCGGCGACGAGGCAGCGCGTGCGAGGGCGCTCTACGACCACGGCTACGTCGTCTTCTGGACGGGTCGGTACGAGCTGGCGAACCAGCGGTTCACCACGGCCCTCGCGTTGGCAGAGGCGGTCGGTGACCGCTCGCTCCAGGCCCTCGTCCTCGCCGGGTCGGCTCGCGTGGCGTTGACCACCGACGTGGACCACGCAGTACGCCTGCTGCGTCAGGCGCTCGCGGTCACCGACGGACGTCCTGACAGCGATCCCGGGCGGTCCAGCAGCCTGCACGTGCTGGGCGTGGCACTGCAGATGTCGGGCGACCTCGAGGCGGCGCGCGAGGTGATGTCGGCCCGCCTGTCGATGGGTCGGTCGACGGGCGACGAGTTCGTCGTCTGGTCGGAGTCGGCCAACCTCAGCATGGTCGAGCGCCGGCTCGGCAACCTGGAGCGCGCGGAGGAGCTCGCCCTCCAGTCGCTCCGGATCAGCGCCGCACGCGGCGCCGAGATGCCGATCGCCTGGACCCTCAACAGCCTCGCCGCGGTGACCGCGGCCGCGGGCGACCACGAGCGCGCAGCCACCCTGCTCGGGGCGGCGGCCGCGATGCTCGGGCGTGCCGGGGGCGAGTGGCCTCCCGACGAGCGCGAGCAGCACGAGGAGTCGCTGGCCGCGGTGGCGGCTGCCCTCCCCCCGGACGTGCTCGACGCGGCGCTCGCTCGCGGGGCCGGGCTCTCGGTCACCGACGGCGTCGCGTACGCGCTCCGCGGCTGACCGGACCTCTACGGTGGTCCGGTGGGTACCGCGCTGATCACCGGGGCGGCCGCCGGGCTGGGGCAGGAGTTCGCGTGGCAGCTCGCCACCGCCCGCCACGACCTGGTCCTCGTCGACAGGGACTCCGAGCGGCTCGATCGGCTGGCCGGTCGGCTGCGCGGGGCTGCGGGCGTCCACGTCGAGATCCTCGTCGCGGACCTGTCGGTCCGCAGCGACGTCGAGCGCGTCGCCGAGCGGCTCCGGTCGACGGAGCGCCCGGTCGGGCTGCTCGTCAACAACGCCGGCGGCGCCGCCGGACAGCGGTTCGTGGACGGCGACCTCGAGCGCGAGCAGGCCGTGCTCGACGTCATGGTCCGCAGCGTCATGGTGCTGTCGCACGCCGCGGCGGGCCAGATGACCGCGCGCGGGCGCGGCGCCATCCTCAACGTCGCGTCGGTCGCCGCGCTCATCACCCTCGGCACGTACTCCGCGCACAAGGCGTGGGTCCGGACGTTCACCGAGGGCCTGGCGGTCGAGCTGCGGGGCACCGGGGTCACCGCGACCGTCGTGTGCCCCGGGTTCGTCCACACCGAGTTCCACGACCGCGCCGGCATCGACATGTCGTGGCTGCCGGAGATCGCGTGGCTGCACGCCGACGACGTCGTCGCCACCGCCCTCGCCGACGTGAGGCGCGGCGCCGTCATCTCCACGCCGAGCCTGCGGTACCGGCTGGGGTCGGGCGCAGCCCGGGCGATGCCCCGCTCGGTCGTGCGCGCGATCGGGGCGCCGCGGTCGATCCCGGGCGTGAGGCCTCGTCGCCACTAGCGTGGGCGGCGGTACGCACGCGGTCGTGCTCCTGGAACGGGGATGGCGTGGCGGGTCCGCTGATTGCTACGAAGCTGCACGTCCCGACGCTGCGCCGGGGTCTGGTCGCCCGCCCACGCCTCCTCGAGCGTGTCGGCCCCGGGGTCGACGCGAGGCTGACGCTGGTGTGCGCTCCGGCGGGGTTCGGCAAGTCCACGCTCGTGGCGGAGTGGGTGGCGGGCGCTCCCGCCGACGGGCGCGCCGTGGCGTGGCTCTCGCTCGACTCGTCGGACAACGACCCCGCGACGTTCTGGAGGTACGTCCTCACCGCGCTCGCGGGCGCGACGGACGGCGCGTGCTCCCGTGCGCTCGACCTGGTCACCTCCTCCCCGACGGCGATCGACCTCGTCCTCACCACGCTCCTCAACGAGCTGGCCGCGACGCCGGGTCAGGTCTGGCTGGTCCTCGACGACTACCACCTGGTGGACGACCCCGAGATCGCCCGGGGCATGGCCCTGCTCCTCACGCACCTCCCGCCACAGGCGCACGTCGTGCTCTGCACCCGGGTCGACCCCGATCTGCCGCTGGCGCGCTGGCGGGTGCACGGCGACCTGGTCGAGATCCGTGCCGCCGACCTGCGGTTCACGCTCGACGAGGCGACGGCGTATCTCGGTGAGGCCACCGGGCTGCGACTCCCGGCTGACGACGTGGTGGCCCTGGAGCAACGCACCGAGGGCTGGATCGCCGCGCTGCAGCTGGCCGCGCTCTCCCTCCGAGGACGGGACGACGTCCGCGGCTTCATCGACCAGTTCACCGGCACCGACCGCTACCTGGTCGACTACCTCGTGGAGGAGGTGCTGGCGCACCAACCGGCGGCCGTGCGCGACTTCCTCCTGCGCACCGCCGTCCTCGACCGCCTCACGGGCGCACTGTGCGACGCGGTCGTCGGCGGCGACGACGGCACCCGCCTGCTCATGACCCTGGAGCGGGAGAACCTCTTCCTCGTCGCCCTGGACGACCGGCGCGAGTGGTTCCGGTACCACCACCTGTTCGCCGACGTGCTCCGGGTGCGGATGCTGGCCGAGCAGCCGGACCTGGTCCCGGAGCTGCACCGCCGGGCCAGCCTCTGGTACGAGGCGAACGGCTCGGCCGACGAGGCCGTCAGGCATGCGCTGGCGGCGCGGGACATCGACCGCGCGGTCCACCTCATGGAGCTGGCGGTCCCTGACATCCGACGGCACCGGCGCGAGGCGCTGCTGCTCGGCTGGTTGAGGGTGCTTCCCGACGAGGCGGTCCGACGCAGCCCGCTGCTCAGCGTCTTCTTCGCCTACATGCTCATGATCTCGGGGGATCTCGATGCCGTCGGCGAGCGCCTCGACGACGCCGACCGCGCGCTGGCGAGAGCACCGGGCGGACCTGCACCTTCGCCGGCCGAGGCCGAGGAGCTCCGGACCCTCCCGGCGACGATCGCGGTGCACCGCGCCTCGCTCGCACAGGCCCGCGGCGACGTGGCGGGGACCGCAGAGCACGCCCGGCGCGCGCTCGAGCTGGCCGGCCCCGACGACCATCTCGCACGCGGGGGCGCATCGGGATTCCTCGGCCTGGCGGCGTGGGCCCGGGGCGACGTTTCCTCGGCGCTCGAGACGTTCACGGAGGCCGTCGGCAGCCTGCACGCGGCGGGCAACCTCGTGGACGAGCTGAGCAGCACCCCCGTGCTGGCGGACATGTGGCTCGTGGCCGGTCGGCCCAGCGCGGCGCGCGCCCTCTACGTGCGGGCGCTCGAGGTGAGCGCGGCGCACGACGGGCCTGTCCTGCGTGCGACTCCCGCCCTCCATGTGGGGCTCAGCGAGCTGGACCTGGAGGCCGGGGACGTCGCGGGTGCCACGCGACACCTCGAGGAGGCCGCGGCACTCGGCGAGGGCGCGGCCATGGCCGAGAGCCGGTTCCGATGGTTCGCGTCGATGAGCCGCGTCGCCGCGGTCGAGGGTGATCCGGAGCGGGCCGTCGACCTGCTGCACCAGGCCGAGCAGCTCTATCGACCGGGCTTCTTCCCCGACCTCCGTCCGATCGCCGCCATGAGGGCGCGCGTCTGGATCGCGCAGGGCAACCTCGCCCCAGCGGCGGACTGGGCGCGTCAGCGGGGTGTGTCCGCCACGGACGAGGTCGCGTACCTGAGGGAGTTCGACCACCTGACGCTGGTGCGGCTGCTCGTCGCCCAGCACCGGGCGCACCCGGACCCCGACGCCCCGGACCGCGCGATCCGCCTCCTGGCGCGGCTCCAGGAGGCGGCCGAGCGCACCGGACGCGACGGAAGCCTCCTCGAGATCCACCTGCTCACGGCGCTGGCGCAGGACTCGCAGGGAGCCCGCCGGGACGCCCTGCGCACGCTCGGCCAGGCCTGGAGCCGGGCACCGGAACCGCAGGCGTACGTGCGTCTCTTCCTGGACGAGGGAGCCCCCCTGCGGGAGCTGCTCCGAGCCGTCGACCGCCGTGATCCTGCCGGCGAGCACGCGCGTCGCCTGCTCGACGTCGCGGCCTCGAGCGACGACCGCACCGGCACCGAGGTCCAGAACCCGTCGGTGGAGCAGCTCAGCGCGCGCGAGCTCCAGGTGCTCAGGCTGCTGGACAGCGAGCTGACCGGCCCGCAGATCGCCCGCGAGCTGTTCGTCACGCTCAACACCCTGCGCAGCCACACCAAGCGGATCTTCACCAAGCTCGGAGTCACCAGCCGGCGGGCGGCGGTCCTGCGCGCACACGAGCGTGGCGTGCTGTAGCCGGACCGGCGGCATCACATCGCCTCTCACCTCAGGTGGTGATGCCTGACCACCAGCCCGGTTCCTACGTTCAGGTCGTGCCGCGGCGCCCCGCCACGGACCCGAACCAGGGAGCCGGACATGTCCATCACCACCTCGACGCTCACCCGGGCGGCCGGCCTCGCGGCCGTCGCCGCGGGACTGCTGTTCATCACCGTCCAGATCAACCACCCGCAGCTCGACGCCGACTTCGTCACGACGACCGAGTGGCACGTCCGCCAGAGCATGAAGGTGCTCATGGCCGTCCTGGCGCTCGCCGGGATCACCGGCATGTACCTGCGCCAGGTGAGGCAGATCGGCGTCCTCGGCCTGGTCGGCTACCTCGTCGCGGCCGGCGGCTACCTGGTCATCATGTGCTCGGAGGTCATCGGCCTGGTCGTCCTGCCGGCCATCGCGCACAGCACGCCGGGCTACGTCAACGACATCCTCGCCATCGCCACCGGGGGCTCCCCGACCGGTGACGTCGGCTCGTTCATGACCCTCAACCTGCTCGGCGCCTTCGGCTACGTCGTCGGCGGCCTCCTCTTCGGCATCGCGCTCTACCGCGCGAACGTCCTCGCCCGCTGGGCCTCGGTGCTCCTCGCCGTCAGCACGGTGGCCACCCTCGCCATCCCCCTGCTCCCCCAGGTCAACCAGCGGCTGTTCGCCATCCCCGACGGCATCGCGCTCGTGGCCCTCGGCTACTCGCTGTGGCGCGACCAGCGCACGTCGACAGGGCCGGCGACGCTCGCCCCGGTGGGCGCGCAGCTCGACGCGGCCGGCGCCAGGTGACGGTCCACCCCCAGCCCGCCCGCCCGGTCGGCACGACCGACCGGGCGGGTGCGGCCGTCGTCTACACGCTGCGGGTCACGGGACACCTGGACCCCCACTGGGCGCCCTCGCTGGGCGGCCTGACCCTGACCCACGACGACGACGGGGCGACGAGCCTCACCGGCGTCGTCGCCGACCAGGCCGAGCTCCACGGGCTGCTGGCCAGGATCCGCGACCTGGGCGTCACCCTGGTCTCCGTCGGGATCGTCGATCCCGTGCGGGGGCCGGGTGGCGGTGGCTCAGCAGCTACCCCGGACTGATCCCGTCGAGGACCCGGTGGAGCCCCCAGACGTACTGGGCCTCGGAGACGTAGCCGGCCATCACGGAGGCGGCGGCCGCCGTGCGGGGCAGGTGCGTCGCCGGGATCGCTGCGAAGGCGTCCAGGCGGGCGGCGATGCGGTCCTGCTCGGGCGGCATCGGTGCGACCCCGTGCTGGTCGGCCACCTCCATCGCGATCGATCCGAAGGCGTAGACGATCAGCAGGTAGGCAGCACGTGCGGCGTCGGCGGGGTCCAGGCCGGCGTCGGCGAGCAGCTCGAGCAGGCGCTCGTTCAGGGCGAGCGCGTGGGGTCCGTCCATCGGACCACCGATCATCAAGGGGACCGCGCCGGGGTGCGCCAGGAGCGCGCGGCGCAGCTCCACGGCCAGGGCGGCCACGCGGTCGCGCCACGAGCCGGCGTCGTCACCGGACGCGGTGTGGTCGACCTCTCCGAGGAGGCGCTCGACGACACCCTTGACGACGGCGGCCTTGTCCGGGAAGTACGTGTAGACCGCGTTCGGTGCCACGCCGACCTTGGCCGCGATACCCCGGATCGACGCCGCGGACGGGCCGCTCTCGTCGAGCAGGGTCAGCGCGGCGGACACGATCTGGTCCTGGGTGAGGGCGCGTCGCGGCCCCGTCCGACCTGGCGTGGGTGCTGCGGACATCGGGGTTCCTCTCGCCTCTTGACTTCCTGTTGCACACCGTACACTGTTTGCACACCGTACAAACACTGTACGGCGTGCAGACAGGGGAACATGATGACCAGCACTACCGTCGGGCTCCGCCGGATCACCGGCGGGTTGTTCGTGCTCGGAGCACTCGCGTTCGGGACGGCAGCCAGCGTGCTGTCCTCGTCGTTCGAGTGGCCGGACATCCTGCGCGAGCCGGCCGCGGTCGTCCTGCCGGCGTTCGTCGCAGGCGGTCCGAGCCTGGTGTGGACGTGGTTCGCGACGGCGTGGACGTACGCGATCCTGCTCGTCCCGGTCCTGCTGCTCCCCGCGGCGCTGGGGCGACGTGACGACCCCGCCCTGCGCGTGGGCACCTACCTCGGCGCGGCCTCGGTCCTGCTGTCCCTGATCGGGTTCCTGCGCTGGGTGTTCGTCGTGCCGCCCCTCGCCGACGCCTACGTCGGAGGCGACGCCATCACCAAGGCCGCGGTCGACGCCGCGTGGACCGCCCAGCACCAGTTCGGCGGGGCGCTGCTCGGCGAGCACCTGGGCCAACTGCTCGTCATCGCCTGGTCGGTCATCGTGTGCGTGATCATCCTGCGCACCCAGGCACTGCCCCGCTGGCTGGGGGTCTCGGGGCTGGTGGTCAGCGCGGCCTACCTGCTCAACCAGGGCGACATCCTCGCGACCGCGCTCCCCGGCTTCCCGGTCGTGGACCTCGCCGGCCTGCTCGGGAGCACCGGCTGGGGGCTGTGGGTCGCCGCGCTCGGGGTCACCCTGCTCGTCTCCCGCGCACGCTCGACGACGACGCCGCCACGCGTCCTGGCCCACGCGACCGCCCGCGCATGACCTCCACCACCGAACATCCCTCGGCACCACCAGGCTCCAGGAGACGCACCATGTCCGTGTCCCAGCCGTCCCGGTCGACCGTCACCCGCACCTGGTGGACCTGGTTCGCAGGGTTCCTCGCCTTCCCGATCGCGGGTGTCGCGGGGACCGCAGCAGCCGGCCGCGTCGACAGCCCGGTCGCCGCCCTGGTGGGCGGGACCGTCGCCGGCGTCGTCATCGGCGCCGCCCAAGCGCTCGTGAGCCGTCGCCGTCTGGATCCGCGGCGCTGGATCCCGGCGACCGCGCTCGGCACGGGCCTGGGCCTCCTCCTGGGCGCGACGATCGTCGGCTACCGCACGTCCCTGCCCGACCTCGCGCTCATGGGCGCTCTGACCGGCGCGGTCCTGGGCCCGTTGCAGGCCCTGGCACTTCCCGCCCGGACGCCAGCTCGCTGGCTCTGGGCTGCGGCGATGCCTGCTCTCTGGGCGTTGGGGTGGTCCGTCACCACGCTGGACGGGATCGGCGTCCACGAGCAGTTCACCGTGTTCGGCGCCTACGGGGCCGTGACCGTCTCGGCCCTCTCCGGGCTGCTGCTCGCGCGCCTCGTGCCCACGCACGCCGTCCTCCCCCCCGCGCCCACCCCCGTCCCCCTGGACGTGGCGTCATGACCGCGGCGCGGCACGTCGTCTTCGGCACCGGCGCCATCGGCATGGCCACCCTCCACGCCCTGCGCCGCCGCGGCGAGACGGTCCGACTCGTCAACCGCTCCGGCCACGCGCGCGTCCCCGACGACGTCGAGGTCGTCGCCGGCGACGCCCGCGACCCCGCGTTCTGCACCGCCGTCACCGCCGGCGCCGCCGTCGTGTACCAGGCCCTCAACCCGCCGTACGCCGAGTGGACCGCGCAGTTCCCCGCGTTGCAGGCCGGCGTGCTGGCCGGCGCGCACGCTGCGGGAGCGCGCCTGGTCAGCATGGAGAACGTCTACATGTACGGACGTCCCGACGGTCACCCCCTGACCGAGGACCGCCCGTACGCGGCGCACACCACCAAGGGCCGGCTGCGCGGCGCGATGGCACGAGACCTCCTCGCTGCCCACCGCGACGGACGCGTGCAGGTGGCGATCGGCCGAGCGTCGGACTATTTCGGCCCCGGCGGCGGTGCGCAGTCCAACCTCGGCGACCGCGTCTTCCCGGCGGCATCGCGCGGGAGGACCGCCACCGTGCTGGGCG
This sequence comes from Cellulomonas sp. Root137, assembly GCF_001426725.1. Classification (NCBI taxonomy): domain Bacteria; kingdom Bacillati; phylum Actinomycetota; class Actinomycetes; order Micrococcales; family Cellulomonadaceae; genus Cellulomonas; species Cellulomonas sp. Root137. Next base: position 262,518 of record NZ_LMFG01000002.1, on the reverse strand, counting down.
ACCCGGACCAGCCGCACACCTACACCTACATCCCCGACATCGGCGAGGGCCTCGCCCTCCTCGGGGAGCACCCCGACGCGCCCGGCCGGGTCTGGCACCTGCCCAACGACCCGCACACCCGCACCACACGGCAGCTCGTCGAGACCGTCTACCGGCTGGCCGGGCACCGCACGAGGCTGCGCCGGGTACCCCCGCTCGTGCTCCGCGGCCTGGCCCTGACCAACCCCACGGTGCGCGAGCTGCTCGAGATGCAGTACCAGTTCGACGAGCCGTTCATCGTCGACAGCACCCAGGTCGTCACCACGCTCGGCGCTCGCGCGACCCCGCTCGACGACGCCCTCGCTGCCACCCTCACCAGCTACCACCCCTGACCCAGGAGAACCACGATGGATGCGATCCGCGGCCCGATGGCCGGTACGACCGTGCTCGTGACCGGCGCGACCTCGGGCATCGGCAGGGCGACGGCAGTCGGCCTCGCCGCGCTCGGTGCCCGCGTCGCGGTGACCGGCCGCAGTCGCGAGCGCGCCGAGGAGGTGGCGCGAGGGATCCGCGCCTCCGGTGGTCTGGCAGACGTGTTCGTCGCGGACCTGTCGTCGCAGGAGCAGGTGCGGCAGCTCGCCGACGACGTGCTGCGCGCCTGCCCTCGGCTCGACGTGCTGGTCAACAACGTCGGGGGCTACTGGAACACCAGGCACGTCACGGCCGACGGACTCGAGCGCACCTTCGCGCTCAACCACCTGGCGCCCTTCCTGCTGACGAACCTCCTCCTGGACCGGCTCGCGCAGACGGCCCCGGCCCGGATCGTCACGGTCTCATCGAACGCGCAGGCCCAGGGCCGGATCGCCTTCGACGACCTCCAGGGCGAGCGGTCCTACTCGGGCTCGCGCGCCTACAACCAGTCCAAGCTCGCGAACGTCATGTTCACCTACGCGTTGGCCCGGAAGCTCCGGGGCACCGAGGTCACCGCCAACGCCCTGCACCCCGGCGTGGTCAGCACCTCCTTCGGCGCGGACGACCCCGGTCGCGTCCAGCGCGCACTCGTTCCCCTGGTCCGGCCGTTCATGCGGACTCCCGCGCAGGGCGCAGTCACGTCGATCCACCTGGCGTCGGCCCCGGAGCTCGCACACGTCACCGGCCTCTTCTTCGCCAACAGCAAGCCCAAGAGATCGTCCGCGCAGAGCTACGACGAGGACGCCGCGACCCGGCTCTGGCAGCTCAGCGCCGACCTGGTCGGTCCTCTGTCGGCCTAGGTCGCGCCGTCGTCTCGGCCGCGGGGGGTCTCCGCCCCTGCGGTCCGGCCCGACCTGGGAGATGATGGCCAGGCGTGGGGAAGCACGGCGCGATCATCGCCTCGAGCTCATCAATGACACGCGAACCCGGAGCACCATGGCTCTCCACTTCGTCGCAGGGCGTGCGTCCATCGCGGCAGCACGGGACTGGATCGACGCCGAGGCGCTGCTCGGCGGCCTGGTGGCCATCGACGCGCCCCTCCTCCAGCTGCTGAGCAGCGAGCTGATCACCAACGCGGTCCAGCACGGGCCTGCGTCCGGCGACGTCACGATCCGTGTGCGCGACGTCGACGGTCAGGTGCGCGTCGAGGTCGACGACGAGAGCTCCAGCCCGCCCCGGCTCCGCGACGTCGACCCCGCCGCCGTGGGTGGCCACGGCATGAGGCTCGTCGATGCCTACGCGACCCGGTGGGGCTGTGACCTGAGGGGTGCGGACGGGAAGACGGTGTGGTTCGACCTGCCGCGCGACGACACGCTGCGCCTCCTGAGCGGTCAAGCCTGAGCGATCAGGCCCGGTCCTCGGTCGCTCGCTGCGGGACGTGCCGGTCCAGGAACGCGTACACCTCGCGGGCGTCCACGCCTGGGAACGCCCCCGTGGGCAGCGCGGTGAACACCTGCTGGTGGATCCGCGCGCTGGGCCACGACGCGTCCTGCCAGCGCGCCGCCGCGGATGCCGGTGGACGACGGCAGCAGGCCTCGTCCGGGCAGGTCGACTGGTGGCGCTCCTGTGTGTCCCGGCCGCGGAACCAGGTCGCGGACGCGAAGGGGACGCCGACGGTGAGCGCCATCTGCCCGGTGGTGCCGGACCCCGTCTGCGTCGAACACCAGAACGTCCCGGCCGGGGTATCGGTGTACTGGTACGACTCAGACGTGCGGTCGCGCCGGGTCAGCGCGCGCCGCACCCCCCAGCTGCGGCACACCAGCTGGCCCTCGATCGCGCCGGTCACGTCCGTCGGCAGAGGCAGCCCGTCGTTGGCGTACGCGCGGTAGATGGCACCGTCACCGCCGATCCGCAGGAAGTGCACGGGGATGCCGAGGTGATGGGTGACCAGGCTGGTGAACCGTTGCGCGGCGGCCTCGTGCGTGACGCCGAACGCGTCGCGCAGGTCCTCGATCGCGAGGTCCTTCTCCTTCTTGTGCTGCTGGAGGTGCTCCACGGCGGCCGTCTCGGGCATGAGACAGCAGGACGCGAAGTAGGTGGTCTCCATGCGCTGCCGCAGGAAGTCGTCGTACGACGTGGGCCGCTCGTGCCCGAGCACCCGGTGCGCGATGGCCTGCAGCGCGAGCGAGCGCAGCCCGTGGCCGCCGGGGGTCGACGCCGGCGGCAGGTAGACGCGGCCGTGCTCGAGGTCGGTGACGGTCCGGGTGGAGCTCGGCAGGTCGTCGACGTGGATGATCGCCAGCCCGAGCTGCTCGGCCATCCGCGACACCGCGCGGTGCGTCAGCGCGCCCGCGGTGTACCCGGCCTTGCGGGCCATGGACTCGGCGAGCCGCTCGATGTCCGGCAGGTAGTTGTCGCGCTGCTGGCGCTCGAGGCGAATCTGCGTGTTCGCGCGGCGGGCCTCCTCGGGGGTCGCGACGGCCTCCAGGTCGCGGCGGGCGAGCTCGGCGTGCAGGCCGACGAGGTGCTCGAGCACCGGCAGGGGCAACGACCGCCCCGGCCGCACGGGCGGCAGCGAGAGCCGCTCGAACCCCGGGGAGCGCTGCGCGCGGTCGAGCGCGATCTCGAGGGCCGCCCGGCGCGACGGCGGCTCGGCGTCGAGGAGGTCGGCGACCGTCACCCCCAGCGCGTCCGCCAGGGTGCGCAGCAGGGCGAGGCGCGGTTCGCGGTGTCCGTTCTCGAACAGGGACAGCAGGCTCGGCGTCACGCCGACCTGCCGCCCGAGGGCGTCGAGCGTGAGACCCCTCGCCGTGCGCAGGTGACGCAACCGCCGTCCGAGCGTGAGGGCGTCCGGCGCTGCGTGCGAGCCACCGCTGTCGGGATCGATCTCTGATGCGACCACAACGTGACTCTATGTCAACATCGGCCAAAATTGACAGGCTGCCTTGGCGGCAGATCGGCGTGCCTTGACGTGACGATGGGTGTGCACGAGCGCCGTTGCTCGCAGCACCGAAGGAGATCGACAGAACATGACGTCGTTGGCCGAGTCGCCCGCCGCCCTCACCCGCACCACCATGCTCGCCGACGTGACGTCGGCCGCCGTGCTGGGCGACGTCCGGACGTGGGTCGACGCCGCGGCACGGCTGCTGGAGCCGGAGACCGTCGTCTGGTGCGACGGGTCGGACGGCGAACGGCGGACGCTCGTCGCGCAGATGGTGCGCACGGGCACGCTCCTCCCCCTCGACCCGACGCTGCGACCCGGCAGCTACCTGGCACGGTCCGACCCCGACGACGTCGCCCGCGTCGAGTCGCGCACGTTCATCTGCCCGGTCGACGAGGCCGACGCCGGCCCGACCAACAACTGGCGCGAGCCCGACGCGATGCGCGCGGAGCTCGACGGCGTGTTCGCCGGCGCCATGCGCGGACGGACCCTCTACGTCGTCCCGTTCTCCATGGGCCCGGTCGGCGGACCGTTGTCCCAGGCGGGCGTGCAGCTCACGGACTCGCCCTACGTCGTGGTGAGCATGCACGTGATGACGCGCGTGGGCAGCCAGGTGCTCGACCTGATCGAGGCCGGCGCGCCGTTCGTGCCCGCGGTGCACTCGGTCGGGGCACCCCTGCGAACCGGCGACACCGACGTGCCCTGGCCGTGCAGCCCGACGAAGTACATCGCGCACTTCCCCGAGACGCGCGAGATCTGGTCGTTCGGGTCCGGCTACGGCGGGAATGCTCTTCTGGGCAAGAAGTGCTTCGCCCTGCGGATCGCGTCCGTCATGGGACGCGACGAGGGCTGGCTGGCCGAGCACATGCTCCTGATCCGGCTGACCTCGCCCCAGGGGCGGCGGTACCACGTCGCCGCGGCGTTCCCCTCGGCGTGCGGGAAGACGAACCTGGCCATGCTCGTCCCCACGCTGCCGGGCTGGCAGGTGGAGACCATCGGCGACGACATCGCATGGCTGCGTCCCGGGCCCGACGGGTCGCTGCGCGCGATCAACCCCGAGGCCGGCTTCTTCGGCGTCGCCCCCGGTACCGGCGAGGCGACCAACCCGTCGGCGATCGAGACGATCCGCCACGACACGATCTTCACCAACGTCGCCCTCACCGACGAGGGCGACGTCTGGTGGGAGGGGCTGACCCCGGAGCCGCCCGCCCACTTGGTCGACTGGACCGGTCAGGACTGGACGCCCGCGTCGGGCCGGCCCGCGGCGCACCCGAACTCCCGGTTCACCGTCGCCGCGGCGCAGTGCCCGACGATCGCCCCCGACTGGTCCGACCCCGAGGGCGTCGTTCTGGACGCGCTCGTGTTCGGCGGTCGGCGCGCCACCAACGTGCCCCTGGTCGCCCAGGCGGAGAGCTGGGAGCACGGCGTGTTCATGGGCGCGACGATCTCGTCGGAACGCACCGCCGCCGCCGAGGGCACGGTCGGGGAGCTGCGCCGGGACCCGTTCGCGATGATGCCGTTCTGCGGGTACGACATGGCCGACCACTGGGCGCACTGGCTGCGCGTCGGCGCCCGGCTGGACCGCGAGCACCGCCCTCTGGTGTTCCAGGTGAACTGGTTCCGCAAGGACGACCAGGGCCGGTTCCTGTGGCCGGGCTTCGGCGAGAACTCCCGCGTGCTCGCGTGGATGGTGGACCAGGTCGACCGCGCGCGCGGCCGGCGCACGGACGTCGGCGCGGTGACCAGCCCCGTGGGGCTGCTGCCCGCCCCGGGCGCGCTGGACACCCGCGGCCTCGACCTCGACGACGACGCGCTGGCGCAGCTGTTCGAGGTGGACCCCGGCTCGTGGTCCCGCGAGGCCGACCTCACCGAGGAGTTCTTCGCGACGTTCGGCGACCGCGTGCCGGCCGCGCTGCACGATCGGCTCGCCCACCTGCGGGCCGCGGTGACACCCGCCGAGGCGTGATCCTGCCGTCGGGCCGCGGCACCCTCACCGAGTTGCCCGATCGTGACACTCAGGACCCGGTGGCGCGTCGGTAGGAGTCTCCGTCGTGGCCGCCGGTGCGGTGCCAGCGGCCCGTGACCGACGGCGTACCTCCGATCCGGGCGGTCCCGCGCCAGGTGTAGGTCGTCGGCCACCGGCGGAACACCGGCACGACAGTCGTCACCAGGCGCATCAGCCACGGCAGTGGGCCGGGCCGCCAGCGCTCCAGGCCGTCCAGGTCGACGTGGACCTGGTCGTGGTCTCGGACTGCGGACCACCTGCCGCCCGTGATGCGGGCACCGTCGATCGTCACGTGCCAGCGGCCCTCCGTCAGCTCGCCGTCTGCCATCGTGCGAAGGTCCGGCGACGGTGCCAGCCGGACCTGCGCGGTGTGGTTGTCGCACACAGCCGTGACCGTCCCGCTGGTGCCGATGGTGACTCCGCCGCCGGTCGGCTGCTCAGCGGAGTCGGGGTTGAGCTCGACGACCGCGACGGACGCCGCGTACTTGATCAGGTGCCGGCGGTGCATCCGCGCGCCCGGAAGCTGCCCGAGCGCGGCGGCCCGTCCGTCGACGTGGACGGAGGGCTGTGTCGCGGTCACGCGCACGAGGTCGAACGCGTTCATCCAGACCAGCAGGAGCGAGGTCGGCCGCCGGATCCCGGCGCTCACCGGCGCCAGGAGGCGCGCGCGGCGACGCGGGACTCCGTCACGGTCGTCGACCCGGAGCTCGATGAGGCGGCCGTCGACGTCGGTGAAGCGGACCTCCGCGTCCACGCCGTCGTCGGCGACGGCCAGACGCGCGACATCGAACGGGGTCACGTTCCACGACCGCGTGCCGCCGCCGATCTCGTAGCCGCGACGGTCGAGCCGCAGACCAGGCTGGAGGTAGTAGTCGACCGTGCGGTCCTCGCGCCGTGACAGGAACGCCAGCATGCCGGTGCCGTGCACGTCGTCGTCGAACCACTGCAGCTCGACGCCGTCGTACACCGGGTCGTCGGCGAGCTCCGCGTTGAGCAGTGCTGCGAGCCGGTCGATGCGGAGCGTGATGGGCGCGACAGGGGCGTCGGGCAACTGCGGACCTGCCTCCCGCTCCTCGGGTTCGGGAGTAGCTGAGCGCACCGGTGGCTCCTTCGTCGTCATCGTCGTGGTGCTCGCAGCCCCATCGAACAGCTGCCGCCCCGCCGGGACGAGAGCACAACGTCCCGCACAGGGGCGTGACCGACGAAGGGGGTGGGAGTGTCCGCAGACTCCCACCCCCTGCTCGTACTGCCGAGGCACTGGCAGTACGACTCGCTCGACACCCCGACCAGCCAGGGTGTCGACCGCGCTCGTGGGGTCCTCCTCCCCCGTCAGTGGATGGAGATCCGGCGCAGCGAGCTGGCGTCACGGGTGGCTACGACCCGCAGCACGTGCCGCCCCGCCGTGAGGAGCAGGTCCTCCCAGCGGCCTGGAGCAGCGGAGGACCCCAGGCCGACTCCGTCCAGATCGACGTCGGGCACCGGACCGTCGGCGGTCACCACCACGGTGGCCCTGCGGCCCTCGTCGACGTGGATGTCGTAGGCCACCCACTCGCCCGCGTCGAGGTCCACGACCACGTCGCGCTCGACCGCGCCCGGCCGCCCGTCGATCAGGTCGAAGTGCAGGTCGGTGTCGGAGTCGTACCGCAGCGCGACGCCATCGTCCTCACGAAGCCCCGGCAGGGTCGTGCGCGCCCGCACGTGGTGCGACGTGCCCGGGCCGCGGAACGAGAAGCCCATGGCGGGCAGCTCGACCGGCACGCGCCGCAGCAACGCGTTGACGATGGTCGGCCGGTACGCGCAGGACTCCACCCGCACCGCGTCGACCAGCCGGTCCAACGTCGACCACGCGTCGTCGGGCGACGGCCTGGCACCATGACCGGCGGCGTAGGCGACCACGTCGGCCCAGCCGGCGGGAGGGATGACCGAGAACGGGGACGTCACCGTGTCGAGCTTCTTCCAGGTCCAGAAGTTCCACGAGATCCGGTGGTCCTCGTAGAGCTGGAACGCCGTGGCGAGCCAGGCGGGGTTGTTCTCGCCACCCTCCCCCATGTACACGGGCAGGCCGAGGTCGCGGCCGGTGCGGACGAACCGTTCGATGCTCGGGAAGTCGGGGGCGGACCAGTACTTGTGGAACTGCAGCATCGAGTTGGGGTCCCACACCTCCGTGAAGATGCTCCAGTTCGTCGACCAGTGGGTGCCCTCGTAGATGAGGAGATGGGCCGTGTCGACCTGCCGGATCGCGGAGGTCAGCTCGAGGTAGAGGTCGACCAGACGGTCGGCGTAGAGGTCCTGCCACTGGTTCGGCAGCGGTTCGTTGAGCAGGTCGTAGCCAGCCACGACGGTCTCGTCGGCGTACCGGGTGGCGATGGCCCGCCACAGGTGGACGGTCCACGCGCGGTAGCGGTCGTCCTCGAAGAGCTCGGGGCGGTTGTTCGGGGAGTCGTCGATGTTCGTCCCGGTCTGACCGCCGGGCGCGCCGTGCAGGTCGAGGATCACCCACAGGCCGTGCGCCCGGCACCAGGCGATGGTGCGGTCGATGAGCTCGAAGGCGTCGTCGCGCAGGGCGCCCTCGTCGTCGAGCATGAGCCGAGAGTTGATGGGCAGACGCACGTGGTCGAAGCCCTCGCCGGCGATCCTCGCGATGTCGGCATCCGTGACGAACGCGTCGCGGAAGCGCACCCAGAACTCTCCCGCCCTGTCGGGGCCGACGAGGTCGCGCACCAGCGCCTCGATCTCGCGCGGCGACTGCGGGCCGCCGTCGAAGCCCCACATGTACCCCTCGGGCAGGAGCCACGTGCCCAGCCCGATCCCCCGCAGGAGGAGTGGCCGGCCGGTGCCGTCGACCAGCGCGCCCTCGTGAGCGTGCACGTACCCGTCGTAGGTGGCCGGCCCGCGTCGGGTGGGCGTGGTCATGGGGGTCCTCCCGGACGGGATCGGTGGGGCGCTCACTTGAGCCCCGACAAGGTGAAGCCCTGCACGATGTAGCGCTGGAAGATGACGAAGACGACGAGGATCGGCACGACCATCACGGCGGCGCCCGCCATCTGCAGAGACGGGTTGGTGGCGACCTGCTGGTTGAGCAGCGCCAGCCCCACGGACAGGGTGTAGCGGGACTGGTCGCCGGCGATGACCAGCGGCCACAGGAAGCTGTTCCAGCCGGCGATGAAGGTCAGGACCGTCTGCACGGCCAGGATCGGGCCGGACATCGGCAGCACCAAGGACAGGAAGATGCGGATCTCGCCGGCGCCGTCGATCCGGGCTGCCTCGAGCACCTCGTCGGGGATGGTGGTCATGAACTGGCGGAACAGGAAGATGCTGAACGCGCTGACCAGCGTGGGCAGTGCGATGCCGACGAGGGTGTTGGTCAGTCCGATCCGGGCGAGGATCAGGTAGGTCGGGATCATGGTGACCTGGACGGGGATCATCATCGTGCTGAGCACCAGCGCGAACAGCAGGCCGCGGCCGCGGAACTGGAACTTGGCGAACGCGTACCCGGCCATCGCCATGAGCAGCAGCCCGACGAAGCCGATGGCGACCACGACCAGGGTGTTCACCAGGTAGCGACCGAAGTCGAGGGTCGTGAACAGGTAGCGGACGAACTCGAGCGTCGGCTCGGCGGGAAGCAGGCGTGGCGGGTAGGCGACGGCCTCGGAGCGGGGCTTGAGCGCGCTGAAGATCATCCAGAAGAACGGCAGCGCGGTCGCCGCGGCACCGACGATCAGGACGAGGTTGGTGACGAGCCGGGACGGCTGCCGGGTCGTCCGCCGGGGTCGTACGGGTCGCGTGTCAGTGGTCATCGGAGCCCCGCAGGCGCAGCTGGACCACCGTGACGACCGCGATGATCACGAACAGGACGAGCGATCCGGCCGAGGCGAACCCGAACTGGTTGTACCGGAAGCCCTGCTCGTAGATGTACAGGGAGATCGAGGTCGTGGCGTCGTTCGGTCCGCCCTGGGTCAGCACGTAGGGCTCGTCGAAGAACTGCAGCCAGCTGATCACCGTGGTGACGGTCACGAAGAAGATCGCGAACCTCAGCAGCGGCACCGTGATGCGGCGGGTGCGCTGCAGCTCGGTGGCGCCGTCGAGCTGAGCGGCCTCGTCGTACTCGTGCGGGATCCCCTGCAGGGCCGCCAGGAAGATGATGATGTTCAGGCCGGTTGCCCGCCAGACGGCGACGAGGCCGACGGAGAACCGCGCCCAGGTGGGGTCGGACAGCCATGGGACGGGGCCCAGCCCGACCAGCGAGAGCAGGTAGTTCAGCAACCCGAACTGGCTGTTGTAGAGGTAGCCCCAGACCAGCGCGACCGCCACGATCGCGGTGATCGCGGGGAGGAAGTAGAAGGCGCGCAACGTGCTGGCCAGCCGTCCGCCGCTGCGGTGCAGCAGCAGGGCGACCGCGAGCGACGCGACGACGATGACCGGCACCCCCACGACGGTGAACGCGCCGGTGGTGCGCAGCGCGTTCCAGAACTGCGGGTCGGCGACCAGCCTGCGGTAGTTCTCCAGGCCGACGAACGAGACGCTGGACGGGTCGGCCAGGCCGCTGATGTCCATGTCGGTGGTGCTGACCACCCCGGCCACCAGGATGGGCAGGACGGCGAACGCGACCAGCACGACCATCGCGGGTGCGACGAACGCGTAGGGGACCCAGCCGCCGCGGTGGCGGCGCGACGGGCGTGTGACGGGTGGCGCTTGCAGGCGCGGTGGAGCGAGGACAGTCATGGTGGGCTCACCTCGGCGGTGGGGCCGGCCGTACCGGCCCCACCGCGTCTGCTAGTAGTTCGACTGGATCTCGTCGGCCTTCGCGTAGAAGGCGTCGAGGGTGGACTGCTTGTCGGCGCCCGTGGTCGCGATCGCGGTGAGCGCGCTGGCCATCTCGTTGGCGACCAGGTCCCAGCCCGGGACCATCGGGACCGTCTGCGCGTCGTCGAGCTGCTCGACGTACACCGACAGCTGCTCGTCACCTCGGCCCGCGAGCTCGGTGAGCGCTGCGCTGCTGGTCGGGAGCTCGCCGACCGCGTCGTACCAGGCGATCTGGTTGTCGGGCTGGGCGAGGAAGTCGAGCAGCTGGGCGGCCTCGTCGGGGTGCTTGCTGGTCTTCCAGATGCCCAGGTTCGAGCCGGCGAACAGCGAGGTGCCGGTCTGGTCTGCCGGAAGGGTCGTCACCGACCACGACCCGTCGAGCTCCGGGGCGGCGTCGCGGATCGCCTTGGCCAGGTACGGGCCGGAGACGACCATCGGCGTGGCGCCCGACACGAAGCCCTGGGTCTGGTCCCAGTCGGTGGCGGTCGGCGCGGAGCCGTCCTCGAAGAAGCCGAGCCAGTGGTCGGCAGCTGCCGCGAACTCGGGCGACCGGAAGTCCACCGCGCCGTCGGCGTCGACCACGTCACCGCCGGCCTGCCACGTGTACTGGACCGGCAACGTGTTGTCCCAGAGCGGGATGTAGTAGCCGAACTGGCCCTCGCCGCGCTGGGCGAGCTCCTTCGCCACCGACCGCATGTCGTCCCACGTCGTCGGTGCGGCGTCATGGCCCGCCTCGGCCAGGATGTCCGAGCGGTAGAAGAGCACCCGGGTGTCCGACACCCACGGCACCGAGAGCGCGACGCCGTCGGTGCTCAGGTTCTCCGGGGCGACGGCGTCCGGAAAGTTCGAGGGAGCCAGGGCGGGGTGCTCGGCCAGGACGTCGGTGAGGTCGGCGAGCACGCCCGCGTCGGCGAAGGTGGGCAGCAGGGACAGCCCGATCTGCACGACGTCCGGCCCGTCGCCGGACGCGACCGCGGTGGTGAGCTTGTCGTTCACGTTCTCCCACGGGATGGCGTCCACCTGCAGCTTGATGCCGGTGTCCTCCGTGAACGCCGCGGTCAGGTCCGTGAAGGCGGGTCCGGCGTCGCCCATGACCCAGACCTTCAGGGTGGCCGAGCCGCCGTCCTCGACGGCCTCCGCCGTGTCGCCGCCTGTGCAGGCGGCCATGGTGAGCACCAGCGCGGCGCTGGACAGCGCAGCCGTGGTGGTCCCGAGTAGTCTCCTCATCGAGCTATCTCCTCTTGGTAGGGGTGGTTCTCTCCAAGGAACCGGGGCTGTCCTAGCCGATCGCCCCGGTTCCGACTCACCGGACCGCGGCACGCTCCCGCACGCGCGGCCGGTCGATGAATGCCTGCAACGGCATGAGTGCGGCGCCGAGAGCGACCGAGTCACCCTCGAACCGGCACAGCTCGATGGTGAACTGACCGCCCGGCCGCTCGAGGCTGAGGCGCCGGACCCGTGCGGTCAGCTCGTCGCGACGGGCGGGCAGCAGCCGCAGGCCGACCCAGCCCCCGAGCACGATCCGTTCCGGGTTCAGCAGGTTCACGAGGTTCGCCAGGGCCGTGGCCAGCACGTCGAGCGTCTCGTCGACGACCACGGCTGCATCGGCGTCACCAGCATCGGCGGCCGCGACGAGCGCGCTCAACGCCCGCCACCCCTCGCCTGTCTCGCTCGCACCGGTCGCCCGCCAGCGCTCGAGGATCGCGTGCGCCCCGACGTACGCCTCGAGGCACCCCCGTGCACCGCAGCGGCACTCGGGTCCGTCGCCCAGGCCCAGCTTGGTGTGGCCCCACTCCCCTGCCGACCCGAGCGCACCACGCACCAGGCGACCGTCGCAGACGACGCCCAGGCCGATGCCTCGTCCGAGCAGCCCGACGACTGCGTCGTCCGCTCCGCGCGCGGCCCCGAACCACAGCTCGGCCACTGCCAGCGCGTTCGCGCCGTTGTCCGCGAACACCTCCAGTCCCGGTGCGGAGACGAGGTCCGCGACCAGGGTGGGCGTCCAGCCCAGGCTCTGCGCGTACAGGGTCGGGTCCGCGGCCGCGCCGCGCGCGGGGCCCACGACACCCGGCAAGCCGACGCCGAGACCGACCAGCGTGGCCTCGAGCTGCGGGTTGCGCTCCCGGACGGCCGCCACGGCATCGGCGAGGGCGGCGGAGATCTGCGCCGGGTCCGCCGTGGATGCCGGGGCCTCCCGGAACTCCCGGTCCAGCCGGGTCATCGAGAGGTCGAACAGCTCGACCGCGACGCCACGCTCGCCGACGTCGGCACCCAGCATGTGCGCGCCGGCGGCCCGCAGCGCCAGCCGCGCGATCGGACGGCCTCCCTCCGAGGGGACCGAACCGACCTCCTCGACGACCCCGTCGTCGATCAGCTCGTTCACCACGTTCGTGACGGTGGCCGGCGAGAGCTCGCAGTCGGCGGCGAGCGTCGCCCGCGTCGTCTCGCCGGACAGGACCAGCGTGCGCAGAACCTTGGTCCGGTTCTGCTGGCGCAGGTCGCGTGTCGTTGCCACCGTCATGAAGCCTCCTTACTTCACGACTTAGATTAAGAAAGAAATGTTCTCCCGTCCAGTATCACCAGATCACGATGTGGTCACGGCGACCCGGAGCTGGCCGCGTCAGGGGATCTGGACGTCGCAGGTCGGGATCGACAGGTCGCCGCGACAGTTCGCGGGGCACTGGGCGACCACCTTCGCGATCGCGTCCTGGACGTCCTTCATGCGGGCGGCGAGGTCCTGCGCCATGGACCCCGCCACGCGCGCGAAGACGAGGTAGAGGATCCAGGCGAGGACGTAGGCCAGGACGAGCGCCCAGAGGATGACCGAGATCCACCCGAGGCCCAGCCAGAGCAGGACGATCGCGACGACGATGATCACCAGCAGGTACCAGAGCGAGATGCTGACGATCGGCTTGAGGACCCGCAGGATGGCGGCCACCGTCTTGAGGCCGTTGCACGTCGATGCGAACGCCGTCCGCGCGCTCGCCAGCTCGGCCTTCGCGTCGAGGCAGGTGGGTGCGTTGCACGGGTTGGGCGGAGGAACCGGCGGGCCGCCGCCGTCGACCGGGATGACCATCGGGAACCACTCGCCTCGTCGGCTGGAACGGGAGCTCAGCGACACCCGCCCGCCCATCGTGCACCTGCTGCTGCACCGAGGAGAAGGTGTCCCGGGTGAGCGGACGACAACGGCCCCGGTGCTGCTCCGCGACTCTCGTCGCGGGCTGCACCGGGGCCGCATGTCCGTCAGCACCTGTTGGCCTTCGCCCACCGCGCCCGCTTGTCCTTGTTGCGCGCGGCTTGAACCGCCCCCAGCGCCATTGGGGGCTGTCGAAGATCAGCCACCCGGACTGTGGCCGTCCATCGCTCTCGTAGCGACGCGTTCCACATCCGGGCCGATCCTTCGTGATGGGATGCTGACACCATCACGCAGACCGGGAGATCCAAAGTTGAACTATACACACTCTCTGGTCAGCTGTCGAGTTCGACCCTGACGGGGACGCCGACGAACGCCGCCAGCCGGTCGAACGACGCCCGCAGCGCGCGCATCTGCGCGTCGTCGAGCGCGACGGCCAGGTGCGGCTCCGCCACGATCTCGGCGCGCTCCACGACGCGCCGCCACCAGCCGACGACCTGGCTGTCGAGCACCAGCGGCTGGATCACCTGGTTCGTGTTCGCGGGGGCGATGCGCAGGTCGGCGATGTTCAGCGCGGACCGGCCCTCGGTGTACGCGACCCCGTACTCGTCGTACCCCTGCAGCACGTGGACGGTGGGCGAGGGGTCGCGGCGCGGTGCCTGCGCGGGTGCGAACCAGTACGTGATGCCGTCGACCTCGACCGACGTGAGCGTCTCCCCCACCAGCGCCAGCCCGCGCCGGACCTGCGTGAGCGTCAGGCTCGACCACCACGAGAAGTCCTTGACCGTGGCCGGCCCGTGGCTGACGAAGTACCGGCGGGTCAGCTCGGCGAGCGCCTCGTCCGGGTCGAGTGCCGGGGTCGGCGGCACGCGCTCGTCGAGGAGCGCGTAGGTGCGCTGCTTGCCGCGCAGGACGCCGCTGACCACGACGGCGGCGAGCTCCGCGGCCATCAGCAGGTACGCCAGGCGGATGCCGCTCGCCTCGATCCCGGCCCGCGCCAGGGCGTCCTGCACCTCCGTGCGCGTGAGGTGGTTCCCGCCCTGCAAGGCCTCGGCGATGGCAGCCGTCGCGCGGTCCACGAGCTCCTCGTCGATCCCCGACTGCCGCTCGTAGTAGCGGCTGAGCTGCCGCACCCGGGGTCCCGTCAGCGCCTGGATCCAGCGGACGTCCTCGGGCGCGACGAAGTGCCACGTCGCGCGCAGGGCGTGCGTGCGCAGGATCGCGCCGGAATCGAGCAGCGCCTGCACCGCTGCGTCGTCGGCGCCGGTGGTCCGCTGGCCCAGCGACCACCTCGCCATCGCGTACTCCTGCGCCTGCGAGGCGCCGAGGTGCCGGACGACGGCGCCGGGATCGGGGAGCGGCGGACCGGACAGGTGCTGGTTGTGCAGCCGTCGGTGTGCGACCTCGAGGCGGTCCATGGCTGACGATCTTCTGCGTGTGGGCGGACGGTGGCAAGGTGGTCGAATCCGGACACAGTCGAAGGAGACCCCCATGGCGACGCACCTGAACCCGTACCTCAGCTTCCGCGGCACCGCCCGGGAGGCGATGGAGTTCTACCAGTCCGTGTTCGGTGGCGAGCTGAACGTGAGCACGTTCGGCGAGTACGGCGCGAGCGAGAACCCGGCCGAGGCGGGCAAGGTGATGCACGCGAACCTCACGACGCCCGGCGGGATGGTGCTCATGGGCGCCGACACCCCCGACGTGATGGAGCTCGCGAGCTCGAGCGCCATCTCGTGCTCGCTCAGCGGCGAGGACCTGCCCGAGCTGCAGGGCTACTGGGACGGCCTCAGCGCCGGCGGGACCGTCACCGTGCCGTTCGAGCAGGCGCCCTGGGGTGACACGTTCGGCATGTGCACCGACAAGTACGGCGTCGACTGGATGGTGAACGTGGCCGCACCGGAGTGAGCGTCGACTGCGTCGTCGTCGGGGCCGGTCCCGCCGGCCTCGCGGCGAGCGCCGCGCTGACCGCGCGCGGGATCGAGCACGAGGTGCTCGAGCGGTCACGGGTGGGCGAGTCGTGGCGGTCCCGCTGGGACTCGTTCCGGCTGAACACGCCCGGCTTCCTCAACCCGATGCTCGGCCCGGCGCCGGAACACGAGTACACGCCGCGCGACGAGGTCGTCCGGCGGCTCGAGTCCCTGGCGTCCTCAGGCCCCGTCCGCACGGGCGTCGCGGTCACGGCGCTCGTGCCGCGGCTCGACGGGCTCACGCTGGAGACCTCGGCCGGACCGGTGCACGCGAGGGCTGTGGTCGTCGCGACCGGCGCGGAGAACGTCCCCCGGGTGCCGGCGTTCGCCGCCGACCTGCCGGTGGTCCAGCAGACGACCACGACGTACCGCTCCCCCGACGGGCTGCCGGCGGGCACCGTGCTGGTGGTCGGCAGCGGCCAGTCGGGCGTGCAGGTGGTCCGTGACCTGATGGCGGCGGGTCGACGCGTGCTGCTCGCGACGTCGCCGGTCGGGCGGCTCCCGTCGCCCTATCGCGGCCGTCCGATGATCGCGTGGCTCGCCGCGGCCGGCTTCTTCGACCAGCGGCCCGCCGACGTGCCCGAGGAGCTGCGCCGCCTGCCGAACCCGCTCGTCGTGCCGGGTGGGCCAGGGCCGGACCTGCGCCGGATGGCCCGCGAGGGGTTGCCGCTGCTGGGCCGGGTCACCGGTGCCGGCGGCGGCCGGCTGCAGGTCGACGACTCCGTCCGGGCGAACATCGCCGCCGGTGAGGCCTTCGCCGAGCGCGCACGCACCCTCGTCGACGGCGCGATCGACCGCCTCGGCCTGGACGCACCCTCGGCGGACGCCGAGGACGCCGACACCTCCTACCCCGTGCGCGAGGACGCGGAGCTGGACCTGCGGGACGAGGACGTGACCAGCATCGTCTGGTGCGCCGGCATGCGCGGCAGCCACGGGTGGCTCCCGGCCGAGCTCCTCGACGACCGTGGTGTCCCCCGGCACGTCGACGGCTCAGCGGACCTGCCGGGCCTGTGGTTCCTGGGACTGCGGTGGATGCGTCGACGTGGGTCGTCCAACTTCGAGGGCATGCCGACCGACGCGGGTGCGGTCGCGGACGCGGTCCTGACGCACCTGTCCGCACGCTGACGAACGGCCCCTCGGCGCACGCGCGACGTGATGGGGTGTCCCCCGTGACCTTCCTGCAGCCTCACGACCGCGTCCTGCTCACCGGAGACTCCGTGACCGACTGGGGCCGCGACCGCACCGACCCCACCAGCCTCGGGCACGGTTACGCGGGCATCGTGGCGGCGCTCGCGGGAGCTCGGCGGCCGGACCTCGACCTCACGTTCCTCAACCGCGGCGTCGGCGGCGACACCTCGGCGATGCTGCGGGCGCGCTGGGACCAGGACGCCGTCGCGCTCGCGCCCACCGTGGTGTCGATCCTGATCGGCATCAACGACACCTGGCGCCGGTACGACGCAGGCACGGCGACCTCGACCGACGACTACGAGGACAACCTCCGCGCAGTCGTGGGAACGGTGGATCGTCTCGTCCTCATCGAGCCCTTCGTCGTGCCCGTCACCGCTGCGCAGCACGCATGGCGCGAGGACCTGGACCCGCGCATCGCCGTGGTGCGCCGGGTGGCTGCCGAGCGTCGCGCGGTGCTCGTGCCGGCCGACGGGCTGTTCGCCGCGGCGGCGGCACGGACGGGCGCCGAGACGTGGGCGTCCGACGGCGTGCACCCGACGCCCGCCGGGCACGGGCTGCTCGCAGAGGCGTGGCTCGCGGCGGTGGGGCTCGCCTGAGCCGTCCGACTGGTGGGGACTCTTTGCGCCCGCGCCGACGTTGACGCTAGCGTCGTGGCCGATTGCGGTTCCGCACCCGCGGGACGCGACCGACCGAACGGTCTCGGAGGACGAAGCGATGCGCGTGCACACTGCCGCTCCCGCCGTCCTCGGGCGTGCCTGCGTGGCGCTGCCCTGTTGTCGCTGTCTGTAGAGCGCTGGCTGCTCTTCCGCGCGAGGATCCCCTGGACCGGGGACCGTCTCCCGCGCCAGCGCTCGCCCCGCCTCGTTCCGGACATCCCCTGCTGATCCGGACCGGCCGACCGGCGCCCGCGCGCCGCCGGACCCCAGACGCTCTGCTGCTAGTCAGTCCCCCACCCGCTGCCGGCATCCCCGGCAGCCTCGACCGAAGAGGAACCATGGCACGCATCTACGACGACGCGACGGCGCTCATCGGCAACACCCCGCTGGTCCGCATCAACAAGATCACCGACGGGGCCCCCGCCACCGTCGTCGGCAAGCTCGAGTTCTACAACCCCGCCAACTCCGTCAAGGACCGCATCGGCGTCGCGATCATCAACGCGGCCGAGGCGTCCGGCGAGCTCAAGCCCGGCGGCACGATCGTCGAGGCCACCAGCGGCAACACCGGCATCGCGCTGGCGTTCGTGGGCGCGGCCCGCGGCTACAACGTCGTCCTCACCATGCCGGAGACCATGTCCAAGGAGCGCAAGCTCCTGCTCCGGGCGTTCGGTGCGGAGCTCATCCTCACGCCGGGCTCCGAGGGCATGAAGGGCGCGGTGAACCGGGCCGACGAGATCGTCAAGGAGCGCGAGGGCGCCATCCTGGCCCGCCAGTTCGCCAACGAGGCCAACCCCGAGATCCACCGCACCACGACCGCCGAGGAGATCTGGGCGGACACGGACGGCGAGATCGACATCCTGGTCGCCGGCATCGGCACCGGCGGCACCATCACCGGCGTCGGCCAGGTGCTCAAGGCCCGCAAGCCGGGCGTGAAGATCGTCGGCGTCGAGCCGGCCGAGTCGCCCATCCTCAACGGTGGCGCCCCCGGCCCGCACAAGATCCAGGGCATCGGCGCCAACTTCGTGCCGGAGATCCTCGACACCACGGTCTACGACGAGATCATCGACGTCGACGCCGAGACGGCCGTCAAGGTCGCCCGCCGCGCCGCCGCCGAGGAGGG
Source organism: Cellulomonas sp. Root137 (assembly GCF_001426725.1). Lineage (NCBI taxonomy): Bacteria > Bacillati > Actinomycetota > Actinomycetes > Micrococcales > Cellulomonadaceae > Cellulomonas > Cellulomonas sp. Root137. Next base: position 244,315 of record NZ_LMFG01000002.1, on the reverse strand, counting down.
CCTGCTCGTCGGCATCTCGTCGGGTGCCGCGCTGCACGCCGCGACGCTCCTGGCGAAGCGCCCCGAGAACGCCGGCAAGCTGATCGTCGCGATCATCCCGTCGTTCGGCGAGCGCTACCTGTCGACCGTGCTGTACGCGGACCTGGTCGACTGACAGGTCCTGAGCACACCCACCCCACCGACAGGACGAAGGCACCGTGTCCGACCACCTGCACTTCCTGGCCACCCTGAGGGAAGACCTCGAGGCAGCCCGGCACCGCGACCCCGCGGCCCGGTCGCTCGCCGAGGTCGCCCTCGGGTACCCGGGGGTGCACGCGGTGTGGGTGTACCGGCTGGCGCACAGGATGTGGCACCAGCCCGGCCTGCGGCTGCCCGCGCGACTGATCTCCCAGCTCGCGCGGGCGGCCACCGGCATCGAGATCCACCCCGGAGCACGCCTCGGCCGGCGGCTGTTCATCGACCACGGCATGGGCGTCGTCATCGGCGAGACCGCCGAGGTGGGCGACGACGTGGTCCTCTTCCACGGCTCCACGCTCGGCGGCAAGTCGATGCGGCACGGCAAGCGGCACCCGACGGTCGGCGACAACGTGGTCGTCGGGGCCGGCGCCAAGATCCTCGGACCGGTGTGGATCGGCGACGGTGCGCAGGTCGGCGCCAACGCCGTCGTGATCCACGACGTCCCCGCCGGGGCGATCGCGGTCGGTGTGCCTGCGACGATCCGGCTGCGCCCGGTGGCCGCGCCGTTCGACGTCGAGATCGACGACCCGGCGATCTACATCTGAGGTCCCCGCCTCGGTGATACCCGGGGTAGCAGGTAGCCTGGCGCGGGCGTCGACGGCGACGCCGGACCGGAGGACTGACGATGCGGCTGGGCTACCACACGGGCTACTGGTCGGCGGGCCCTCCGCCGGGTGCGCAGGAGGCGGTCCTCGGCGCCGAGCAGCTCGGGTTCGACTCCGTCTGGACGGCCGAGGCCTACGGCTCCGACGCGCTCACCCCGCTCGCGTGGTGGGGCTCGCGCACGTCGCGGATCCGGCTCGGCACGGCGATCGCGCAGATCTCCGCCCGCACCCCGACGGCCGCGGCGATGGCCGCGCTCACGCTCGACCACCTCTCCGGGGGCCGGTTCGTGCTGGGGCTCGGCGCCTCCGGGCCGCAGGTGGTGGAGGGCTGGTACGGGCAGCCGTACCCGCGCCCCCTCGCCCGCACGCGCGAGTACGTCTCGATCGTCCGCCAGGTGCTGGCGCGCGAGGCGCCCGTGACGTTCGACGGGCAGTTCTACCGGCTCCCGCTGGGTCCCGAGGAGGGCTCCGGCCTGGGCAAGGCTCTGCGCTCGACGGTGCACCCTCTGCGCGCCGACCTGCCGATCCACCTGGCGGCCGAGGGGCCGAAGAACATCGCGATGTCGGCGGAGATCGCCGACGGCTGGCTGCCGCTCTTCTACTCGCCTCGGATGGACGGCGAGTACCGCACGCTGCTGAGCGAGGGCTTCGCGCGGCGCGCTCCCGAGCGGACCCCGGTGGACGCGTTCGAGGTCGTTGCGACCGTGCCGGTGGTGATCGGCACCGACGTCGAGTCCGCTGCGGACAGCGTCCGCCCGTTCATCGCGCTCTACGCCGGCGGCATGGGAGCCAAGGGGGCCAACTTCCACCGCGCGGTCCTCGACCGGCTCGGCTACACCGAGGCGTGCGACGAGATCCAGGCCCACTACCTGGCCGGCGACCGCGCCCGCGCGACCGCCGCCGTGCCGCTCGAGCTCGTGCAGGACATCGCCCTGGTGGGCACCGTCGACGACATCCGGGCCCAGCTGCCCGCCTGGGAGGGCACGGCGATCACGACGATGCTCGTGCAGGCCGACCCGCGCACCCTGCCGGCGATCGCGGAGGCCCTGCGCCCGACCGCCTGAGCCACCCGGAGACCGCCCGCGACGCCCCTCGGCGCCGCGGGCGGTCGCGTGTGCGTGGACGGCCGTTGCCGACAGTCGTCGGGAAGCGCTACTCTCGCGCTCACGTGGTGGATACGCGATCTCAGCATCTGAGAAATCCGGATCTTCCCACTCCAGAATCGTCACGAGGAAGGAACGGACCGCCATGACCGCTCGTCCGTCCCTCCTCATGTGTTGTCGGTCCGCGTGCTGTTCCCCGCACCGCACCGGCTCCTGACGCCTCCCCGCGTCTCCCCCTCGGCCTGACCGAGGGACTGCCGGTGCCCGCCCCTCGCGCGGCAGACCGGCCCCCAGCCCGTCCCGATCGGCCGCGCCCGATCCCCAGGACCCCCATGTCCCTGACCTCGACTGCGACCGCGCACGTCGCCCACCCGGTGACCCTGCGCGACGTCCGCCGCACGTTCGCCACACCCACCGGCCCGCGCGCCGTGCTCGCGGGCGTGGACCTCGAGCTCGCCGCGGGCGAGATCGTCGCGCTCGTCGGGCCGTCCGGCTGCGGCAAGTCCACGCTCCTGCGCCAGGTCAGCGGCCTGGACACCCCCGACGCGGGCGACATCCTCATCGACGGCTCCCCCGTGCGCGGGACCGACCCCCGGACGGCCGTCGCGTTCCAGGAGCCGCGGCTCCTGCCCTGGCGCACGCTCACGCAGAACGTCACGCTCGGCCTGCCGGCGGGGACGTCGCGGGCGGACGGCGCCGGTCGGGTGGCCGAGCTCCTCGAGCTGGTCGGCCTGACCGCGTCCGCCGGGCTGCGTCCCCGGCAGGTGTCCGGCGGCATGGCGCAGCGCGCGTCGCTCGCCCGGGCGCTCGCCCGCAACCCCGGGGTCCTGCTGCTGGACGAGCCGTTCGGCGCCCTCGACGCGCTGACCCGGCTGCGCATGCAGGAGCTCCTGCTCGAGGTGCACGCCGCCGAGCCGACCACGGTGCTCCTGGTGACTCACGACGTGGAGGAGGCGCTCTACCTGGCCGACCGCGTCGTGCTCCTGCGCACCCCGGAGGGCGACGAGACCAGCATCGCGCGCGTCATCGACGTGCCCGGGACGCGCCCCCGGGACCGCGCCGACGCCACGTTCGCCGGCCTGCGCGCCGAGCTGCTCGAGGGCCTCGGCGTCCCGACCCACCACATCGGCCCCGCCGAACAGGACAAGCACCACTCCATCTGACCTGCCCCACCCACCGACCCACCCCCGGGTCACCCACACAGGAGAGACGATGAGCATCCGCACCGCCGTGTCCGCCAGAGTGTCAGCGACCGTGCTCACCCTCGCGACCGCCCTGGCGCTCACCGGCTGCGTCGCCGGCGAGGACACCCCCGCCGTGGCGCCCGAGCCCGACTCCACCGCGTCGGCCGACGCCCCCGTCGAGTGGAGCGCCGACGTGCTCAACATCGACTTCGCGACCTACAACCCGCTGAGCCTGGTCATCAAGGACCAGGGCTGGCTCGAGGAGGCCCTGGGCGACGACGTCACGGTCAACTGGATCCAGTCCGCCGGGTCCAACAAGGCGAACGAGGCGCTCCGTGCGGGTGCCGTCGACGTGGGCTCCACGGCCGGGTCGGCCGCGCTGCTCGCGCGCTCCAACGGCTCCCCGATCAAAACCATCGACATCTACTCGCAGCCGGAGTGGGCGGCGATCGTCGTGCCAAAGGGTTCCGACATCACCGACGTCAGCCAGCTGGCCGGGAAGTCGGTGGCCGCCACCAAGGGCACCGACCCGTACTTCTTCCTCCTGCAGTCGCTCGAGGAGGCCGGCGTCCCGCTGGACCAGGTCGAGGTGCAGAACCTGCAGCACGCGGACGGCAAGGCCGCCCTGGAGAACGGCTCGGTCGCGGCGTGGGCCGGGCTGGACCCCTTGATGGCCGCCAGCGAGGCGACCGCGGGCTCGACGCTGCTGTACCGGAACGTGGACTTCAACACCTACGGCTTCCTCAACGCGACCGAGTCGTTCCTGGGCACGAGCCCCGACCTGGCGCAGCTGGTGGTCGACACGTACGAGAAGGCGCGGGCCTGGGCGATCGCCAACCCCGATGAGGTCGTCTCGATCCTGGCCGAGGTCGCCGCCATCGACCCCGCCGTCGCGGAGACCGTCATCACCAAGCGCACGACGCTCGACCTCGACCCGGTCCCCGGCGACGCGCAGCGCAAGGTGCTCGCGGTCGTCGGCCCGATCTTCGTCGCCAACGGTGACGTCCCCACCCAGGACGCCGTCGACAAGGCGCTCGACGAGCTGTTCGAGCCGTCGTTCGCCGAGAACGCCGACCCGTCCTGACCCCCCGCCTGCCGCCCCCGGGACTCTCGGGGGCGGCAGGATCCCTCCCAGGAGCTGACATGTCCGCACCGCCCGTCGCCGGCACGTCGACGCCGATCCTCGACCAGGAGGGTCGCCCGCACCGCGCGTTCAACCCGTTCGACAACGGCTCCCCCCGGCCGTCGTCGAAGGGTCCGCTCGACCGACGCGGCACACGCACGGTCGTCGGCCTGCTCCTCCCGCTCGCGCTGCTCGCGCTCTGGCAGTGGGTCACCAGCGCCGGCTTCGTCGCGCCCTACCAGCTGCCCAGCCCCGCGTCGGTGTGGGACGCCGCCGTCGACCTCGCGCAGCGCGGCCTCCTCGGCCAGTACGTCGCGATCTCCACGCAGCGCGTGCTCATCGGCTTCGCCATCGGCTCCGCGATCGGCCTCGTGCTCTCGGCCGTGGTCGGCCTCTCGCGCCTGGGCGACGCCCTGCTGGCCCCCACGCTCGGCGGCATCCGGTCCGTCCCCTCGCTCGCGTGGGTACCGCTGCTCATCCTCTGGATGGGGATCGGCGAGGACTCCAAGATCACGCTCATCGCGATCGGCGCCTTCTTCCCGGTCTACACCACCGTCGCGGCCGCGCTGCGGCACGTCGACGCGCACCTGGTCGAGGTCGGCCGGGCCTACGGGCTGCGCGGCGTGCGGCTGTTCGCGGGCGTGCAGCTGCCCGCGGTGCTCCCGTCGGTGGTGTCCGGGCTGCGGCTCGCGATGGCGCAGTCCTGGCTGTTCCTCGTCGCCGCCGAGCTCATCGCGTCGTCCATGGGCCTCGGGTTCCTGCTGGTGGACTCCGGCAACAACGGGCGCGTGGACCGGATCATCCTCGCGATCATCGCGCTGGCCCTGCTGGGCAAGCTGACCGACAGCCTCATCGGGCTGGCCGAGAAGTACCTGCTGAAGAGATGGGCATGACCTCCACGATCTCCACCCTGCAGACCGAGGCACGCACCTACGACCCCCCGCCGGCGTTCGACGCCAACGTCGGACCCGAGGCGTTCGACCGCGCCGACGCCGACCCGGTCGCGTTCTGGGAGGACGCCGCACGCCGGCTCGACTGGGCGACGCCGTGGCACACGCCCCTGGTCTGGTCGCCGCCCGTGGACGACGGACAGGGCGGGCTGACCGTCCCGGAGGCGCAGTGGTTCGTCGGCGGGCGGCTGAACGTGGCGGTCAACTGTGTGGACCGGCACGTCGACGCCGGGCGCGGCGACAAGGTGGCCCTGCACGTCGAGGGAGAGCCCGGCGACCGCCGCACGCTCACGTACGCGGACCTGCAGCGCGAGGTGTCCCGGGCGGCCAACGCGCTGACCGCCCTCGGCATCGGACCCGGGGACCGGGTCGTGGTGTACCTGCCGGTGCTCGCCGAGACGGTCATCGTGACGCTCGCGATCGCCCGCATCGGCGCCGTGCACTCCCTCGTGTTCGGTGGCTTCTCCGCGGAGGCCGTGCGGTTCCGGGTGCAGGACACGGGCGCCAAGATGCTGGTCACCAGCGACGGGCAGCACCGCCGGGGGCAGGCTGTCGAGGTGAAGTCCGCCGCGGACGAGGCGGTGGCCGGCCTGGACCACGTCGAGCACGTGCTGGTGGTCCGGCGGACCGGGCAGGACGTGCCGTGGACCGACGGGCGCGACGTCTGGTGGCACGACGTCGTCGACACCGCGCCCGACGTGCACGAGGCGCAGGCGTTCGACGCCGAGCACCCGCTGTTCATCATCTACACCTCGGGCACCACCGGGCGCCCGAAGGGTCTGGTGCACACGTCCGGCGGGTACCTCACGCACGCGGCCTGGGCGCACTGGGCGCACTTCGACGCCAAGCCCGACGACGTCCACTGGTGCACCGCCGACCTCGCGTGGGTCACCGCGCACACCTACGAGATCTACGGACCGCTGGCCAACGGGCTCACGCAGGTCATCTACGAGGGCACCCCCGACAGCCCGCACCGCGAGCGCCACCTCGAGATCATCGAGCGCTACGGCGTGACCACCTACTACACGGCCCCGACCCTCATCCGGACGTTCATGACGTGGTTCGGCGACGAGCTGCCCGGCGGGCACGACCTGTCGAGCATCCGGTTGCTGGGCACGGTCGGCGAGGCGATCAACCCCGAGGCGTGGGTGTGGTTCCGCCGCACGTTCGGCGCCGACCGCGCACCGGTGGTCGACACCTGGTGGCAGTCAGAGACCGGTGCCGCGATGATCGCGCCCCTGCCGGGGAGCACGGTCCTCAAGCCCGGGTCCGCCACGCGTCCGCTGCCGGGCATCTCGGCAAAGGTCGTCGACGACTCAGGCGTCGAGGTCGGCCCCGGCGAGGGCGGGCTGCTCATCGTCGACCGGCCGTGGCCCGGGATGGCCCGCACGATCTGGGGCGACCCGCAGCGCTACCTCGACGCGTACTGGCGGCGGTTCGCCGGGCACGGCGAGCACGGCGGGTACTTCCTCGCCGGCGACGGCGCGTCGTACGACGCCGACAGGTACATCTGGCTGCTCGGCCGCCTGGACGACGTCGTCAACGTGTCCGGGCACCGCCTCTCGACCATCGAGATCGAGTCCGCGCTCGTCGCCCATCCCGCGGTGGGCGAGGCCGGGGTCGCGGGCGTGCACGACGGCGTCACCGGGCAGGCCGTCGCGGCATTCGTCGTGCCCTCGTCGGCACCGGGACCTGTCGACGACCTCGACGCGTGGCTCGCCGCGACGGACGCGCTGCGCGAGGAGCTGCGCGCGCAGGTGGCCCACGAGATCGGGCCCGTCGCCAAGCCCAAGCACGTGCTCCTGGTGCCGGACCTGCCCAAGACGCGGTCGGGCAAGATCATGCGCCGGCTGCTCGCGCAGATCCTCGACGGCAGCGTGCTGGGCGACGTCACCTCGCTGCAGAACCCCTGGGCGGTCGACGAGATCGCCGCACTCACCGCACGGCGTACCGTGCTGCCAGCCGCCCGCACCAGCGCCTCCGAGGAGACCGCATGACCAGCCCCGACCACCGCTTCGGCTTCCGCACGCGGGCGCTGCACGCCGGCGGGATCCCCGACGCGACCACCGGTGCGCGCGCGGTGCCGATCTACCAGACGACGTCGTTCGTGTTCCAGGACACCGCCGACGCCGCCAACCTGTTCGCGCTCCAGAAGTACGGGAACATCTACTCCCGGATCGGGAACCCGACGGTCGCCGCGCTCGAGGAGCGGATCGCCTCGCTCGAGGGCGGGATCGGTGCGGTCGCCACCGCGTCGGGCATGTCCGCGGAGTTCATCACCTTCGCCGCGCTCGTCGGCGCCGGGGACCACATCGTCGCGTCGTCGCAGCTGTACGGCGGCACGGTCACCGCGCTCGACGTGACGCTGCGCCGGTTCGGGGTCGACACCACGTTCGTGCCCGGCACCGACCCCGCCGACTACGCCGCGGCCATCCGGCCCGAGACCAAGGTGCTGTACGCCGAGGTCATCGCGAACCCGTCCGGCGAGATCGCGGACCTGGCCGGGCTGGCCGAGGTCGCGCACGCCGCCGGCATCCCGTTCGTCGTCGACGCCACGCTGGCCACGCCCTACCTGGTCCGCCCGATCGAGCACGGCGCGGACATCGTCATCCACTCGGTGACCAAGTTCCTCGGCGGCCACGGCACCACGCTCGGCGGCATCGTCATCGAGTCGGGGCGGTTCGACTGGGGAAGCGGCCGCTTCCCGCAGATGACCGAGCCGGTGGCGTCCTACGGCGGGGTGCGCTGGTGGGAGAACTTCGGGGAGTACGGGTTCCTCACCAAGCTCCGCTCGGAGCAGCTGCGCGACATCGGCCCGGCGCTGAGCCCCCAGTCCGCGTTCCAGCTGCTCCAGGGCGTCGAGACGCTCCCCCAGCGGCTGGACGCGCACCTGGCGAACACCCGGGTGGTCGCCGAGTGGCTCGAGGCCGACCCCCGCGTCTCGTACGTCAACTGGGCCGGACTGCCCAGCCACCCGCACCACGAGCGCGCGAACCACTACCTGCCGCTCGGCCCCGGCGCGGTGTTCGCGTTCGGCCTGCGAGCGACGGACGACAAGGACGGCCGCACCATCGGCCGCGCGTTCATCGAGGCCCTGCAGCTGGCCAGCCACCTGGCCAACGTCGGCGACGCCCGCACGCTCGTCATCCACCCGGGATCCACCACCCACCAGCAGCTGAACGCGGAGCAGCTGGCCGCGGCCGGTGTGCCCGCCGACCTGGTGCGGATCAGCGTCGGGCTCGAGGACGCCGAGGACATCCTCTGGGACCTCGACCAAGCGCTCACCAGCGCCACCGGACGGACCCGGACGGGGGTCGCCGCATGAGCACGCGCACCTGGCAGGGACCGAGCGCGCCCGAGCGCCTCGCGCTGCTGCACTCGACGAAGTCCATCGCGATCGTCGGGGCGTCGAACAACCCCGCTCGCGCTAGCTTCTTCGTCGCCACCTACCTCCTGTCCAGCTCCCCGTACGACGTGTACTTCGTCAACCCGCGCGCCGACGAGATCCTCGGCCGGCCGGTGTACCCGTCGCTCGAGTCGCTGCCGGTGGTCCCCGACCTGGTGGACGTGTTCCGCCGCCACGACGACCTGCCGACCGTCCTGGACGAGACGATCGCCGTCGGTGCCAAGGCGCTCTGGCTCCAGCTCGGCTCGTGGCACGAGGACGTCGCCCGGCACGGGGAGGCCGCGGGGCTGACGGTCGTCATGGACCGGTGCGTGAAGATCGAGCACGCCCGGTTCCACGGCGGGCTGCACCTGGCGGGCTTCGACACCGGGGTCATCAGCTCCAAGCGCGCACTGGGCTGAGCACCGCCGGTGGACGACGACTACGCGGAGGCCGTGCTCGACCTCGTGGCCACCATCCCCCCAGGCCGCGCCATGACGTACGGGACGATCGCCGAGGTCGTCGGTGACCTGCTCGAGGCGCGGGACGGTGTCCGTCGCGGTGGCCCGCGCCAGGTGGGCCAGGTCATGAGCCACGCCGGCTCGGGGGTGCCCTGGTGGCGGGTGGTCAACGCCGCGGGCAGCCCGCCGGCCCGGCACGCCACGCGCGCGCTGGCCCTGCTGCGGGACGAGGACACCCCGCTGAGCGCCGACGGCACCCGCGTCGCCCTGCGCCGCGCGATCTGGTTCCCCGACGACTGAACGGCCTCCCGCGTGTCCACGGCTGCCCGCCGTCCCGGCCGACCTAGCCTGGCCGCACGGGAGGCGCCGCGCGTCGACCGCGCGCCGCACCGACCCGGGAGATCCATGACCGTCACCGTCCAGCGCTCGGCGCTCGTCGGGACGCGCACGGCACCCCGGGTGACAGCCGTGGTGCCGTTCACGCGGCTGCCGCACCTGGGCGGCCTGGACGGTGTCCGTGCGATCGCCGTCGCCGGCGTCGTGGTCTACCACCTCGGCGCGCCGTGGATGCGCGGCGGGTTCCTCGGCGTGGACGTGTTCTTCGTCCTGTCCGGCTTCCTCATCACCACGCTGGTCCTCGACGAGGTGGAGCTGACCGGGCGGTTCTCGTTCCGGCGGTTCTACGCCCGGCGCGCGCGGCGGCTGCTGCCCGCGCTCGGGCTCCTGCTGGTCGCGATGGCCGGTGTCGCCGTCGCGATGCCCAGCGAGGCGCGCGAGCTGCGTGGGGACATCCTCGCGGCCGCGGGGTACGTGTCGAACTGGTGGCAGGTGGTCGCGGACCGGTCGTACTTCGAGCTGACCAGTCGTCCGCCGCTGCTCCAGCACCTGTGGTCGCTGGCCATCGAGGAGCAGTTCTACCTGGTGTTCCCGCTGGTCGCGCTGCTGGCGCTGCGGGCGGGCCGCGCACGGGTGGGGCAGCTCGCCGCCGTCCTGGCGCTGCTGTCCACCGCGGCGATGGTCGTGATCGCCGTCCGCACGTCCTCCCCCGTGCCCAACGACCCGAGCCGCGCGTACTTCGGCACCGACACCCACTCGATGGGCCTGCTGGTGGGCGCGGCCATGGCGGCGGTCTGGACCCCGTGGCGGACGTGGCGGCACGCCGGCTCGTGGGTGCGCGAGCGCGGCAGCTCGGTGCGGCGGTTCGAGGCGGGCGTCACCGACGTGCTCGGCGCCGCCGCGCTGCTCGGCGTGCTCGCGGCGTTCGTCTGGGTGGACGAGTTCAGCAACGCCCTCTACCGCGGAGGGTTCCTCGCGTTCTCGCTGCTGGCGGCCGTCCTGGTCGGCGCGGTTGCCGACCCGGCCGGACTGCTCGGACGCGCGCTGTCCCGGCAGCCGTGGCGCTGGCTCGGTGAGCGGTCCTACGGGATCTACCTGTGGCACTGGCCGGTCTTCATGCTCACGCGCCCGGGCGTCGACATAGCGCTGGAGCCGTGGGCGGCGACCCCGTTGCGCCTCGCGGCAGTGCTCATGATCGCCGAGCTGTCCTACCGGTGCGTCGAGCTGCCGGTGCGCCGGGGCGCGATCGGTCGGGTGGTCGCCCGCGTGCGCGCGGCCGGCCCGGACCGACCGCGTGCCGTGCTCCGGGTGGTCGCGGCCGTCGTCGGGATGGTGGTCGTCGGCGGGGTCGCCACCGCTGCCCTGGCGCAGGTGCCCGCGACGTCCTCGACCGCCCGGTGGGAGCCGGCCGCGGCGCCCGCGGTCACGTCGACCCGTCCGGCGTCGTCGACGCCCCGCGCGACAGCCACCCCGGTCCCGACGCCGAGCACCACCACCCCCGTCGCGCCCGCCGTGCCGCCCCCGCCCGTCGAGACGGTCGGGGGCGCCTCCGGCTTCGGCGACTCCGTGATGCTGGGCGCCGCGGAGGAGCTCGCCGCCCGGGGCATCGCGGTGGATGCCGAGGTCTCCCGGCAGTTCGCCGTGATGGTCGACCTGGTCCGTGCCGCCGCGGCCGCGGGCACCCTCGGCCACACGGTGATCGTGCACGGCGGGACCAACGGACCGATCGACGAGGCGACCCTGCGGGCGCTGCTGGACCTCACCGCGGACCGGCGGGTGTTCCTGGTGAACGTCCACGTCCCGCGCACGTGGGCCGCGTTCGACAACGAGCTCTTCGCCCGGGTCGGGCCGGAGTACCCGAACGTCCGCGTCCTCGACTGGAACACCCTGGCGACGGCCAACCGTGGCTGGCTGTACGGCGACGACATCCACCTGCGCCCGGACGGCGGGCGCGCGGGCTACGCCGACTGGCTGGCGCAGGCGATCCAGCCCTGAGGACCGGTCAGTCGCGGCGGACCAGGACCACGGCGCGGTCGTCGTCGTCACCGGCCCGCACCCCCGCGAGCACCGCCGCCGCGGAGCCGCGACCTGGGCTGAGCACGCGGTCGGCCACCCCCATGAGCCGGTCGATCCCCTGGTCGAGGTCCCCGCCCCGCACCTCGACCACGCCGTCGGTGTAGAGCATGAGGACGTCGCCGCGGTCCAGCCGGCCGGCCCGCGCCTCGCTGCGGATGTCGGGGACGACCCCGAGCGCAGGGCTGCCGACCGTGTCGAGCAGTGCGAGCCGACCCGACCCGGCGTGCAGCTGGACGGCAGGCGGGTGACCCGCCGAGGAGACCCAGAAGTCGCCGGTGGTCATGTCGATCGCGACGTGGATCGCCGTGGCGAACCCCTCGTCCCACGCCTGGTCGAGCAGGTACTGGTTGGCGGCTCCGAGGAACTCCTCCCGGGGCATCGCACCCAGCAGTCCGCCGAACGCGCCGGACAGCTGCAGCGAGCGGACGCCCGCGTCCAGCCCCTTGCCGGACACGTCCACCAGGACGATCTCGAGCGCCGAGCTGCCCGATCGCGAGCCCGCCACCATGAAGTCGCCGGAGAACCCGTCGGCGTGCGCCGAGCGGAACTCGCTGTCCACGTGCCACCCGGCGGGCAGCGGCGGCACGCGCCCGTGGGCGGCCAGGCGGTCGCGCAGGTCGACCAGCATGAGATCACCGGGCGCACCCTGCAGACCGAGCCGTTCACGCCCTCGCGCGAACGCGATGCTGGCGATCACCGCGACCGTGACGACCACGAGGACACCCGGGATCACCGTCGGCGCGCCCCACACCCACAGGCCCCAGGTGCACGCCATCACCACCGCGCCGAGCACCGCGAGCTGGCGCAGCCGCAGCAGGAACACCGCCACGACGATCAGGAGCAGGAAGGCGGAGGGCGGAAACCACTCGGGCTGCCGCAGGATGCCGACCACCAGGAGTGCGGCGCAGAGCACGAGCACCGCCACGATGACCACCTGCGAGCGTCCGCTCCAGCGGCGCGCTGCGAGCGAGGCGCGCGAGTAGAGCCCCCGTTCCGGCGCCTGCCGCGTCCCCCGCACCCGGTGAGCGTATCCGCAGGTCATTGCCCGAGCGCCGCACCGGGAAATGGGGGTGCTCCGGAGGCGTGCGGTGCCGGACGATGGGTGGCATGAGCCCCCTGCCCGCCGGATACCGCCTCGTCGACGTGCCCGAGGACCGCAAGGACGAGTTCCTCGAGGTCGACCGCCTGGCCTTCGCCTTCGACTCGAACGCGGAGACCGACGCGATCGTGCCGATCACCTTCGCGTGGGACCGCGCGCAGGCCGTCGAGGACCCCGACGGGGGTCTCGCCGCCGTCCACGCGTCGTACGCGCACGACATGCCCGTGCCCGGGACGTCGATCGCGTGCTCGGGTCTCACCTGGGTGGGTGCCCGACCGGACCAGCGTCGCCGCGGCCTGCTCACCGCGATGATCGACTCGCACTTCGCTCGGTCGCTGGACCGCGGCGAGCCCGTGTCCGCGCTGTTCGCCGCGGAGCACACGATCTACGGGCGGTACGGGTACGGCTCGGCCGCCGACGACGTCCGCGTGAAGATCGGGCGTGGCGCAGCACTGCGGGACGTCCCCGGCTCCGAGGAGCTCACGGTCACGCTCGCGACAGCCGACGTCGCGCTGCACAGCGCGCTCGTCGACGAGGTCCACCGCGCGGCCGGCGCGGGGCGGCCCGGCTGGATCACCCGCGACACCGAGGTGTGGCGCACGCGCGTGCTCGTCGACCCGCCCGCGTGGCGCGAGGGCGCCGAGCCGCTGCGCATCGCGACCGTCCGCGACGCCTCCGGGAGCGCGCGGGCCTTCGCGCTGTTCCGGCGCAAGGAGAACTGGGCGGAGGGCGGCCCCGCCGGGATCGTCAAGGTCCGCGAGGCCGTCGCGCTCGACGCGGCCTCCACGCACCGCCTGTGGTCGTTCCTGCTCGACCTCGACCTCACCGCGACCGTCGAGGGACCGATGCTCCCCGTCGACGACTCGCTGCTCCTCCTGCTGGAGAACCCGCGCGCCGTGGTGCCCAAGGTCAACGACAACCTCTGGGTCCGCCTGCTCGACCTCCCCGTCGCGCTCGCGGGGCGTCGGTACGCCGCACCGGTCGACGTGGTGCTCGACGTGACCGACACGCGCCTGCCCGCCAACGCCGGCCGGTGGCGCCTGACGACCGGTACCCGGCAGGACGACGGCGCGTACCCGGCGGAGGTCACGCGGACCGACGATCCGGCCGACCTGCGGCTCGACGTGCGGGAGCTCGGTGCCGCCTACCTCGGGGGCCGGTCGCTCGCGGCTCTGGCCCGCGCGGGACTGGTGGCCGAGGTGACGCCCGGCGCTCTGCAGCCCGCGGCAGCCGCGTTCCTGTGGTCCGTCGCGCCGATGTGCAACTACGTCTGGTGAGCTAGCGGGCGGCTTCGTAGTCCGCGAGCAGGTCGATCCGGCGCTGGTGGCGCGGGTCGTGGCTGAACGGCTCGGCCACGAACGCGTCCACCAGCGCGAGCGCCTCGTCGACGGAGTGCTGCCGGGCGCCGATCGCCACGACGTTCGCGTCGTTGTGCTGGCGGCCCAGCTGCGCGGTCGCCAGGTTCCACGCGAGGGCGGCTCGCACGCCGGTGACCTTGTTGGCGGCGATCTGCTCGCCGTTCCCGGAGCCACCGATGACGACGCCCAGGCTGCCCGGCTCGGCGACGACGGCCTCCCCCGCCGCGAAGCAGAACGGCGGGTAGTCGTCGAGGGCGTCGTACGTGTCGGCGCCGTGGTCGACGACGTCGTGGCCGGCAGCGCGCAGGTGCTCGACGAGCGCGACCTTGAGCTCGTAACCGGCGTGGTCGGAGGCGACATGGATACGCATAGGCCCATCCTGCCGCACCGCACGGAGGTCCCGGTCCGCCCTCGGCATAACCGATCTCGTCGGTCGGCAACCCGTCCGTAGGCTGTGCCCATGACGCGCAGTGGCATCGACCTCACCGCCCTCGACCCCGACGTCCGTCCTCAGGACGACCTCTACGCCCACGTGAACGGCCGCTGGCTCGCCAGCCACGAGATCCCCGCCGACCGGGCCATGGACGGCTCGTTCCGCGCCCTGCACGACCGGGCCGAGGAGCAGGTGCGCGACATCATCGCGGACGCGGGCGCCACGGCTGCGGCCGGTGGCGCGGCCGACTCCGTCGAGGCCAAGGTCGGCGCGGTGTACGCGTCGTTCATGGACACCGACGCCGTCGCCGCCGCGGGCACCGCCCCGCTGCGCACGGACCTCGCCCTGGTGGAGGCCGCCACGACCCAGGCGGAGCTGACCGGCGCGCTGGGTGCCCTGCAGCGCACCGGAGCCGGTGGCGCGGTGCAGTTCTACGTGGACAACGACGCCAAGGAGCCGACGAAGTACGCCGTGCACCTGGTGCAGAGCGGTCTGGGTCTGCCCGACGAGGCCTACTACCGCGACGAGCAGTACGCGGCCGTGCTCGCGGCCTACCGCCCGCACGTCGCGCGCATGCTCACGCTCGGTGGCGCGGCTGCCGACGACGCGCAGGCCGACGAGCTGGCCGGACGGATCGTGGCCCTGGAGACCAAGCTCGCCGCCGGCCACTGGGACGTGGTCAAGGACCGGGACGCCGACCTCACGTACAACGCCCTGTCGCTGACCGAGCTGGCCGAGCGCGCACCGGGCTTCGACTGGCACTCGTGGGTGATCGCCCTCGGCGCCCCCGCCGGCGCGTTCGACCAGCTGGTGGTGCGCGAGCCGTCGTTCGCCGAGGCGTTCGCCGCCCTGTGGCAGAGCGAGCCGCTCGAGGACTGGCAGGCGTGGCTCACGTTCCACGTCATCTCCGACCGTGCGCCCTACCTGTCCGACGAGCTGGTCGAGGCCAACTTCGACTTCTACGGCCGCACTCTGACCGGCGCGCAGGAGCTGCGCGACCGGTGGAAGCGCGGGGTGTCGCTGGTCCAGGGCGTCCTCGGCGAGGCCGTCGGCAAGGTCTACGTCGACCGGCACTTCCCGCCCGCGCACAAGGAGCGGATGGAGGAGCTCGTCGCCAACCTGGTCGCCGCGTACCGCGAGTCGATCTCGCAGCTCGAGTGGATGGGCGAGGAGACGCGCGCGAAGGCCCTGGCCAAGCTCGACGCGTTCACCCCGAAGATCGGCTACCCCGCGACGTGGCGCGACTACTCCTCGCTCGAGGTCGCGCCCGACGACCTGCTGGGCAACGTGCGCCGCGCGTACGCGTTCGAGCAGGACCGGGAGCTGGGCAAGATCGGCAAGCCGATCGACCGCGACGAGTGGTTCATGACCCCGCAGACGGTCAACGCCTACTACAACCCCGGCATGAACGAGATCGTCTTCCCGGCCGCGATCCTGCAGCCGCCGTTCTTCGACGCCGACGCCGACGACGCGGTCAACTACGGCGGGATCGGTGCCGTGATCGGCCACGAGATCGGCCACGGCTTCGACGACCAGGGGTCCAAGTACGACGGCGACGGACGCCTCGAGGACTGGTGGACGGCCGACGACCGCGCCGAGTTCGAGACGCGCACGAAGGCCCTGATCGACCAGTACAACGAGTTCTCCCCGGTGCAGCTGGACGGTGCGCACCACGTCAACGGCGAGCTGACCATCGGCGAGAACATCGGCGACCTGGGCGGCCTGTCGATCGCGTTCACCGCCTACCGCATCTCGCTCGGCGCCCCGCTGGAGGACGCGCCCGTGATCGACGGGCTGGCCGGCGTCCAGCGGGTGCTGCTCGGGTGGGCGCAGGTGTGGCAGTCCAAGGGCCGCGACGAGGAGATGATCCGCCGGCTCGCCACGGACCCGCACTCGCCGAACGAGTTCCGCTGCAACGGCGTGGTGCGCAACGTGGACGAGTTCTACGCGGCCTACGACGTGCAGCCGGGCGACGCGCTGTACCTGGCCCCGGAGGACCGCGTCCGCATCTGGTGACGCTCGGCCGGGCTGCCCGTCGTCAGGCGGGCAGCTCGGACCAGCTGGCACGCGCCAGCTGGAAGCCGGCCCCGGACGCGTCGATGCACTGGACCCCGTCGGTGGCGCTGCGGCAGGTGTAGTCACCCACGCTCGTCGACGACCCGTACTCGAGCACAGGCACGTCGTCGCCCGCGACCGCGGGGGGCGGGCCGTCCACGCAGCTGAACGCGACGCCGTCCGCGTTGAGCACGAGCACGTGGCCGGTCACCTCCGTGCAGCCGGCCACGACCGGGGGCGCGTAGGTGTAGCTGGCGATGGTGCACGTGACGCCGTCGACGGACATGGTGCACGCGATGTTGCCGGTCGGGGACGCGAACGCGAGCGGCTCGGCGGACGTCGCCGACGAGCTGTCGGACGGCGTGCTCGACGCGGTCGCGCCCGGGGCCCCGCCGTCGGAGGCGTCGCCGCCTCCGCCGCCGCCGCTGAAGAACACGATCGCCAGCACGATCACCAGGACGACGAGCACGACGTCGACGATGACGAAGAGCCGGACGTTGCGTGCCGTGGCCATGCTGCTCCGTTCCCGAGGTGGTCTCGCCCGTGCCCGGTCGCGGGGCGGGCCGACGACCAGGATCACACGGGACGAACCGGACGGGCCAATCGCGCGCGCCGCGCGGCCCGCCACACAGTCAGAACGCGGGGCCTGCCGTCCGCGAGCGCTTGAGCTCGTAGAAGCCGGGCACGGAGGTCATCAGGGCGAGCCCGTCGAACAGCCGCCCGGCGGCCTCGCCGGTGGGCGCGGGCGTGATGACCGGACCGAAGAACCCGACCCCGTCGATCGCCACGACAGGGGTGCCGACGTCGTCGCCGACCAGGGTGATCCCCTCGCCGTGCGACTCGCGCAGCAGGGCGTCCACGTCCTCCGTGCCGGCCACGTCGGCCAGCTCGGCGGGCAGGCCGACCTCGGCGAGCGACTCGGTGATGATCGCCTCCGTGTCGCGCCGTCCGCCCGGGTGGCGGCGGGTGCCCATCGCGTCGTAGAGCGGCTTGATGACGGCGTCCCCGTGGTCGCGCGCCGCGGCGATGATCACGCGCACCGCTCCCCACGAGTCGTCCATGAGCTCGCGGTACGTGTCCGGGAGCTCACGCTTCTCGTTGAGCACCGACAGGCTCATCACGTGCCAGCGGACGTCGACGTCGCGGATCGCGCTCACCTCGTCCATCCAGCGTGACGTCATCCACGCCCAGGGGCACGCGGGGTCGAACCAGAAGTCGACGACGGGTCGGGCGGTGGGCGTGCTCGTCACAGGTGTCCTCCGGGGTGGTCGATGCCTCGCGCAACCATAGGGGCGCGCCCGGCTATTCCCTCAGACCGTGCCGAGGACCGCCATGGCAGCCGCGCGACCAGGGATTCCGCTGACGCCACCCCCACGCCGCGCACCCGCCCCGGCGAGCAGGACGCGCCGGTCGGCCGTCTCGACCCCCCAGGTGCCCACCTCGTCGTCGCGCTCCGCCCAGGGCCAGGCGAGGTCGCGGTGGAAGATGTGCCCGCCGGGCAACCCGACCTCGGCCTCGAGGTCGACGGGGCTGCGCACCTCGAGGCACGGCCGCCCGTCCTCGTCGTGAGCGAGGCAGTCCTCGAGGGGCTCCGCGAGCACGCTGTCCATCGAGCGCAGGGTGGCCGCGAGCGCCGCGGCCCGTGCCGTGTCGGGGTCCCCGACGAACAGCCGGGCGGGCATGTGCAGGCCGAAGGCGGTGAGCGTCTGGTGGCCGGTCGCGCGCAGCCCGGGCCCGAGGATCGAGTCGTCGGTCAACGAGTGGCAGTAGGTCTCGACCGGCGGCACGTCGGGGATGCGACCGGCGGCGGCCTGCCGGTACGCGGTCTCCAGCTCGGTCGCCGACTCGCGGACGTGGAACGTGCCGGCGAACGCGGTGCGCGGGTCGATGCCGGAGCGCAGCCGCGGCAGCCGCGTGAGCAGCATGTTCAGCTTCAGCTGCGCCCCCTCGGGCGCCTCGGCCGGGGCTCGCCCGAGCAGCCGGTCGAGGACGGCCGGCGCGCACGCGGCCAGCACGTGCCGCGCACCCACGCGGTGCTCGCCGCCGTCCGCGTCCGTCCACGCGACCTCGGCGTCGCCGGGCTCGATCGCGGTGACATCGGCTGAGGTCAGAAGCTCGGCACCCGCCTGTCGCGCAGCTGTCTCGAGCGCCCCCGCGACTGCGCCCATGCCCCCGACCGGCACGTCCCAGTCGCCGGTCCCGCCGCCGATCACGTGATAGAGGAAGCACCGGTTCGGCCTGCCGCCGGTCTCGTGGGCGCGGGCGAACGTGCCGATCAGCGCGTCGGTGAGCACGACCCCGCGGACCAGGTCGGAGGAGAACGTCGCGTCCACCAGCTCGCCGATCGGGCGGTCGACCAGGTCGCGCCAGTCGTCGTCGCCCAGCAGGCGGCGCGCGTCCGCGGCGGACAGCAGCGGCTGGGTCATCGTCGGGAAGAGCCGCGCGGCGAGGGCGCCGGTACGTGCGCCGAACGCGCGCCACGCGGCGACGTCACCGCCGGCGCCGACGTCGGCGAACGAGGCGGCGGTGGCGTCGTCGTCGGCCGTGTCCACGAGGAGTCCCCGGTCGCCCTGCGGGGTGTAGGACGAGATCCGGCGGCGACGGAGCTCGACCCGGAGCCCGAGCTCGTCGCGCACCTGTCGGGGCATGAGCGAGACCAGGTAGGAGTAGCGCGACACGTTCGCGTCCACCCCCGGGAACGCCCGCGCGGAGAGCGTGGCCCCACCCACGTGGTCCGCGCGCTCGAGCAGCAGGACCGTCCGTCCCGCGCGAGCCAGGTAGGCGGCGGCGGTCAGGCCGTTGTGGCCCCCGCCGACGATGACAGCGTCGTAGGTCGCGTGCACGCCACGACCCTAGGCCGCACACCTCTGCGTGCGATGATCGACCCGGCCAAGAGCCCCACCGATCGACTCCCGAGGAGTACCTGCGTGCCTGGAGAGAACCTCACCCGTGCCGAGGCGCGCGAGCGCGCCTCCGTCGTCGCCACCGAGTCGTACGAGGTCGAGCTCGACCTCACGACCAGCCCGACGACGTTCGCCTCCCGGACCCGCGTGCGGTTCACCGCCACGCCCGGGGCGAGCACCTTCATCGACCTCATCGCACCGACCGTGCACGAGGTCACCCTGAACGGCCGGTCGCTGGTCGTCGCCGACGTCGTCGACGACTCGCGGATCCGCCTGGACGACCTCGCGGCGAGCAACGAGCTGCTGGTCGTCGCCGACGCCGCGTACATGAACACCGGCGAGGGCCTGCACCGCTTCGTCGACCCCGTGGACGACGAGGTCTACCTGTACTCGCAGTTCGAGGTCGCCGACTCCCGGCGCGTGTTCGCCGTGTTCGAGCAGCCCGACCTCAAGGCCACCTTCACGTTCACCGTGACCGCCCCAGCGCACTGGACCGTCGTGTCCAACTACCCGCAGGTCGGCGTGCCGCAGGTCGTCGAGGACGGCGTGAACCGCAACGGCGGCGTCGACAAGGGCACCGCGACCTGGACGTTCGAGACGACCCCGCGGATCTCGTCGTACATCACCGCGGTCATCGCCGGCCCGTACCACGCGGAGCACCGCGAGCTCACGAGCCAGGACGGACGCACCATCCCCCTGGGCGTCTACTGCCGCGGCTCGCTGGCCGAGCACCTGGACACCGACAACATCGTCGACCTCACGCGCGCCGGGTTCGACTTCTACGAGCGGGCGTTCGGCGTCGCGTACCCGTTCGCCAAGTACGACCAGCTCTTCGTCCCGGAGTTCAACGCGGGCGCGATGGAGAACGCGGGAGCGGTCACGTTCCTCGAGTCGTACGTGTTCCGGTCCAAGGTGCCCGACGCCACGATCGAGCGCCGCGCGGTGACGATCCTGCACGAGCTGGCGCACATGTGGTTCGGCGACCTGGTGACCATGCGCTGGTGGGACGACCTGTGGCTGAACGAGTCGTTCGCCGAGTACATGTCGACGCTCGCGACGGCCGAGGCCACCCGCTGGACCAGCGCGTGGACCACGTTCTCGTCGCTGGAGAAGAACTGGGCCTACCGCCAGGACCAGCTGCCCTCCACGCACCCGATCGTGGCGGACATGCGCGACCTGGAGGACGTCGAGGTCAACTTCGACGGCATCACCTACGCCAAGGGCGCGAGCGTGCTCAAGCAGCTGGTGTCCTGGGTGGGCCAGGACGAGTTCTTCGCCGGGGTGCGCGCGTACTTCGCCAAGCACGCGTGGGGCAACACCGAGCTCCGCGACTTCCTCACCGAGCTGGAGACCACCAGCGGCCGCGACCTGTCCGCGTGGTCCGGCCTGTGGCTGGAGAAGGCCGGCGTCACGCTGCTGCGCCCGGAGATCGAGGTGGACGGGTCCGGCGTCATCACGTCCTTCGCGGTCCTGCAGGAGGTGCCCGACGAGCACCCCGTGCAGCGCCCGCACCGCCTGGCCATCGGCGGCTACGACCTCGACCCGACGACCGGCCGCCTGGTCCGGACCGTCCGGGTCGAGCTCGACATCGACGGCCCCCGCACCGAGGTGCCCGAGCTGGTCGGCGTGCAGCGCCCCACGCTCGTGCTCGTCAACGACGGCGACCTCGCGTACGCCAAGGTCCGGCTCGACGAGCAGTCGCTCGCCGCGTCGATCGAGCACCTGGGCAAGTTCGACGACTCGCTGCCCCGCACGCTCGTGTGGACCGCCGCCTGGGACGCCACCCGCGACGGGGAGACGCCGGCCCGAGACTTCGTCGACCTGGTGCTGAACAACATCGCGCACGAGACCGACTCCTCGGTGGTGCTCGTCCTCCTGCGCCAGCTGTCCACCGCGCTCGACCTGTACGTGGCGCCCGAGCACCGGTCCGCCACGGAGATCGCCGCGGCCGACCGGTTGCTCGCTCTCGCCCGCGCCGCCGCGGCCGACTCCGACACGCAGCTGCAGCTGGTCAAGTCCTTCGCGGGCCGCGCGGCGACGACCGAGCAGCTGGACGCCGTCCGCGACCTGCTGGACGGGCACGCCACCCTCGAGGGCCTGTCCATCGACACCGACCTGCGCTGGGAGCTGCTCACGTCGCTGGTCACCGGCGGGCGTGCCGGTGACGCCGACATCGCCGCGCAGCTGGCCGACGACGCCACGGCGACGGGTCAGCGGGCGGCCGCCGCCGCGCGTGCCGCCGTGCCGACCGCCGACGCCAAGGCCACCGCCTGGGCCTCCGTCGTGGACCAGGACGGCCTGCCGAACGCGATCCAGGCCGCGACGATCGCCGGGTTCGGGCGCGTGCACGACCGGTCGCTGCTGGTGCCGTTCGTGACGCCCTACTTCGAGGGCCTCGAGACGGTGTGGGCGGACAAGACCAACGAGATGGCGCAGAACATCGTCGTCGGCCTGTACCCGACCGAGCTGGCCGACGACGCGTCGGTGGACGTGCTCGGAGCGACCGACGCGTGGCTCGACGGCCACCCGGACGCACCCTCGGCGCTGCGTCGCCTGGTGCTGGAGTCCCGAGACGGCGTGCGCCGCGCCCTGGCCGCGCAGCAGGCGGACCTCCGCCGCGTCTGAGCCCCGCTCGCGTGAAGACTTCGTCGCGCCGGACGCGACGAAGTCTTCACGCGAGGACCGTCAGGGTGTCAGGCCGGCCAGCCAGCGGTTCGCCTCGCGCGGGCTGCGCAGGCGGATGACCGGGATCGGGGACTGAGCCGCGAGCGCCGTGTAGCGCAGCCGGTAGTGCTCGTGGTGGGTCCAGGACCACAGGACGACGTTCTGGTCGGGGTCGCGACGCAGCAGCGAGCGCAGGTCCTCGCGGTTGCCGTGCCACAGCTCGGTGCGCAGCAGCCCTCGCCCCAGGGTGCGGCGGAGGACGCGCGGCATCACCGTGCGGCGCGGGTAGTCGAGCCAGACGAACGCGTCGGGGTCCTGGAGCAGCCCGGCCAGCGCGGTGGCCCAGTTCCCGTCGGTGACCCACCCGTCCGGCGACGACGCCACGAACGCGCGGACCGACGCGCGTGCCTCCTCCGGGTCCCGCTTGGTCCAGCCGGCGTCCCAGAACACCTCGTCGAGCTCCAGGTGCGGCACGTCGAGCGCGGCGGCCACCCGCCCAGCGAACGTGGTCTTGCCCGACCCGGTGTTGCCGACGACCCGGAGTCGACGCAGCTGCGCGGTCACGGCCGCTCAGCTGTTGAGGACGGCCGCCAACGACCGCAGGCGCTGGTTGGTGAACAGGTCCTCGACCAGCACCACCCGCCCCGAGCTGTCCGCCAGCGGCACCTTCCAGTTCGGGTACTCCTGGTCGGTCCCGGGCTGGTTCTGCGCGCGCCGCTCCCCCACCGCGTCGGCCAGCGAGACGCCCACGAGCACCGAGGGGGTCGCCATGACGTACCGGTGCAGGGCCTCGACGATCTCGCGCTCGGAGGGGTCGTCGCCCACCAGCCCGCGATCGTGCAGCACCTTCAGCATCTGGTCCCGCTCGGCCAGCGCCGCCGCGCGGACCACCTCGACCGGGTCGGTGAGCAGACCCAGCCGCTCCCGGATGGAGACGTGCTCGCCGGCCAGGTACCCCGCGGTCGGCGGCAGGTCGTGGGTGGTCACCGTGGCCAGCACCAGCGGCCGGTAGTGCTCGGGGGCCAGGGGCGCGCCGTGCATGTCGCGCTCGAACCAGAGCACCGAGGTCCCGAGCATCCCCCGGTCGGACAGGTAGTCGCGGACCCACGGCTCGACGACGCCCAGGTCCTCCCCGATCACCACGGCACCCGCGCGGTGGGCCTCGAGCGCCAGGATGCCGACGAGGGCCTCGTGGTCGTAGCGGACGTACGCGCCGTCGGCGGAGTCGGCGCCCTCGGGGATCCACCAGAGGCGGAACAGGCCGATGACGTGGTCGATCCGGATGGCGCCCGCGTGCCGCAGGACGGTCCGGAGCATGTCGCGGTACGGCCGGTACGCGGCGCGCGCGAGGGCGTCGGGACGCCACGGCGGCTGGGACCAGTTCTGCCCCTGCTGGTTGTACATGTCCGGCGGGGCACCGACGGTCGCGCCGCGGGCCAGCACGTCGCCCAGCGCCCACACGTCCGCGCCCTCCGGGTGCACGCCGACCGCGAGGTCGTGCATGATCCCGAGCGCCATGCCCCCGTCGAGCGCGGCGCGCTGAGCCGCGGCCAGCTGCTCGTCGGCGACCCACTGCAGCCACGTGTGGAACTCGACGCGCTCCGCCAGCTCGGCGCGGAGCCCGGTCACGAGGCTGGACGACGGGTCGAGCGCCTCGGCGGGCCACGGCGTCACGCCCTCGTACTTCTCCGCGAGCGCGCACCAGAGCGCGAACGTCTCGAGCCCGCTGCCCTCCTGCACGACGAACGCGTCGAACGCCGCCTGCCGTGCGGCGGAGCGTGGTGCGGCGAACACGACCTCGAGCGCCGCGCGCTTGGCGGTCCAGGCGGCGTCGCGGTCGATCGGGCCGGCGTCGTCGTCCATCGCGAGCACCGGCTCGGCCGCCCACTCCACGAGGGCCCGGTCCGCCGACGACAGGTACCCCGTCTCGCGGACGTCCTCGACCCGGATGTACAGCGGGCTGACGAAGCGGCGCGTGGTCGGCAGGTACGGCGACGGGGTGAGCGGCACCGTGGGCTCGGCGGCGTGCAGCGGGTTGATGAGCAGGAAGTCGGCGTCGAGCTCGCGGCCGGCCAGCCACCCGATCTCGGCGAGGTCTGCGAGGTCGCCGACCCCCCAGGACGCCCGCGAGCGCACCGAGTACAGCTGCGCCATGAGGCCCCAGGCCCGTCGCTCGCGCAGCGCCGGCGGGAGCTCCAGGCGGGACGGCGTCACGACGAGCGGGCTGTGCGCCGAGGCGCTGGGCCCCTCGGCGACGATCTCGTGCCAGCCGAGCGGGAGGTCGGTCGGCAGGGTGAAGGTGGCGCGGCCGACGAGCCGGCCGTCGACCGTGCGGGGATCGACGGGGACGTCCGCCTGGGCGACCTCGCGCCGACCGCCGCCGACCTCGGGGTCCAGCTCGATCCACACGTCGACCGGGTCGCCGTGCGTGACGTGGACCGGCACGTGGGCCTGCCGACCCTCGCGGACGACGAGCACCGGCGGCAGGATGCGGCGCCACGGCATGTCCTCGACGTGGGCGATCGCCAGGGCGACGCGCTCGGGCGAGGAGGCGTCGACGCCGAGCGCCCCGAGCACCCCCTGCAGCGTGGCGGCCGACGCGCGCTTGCTCCGGCCGTGGAAGTCCCAGTGGTCGGGGACCACCCCGTAGGCCCCCGCCAGGCGCAGAAGGGCGTCGGACGCGGTCCCCGGGTCGTCTGCCACACGCCGATCCTGCCAGAGCACCGTGCGCATACGCAGGACGGACGCTCCCGACTGCGTCACTCGCGCGCCCTCGCAGCCGGTCGTCGTAGCCTTGCGGACCATGACCGCACCCTCCCTGCGCACGTACCCGACCGCCCCTCGGACCGATCTGGTCGAGGACCTGCACGGGCACGCCGTCGCGGACCCCTTCCGCGCGCTGGAGGACGAGCGTTCCAACGAGACCGAGGCGTGGTCGTCGGCGCAGGACGACCTGTACGCGCAGTACCGCGACGCGCTCGGCACCACGGGTCCGTTCGCCACGGACGTCCTCACCGCCCGGCTGCGCGACCTGCTCGGCGCCGGCTTCGTGAGCCCGCCCGCGTGGCGCGGGGAGCGGCGCTTCTTCTCCCGCCGCTCCGGCGACCAGGAGCACGCGGTGGTCGTGGTGGCCGAGGGCGACGAGGAGCGCGTGCTGCTCGACCCCGTCGCGATCGACCCCGCGGGCACCACCACCCTGGACGCGTGGCAGCCGTCGAAGGAGGGCCACCTCGTCGCGTACCAGGTGTCGTCCGGCGGCACCGAGGAGAGCGTCCTGCACGTGCTCGACGTGGCCACGGGCGAGCTGGTGGACGGACCGATCGACCGCGCGCGCTACTCCCCCGTGGCGTGGCTGCCCGGCGGCGAGGCGTTCTACTACGTGCGCCGGCTGCCCCCGGAGACGCTCCCCGAGGACGAGGCGCAGTACCACCGCCGCGTCTGGCTGCACCGGCTGGGCACCCCGGCCACGGACGACGTCGAGGTGTTCGGCGCGGGCCTCGACCACACCAACTACTACGGCGTCTCGGTCTCCCGCGACGGGCGCTGGCTGATCGTGTCGGCCTCCGCGGGCACGGCGCCCCGGACCGACGTGTGGATCGCCGACCTCACGGCCTCCGACCTCGGCGCCCCCTCGTTCGTCGACGTCGCCGTCGGCCTGGATGCCGAGACCGGCGCCTGGGTGGCCCGCGACGGGCGGCTGTACGTGCACACCAACCTGGACGCGCCGCGCGGCCGGATCTCCGTCACCGACCCGACGGCACCCGGCGTCGAGCACTGGACCACCCTGCTCGCCGAGGACCCCACGGCGGTCCTGGAGGACGTGGCGTTCATCGACGGCGGCGGGGACGACACCACGCCCACCCTGCTGCTCGCGTCCTGGCGCCGGCACTCCGTGTCCGAGGTCAGCGCGCACGACCCGCAGACCGGTCTGCGCCTGCCCGACGCGGTCACGCTGCCGGGGCTCGGCTCGATCTCGGGCCTCGTCACGCGACCCGACGGAGGCGCGGAGGCCTGGTTCTCCTACACCGACCACACGACGCCCACGAGCGTGCACCGGTTCGACGCGCGCACCGGCGAGACCACCCTGTGGGCGTCGCCTCCCGGGCTCGTGGCCGACCTCCCGGACGTCCGCGCGCGGCAGATCGAGGTGACCAGCCCCGACGGCACGACCGTGCGCGCGTTCGTCGTCGCACGCACCGACGCGCTCGACGCCGACGGCCGTCCGCTGGCCACCGCGCCGACGATCCTCTACGGCTACGGCGGGTTCCAGATCTCCCTCGACCCGGCGTTCTCGGCGACCACGCTCGCGTGGGTGGAGGCCGGCGGCGTGTACGTCGTCGCCAACCTGCGCGGCGGTGGCGAGGAGGGCGAACAGTGGCACCGCGCCGGCATGCGGGCCCACAAGCAGAACGTGTTCGACGACTTCCACGCGGTCGGTGACCACCTCGTCGCGCAGGGCTGGACCACCCCGGACGAGCTGGCGTGCTGGGGCGGCTCCAACGGCGGCCTGCTCGTCGGTGCCGCCCTCACCCAGCGACCCGACCTGTTCGCCGCCGTCGTGTGCTCGGCGCCGCTGCTCGACATGGTGCGCTACCAGCGGTTCGGCCTCGGCGTCACGTGGACCGAGGAGTACGGCGACGCCG
This sequence comes from Cellulomonas sp. Root137, assembly GCF_001426725.1. NCBI lineage: Bacteria > Bacillati > Actinomycetota > Actinomycetes > Micrococcales > Cellulomonadaceae > Cellulomonas > Cellulomonas sp. Root137. The sequence goes on along the minus strand of NZ_LMFG01000002.1, from coordinate 217,700 downwards.
ACGACCCGACGGAGCTCGGCTGGCTGCTCGGCTACTCGCCGTACCACCGCGTGGTCGAGGGCACCGCGTACCCCGCCACCCTGTTCACCGTGTTCGAGGGCGACACCCGCGTGGACCCGCTGCACGCCCGCAAGCTCGCCGCGGCGCTCCAGGCCGCGACCAGCAGCGACCGGCCCGTCCTGGTCCGCCGCGAGCGCGGGGTCGGCCACGGCGGACGGGCCCTGTCGCGCACGATCGGCCTCACGGTCGAGCAGCTGCAGTTCGTGGCGGACCGCACGGGCCTGGCCGCGGGGAGCCGGGCATGACGGGCCTGCCTGCCACCACCGGGCCGGAGGACGCGACGTCCGCGGAGTCGTGGGCCGACTGGTTCGTCGGCCTGCCCCTGAAGATCATCCTCATCGTCGTGATCAGCAGCATCGTGCTGGTCCTGCTGCGCCGCGCGATACGCGGGATCACCAACCACGTCGCCGACGGCTCCTCGATCCTCGACCGCGGCCCGCTCGGTGAGTCCGCGGTCGGCAGCGTGCTGGCCAAGGCGAGCCCGCTGTCCAGCGCCCGCCGAGCCCAGCGCGCCCGCACGATCGGCTCGGTGCTCCGCTCCACCGCGACCGTGGTGGTGGGCTCGATCGCGTTCTTCCTGATCCTGGACGCCCTCGGGGTCAACATCGCCCCGTTCATCGCGTCGGCGGGCGTGGTCGGCGTGGCCGTCGGCTTCGGTGCGCAGAGCCTGGTCAAGGACTTCCTGAGCGGCCTGTTCATGCTGCTGGAGGACCAGTACGGGGTCGGCGACATCGTGGACGTGGGGCCCGCCACCGGCACCGTCGAGGCGGTCACGCTGCGCATCACCAAGATCCGCGACTCCGACGGGACCCTCTGGTACGTCCCGAACGGCACCATGCTGCGCGTCGGCAACAAGTCGCAGGGCTGGGCCACCGCGGTCGTCGAGGTCGACGTCGACTACTTCGCTGACCTGGACCGGGTCCGCGCGCTGCTCGCCGAGGCCGCCTCGCGGGTGGTCAAGGACCCCGTGGTGGGCACGCACGTCCTGGGCGAGCCGACGATCACCGGCATCGAGCGCCTCAGCGCGGACGCGGTCACGCTGCGCCTCAAGGTCAAGACGTCGCCGGCGATGCAGTGGGAGGTCGCCCGCTCGCTGCGCACCGCGACGCGCGACGCCCTCGAGCGCGCCGACGTGCCGCTGGCCGGGCAGCGCGACCTCATGGCCACGCACCGGGCGGGGATCGCGCCGGAACCCCATGACCCGCACGACACCCCGATCGACGACGCCCTCGCCGAGCGCGATGCGCGGACTGCTGCGTCGGGAGCCGGCGAGGAGCCGCGCCCCGCCGCGGACCCGGTGGCGACGACCGAGGAGCCCGCTCCGCGCGCCTGAGCGGCCGTCAGGCCCAGTCGAGCAGCGGGTCTCCTGCGTGGACGGTCTCGCCGTCGGAGAGCAGCAGGGTGAGCGCCTCGGGGTCCGCCTGGAGCGCGACCACCGGGCAGATGGTCTGCAGCCCCGCGGCGGACACGTCGACCGGCGACCACGTCACGAGCCGGTCGCCGGCGCGGACCGTCTGGCCGCCGTCGACGTGCAGCGTGAAGCCCTGTCCGGCCAGGCCGACGGTGTCGATGCCGAGGTGCACGAGGATGGTCCGTCCCTCGCTCAGCTCGAGAGCGAACGCGTGCGGGTGCAGGGCGCCGATCACGCCGTCCGCGGGCGCCAGCACGGTCTGGGTCTGCACGTGCTGCGGCTCGATGGCCACGCCGGGGCCGACCATGCCCTCCGCGAACACCGGGTCGGGCACCGCCGAGACCGGCCTGACGACGCCGCTCAGCGGGCTGAGCAGCCGCAGGGTGGTCATCCGTCGCGCCCGTGACCGAGGCGGCCGGTCAGCGCAGGCTGTCGAGCTCGGCGGCGAGGTTGTCGGCCTCGGGACCGACGATCACCTGGACGATGCGGCCGGACCGCACCACGCCGAACGCGCCGCTGGCCTTCAGCGCCGCCTCGTCGACCAGATGGGCATCGCTCACCTCGACGCGGAGCCGGGTGATGCACGGCTCGAGGTCGACGACGTTCCCGTCGCCGCCCAGCGCTGCGAGGATCTGCTCTGCCTTGCTCAATGGAACTCCCCAGCTCGACCGGCGCCGATCTGCGCCAAGGGCCAGCGTAACCCTGGCACACCGACCTCAGCCTCGCAGCGCCGGACGTGCGTGCCGGGTGGCGTCCGCGGACACCGAAGGACCACACTGCCGTCAGGTCGACGAGGAGGTCCTGCCAGGTGAGCCAGCCATCCCCCACGGTCATCACCGGCATCGGGGTGAGCCCGGGACGCGTGGTCGCGCCCGCCGTGCTCATGCCCGACCCGATCGCGGAGCCGCCCTCCGGCCGACGGCTCCCACCTGGTACCGACTACCCCGCCGAGGCGAAGCGGATCGGGGCGGCGTCCGAGGTGGTCCGAGCCGCGCTCGACGCCGCCGCCGACCGCGCCCAGGGCGACAGCGCCGACCTCCTGCACGCCACGGCGGCGATCGCCGCGGACCCGACGCTCGTCGCCGACGCCGAGCAGCGGGTGGTCGACGACCGGCTGGTCCCGGAGCGCGCCGTCTGGGAGGCCGCCGAGGCGGTCGCCGCGCAGTTCGAGGCGCTCGGCGGCTACTTCGCGGAGCGCGTGCGCGACATCGCGGACGTCCGCGACCGGCTCGTCGCGGAGCTCATCGGCCGTCCTGCGCCGGGCGTGCCCGCACACGAGGCACCCTTCGTCCTGGTGGCTGCGGACCTGGCGCCGGCCATCGTCGCGACGCTCGACACCGACCGCGTGCTCGCCATCGTCACCGGCACCGGCGGCCCCACCTCGCACACGGCGATCCTGGCGCGCTCCCGCGGCATCCCCGCCGTCGTCGCGGCCCGTGGTGTCGAGGCGGCCGTGGTGGCCGAGGGCCTCGTGCTCGTCGACGGCGCGGCGGGGACGGTGACCGTCGACCCCACGGACGAGCAGGTGGCGGCGGCGCTGGCCCTCGCCGCGCAGGTCCGCACGTTCGACGGGCACGGGCACACCGCCGACGGCCACCACGTCGAGCTGCTGGCGAACGTGGGCGACCCGTCCGACGCGGCACCGGCCGCCGCCGCGGGGGCCGAGGGCGTGGGTCTCTTCCGGACCGAGTTCGGGTTCCTCGACCGCGACGAGGCCCCGAGCATCGACGAGCAGGTCACGGCCTACCGCCGCGTGCTGGCCGCGTTCCCCGGGCGCAAGGTCGTCGTCCGGACGCTCGACGCCGGCGCCGACAAGCCCCTGCCGTTCCTGGCCGGCGACCCGGAGGTCAACCCCGCGCTGGGTGTCCGTGGCCTGCGGACCGCGGTGCGTCACCCCGAGGTGCTCCAGGACCAGCTGGCGGCGATCGCCCGGGCCGCCGCCGCCGAGACCGCCGAGGTCTGGGTGATGGCCCCGATGGTGTCCACCGTCGACGAGGCCCAGCAGTTCGTCGCCGCGTGCGCGGCCCACGGGCTGCCGGTCGCCGGCGTGATGATCGAGGTGCCGAGCGCCGCACTGCTGGCCGGGCCGATCCTCGCGCACGCCGCGTTCGCCAGCATCGGCACCAACGACCTCACGCAGTACGCGATGGCCGCGGACCGGCTGCTCGGCGCCGTCGCGGAGCTCTCGGACCCGTGGCAGCCGGCCGTGCTGCACCTCGTGGCGGCGGCCTGCCAGGGAGGCGCGCAGCAGGGCCGGCCCGTGGGCGTCTGCGGCGAGGCCGCGGCCAACCCCGCGCTCGCGGTCGTGCTGGTCGGACTCGGGGTCGCGTCCCTGTCGATGACCCCGCGCGCCCTGCCCGACGTCGCGGCACTGCTGGCGGTGACGCCGCTCGACGAGTGCCGCCGCCTCGCCCAGCTGGCCCTCGCCACGTCCAGCGCCGCGGATGCCCGGGCCGTCGTGCGCGCGGGCCTGCCGGTCCTCGAGGAGCTCGACCTCTGACGCGTGTGAGGATTGCCGCGTGAGATCCGACTCCTTCTACGCGGCGATCGGCGGGCACGAGACGTTCGTGCGGCTGGTCGACGAGTTCTACCGCGGCGTCGCCGACGACCCGGTGCTGCGCCCCATGTACCCCGAGCAGGACCTCGGCCCGGCCGCCGAGCGGCTGACCCTGTTCCTCGAGCAGTACTGGGGCGGGCCGACCACCTACTCCGACGAGCGCGGGCACCCGCGGCTGCGGATGCGGCACGCGCCGTTCAAGGTCAACCCCGACGCGCGCGACCGCTGGCTCCTGCACATGCGGGCCGCCGTCGACAGCCTGGACCTGGCGCCCATCCACCACGCCGAGCTCTGGGACTACCTCGAGCGGGCCGCGCACTCGATGCTCAACACGTTCGACGACTGAGTCCTCTGCGACCGACATCACGCCCCGCGGACACCTTTCGGGTGCCGCCCCTCGTGAGACGCTGCCGTCCATGACGATCGAGCCCGACCCGACCGCCCCCGTGCTCGACATCCTGCGGCTGGAGGAGCACCCGGGAACGCCGGACCAGTTCACCGGGCGCAGCCTGCCGCAGCCGAGCGGGCGCGTGTTCGGTGGTCAGGTGCTCGCGCAGGCGCTCCTCGCCGCCGGCCGGACGATCACGGACGGCCGGCTCCCGCACTCGCTGCACGGCTACTTCCTGCGGGCCGGCGACGTTCGCGAGCCCATCACGTTCGCGGTCGAGCGTCTGCGCGACGGCCGCTCGTTCAGTGCCCGCCGGACGCACGCGCTGCAGGGCGGCGAGGCGATCCTGTCCATGATCACGTCGTTCCAGGAGCAGCAGCCCGGGCTCGACTACGCCGACACGGTGCCGGCCGGGATCCCCGGCCCCGACGAGGTGCCGTCCGCGCTGGACGTGCTCGGCGGCATCGACCACCCGGTGGCCAAGTTCTGGACGCAGGAGGCCGCATTCGACGTCCGGCACGTCGACGGCTCGATCTACCTGGGCCCGCCCAAGGAGGCGACCGGTCAGCAGGCCGTGTGGTTCCGGTCGCGCGGGCCCGTCCCCGACGACCAGCTGCTGCACCGCGCGCTCCTGGCCTACGCGTGCGACCAGGTGATGCTCGAGCCGATCCTGCGCCGGGCGGGCCGCTCGTGGGTCACCCGCGGGCTGTCGATCGCCTCGCTGGACCACGCCATGTGGTGGCACCGGGACGTCCGCGTGGACGACTGGCTCCTGTACGTGCAGTCCACGCCGAGCGCGCAGGGCGGCCGAGGGCTCGGGGCCGCACGGGTGTTCACGCAGGACGGGACGCTCGTCGCGTCGGTGGCCCAGGAGGGCATGGTCCGCTTCCCGGACTGACCGCTCCCCGCGCGGACCGAGCGCAGCCGGGTGACACTGCCCGGATGGTCCGCCTGCGCCGCGTCCGCCTCGACTCCCCCGGCTGGTCGCGACGTCGCGCCGGTCGGGGGTTCGTCTACCTCGACCTCGACAAGGTCCGGATCGTCGACGAGGAGCACCTCGAGCGGATCACCACGCTGGCCATCCCGCCCGCGTGGCGCGAGGTGTGGATCAGCCCGTGGCCCAACGGGCACATCCAGGCGGCGGGGCTCGACGACGCCGAGCGCCGGCAGTACCTCTACCACCAGCAGTGGACCGTCCGACGGGGACGGCTCAAGCACGACCACGTGCTCGACGTCGCCCGCCGCCTGCCCGCCGCGCGCCGACGTGTCCGCGCGGACCTGGCGCTCGAGGGCATGCCGCGCCAGAAGGTGCTCGCGCTGGCGTTCCGGCTGCTCGACCTGGCCTACCTGCGGGTGGGCGGCGAGGGCTACGCGCTCCAGCACGGCTCCTACGGGTTGGCGACCCTGCTGCGGTCGCACGTCCGGGTCCTGGCACCCGAGAGCGAGGGCGACCCCGGCCGCGTGCACCTGAACTTCCCCGCCAAGTCGGGCCAGGTCCGGGACACGGTGGTCGAGGACGACGACGTCGCCACCCTGGTGCGGACGTTGACCCGGCGGCGCGACGACGGCGAGGAGCTGCTCGCGTGGCAGGACGACGCCGGCTGGCACGACGTCACGAGCGCGGACGTCGGCGCCTACGTCAAGCAGCAGCTGGGCGACGACGCCACCCCCAAGGACTTCCGGACGTGGCACGCCACGGTGCTGGCCGCCCGGGGGCTGGCCGACGCCGGGGCCCCTCCGCGGGCGGAGCGTGCGCGTCGTCGTGTCGTCACGGACGTCGTGCGGGCGGTCGCCGAGGAGCTCGGGAACACGCCCGCCGTGTGCCGGGCGTCCTACATCGACCCGCGGGTCATCGACCTCTGGGAGCGTGGCACGACGATCCGTCCGACCCGGTCGCAGGCCGTCGCCGAGCGGGAGACGCTCGCGTTGCTGAGCGAGCGCTGAGGATCCGGCGCGACCGGGTGCGGGTCCGCGCCAGGCACCGCAGACTTCCCAGATGGCCACTGCCCCGGACGACCTCCTGCCCGCCCCGGTCGCGGAGACCCTCGAGGGCCTCGTGCCCGGGCTCGGCCCCGACGGGCGTCCGCGCGCCGACGCCCCTCTGGTCGCCGTCACCGGCGTCACCGGGTACGTCGGCGGTCGGCTGGTCCCCGAGCTGCTCGCCGCCGGCTACCGCGTGCGGGCGATCGCCCGGCACCCGGACCGGCTGCGCGGACGCCCCTGGTACGGCGACGTCGAGGTCGCGGCAGCCGACGCCGCCGACCCTGAGCAGATCCGCGCGGCGCTCGAGGGCACGCAGATCGCGTACTACCTGATCCACTCGCTCGGCTCCGGGCGCAGCTTCGAGTCGACCGACCGGCACACCGCCCTCGTCTTCGGGCAGGCGGCGCGCGAGGCGGGCGTCGAGCGGATCGTCTACCTGGGCGGCCTCTACCCCGAGGGCGAGGACCTCTCCCCGCACCTCGCGTCCCGCACCGAGGTCGGCGAGATCCTGCTGGCCAGCGGCGTCCCGACGACGGTGCTGCGCGCCGCGGTCATCCTCGGCTCCGGCTCCGCGTCGTTCGAGATGATGCGCTACCTCACCGAGCGCCTGCCGGCGATGACCGTGCCGCGCTGGGTGGAGAACCGCATCCAGCCCATCGCCATCCGGGACGTGCTGCGGTACCTGGTCGGCTCCGCCGCGATGCCCGCCGAGGTCAGCCGCGGGTTCGACATCGGCGGCCCGGACGTCCTGACCTACCGCGACATGATGCAGCGCTACGCCGCCGCCTCGGGGCTGCACCGACGGGTCATCGTCGGCGTCCCCGTGCTGACCCCGAAGCTGTCCAGCCTCTGGGTGTCGCTGGTGACCCCGGTGCCGGGCGGCCTCGCGCGTCCGCTGGTCGAGTCGCTGGTGCACGAGGTGGTCTGCGACGAGCACGACATCGCCGAGCACGTGCCCGACCCGCCCGGTGGCCTGATCGGCTTCGACCGCGCGGTGCGGCTGGCCCTGCAGCGCGTGCAGGACGCGGCCGTGACCACGCGCTGGTCGTCGGCCTCCGTGCCCGGAGCGCCCAGCGACCCGCTGCCGAGCGACCCCGACTGGGCGGGCGGCTCGCTGTTCGTCGACGAGCGCCAGGTCACCGTCGACGCCTCCCCCGCGGCGCTGTGGCGGGTGCTCGAGGCCGTCGGCGGCGAGCGCGGCTGGTACTCCTGGGGGCTGGCGTGGCGCGTCCGCGGGCTGGCCGACCGGCTCGTGGGCGGTCCCGGCCTGCGCCGCGGACGTCGGGACCCGCTGCAGCTGCTGGTGGACGACGCGGTCGACTTCTGGCGGGTGGAGGCCATCGAGGAGGGCAGCCTGCTGCGGCTGCGCGCCGAGATGCGCGTCCCAGGGCTGGCCTGGCTGGAGCTGCGCGTCGAGCCGACGGGCACGTCCGACGCTGCCCCCTCCGTCTTCTCCCAGCGCGCGCTGTTCCACCCGAAGGGTCTGCTCGGGCAGCTCTACTGGTGGTCCGTGTACCCGTTCCACGGGATCGTCTTCGGCGGGATGCAGCGGAACATCGCCCGTGCGGCGGAGACCGCCGAGCGTGCCCGCACGGACCGACGCGTCAGCGCCGCCGGCGGATCGTGACCGGCTCCTCCACGTAGGCGGACCAGGCCGCGCGCTGCTCGGGTCCGATGCGCCGGGGAGCTCCGGTCGCCGCGTCGACCAGCACCAACGTGGTCACGGCGCGCGCGTAGGTGACGCGCTCGGGACCCACGTCACCCGCGTCGCGCACCTCGTAGCAGACGTCCAGGCTGGCCCCGCCCAGGTGGCCCAGCCACATCTCGACGATCACCGGGGTCCGGCGGTAGCCCAGCGGCTTGAGGTACTCGATCTCCTGGCGCGCCACCAGCGTGGACAGCTCGGCGCCCGGACCGGCGTCGAGCACCGCCGTCGGCCAGGCGCTCTCCACCCGGCTGCCGTCGGGCGCCACCGGGTGGCTCCAGAACGCCTCGATCCGCGCCTCCTCCAGCAGCCGCAGCATCTCGACGTTGTTCACGTGCTGGTAGGCGTCCATGTCCGACCAGCGCAGCTGCACGGGGACCTCGAGGCGAGTCATGCGCTCGATCCTAGGAGCGGTCAGGCCGCGGCCTTCGACGCCGCCGCGCGGCAGCGCGCCAACGCGTCCATCTCGGCGGCGACCGGTCCGATGACGTGGTCGTTGACCGCAGCCGCCACGGACGCACCCAGGCGCCGGCGCGCCGTCGCGGCACGGCTGCGCCCGGCGACCACCCCGACCAGCCAGCCGAGCCCCGCGACGAGCAGTCCCCCGGCGACCCCGCCGAGCAGCAGGAGCGTGGGCGCGGGCACCCCCCACCACATCGGCGTCTCGGGCGCGGGCAGCTGCAGCCACGCCATGGCGGCCAGCGTGACGAGCCAGGCCAGCCCCGCCACCGCGACCGCCAGCAGCACCCACTGCAGGAACGCGAGCAGCCGCCACGTCCACGGCACGCGGACGGCGCCGACGGGAACCCGCACGACGGTCCGGTCGAGCACGTCGTCGAGATCCACGTCGGCCGCGCGCGACCGCGCGGCGAGGACCCAGTGGTCGGGCGCCCCGGCCGTCGCGGCGTCCACGTAGGTGCGCACCGCGCTGAGCGCCGCGGCCCGCTCGCCCGCCGCCGGCGCCGGCCGTGACGAGCGCAGCAGGTCGTCGGCCCCCGCCTGGAGCCGGTCGCGCCCCAGGCCGAGGCGCCGCAGCGGGTCCGGGCGCAGCTGCGCGACCCACCGCGTCACCGGCCACCCGGTCGCAGCGCGCGCCGACCGCTTGGTGGAGCGCCGCACGGCGTCCGCCACCTCGCCGACCCCCGCCGCGGACTCCCACGCGCGCACGAGCGACGCCGCCGCACCGACCTCCCGGCGCACGTTCGGCGGGCGGCCGCACGCCTCGACCAGGGCGCGCGCCGCCAGGCGCACGTCCCCGGTCACCCGCTCGGTCGCCGCCAGCCGGCGCTGCGCCGCGCGCGCGAGCAGGTCCCGCAGCTCCCCGACGCCCGCGCCGGTCGACGCGCTCACAGCCAGCACCGGCGACGCGCCCAGACCGTCCTCGGCGGCCAACCGCTGCAGGTCCGCCAGCATCGCCCGCTGCTCCGCGGGGCCCAGCCGGTCGGCCTGGTTGAGCACCAGGACGACGACTCCCGCGTGGTCCCGCAGCCCGCGCAGGTACCGGGCGTGCAGGGCGGCGTCGGCGTACTTCTGCGGGTCGACGACCCAGACCAGGAGGTCCACGCGCCCGTAGAGGCGCTCGGCGATCGCGCGGTGCTCGGTGACCACCGAGTCGTGGTCGGGCAGGTCCAGGAGCACCAGGCCGGTCGCCGACTCCAGGGCGCGGCTCGCCGCGACGTGCCGCTGGCGCACGTCGAGCCAGTCGAGGAGCTCGTCGGCGCCCTCGTCCGTGTCGCCGCCCTTGGCGGGGACGATCACCGCGACCGGCTGCCCGGTGGTGGGCCGACGGACGCCCGGTTCCGCGATGCGCGCACCGGCGAGGGCGTTGAGCAGCGAGGACTTCCCCGAGCCGGTGGCGCCGGCGAGCGCGACCACCGTGTACTCACCCGACAGCGCCGCACGGTCCCGCGCCTTCGCGACGACGGCCGCGGGCGCCTCGAGGGCGGCGTCGGGCAGCCGCCCGCGTGCAAGACCGACGGCCTCGTCGAGCGCCGCGACGCGCCCCGTCAGGCTCCCCGCCGACGCGCTCACCCGTCGCCCCGGAACCAGCGGCTCCACCACCGGGGGCGCTCCGGCTCCTCGCGGTCGGGCACAGCCACCGAGCGGGCGACGGCCCCTGTCCCGCGCAGGTGCCCGCTGCCACCGGCCGGGAGCTCGCCGGCCCCCCACGCGGTCGCCGCGGTCCGTGCCGCCATCGCCGAGCTCACCGCCGCCGCAGACGCCCGCAGGTCGTCCCCGTCGCGTCCTCGCGCACCCGTGGCGTCCAGCTGGCGCGTGAACCGGGACGACTCCTCCTCCAGCAGCGCGTCCGTGCGCGCGGCCAGGCGGCTGTGCGCCTCCTGCGTGAGCCGACGCACGGCGTCGTCGCCGAAGACCGCCTCCAGCAGGCGCTGCGCGAGCAGGGCCGACCCGCCGACGATGCCGACCTCCGCGCCTGTGAGCCCGCCGGTCGACGCGAAGACCGCGACCATGAGCACCGCGCCGAGGCCGTTGACCCCGTAGGACAGTGCACGCGCGGTCGTCCGCTTGTCCGCACCCTCCGTCTCGACGAGGGACAGCACGTCGCCCTGCCACGCGCGGACCTGCTCCGCCGTGCGCGTCCGCAGGTCGCTCGACGCCCGCGAGAGGGCCAGCCCGTCGAGCAGCGCGAGGCCCGCCGGGTCGTGCCGCCAGGCGGAGTGGGCGGTCTCGGCGGCGTCCTCGGCCGCGTCCTGGATGACGGCCGACAACCCGTGCGCCACGGCCTCGACGAGAGCCGGCTCGGCCGGTCGACGCCCACGCACGAACCCCACCACGCGGTCGCGCAGCCGGGACACCCCCTGCTCGAGGGAGCGGAACCACTCGCTGGTGCCGACCACGTCCTGCCACCGGGCCAGCACCTCACCGCGCAGCAGCGTCCCGTCGGAGGTCGCGTGCGCGACCTGGGCCGACGCCGACGCGTAGGCCGCCGTCACCGCCGAGCGCAGGCGCACGTCCGCCTCCCGCTGCTCGTCGGCCGCCGCGGCCAGGTCGAGCGCCCGGCGGGACACGTCGGCGACCGCCCCGTCCCAGGTCTCGGCGAGCGCGGCCGCGCGGACGGCCGGGTCCGTGGCGGTCCGGGTGAGGAAGTCGGCGATCGGCCCCACGGCGTGCTCGGGCAGCAGCCCGTCCTCGAGCGCGACCTCGGGCACCACGATCACCGTGGCCGCCGACAGCCCGGCATCCGCGAGCATCTGCTGCAGATGCTCGCCCACCGCCGTCTCGGCACCGACGTCCACCCGGTCCAGCACCAGCGCGAGGTGCGTGCCCCGCTGGGCGGCGTCGGCGAGCAGCTCCCAGGGGACGGCGTCCGCGTAGCGCGCTGCGGTCGTGACGAACAGCCAGACGTCGGCGGCACCCAGCAGCTGGGCGGCGAGGATCCGGTTGCCCTCCTCGACCGAGTCCACGTCGGGCGCGTCGAGCAGGGCCAGCCCCACCGGCACCGCCTCGGAGGCCACCAGACGCAGTCCTGGACGCGCACCCGCGAGCCCCTGCTCGCCGGCCGCGTCCGCGCGGGACAGCGACGGGAGCACCCGGTCCGAGCTGAACCAGCGCACGTCCAGGGGGTGGTGCACGAGCACCGGCCAGCGGGTGGTGGGCCGCAGCACGCCCGACGGACTGACCTCGGCGCCGACCAGCGAGTTCACCACCGTGGACTTGCCCGCACCCGTCGAGCCGCCGACGACGACCAGCACCGGTGCGCCCGGATCGCGCAGCCGCGGAAGCAGGTAGTCGTCGAGCTGGTCCAGGACACGGGTGCGGTCGGCACGGGCGCTCGGGGCCGACGCGGTCTCGAGCGGGAGCCGGACGTCGGCGACGCGGCTGCGCAGCGTGAGCAGGGCGCCGACGAGCTCGTCGTGCTCCATCGCCACACCGCCTCCCAGGTCATGCCGAGCGTATAGGCGCAGGTCCGAGAAGGTGCGGTGAGCGCGACGAGGCCGCCCGTCACGTGGACGGGCGGCCTCGTCGGACGTCAGTCGCGGCGCAGCTTGCGGTACGTCACGCGGTGCGGGCGGGCGGCGTCGGCGCCGAGCCGCTCCACCTTGTTCTCCTCGTAGGAGGCGAAGTTGCCCTCGAACCAGTACCAGTTGCCCGGCTCGTCCTCCGTGCCCTCGTAGGCCAGGATGTGCGTCGCCACCCGGTCGAGGAACCACCGGTCGTGCGAGACCACGACGGCGCAGCCGGGGAACTCGAGCAGGGCGTTCTCCAGCGAGCCGAGGGTCTCGACGTCCAGGTCGTTGGTGGGCTCGTCGAGCAGGAGCAGGTTCCCGCCCTGCTTGAGCGTGAGCGCGAGGTTGAGGCGGTTGCGCTCACCACCCGACAGCACGCCCGCGGGCTTCTGCTGGTCGGGGCCCTTGAAGCCGAACGCAGCCACGTAGGCGCGCGACGGCATCTCGACGTTGCCGACCTTGAGGAAGTCGAGCCCGTCCGAGACCACCTCGAACAGGGTCTTCTTGGGGTCGATCCCGCCACGCGACTGGTCGACGTAGGAGATGGACACCGTCTCGCCGACCTTGAGCTCGCCCTTGTCCAGCGGCTCGAGCCCGACGATCGTCTTGAACAGGGTGGTCTTGCCGACGCCGTTCGGGCCGATGACGCCGACGATGCCGTTGCGCGGCAGCGTGAAGCTCAGGTCGTCGATGAGCACGCGCCCGTCGAAGCCCTTGCCCAGGTTCTTGGCCTCGAGCACGATCGAGCCGAGTCGCGGACCCGGCGGGATCTGGATCTCCTCGAAGTCGAGCTTCCTGGTGCGGTCCGCCTCGGCGGCCATCTCCTCGTAGCGCGCCAGGCGCGACTTGGACTTGGTCTGCCGGCCCTTGGCGTTGGACCGCACCCACTCCAGCTCGTCCTTGAGGCGCTTCGCCAGCTTGAGGTCCTTCTTGCCCTGGATGGCGAGGCGCTCGCCCTTCTTCTCCAGGTAGGTCGAGTAGTTGCCCTCGTACGGGTACAGCCGGCCGCGGTCGACCTCACAGATCCACTCCGCGACGTGGTCGAGGAAGTACCGGTCGTGGGTGACAGCGAGGATGGCGCCGGGGTAGTCCTTGAGGTGGGCCTCCAGCCAGAGCACGCTCTCCGCGTCGAGGTGGTTGGTGGGCTCGTCGAGGAGCAGCAGGTCCGGCTTCTCCAGGAGCAGCTTGCACAGGGCGACCCGGCGGCGCTCACCACCGGACAGCACGGTGACGTCGGCGTCCGGCGGCGGGCAGCGCAGCGCGTCCATCGCCTGGTCCAGCTGGGCGTCGAGGTCCCAGGCGTCGGCGGCGTCGATCGCCTCCTGCAGCTGGCCCATCTCGGCCAGCAGGGCGTCGAAGTCGGCGTCCGGCTCGGACATCAGCTCGGAGATCTCGTTGTACCGGTCGAGCTTGCCCTTGATCTCGGCGACGCCCTCCTCGACGTTGCCGAGCACCGTCTTGGCCTCGTTCAGCGGCGGCTCCTGCTGCAGGATCCCCACCGTGTAGCCGGGGCTCAGGCGCGCCTCGCCGTTCGACGGCTGGTCCAGGCCGGCCATGATCTTGAGGATCGTCGACTTCCCGGCGCCGTTGGGTCCGACGACGCCGATCTTGGCGCCCGGCAGGAAGTTCAGGGTGACGTCGTCGAGGATGACCTTGTCACCGTGCGCCTTGCGCGTCTTGTACATGCTGTAGATGAACTCAGCCACTGGCTCTTCGTCCGCCTCAATGCTCGTGGGGTCGCCCCGGCTCTCGCGGGTGTCTCGGGGCACTGCTGACCAGCATCCCGGCGGCGGGTCGACCGCGCGGCACGGTGTGCGCGCGGTCCGACCAGCCACGTCGTCGGGTGCCGGTGCCCCAGCCTAGGCGATCACCTGGCGCCGGCCAGTGCGAGCCCCCGCTCCTCGTCCTGCGCGGGTGCCTGACCAGCACCCTCGTCCTCCGGCAGCTCCTCCAGCCCGGAGACGTCCGCGGGTGCCGCGTCGGACGCGTCGTCGGAGGCGGCCGCCGGGCTGACCGTCCGCGCGAAGTGGCTGCTGCCGAACGCCAGGTTCGGGCCGAGCGCGCTCGCGTCCAGCACGAGCGACGTGCGCGGGCCGTCCGCGCCCACCCACTCCTCGGTCGACAGCTGCCCCTGCACGATGACGGGGTCGCCCTTGCGCAGCGACCGCGCCGCGTTCAGCGCCGTGGTGCGCCACACCTTCACGTTGAACCACTCGGTCTGCGCGTCCTTCCAGACGCCTGCCTGCTTGTCGAACCAGCGGCGCGTGCTGCCCAGCCGGAACGTGGTGAACGGGACGCCGCCGTCCGACTCGTGGTGGATCCGCACCTCGGTGCCGATCCACCCGACGACGGTCAGGTCCAGGGACTGCGAGCTCATGGGATTCCTCCGGTGCCGTGCGCCCCGGCGGGTGCGGGGCTCGTGCGACCAGGGTCGGCCGCGGGCGCGCCGCAGGGGCGGAGCAGCGGACGAACCGTGGAGAGGGCATCCGAGCGGCGGGGCTGTGGGCGGGTCAGCCCGTGGCGCCGGCGATGAGCTCGCGGACCGTCCGGTGCTCGGACAGCACGGTCTCGGTCGGGACGGCCAGCCGCGCGCGGGCCACGTTCTCCAAGGCTGCACGCCCGTCCTGCAGCACCCGAGCCGACCGTCTCCGTGCTGCCGCCCGGCGTGCGGCACCGGCCCCGACGGCTGCGACGACGCAGGCGACGACGAGGACGACCGCCACCACGGCGGCCCAGGCACTCGGTTCTCCGGCGCCGATGAGTGACCCGACCGCGATCGACCCGACGAGCACGGCCGCTCCACCGAGCAGCACGGCGGCGACCGTCAGGCCCAGCGCCAGGGATGACCGCCGCGACGAGAGGGTGAGCTGCGTGAGCGCGTCCGTCACGGCGAGCCGCATCTCGGTGGTCGACGCGACCCGCGAGGCGACGTCCTGACCCCACCGCCGGGGCAGCCCAGGCGTGACGGCGTCGAGCCACGACGACCGGGCGAGGCCGACGGCGTCCTCCTGCACCGCGCCGAACCCCGGGGTGGTCGACGCCCGACCGCGCACGGCGGAACCGACACCCGATGCCACTGCCGGCAGGCCGATCGCGGCGGACAGCCGGTCCACGACGTCCGTGACCGACAACGCGGCCGGGGCGGGCTCGCGTGCGGCGACCTCCGCGGCCAGCAGCGCGGCGGCGTCGTTGAGCTCGGCGCTCGCGCGGCGGGCAGCCAGCGACCGTGACCCGACCACCGTGGCCAGGAGCTCGCGCAGGACGTTCACGCCCTCGCCGGTGCGCGCCGAGGCCTCACGGACCGGCACCCCCGTGAGCCCGTCGTCGACGAGCAGGTGCTCGACGTCCGCGACCAGCTCGGGCCGCACGTCCGGCGGCACCGTGTCCACCTGGTTGAGCACCACCACCATCGACGACTCGTGCCCGACCAGCCGGCGCAGGTAGCCGCTGTGCAGGGCGTCGTCCGCGTACTTCTGGGGGTCGACCACCCAGGCCAGCAGGTCGGCCTGGGGCAGCAGCCGGTCGACGACCTCGCGGTGCTCCGGGGCGATCGAGTCGTGGTCGGGCAGGTCGAGCAGGACCAGGCCGCGCAGCGGTGCCTCGCTCTCGCCGTCGAGCAGGCTCTCGCGCTCGATCCGGCGGTCCGGCACGACGCCGAGCCAGTCCAGCAGCGGTCCGCCCTCGTCGCCCCACACGCATGCCGTGATCTCCGAGGTGGTCGGCCGGCGCACGCCGACGTCGGCGAAGTCCAGCCCGCAGATCGCGTTGAACAGGCTCGACTTGCCCGAGCCCGTCCCTCCGACCAGCGCGACGACCGTGTGGTCCACGCCGAGCTCGAGCCGTTCCCGCACGCTGTCCACCGTCGCGACCACCCGGGCCACCACGGACGGCGCCAGACGCGCGCCGCCGACCGCCAGCGCACGGTCGAGCGCGTCGACGCGGGCCGTCAGCGCAGCCGTGTCGTCGCCGAGCCGCGGCCCGTCGGTCGTCGTGCTCACGTCAGTCCCTTCAGCACGGCGAGCCGCAGCCGCAGCCGCGATGCCGCGTCCTCGGCGAGGTCCGGGTCTGCCAGGACCTCGCCCACGGCCGCGCGTTCGACCGCCGCCTGCCCCGCCACCCGGGCGACCAGGTCGTCGCGCAGCTCGGTGACGGCACGCTCCCCCGCCACGTCGATGAGGTCGACCAGCAGGTCCCGCGCCTCGACGACTCCGGCGGCTGCGGCGAGCGCCACGGCGGCCAGCCCCTCGTCGCCCAGCGCGTTCTCCGCCTTGCGACGCCGACGGACCTCGCGCGCGACGTCGCGACGCGCCCGGGAGGTGCCTTCGGGCGTCGACTCCGCCGGCCCCTGCGTCAGCGCCGCCCGCACCACGCGGGGGCCCTGGGCGATCCAGGCGCGCGCCGCCTGCTCGGCAGCGTTCCGCCGCCCGGTCCGCAGCGTGGCCGAGGTCCACGCGGCATCCACGGACACGCCACCCTCCGGCCCGTCGGGTCCGGTGAGCGCGGCCCGCAGGACCTCCTCCGTCTGCGCGCCCGCGGCGGTCAGCGTGGCGGCCGCGGACCGCGTCAGGTCCTCGATCAGCGGCGCGATGGCGGTCGCCCGTGCGCGACCCTCCCGCGCCGACCCGCGGATGCGACCCGACGGGCGCACGACCCGCCCGAGAGGGCCGGCGTCGGACGCGAGCTCCGCCCACCGGGCACGCACCGCGCCGTCCGCGACCGCACCCCCCCGGATGGACGCGGACCCCTGCGCGGTCGGCCCCACGACCGCCTCGTCGAGGACCGCCGCGATCGCGCTCGCCGCGTCGGCCTGCGCCTGCACGGCCTCCGCCAGCTCGTCGACCCACGGACGCAGCGCGGCGAGCGAGCCTCGCAGCGTTCGGCCGATGACGGTGCGTGCGCGGTCGGGCCCGGCGAGCATCGCCAGCCAGCGGCGGATCGGGGCGACGACCGTGGCGGGCAGCAGTCCCTCGTGCGGGCCGAGGTCGGGCACGACGAACAGGGGTGAGCCCTGCAGCCCGTGCCCGCGGAGGCGGTCGAGCAGGTCCCCGCGCACGGTCGGCAGGGAGGCCGGCGGGACCCGGTTCAGCACCATGGCGATGGAGGCCCCCCGGTCGACGGCCCCCTGCAGCACCCGCCAGGGCAGCGCGTCGCCGTAGCGCGCGGCGGTGGTGACGAAGAGCCACAGGTCGGCCGCCTCCAGCAGGCGGTGCGCCGACTCGCGGTTGGACTCCAGCACCGAGTCGAGGTCCGGCGCGTCGAGCAGGGCGATGCCTCTCGGCACGTTCTCGTCCGCGACCACGGTCACCGACTCCAGGACGGGGTGGTGCGAGAGGAGCTCGGCGTCGAGCGGGTTGTGCACAAGGACCGGCCGCCGGGTCGTGGGCCGCAGCACCCCCGCGGTGCTCACCTCGGTCCCGACCAGCGAGTTCACCAGCGTCGACTTGCCGGCGCCGGTCGATCCGGAGACCACCACCACGGCAGGCGCGGACAGCTCCGTGAGGCGCGGCACCAGGTGCTCGCCCAGCTGGTCCACGAGCCGCGCCCGGGACGCTCGCGCAGACGCGATGCCGTCGATCTCGAGCGGGAAGCCGGTGCGCTCCACGTCGCGGCGCAGGTCCCGCACGGCGTCCAGCAGGGAGGTCGCCGCGAGCGGTCGCGCGAGGACGTCGCGGGGGTCGGAGGCGGCGTGACGTGCGTGTGGAGCCAGCGGCTGCGCGGTCGGCACAGGCTGCACTGGCGCGGTGCCGGGCTGTGCGCTCACGCGCCCATTGTCGCGGTGCGATCTGACCTGGCAAAACGCGCCACGCGGGTCGGTTGCGAGCGGTTCGTCCGGGAACGGAGGATCCGGCGCCGCGCCGTTAGGCTGTGGGCGCACGTCCGGCCCCCGTAGCTCAACGGATAGAGCAACGGCCTTCTAATCCGTCGGTTGCAGGTTCGAGTCCTGCCGGGGGCGCCCATCCACCGCGGTCGAGCCGCCCCTCGCCCGGGCCGCACCGACCGCCACCGCGACCACGGCGAGGCCCAGCGGGACCAACAGGTGCCACCCCGCGAGCGCAGCCAGCCCGGCGGCGAGGACGCACGCGCAGACGGCCGCCCACCACCCCGCGGACCCCCGGTCGAGCAGCCGGACGGCTGCGGCCGTGCCCGTGGCGTAGATGGCGACCATGCAGCTGGTGTGCACGAGCACGAACGGCTCCAGGTCCCCGCCCGTCGCCACGGTGATGACGAAGTACACGGTGACCAGCGCGGCGACCACGAGCAGCGCCCGGCGCGGCACCCCGCCCGGCTGCGCCCCGCGCGCCACCCAGCGCGGCAGGTCACCGTCCCGGCCGAGCGACGCCCCCAGCTTGGCGAAGGCGCCGAGGTAGGTCCCGAGCACCCCGAGCGTGACGATCGCCGCGACGACGGCCACCGCCACCCGGCCCGCACCCGCGAGCCGCACGTCGACGAGGTCCATCAGCGGCACCTGCGACGACGACGCCTCGTCGCCGAGCACCGTGACGGTCACGTACTGCAGGGCCAGGTACGCGACGCCGACCACGACCAGCGCGATCGCGGTCGCCCGCGGGATGGTCCGCCGCGGGTCCCGGAACTCCCCCGCCAGGTGCGTGACCGCCTCCCACCCGGCGAACGCCCAGACGAAGAGGCTCACGGCGGCCCCCACACCGGCCCAGCCGTGCGGCGCGAACGGCACGAGCGTCGAGGGGTCGGAGGCCGGCAAGGACACGACGACCACCCCGACGACGAGCACCACGAGCGCGCCGGTCAGCGCGAGCAGGACCGGTCCGGCGAGGCGCAGACCGACCGCGTTGGTGACCAGCGGCGGGACCAGGAACGCCACGCCGACGAGGTACACCTGCGTCTGGGTGCCGCCGAGCATCGCGACCACGTACTGCGCGCCGAGGAGCGCCACCACGGGCGCCCCGGCGCAGACGCCGAAGAAGAACCAGTACCCGGTCATCCGCGCGGCGGTGGCACCCAGAGCGAGGCGCACGTAGGTCGCCACGCCGCCGGAGTCGGGGTGCCGGGTGGCCAGGGCGGCGAACGTCATGGCCAGCGGAACGCTCGCGACGAGCACCGCCGCGACCGCCACCAACGAGGCCGGACCGGCCGCGCGCGCGGCGAGGCTGGGCAGGAGCAGGATCCCGGTGCCGAGCACCGAGGCGATGTAGAGCGCGCTCCCGAGGGCCAGCCCGATCCGCGGCTGCTCGCCCACGACCACCGACGGGGCAGCGATCGCGGGAGTGGGCACCCCTGCAGCCTCCCCCGGCCCACCCACACGATCCATCCGGCAGACGGGCTCCGTCCGTCGAGATCCCGCCACCGGAAACAGGACGAAAGGGGCCGAAAAATCATGTGACGGCGGTATCAGGCGCGTGGTCGAGTACTCCTACACCACCGATAGCCAGGGCATCCCGCCCGGGCACAGCCATGCCTCAGGAGCACACCGTGAACCCGACCATCTCCCTCGAGCTCGCGCGCCAGGACCACTCCCAGCGCCTCGCTCAGTCCCACCAGGCACGCGTCCGCGCAGCCGCGCGGCACGTCAGACAGCCGGCCGAGAGCATCGGTCGACCTCCGGATCCGCGGCGCGCGACGACCCGCTCGACGACCCTCGTCGACGCCGTCAGCGCGCACTGACCCACACCGCAGCGGGCGCGGGCCGATCCCCACCAGGGGTTCCGGTCCGCGCCCGCCGTCATGCGTGCCACCATGTCGCCATGCCGCCGTCCGACTGCCCGCACCCGCGGCACCCCGGGCGTCGCTGATGGGCCGGCACGCCACCCCGGACGCCGCGCAGGAGCTGCCCCCGCGGAGGCGGCTCGCCCGGCTCGTCGTCCTCTGGCTCGAGCGCGTCGGGCTCGGCGTGGCCGCAGGCGGCGGCACGCTCGTCGTGCTGCGCTGGGCGGGCACCTCGTGGACCGCCAGCCTCTGGATCGCGGGGGCCGT
Organism: Cellulomonas sp. Root137; assembly: GCF_001426725.1. Lineage (NCBI taxonomy): Bacteria > Bacillati > Actinomycetota > Actinomycetes > Micrococcales > Cellulomonadaceae > Cellulomonas > Cellulomonas sp. Root137. Next base: position 197,678 of record NZ_LMFG01000002.1, on the reverse strand, counting down.
CGCCGTGATCGTCCCGATCGCCGCGTGGCTGGCCTCGACGGTTCCCGGCCACGACCACGCCGGGTAGCACCTCAGGCGGGCGGCGGGCCCGTGTGCAGACGGTCGACGATCGTCACCAGGCCCACCACCCCCACCGCGAGCGCCACCGCCGCGACCACGTCGGTGAGGAAGTGGTAGCCGAGGTAGAGCCGGCTGAGCGCCACGAGCGTCGTCCCGACCAGCGTCGCCAGCCCCCACGCGACGAGCCGCGGCGCCGTCGGCCTCCGGCTGCAGACGAGGTAGGTGGCCACCAGCAGGAGCGTCGCGGTGCCGATCGTGTGCCCGGACGGGAACGACGCCGTCGTCTCCGCACCCGGCACGAACATCGTGTCCGCGGGCGGCCTCTCACGTCCCACCAGGCCCTTGACCGAGAGGCTGATCAGCGTCGACGCGACCATCGCCCCCGCCAGCAGCGCAGGACGCCACCACGCCCGCCGCACGAGAGCCCAGACGCCGCACGCCACCGCGACGAGGATCGGGAGCACGGTGGGACCCGAGACGAACGTGATCGCCGCGAGCACCCCCGTCCACCCGGGGGTGCGGTGCGCCACCAGGTACTCCAGCACGGGCTGGTCCAGGCTCGACAGGTCGTCCTTCTCGCGGACCGTGTCGAGCACGCCGAAGAACACCGCGAGCCCGCCGACGACGAGCACGATGCCCGGCAGCCATGCCCAGAGCGCGGGCCGCGACCACAGTGCAGCGAGAGTCGGGAGGCGGGGCGGCGTGCGTGCGACGTCGTCGGTCATCGGTCGACGCTAACCGCGGCACGCCCGGCGCACGAACGCAGGACGCGCGGACGCCCCCTAGGCTGACCTGCGTGACCAGCACGCCGACGCCCCCGCCCGCCACGACCGGACAGGAGAGCGGCGACCGCATCGTCTGGATCGACTGCGAGATGACCGGCCTCGACCTCGGCGCGGACGCCCTCGTGGAGGTCGCCGCGGTCGTCACCGACTCGGAGCTGCGCGTGCTCGGCGAGGGCGTCGACGTGATCATCTCCCCGCCGCCCGAGGCGCTCGAGCAGATGAACGACTTCGTCCGCACCATGCACACCACCTCGGGCCTGCTCGAGGGGCTCGCTGGCGGCACCACGATCGAGGACGCGCAGGCCAAGGTGCTCGAGTACGTCCGCACCTGGGTGCCGGACCCGGGCAAGGCCCCGCTGGCGGGCAACTCCGTGGGCACCGACAAGGCGTTCCTGGACCGCGACATGACCGAGCTCGTCGGGCACCTGCACTACCGGGTGATCGACGTGTCCTCGATCAAGGAGCTCGCCCGCCGCTGGTACCCGCGCGTGTACTTCGCCTCGCCGCGCAAGAACGGCGGCCACCGGGCGCTCGCGGACATCCTCGAGAGCATCGACGAGCTGCGGTACTACCGCGCGGCCCTGCTCCCGGCCCAGCCCGGCCCCGACTCGGCGGCCGCCAAGAAGATCGCCGCCGAGGTCGTCGCGACGTCGGTCAAGGGCGCCCTGCTGTCGGAGGGCTGACGCCCCCGGGAACGGCGACGGGCGCCGACCAGATGGTCGACGCCCGACGCGATGGGGTGGCTAACGGGACTTGAACCCGCGACCCCCTGGACCACAACCAGGTGCTCTACCACCTGAGCTATAGCCACCACGATCCCCCGACGCGTACGCCGGGGCGTCGAGAAGTGTACCCGAGGCTGGGAGCACTTCTGGAACCGGCAGACAGTGGCCTCGGCCACTGCCCGCCGACGTCAGAGCCGCGCGGCGATCGCGTCGGCGAACCGCCCGGCGGAACCCTCCGAGAGCGCGAAGAACAGGGACGGCTCGGTGAGCTCGACCTCGAGCACCACGGGGTGGCCCTCGTCGTCCTGGATCAGGTCCACGCGGGCGTAGAGCAGCGGTCCGTCGGCACCCGGGGCGATCCCCGGCAGCGCGGCCACGACGCGCTCCGCGAGCTCGCGCTCCGCGTCGCTGGCGTCCCGCGAGGTGAGGGTCTCGTCCCGGTACAGCACCTGCTCCTCGCGGAACGGGCCGGCGAGCAGCGCGCCCTTGCGGACCGAGTGGCTGAACTGACCCTCGATGAAGACCAGCGCTGTCTCACCGACCGTGTCGACCTTGCGCAAGTACCGCTGGATCATCACGCGCCGGCCCACGCTCAGCAGGTTCTTGGCGTGCGTGATGGCGAGCGAGCGCTGCTGCGTGACCCCGGCGTCGTACCGGCCGGTGTCCCGCGAGCCGGCGCTGACGGTCGGCTTGATGACGAAGTCGCCGAACGCCGGGAACCGCGTGTGGATGGCGCGGGAGTCGAGGTTGCGCTCGGGGTCCAGCCAGATCGTCGGGACGATCGGCAGGCCGGCCTTCTCCAGGTCGCGCAGGTAGGTCTTGTCGATGTTCCACCCGACGACCGACGCGGGGTTGAGCAGCGTGCTGGTGCGCTCCACCTTGCGCGTCCAGTCGGCGAACTGCGCCGGGCGGTCGGTGTAGTCCCACGTGGAGCGGATGACGACATGGGGGTAGGTGCCCCAGTCGACGGTCGGGTCGTCCCAGACCACGACGTCCGTGGCGACACCGCGCTCGAGCAGCGCGTCGCGCAGGGCGTGGTCGTCGGCGTCGAGCTCCGGGAGCTCGGCGCAGGTCGCGAGGGCCAGGCGTGCGGTGGGGGTGGTCACCTGCGCAGCGTACCGACGGCCGCGTCCGCGTCCGCTGTGGCGTCCGTCTCCTCTGCCCGCTCCGTGAGCCGGTCGAGGGCACGCACGACCGTGGCGGCGGTGGCGCTGCCGACGACCCGACCCTGCTCGTCCTGCACCGCCAGGGGCCCGTCCGCGCCGACGAGCGCGTCGAGCACGTCGCCCAGCTCCGCCCCGACGGCCAGCGCCGGACCGGTCCCGCCGTCCTGCACGGAAGGGTCGAGGTCAGCGCGCTCCAGGCGGCCCAGCGCGAGCAGACGAGCGGTGCGGCCGCGCCCGACGAGGTCCGCCACGGCCGGGGTGGCGGGTCGGGCGACGATGTCGAGCGGCGACGCGAGCTGCTCGATGTGCGCGCCGGTGCTCAGCACCGCCACGCGGTCGGCCATGCGGACCGCCTCGTCGATGTCGTGCGTGACCAGCATCACGGTGATGCCCAGGGTGCGCTGGATCCGGGCGAACTCGTTCTGCAGCCGGCGTCGGCCCACGGGGTCCACCGCGCCGAACGGCTCGTCCATGAGGAGCACCGGGGGGTCCGTGGCCAGCGCGCGGGCGACCCCGACGCGCTGACGCTCGCCACCGGAGAGCTCGTGCGGGAAGCGGCGGGCGTACCGGTCGGGGTCCAGGCCCACCAGGTCGAGCAGCTCGTCGACGCGCGCGGCCGTCCTCTTGCGGTCCCAGCCGACGAGGCCCGGCACGGTGGCGACGTTCTGCGCGACCGTGCGGTGCGGGAAGAGCCCGACGTTCTGGATCACGTAGCCCATCCGCCGGCGCAGGCCCACGGGGTCGACCGTGGTCACGTCCTCGCCCTCGAGCATGATCCGCCCCGACGTCGGCTCCACCAGACGGTTGGCCATGCGCAGGGTGGTGGACTTGCCGCAGCCCGAAGGGCCGACCAGGACCAGCACCTCGTGCGGCCGCACCGCCAGCGACAGGTCGTCGACGGCCGCGCCGGACTCCCCGCGCCCGCGGTCGGACGCGTAGGACTTGCTCACGTGCTCGAAGGCGATCGCCGGGTCCTCTGCCACCCCCAGGACGCTAGTCGCCCGGTCCCACACCCGCAGGGTCAGACTGCGCATGTCACAGGCCCCCGGTACGTTCGCCGCATGCGTCTGGCCGAGGCTCCACCCAACCCGTGGTTCTCGTGGGAGTACGTCGAGCGCAACGCCGCGGACATCGGGCGCGCGCTCGAGCAGCACGCCTCGCTCACGTTGCAGGCCGTCGTCATCGCGTTCGTGCTCGCCCTGCCGCTCGGCGCGCTGGCCCACCTGAGACCGCGGCTGGCCGGCCCGGTGCTCGGCGTCGCGGGCGTCCTCTACACGGTGCCGTCGCTGGCGCTCTTCGCCATCCTGGCGCCGTACACGGGCATCGGGCGCACCACGGTGCTCATCGGCCTGGTGTCCTACGCGCTGCTCGTGCTCACCCGCAACGTGCTGGTCGGGCTTCAGGGCGTCGATCCTGCGGTCCGGGACGCGGCGCGCGGGATGGGGTACGGCCGGTCGCGGCTGCTGTTCGCGGTCGAGCTGCCGCAGGCCCTGCCGAGCATCGTCGCCGGGCTCAGGCTGGCCACGGTCACCACGGTCGCGCTCGTCACCGTGGGTGTCGTCGTCGGCTACGGCGGGCTGGGGCAGCTGATGTTCCGCGGCTTCCGCAGCAACTACCACGCGGAGATCATGACGTCCACGGTGCTCTGCCTCCTGCTCGCGCTGGTGTGCGACCTGGTGATCGCGGGAGTCGGGCGCCGGATCACCCCGTGGGCGCGCGTCGAGAGGCCGGTGTGACGTGGACACCCTGACCGACGCGTTCGTCTGGCTGAACGACCCCCTGAACTGGGTCGGTCGCAACGGCGTGCTGGCGCTCACGCGCGACCACATCGTCGTGTCGGTGCTCGCGGTGCTCCTGGCCGCGGTGGTCGCCCTTCCCGTGGGCCTCTGGCTCGGGCACCGGGGCCGCGGCGCGACGGTCGGTGTCGTCGTCGCCAACACCACGCGGGCGCTGCCGACGCTCGCCCTGCTCACCCTGCTGGCGGCGAGCGGGCGGTTCGGCAACACGGCCACCGTCCTCGCGTGCGCCGTGTTCGCGGTCCCGCCCCTGCTCACCAACACGGTGACGGGGCTGGGGGAGGTCGACGCCGACGTCCGGGACGCCGCCCGGGGCGTCGGCATGTCCGGCGGACGCAGCCTGTGGGCTGTTGAGCTCCCGCTCGCCGTGCCGCTCATCGCCGCCGGCGTGCGCACCGCGGCGGTCCAGGTGCTCGCGACCGTCCCGCTCGCGGCGCTGGTGGGCGGACGCAGTCTCGGCACCATCGTCGTCACGGGCTTCGGCACCCAGGACTACGGGCAGGTGCTCGCGGGCGGCATCCTCGTCGCCGGGCTGTGCCTGCTCGCCGAGGGCCTGCTGGCGATCGCGCAGTACCTGCTCACTCCCCCGGGCCTGCGAGCGCTGGCCCGGGACACGTCCGACACGCCGTCCCGGCGCACACGCCGGGCACGCGTCACATCCCCAGGGCTTGCCGAGCCCGCGACCAGTGGATCGAATAGGTCGGGCACAACGTCCTGACCTCGTCGGCGGGACCTTCTGTCCGTCACCGGGACCCTTCCCGCCCCCTGCTGACTCCCCGAGGAGAGCACGATGCGAGCGAGACGCTCCACCACCCTGACCCTGATCGCCGTCGCCGCCCTGGCGCTCGGCGCCTGTGGCAGCCCTGGCTCGGGCGGAGGCGAAGCCGACCCGACAACTTCCGGCTCGTCCGGGCTCGCCACGTGCGACCCGATCGCCGGCGAGAAGCTCGTCGTCCTGGAGGACGACAAGGGCCTCCAGAACGCCGACAACATCATCCCGGCCGTCAACAAGGCCGCCGCCGCGGCGAACGCGTCGGTGATCGAGCTGCTCGACACCGTCTCGGCCGCCCTCGACACGGACAAGCTCATCGAGCTCAACAAGGCCGTCGACATCGACCGCCGCACGTCGAGCGAGGTCGCGGAGGAGTTCGTGGACACCGAGGGCCTCGCCGCGACGGAGGCGTCGGGTGCGGGTGCGTCGCTGGTGATCGGTGCGGCCAACTTCTCCGAGAGCGCGACGCTGGCGGAGATCTACGCGGCCGTCCTGCGCACCGCGGGCTACACGGTCGAGGTGCGCACCATCGGCAACCGCGAGACGTACCTGCCGGCGTTGACCGACGGCACGCTCACGGCAGTCCCGGAGTACGCGGCGACGCTCGCGGACTTCCTCAACGCGCAGCAGAACGGTGCCGACGCCGCGTCGGTGGCCTCCGCCGACGTCGACGAGACGGTGACCGCGCTGACCCCGCTCGCGGACGCCGCCGGCCTGACCGTGGGCGCCCCGTCCACCGCGCAGGACCAGAACGCGTTCGCGGTGACCAGCGAGTTCGCCACCGAGCACGACCTGACCACCCTGTCCGACCTCGCCGAGAACTGCGGCGGGCTGGTGCTGGCCGGTCCGGCCGAGTGCCCCGAGCGCCCGTTCTGCCAGCTGGGCCTCGAGGAGACGTACGGGATCGAGTTCGCGGACTTCAAGTCCTACGACTTCGGCCTGATCGGCCAGGCCGTGCGTCAGGGTGAGGCCGCCATCGGCCTCGTCCTCTCGAGCGACGGGTCGCTCGCCGCGGACAGCTGATCGCACGGACGAAGGGGGCGGACCTGACTGGGTCCGCCCCCTTCGCCATGCTCAGAGGCCCGCTGTCTCCAGCAGCCGGAGCCAGACCTCGCTCACGGTCGGGTACGACGGCACCGCGTGCCACAGGCGCTCCAGGGGCACCTCCCCGACCACGGCGATCGTCGCGGCGTGCAGCAGCTCGGCCACCTCCGGCCCGACGAACGTGGCGCCGACGACCACCCCCCGGGCGTCGTCGACCACCAGCTGCGCGTGACCGGCGTAGTCCGCGGCGAACACGCTCGCGCCCGCCACGTTCTCGAGGTCGTAGCCGAGCACGCGCACGTCGAGGCCCTTCTTCCGTGCGGCCTCCTCGGTGAGTCCCACCCACGCGACCTCCGGCCGGGAGAACACGACCTGCGGCACCGACCCGAGGTCGGCGGTCGCCCGGTAGCGGCTCCACGGACCCGCGGCACGCTCGTCGGCGGCCGCCAGCGCTCGGTCGCCCGGCGTGGCGCCGTCGGGTGAGTCCGCCGCCGAGGACCGCGGGTCGAACCGCGCGGCGATCACGTCGCCGACCACGCGGGCGTCGTACTTGCCCTGGTGGGTCGTCGCCGTCCGTCCGGACACGTCGCCGGCGGCGAACAGCCAGCCGCCGTCGACCCCGGTGGCCTGCAGGGCGTCGTCGACCGCCACCGCCTTCCCCGGCTCGAGCCCGAGCGTCTCGAGGCCCAGCTCGGTGGTCCGCGGTCGCCGACCGGTCGCGACGAGCACCTCGTCGACCACCAGGTCCTGACCGGTGCCGAGGTCCAGGTGCACGCCGTCCGCCTCGCGGCGCGCGGACCGGGTCTCGGCACCGAACCGGACCGTGACCCCCAGGTCGGCCAGCGACGTCGCGACCGCCTCGCCGGCGAACGGCTCCGCGCCCGCCAGGAGCCGGTCCCCACGCACGATCAGTGTCACCGCGCTGCCGAAGTCGGCGAACGCCGTGGCCATCTCGACGCCCACCACGCCGCCGCCGAGCACGGCCAACCGTGCCGGCACCTGCTGCGCGGAGGTCGCCTCGCGGCTGGTCCAGGGCGGCAGCTCCGCGAGGCCCTCGACCGACGGGAGCACCGGCGCTGACCCGGTGGCCACGACGACGGCGTGCCGGGCGGTCACCTGCGCCGGCCCGTCGTCGCCCTCGACCGTGAGCGCCCGCGGCCCGGTGAACCGTGCATGTCCCCGCAGGAGGGTGATCCCGGTGCTCCGGACCCAGTCGACCTGGGAGCCGTCGTCCCAGTGGTGCGTGATCTCGTCGCGCCGGGCGAACGCCGCCGCGACGTCGACGTCGCCCGTCACCGCTCCCGCGGCACCCGGGACGCCACGGGCGGCCGCGAGCGCCGCGCCGGGTCGCAGGAGCGCCTTGGACGGCATGCAGGCCCAGTACGAGCACTCGCCCCCCACCAGGGCGTGCTCGACGAGCGCGACGCTGAGCCCGGTCCGTCCCGCGCGGTCCGCCACGTTCTCGCCCACCGCGCCGCCGCCGACCACCACGACGTCGAACTCCTGCGCCTGCTCCGCCATCTCCGGCTCCGTCCGTCAGCATCGCCCCCCGGCACCGACCGCCGGGGACCTCGGCCTATCGTGGCGCGCTCGACGGGGCTACGCAGCGCGGGGTGGCCCGTGGGCTGCCCGGGCGGGACGATGCGCTCATGCATCGTGCACCGGAACCCGAGGCCACCGACGAACGCGGCGTGCTGCTCGGCTGGCTCGCCTTCCACCGCGACGCGCTCGCCGCCAAGTGCGCGGACCTCTCGGACGCGCAGCTGGTGATCACGTCGACGCCGCCGTCCGACCTCACCCTGCTCGGCCTCGTGCGGCACCTGACGGAGATGGAGGACCACTACCTGGTCCGCGCGCTCAGCGGCGTCGACACCGGGCTCCTGTACTGCACGGACGAGGACCCCGACGGCGACATCCTCGGTCTGGACGCGACGATGGCGGGCGACTCGGTGGCGCGCTGGCACGAGGTCCGGGCCGAGGCCGACCTCCTGCTGGCGGCGCATGCGGACCTCGGCGACCCTGCCGGGACGCGCACCGTCCGCTGGTACGTGGTCAAGCTGCTGCAGGAGTACGCGCGCCACAACGGGCACGCGGACCTGATCCGGGAGGCGATCGACGGGTCGGTCGGCGAGTAGGCAAGCGAAAAGGCCCCTGATCAGCGTTTCCGCTGATCAGGGGCCTTTCTCCGGTGCGCCATCAGGGACTCGAACCCCGAACCCGCTGATTAAGAGTCAGCTGCTCTGCCAATTGAGCTAATGGCGCGCGGTTGAGAACGCTAGCAGGCCGACCGCCCGATCTGCCAATCGACATCGACCGTCGTGACGACCGTCACGCGGTTCCCGTGTCGGACGCCGTCGAGTCCTTCTCCCACCATGCGTCGTCGGGCAGCCCCTCGGCCTCGAGGATCTCTGCCGAGGTGGCCTCGGGGGTCACCAGGTCGACGATCAGGGCCAGCGGGACGTGCTCGGCGAGCAGGTCGCGCACCGGCTGCACGTCCGCGGCGTCGTCGACGGGGACTGGTGTGGGCTCGTGCGTGGTCATGGGGGTCGACCTCCTCGGGGACCGTGTCCCGCTGTTCATGGCACCACCAGAGTGCAGGCAGTGCAAGACGGAGAACGCTCAGAGGTACAGACCGGTTCCCTCGCCGGTGCCGCGCGGCTCGGCCACGGCGTGCACGTCCTTCTCCCGCAGCAGCACGTACGTCGCCCCACCGAGCTCCACCTCGGCGCGGTCCTCGGGGTCGAACAGCACCCGGTCCCCCACCTCGACCTGCCGCACGTGCTGGCCGGCGGCGACGACCGCGCCCCACGACAGCCGCTTCCCGACGACGGCTGTGGCGGGGATGACGATGCCCGCGGACGACCGACGCTCCCCCGCCTCGCCGTCCAGCGAGACGAGCAGACGGTCGTTCAGCATGCGGATCGGGAGGTCGCTCACGCGTCCGACGGTACCCGTGCGACGTAGGCTGACCGCACCCCACCATCTCGCAGTGCAGGAGTTCACGTGCCCCGTCTCGCCGTCGGCGACCTCGCCCCCGACTTCACGCTCCCGACCGCCGACGGTGGCACCGTCACCCTGTCCGACCTGCGCGGTCGTCGGGTGATCGTGTACTTCTACCCCGCCGCGATGACCCCCGGGTGCACGACGCAGGCCTGCGACTTCCGCGACTCGCTCGCGTCGCTGCAGGGCGCCGGCTTCGCGGTCGTCGGCGTCTCCCCGGACACCGTCGACAAGCTGGCGGCGTTCGTCGAGCAGGAGCACCTGACGTTCCCGCTGGGCTCCGACCCGGAGCACGCCGTGCTCGAGGCGTGGGGCGCGTGGGGCGAGAAGCTCAACTACGGCAAGACCGTCACGGGTGTCATCCGCTCGACCGTCGTCGTCGACGCCGAGGGCCGCGTCGAGCTCGCGCAGTACAACGTGAAGGCCACCGGTCACGTCGCCAAGCTGCGCCGGGACCTGAAGGTCGCGTGAGCCTGTGGGAAACTTCCGCTGCGCGGGAGTGGTGAAACGGCAGCCACGCCAGGTTTAGGTCCTGGTGCCCGAGAGGGCGTGCGGGTTCGACTCCCGTCTCCCGCACAGGGAAGGCTTGGGACAGCTCCCGGCAGGACGCGATCCTGCCGGGAGCTTCCGTGTGTCTGGGGTTAAACGTTCCGCGTGCGTCGAACTCGTTGTACACCGGTGTAAATCTCGCTACTTTTCCGGCGAACCACCTCAACTCCGAGCTTGGCTGCCACGCAGATGTGAGCGCTAACAACGCTGCCTCCTCCGTGTCGACGACGACACGTCGGCGGAGGCGAGCCGACATGCCGGCGTGCTGGTCCCGACAGAGAGCGAGTCATCATGCGCACGACGCCCGAACAGCCGCACCGCCACGGATGGGGACGACGAGGAACCGCGCTCGTCGCCACCACGGGACTGATCCTGACCACGCTCGTCGCGCTGGCGAACCCGGCGCAGGCGGCCTCGACGCTCGGCGCGTCGGCGGCCGAGAAGGGTCGGTACTACGGCACCGCGATCGCCGCAGGGAGGCTCGGCGACTCGACCTACTCGACGATCGCCAACCGTGAGTTCGACATGATCACGGCCGAGAACGAGATGAAGATGGACGCGACCGAGCCGAGCCAGAACCAGTTCAGCTACGGCAGCGGCGACCGCATCCTGAACTGGGCCCTGAGCAACGGCAAGCGCGTGCGCGGCCACACCCTGGCGTGGCACGGGCAGCAGCCGGGCTGGATGCAGAACATGTCCGGCAGCGCCCTGCGCAGCGCGCTGCTCAACCACGTGACGCAGGTGGCCACGCACTACAAGGGCAAGATCTACGCCTGGGACGTGGTCAACGAGGCGTTCGCCGACGACGGTCGCGGCAGCCGTCGCGACTCCAACCTGCAGCGCACCGGCAACGACTGGATCGAGGCGGCGTTCCGCGCCGCCCGCGCCGCCGACCCCGGCGCCAAGCTCTGCTACAACGACTACAACACCGACGGCATCAACGCGAAGTCCACGGGCGTCTACACCATGGTCCGCGACTTCAAGTCCCGCGGCGTCCCGATCGACTGCGTGGGCTTCCAGGCGCACCTCGGCACGAGCCTTCCCGGCGACTTCCAGGCCAACCTGCAGCGCTTCGCCGACCTCGGCGTGGACGTCCAGCTCACCGAGCTCGACATCCAGCAGGGCGGGAACCAGGCGAACATGTACGCCGCCGTGACCAACGCCTGCCTCGCCGTGTCGCGGTGCACCGGCATCACCGTGTGGGGCGTGCGCGACTCCGACTCGTGGCGCACGGGGGCCAACCCGCTGCTCTTCGACTCGTCCGGCAACAAGAAGGCGGCCTACACCTCCGTCCTGAACGCCCTCAACGCGGGCGGCGGCGGTGGCGGTGGCGGTGGCTCGACCTCGATCGACACCTCCGCCTGGTACGTGCTGGTCAACCGGAACAGCGGCAAGGCGCTCGACGTGTACAACCTGTCCACCGCCGACGGTGCCCGGATCACCCAGTGGACCCGCAACGACGGCAACCAGCAGCAGTGGCAGTTCACCAGCACCGGTGACGGCTACTACGAGATCAGGTCCAGGCTCTCCGGCAAGAACCTGGACGTCTCCGGCAGGTCGACGGCCGACGGTGGCGCGATCGTGCAGTGGACCGACAACAACGGGACCAACCAGCAGTGGCGGGCCACGATCTCGAACGGGTACGCCACGCTGATCAGCCGCAACAGCGGCAAGGCCCTCGAGGTGCAGGGGGCCTCGACGGCCGACGGCGCCGCCATCGTGCAGTACAGCAGCTGGAACGGCGCCAACCAGCAGTGGCAGCTCGTCCGCGTCGGATGACCGACACCCGTAGCGGGGGTGGGGTGCCGACCGGGCGCCCCACCTCCACGACCCCCGAAGGAGTGGGACGCATGAGAAGAAGCCCGAGAGAGACGCGGCATCGCTGGGAGGCGTGGCTCGTCGCGTTGAGCGTGGCGCTGACCGGCACGGTCGCCGTGCTCACCGCACAGGCCGCGAGCGCCGCATCGATCGACACCTCCGCGTCCTACGTGCTGGTCAACCGCAACAGCGGCAAGGCCCTGGACGTGTACAACCTGGCCACCAACGACGGCGCACGCATCGCCCAGTGGACCCGCAACGACGGCGCCCAGCAGCAGTGGCAGTTCGTCGACTCGGGCAGCGGCTACTACCGGCTCAAGTCACGGCTGTCGGGCAAGGTCCTCGACGTCTCCAACCGGTCCACCGCGGACGGTGCCGCCCTCATCCAGTGGACCGACGCCAACTCCACCAACCAGCAGTTCAGCATCCAGGACATCGACGGCTACATCCAGCTGATCAGCCGGAACAGCGGCAAGGCCGTCGAGGTCCAGGGCGCCTCCACCGCCGACGGCGCCAACGTCGTCCAGTACTCCGACTGGAACGGCGCCAACCAGCAGTGGCAGCTCGTCCGGCTCGGCGGCACCACACCGACGACACCGCCGCCGACGGGCACGTGCACCCTCCCGTCGAGCTACCGGTGGAGCTCCACGGGTGTGCTCGCCACGCCGAGGTCGGGCTGGGCCTCGCTCAAGGACTTCACCACGGCCGAGTACAACGGCCGGCACCTCGTCTACGCGACGACCCACGACTTCGGCTCGTCGTGGGGCTCGATGAACTTCAGCCTGTTCTCCAGCTGGCCCGACATGGGCTCCGCCTCGCAGAACGCCATGTCGTCCGCGACCGTGGCCCCGTCGCTCTTCTACTTCGCCCCGAAGAACATCTGGGTGCTCACCTACCAGTGGGGTCCGTCCGCCTTCATGTACCGGACCTCGAGCGACCCGACGAACGCCAACGGCTGGTCGGCTGCGAGCACCCTGTTCTCCGGGTCGATCAGCGGCTCCGGCACCGGTCCCATCGACCAGACGGTCATCGGCGACGGCACGAACATGTACCTGTTCTTCGCCGGGGACAACGGGAAGATCTACCGCGCGAGCATGCCCATCGGGAACTTCCCGGGCAGCTTCGGCTCGTCGTACACCACCATCATGAGCGACTCCACGAACAACCTGTTCGAGGCGCCTCAGGTGTACAAGGTCAAGGGCCAGAACCAGTACCTGATGATCGTCGAGGCGATCGGTGCCAACGGTCGGTACTTCCGCTCGTTCACCGCCACCAGCCTCTCCGGCTCGTGGACGCCGCAGGCGGCGACCGAGGGCAACCCGTTCGCGGGCAAGGCCAACAGCGGCGCGACGTGGACCAACGACATCAGCCACGGTGAGCTCATCCGCTCGAGCAACGACCAGACGATGACCGTCGACCCCTGCAACCTGCAGCTGCTGTACCAGGGCCGCTCCCCCAGCTCCGGCGGGGACTACGGCCTGCTCCCGTACCGCCCGGGTCTGCTGACCCTCCAGCGGTAGCCGCGCACGCAGAAGGGCCGGTCCCCATCCCGGGGGCCGGCCCTTCTGACGTCAGGTCAGGCGTCCGTGGTGGCCGCGGCGGCGATCTTCTCGCGCACCTCGTCCATGTCCAGCGCCTTCACGGCCTCGACCACCTGCTCCAGCGCGGGAGCGGGCAACGCGCCGGCCTGGTTGAACACCAGGATGCCGTCGCGGAAGGCCATCAGGGTCGGGATCGAGAAGATCTGCAGCTCGGCGGCCAGCTCCTGCTCGGCCTCGGTGTCGACCTTCGCGTGCACGACGTCCGGGTGGTTCTCCGAGGAGTCCTCGAAGACGGGTCCGAACCGCTTGCACGGCCCGCACCACTCTGCCCAGAAGTCGACAAGGACGATCTCGTTGTCCTTGATGGTCTGGCCGATCGTGCTACCGGTCAGCTCAGTCGTCGCCATGACGTTCCTCCAGTCCTCGGTTACCGCCAGATAGAGCACGCAACCACCCACGACTATTCCCGAGGGTGGTGGGACGCACACCTCGGGAGGCCCGGATCCGCGCGGCGTGCCCGTCGCGGGCGCTCCCGGCGAGGTAGACATGGTCAGTGACCGCTTCCGCCGAGTACCCCCGCGGCCCCGAACGTCCGGCCGGCTGGCTCAGCCCCGAGGAGATCGGTCGTGCCCGCACGCAGCTGCCGATCCTCTACATCGACGCCATCCCGGTGCGCGTGGACGACTCGGGCGACGTCGTGCAGGTGGGCCTGCTGCTGCGGGTCACGCAGGAGGGCGTCATGTCCCGGGCGCTGATCAGCGGTCGCGTGATGTACCACGAGCGGGTGCGCGACGCGCTGCTGCGGCACATCGAGAAGGACCTCGGCCCGGTGGCTCTCCCGCAGATCCCCGCGTCGCCGCAGCCGTTCACCGTCGCCGAGTACTTCCCGACGCCCGGCGTGACGCCGTACCACGACCCGCGACAGCACGCGGTGTCGCTCGCGTACGTGGTGCCGGTGCTCGGCGACTGCCGGCCGCAGCAGGACGCCATCGACCTCGCGTGGATGACGCCCGAGGAGGCGTGCGCGCAGCAGATCCAGTTCGAGATGAACGGCGGGCAGGGCCTCCTGCTCCGCCAGGCGATGGGATACGTCGGCCGCCTGCCGTGAGAGCTACAGGCTGAGCTCCGGCCAGTCCGCCAGGTCAGCCCGCATCCGGCGGTCGTGGGTGGCGACGACCACCGCGGCCGACGTGGCCCGCAGTGCGGCGGTGAGCTCGTCCACCAGCCCGACGGACAGGTGGTTCGTCGGCTCGTCGAGGATGAGCACGTGCGGAGCCGCCAGCAGCGCGCACGCGAGATCGAACCGGCGCCGCTGACCGACGGACAGCTCGCGCAGCGGCCGGTCGAGGTCCTCCTCGGTGAGCAGACCGAGCGCGGCGATCGGGACCAGCTGACCGGGGTCGAGCAGCTGAGCCTCCAGGAGCGTCAACGCGTGGCGCGCGTACGCGTCGAACCCGGAGAGCTGCTCGGCGGCCCCGGCGGCGCGCGGGTGGGCGACGAGGGCCGCGGCGTGCTCCGTCGGACCCTCCTGGGCGAGCACCCCGAGCCGCACGCCGGGCGCGATCGAGCGCACGCCGCGGTCGAGCCGGACGGATCCCGCCAGCGCCGCGAGCAGGGTCGACTTGCCGGAGCCGTTGGGCCCGGTGACCAGCAGGCGCCCGCACGCGGGGACGTCGACGCGCACCCCGGCGAGGTCGAGGCGACCGGTCACCCGCGGCGCGCGCAGGTCCAGGAGCGGCCCCGTCGGCGGCTGCGGCGGGAGCGAGGGGAGGTCGGGGAACGTGAGCACCAGCGGCGGCGTCGGCACCTCGACGGCGTCGGCCTCGAGCTGCTGGATCAGCCGGTCCGCCGCCTTGACGTGCCCCCGCGCGCGCGTGGCACGCCGGTGCGTCTGGGATCCCTTGGGCGGGCGCCACTCGTCGGAGAGGTTCTCGTACGTCGAGTCGAGCCGCTCGGCCAGCTGGACCGCCCGCTTGCGCTCGGCCCGGTACCGCGCCCGCCAGCGCCGGATCATCTGGCTCTTGAGGAACCGGTAGTCGGAGTACCGCGTGGCGCCGTACAGCGCGGGCCTGCCGTCCATGGCGGGATCGAGGTCGAGGATCGCGGTCATCACGTCGTCGAGCAGTCGGCGGTCGTGCGTGACGATGACGACCGCGCCCGGCCACTCCCGCAGCTGCGCGGTCAGGTAGTCGATGCCGGCCGCGTCCAGGTGGTTGGTGGGCTCGTCCAGGAGCAGCAGGTCCGCGCGCTCCCCGATCCGGCACGCCAGCCGCACCCGGTACCGCTCGCCGACGCTCAGCTGGTCCAGCCGCCGGTCCGCCTCGCGCGGTGCACCGAACCGCGTCAGCGCCTCGTCGACCCGGCGGTCGGCGTCCCAGGCGGCGAGGTGCTCGTAGCGGGCGACGGCGGCGGTCAGCCGCGCGAGGTCGCCGGACTCGTGGTCGAACCCCGCGATGGCCGCCTCGAGCTCGGCCGCGGCGGCGCGGATGCCGCCGAGGGCCTCCGCGACGAAGGTGCCGACGGTCGCGCCACCGGGTGCGTCGAGCTCCTGCTCCACCGAGGCGAGCGTGCCGCTGCGGTGCACGGTCCCGGTCTGCGGTGCGAGCTCACCCGCGAGGACCCGCAGCAGGGTCGTCTTGCCGGCCCCGTTCTCCCCGACGACGCCCACCCGGTCCCCGGCGCTGACCACCAGGTCCACGCGTTCGAGCACGGGGTGACCCGGGTACCCGTAGGTCACCGCGTCCGCCACCAGCTGCACGTGGCCGTCAGACACTGCGGGTCATCCCCCGAGCACCCGCACCAGCGTGGGGACGAGCGCGCGGAACGCCGTGCCGCGGTGGCTGATCGCGTTCTTCTCCGCCGGCGTGAGCTCCGCGCACGACCGGGTCTCGCCGACCGGCACGAGGATCGGGTCGTACCCGAAGCCGCCGGCGCCGCGAGGTTCCGCGGCCAGCACGCCCTCGAGCGTGCCGGTCTCCACGTGCTCGAACCCGTCCGGGGTGACCAGCGCCGCGGCGCAGACGAAGCGGGCGCCGCGGTGCGGCTCCGGGACGTCGGCGAGCTGCGCCAGCAGGAGCGCGAGGTTGGCCGCGTCGTCACCGTGCCGGCCAGCCCAGCGCGCCGAGAAGATGCCGGGCGCACCGCCCAGCACGTCGACCGCCAGCCCTGAGTCGTCCGCGACCGCGGGGAGCCCGGTGAACGCGGCGAGCGAGCGCGCCTTGATCAAGGCGTTCTCGGCGAACGTGACACCGTCCTCGACGGGCTCGGGGGCGCCCACGTCGCGGGCACCGACCACCGACGACGGGTCCAGCCCGGGCAGCACCGGGGCGAGGATCGCGCGCAGCTCGCCGACCTTGTGGGCGTTGTGCGTCGCGAGGACCAGCCGCGCGCTCACCGCACCAGCCGCGTGGCCGAGCCGTCCGCCGGTGCCGAGGCCAGCGCCGCGACCTGCAGGGCCGTGAGCTGGGCGGTGCCGGCGACCGCGAGGTCCAGCAGCGAGTCGAGCTCCGCGCGGTCGAACGGCGCGTGCTCGGCGGTGCCCTGCACCTCGACGAACGTGCCCGACCCCGTGACCACGACGTTCATGTCCGTCTCGGCCCGCACGTCCTCGACGTAGGGCAGGTCCAGCACGGGCAGCCCGTCGACGATGCCGACGCTCACCGCGGCCACCGAGTCGCGCAGCACGACCTTGTTCTTGGGGATGTGCTTGTTCTCGACCGCCCACGCGACCGCGTCGGCGAGCGCGACGTACGCGCCCGTGATCGAGGCGGTCCGGGTGCCGCCGTCGGCCTGCAGCACGTCGCAGTCGAGCACGATCGTGTTCTCGCCGAGCGCGGAGACGTCGATGATCGCGCGCAGCGACCGACCGATCAGCCGCGAGATCTCGTGCGTGCGCCCGCCGACGCGCCCCTTGACCGACTCGCGGTCCGAGCGGCTGGACGTCGCGCGCGGGAGCATCGAGTACTCGGCGGTGACCCAGCCCTCGCCGGAGCCCTTCTTCCAGCGCGGCACGCCCGGGGTGAACGACGCGACGCAGAGCACCTTGGTGCCCCCGAACTCGACGAGCACGCTGCCCTCGCCCGCCTCCAGGAAGCCGCGCGTCAGGGTCACGGGACGGAGCTGGTCGGGGGCGCGTCCGTCGGCGCGGACGCGCGTCGGGCTCCCGGTCGCAGACGAGGTGGTGGCAGCAGAAGTCATGACGACGAGCCTAACCGCGCGCCCCGACACCCCCGGACGTCCGCACTCCGGAGGGCTGGAACCCCCTCGAGTGCGGACGCTGGGTGCCTCAGAGGACGTGCACGCCGCCGGGGTGGGCCAGCTCGATGGGGCCGTCGTACACCGCGGACGCCTCGCTGACGGTCACCGCCGGGTCGTTCCAGGCCGGGATGTGCGTCAGCACCAGCCGGCCCGCTCCCCCGCGCGCCGCGGCCTCGCCGGCGCGTCGGCCCGTGAGGTGGACGCCCCGCGAGGCGTCGTCGCGACCCTCGACGTAGGCCGCCTCCGACAGCAGGAGGTCGACCCCGGCGGCGAGGTCGTCCAGACCGGCGCACGCGTCGGTGTCGCCCGTGTACGCGAGCGTGACGGTCCGGGCGGGATCCGCGTCGCTGGGCCCGGAGACCCGGATGCCGAACGCGGGGATCGGGTGCTCGACGGGCACCGGCTCCAGCACGAGCGGCCCGACGACGACGCGCGATCCGGCACGCCACTCGACCACGTCGAACTGCCCGTCGGTGCTGGTGGCGGGGTCCTTCCCGGCCAGCTGCGCGAGGCGATCCGCGGTCCCGGTCGGCCCGTGCACCGCGACCGGCGCACAGGGCCCCTCCGGGCGGTACCTGCGGAGCACGTTGAGCACCACCATGTCGGCCACGTGGTCGGCGTGCAGGTGCGACAGCCCGATCGCGTCGAGCCGGGTGGGGTCGCCGTACCGCTGCAGGGCGCTCAGGGCGCCGTTGCCGAGGTCGAGCAGGACGGTCCAGGTGCGCCCGTCGGCGTCGTCCGCCTGGACGAGGTACCCCGAGGCCGCCGAGTCGGGGCCGGGGAACGAGCCGGCGCAGCCGAGGACCGTGAGCCTCATCGCAGTGCCGCGCTGGACTCGACGGTCTCGACCTCCGGGCCGAGGAAGCGCCGGGCGAGGGTGCGGAACTGCGCCGGGTCGCCGGTGGCCAGGAACCGGTGCGTCGGCGGACCCGCAGCGGGGTCGCGCTCCAGGTCGTGCGCGACGAGCGTGCGGTAGACGTCCTTGGCGGTCTCCTCGGCGCTCGACACGAGGGTCACCTCCTCGCCCATGACGTAGGAGATCGCCCCGGTGAGCAGCGGGTAGTGGGTGCAGCCGAGGACCAGGGTGTCGACCCCGGCCTCGCGCACCGGGTCCAGGTACTCGTGCGCGTACGCGAGGACCTCGGGGCCGGACGTGATGCCGGCCTCGACCAGGCGCACGAACTCCGGGCACGCCCGCGTGGTCAGCTCGATCCCGGGCGCCACGGCGAACGCGTCGTCGTACGAGCGCGACTCGACCGTGGACTTGGTGGCGATCACCCCGATGCGCCCGGACCGGGTGGCCGCCACGGCACGGCGCGCGGCGGGCAGGATCACCTCGACCACCGGGATGCCCCGGCGCAGGGTGTACCGCTCGCGGGCGTCGCGCAGCATGGCCGACGACGCGGTGTTGCACGCGATGACCAGCAGCTTCACGCCGGCGTCCACCAGGTCGTCCATCACCTCGAGCGCGTGCGCGCGCACCGCGGCGAGCGGCTTGGACCCGTACGGGGTGTTCAGCGTGTCGCCGATGTAGAGGGTGGACTCCTGGGGCAGCTGGTCGAGGATCGACCGGGCAACGGTGAGCCCGCCGACGCCGGAGTCGAAGATGCCGAGGGGGGCGTCGTTCACGCGGACGAGCCTAACCGCTGCACGCTCACGGTTCGCCCGGGCGACCGGCGGCGCGCAGGTCGTGCAGCAGCACCTCGACGAGCGACTCCTGCAACCAGCTCAGCGCGCCGTACACGGCGACGAGGTACCGGCGGGCTGCGGGGTCGAGCGCCTCGGCCGCCTCCTGGGCCACCTCGGCCTGCGGCGAGTCCAGGAGGGTGTCGTACAGGTGCTCGGCCTGCTCGTCCGTGCGGATGCCGAGGCGCTCGGCGAGCACCAGGCGCAGGTCCGTGATCGCCGCCGCGACGTCCCGCGCGTCGTCCGGCGCGACGACGAACGCGTCCGCGCGCCAGCCGTCGACGGGCGTCGTCAGGGCGTCCCAGAGCCGGGCGAGACGGGCGATCTTGTCGGCCCGCAGGTCGTCCTCGGTCAGCCGCCGGAACTCCGCGGAGATCTCCGGGTCGTCGCGCGAGGCGTCGGGCAGGAGCCGCCGCACGGCGGGGTCCGACGGGGGCGCCAGCGGCTCGATCCGCATCCGCGGGTTCCCGTCACCGGCCGGGACCGGGTCCCGCGACTCCAGGCGCCCGCCGCCCAGCAACTCGGCGACGTCCGCGACGAGAGCGGCGACGACCTCGCGCTCGTCCGCGTCGAGGCGCGCGGCGTACATCCCGCGGCGGCGCTTGAAGCCGCGCATCACTGCCCGCTGCGCTGGAGCGTCGCCCAGAGCCCGAACCCGTGCATCGCCTGCACATCGACCTCCATCGCCTCGAGCGAACCGGTGGACACGACCGCCCGGCCCTGCTCGTGCACCTGCTTCATGAGCTTCTCGGCCTTCGCCCTCGGATGCCCGAAGTAGGACTCGAACACGTACGTGACGTAGCTCATGAGGTTGACCGGGTCGTTCCAGACGATCGTCACCCACGGGTCGGCGACGTCGGTCTTCTCCTCCTCCTCGACGAGGGCGTCGGGGAGGGTCTGCACTGGCACGCCGTCCACTGTAGGTGGGCGCCGAGCCGCCCGGGCACACGCGCCCTACGTTGGGCCCATGACCGACCCGCACCCGCCCAGCGTGGCGCTGCTCACCGACCGGTACGAGCTCACCATGCTGCAGGCCGCCCTCGCCGACGGGACCGCGGACCGGCGCTGCGTCTTCGAGGTGTTCACCAGGCGGCTCCCGGCCGGCCGGCGGTACGGGGTGCTCGCGGGGACCGGGCGGGTGCTGGAGTCCCTCGAGAGGTTCCGGTTCGGGGCGGCCCAGCTCGACTGGCTCGCTCACGAGGGGGTCGTCGACGACGCGACCCTGACGTTCCTCGCCGACTACCGGTTCACCGGCTCGATCGTCGGGTACGCCGAGGGTGAGGTGTTCTTCCCGTCGTCCCCGGTGATGGTGGTCGAGGGCACGTTCGCCGAGGCCGTGCTGCTGGAGACCCTCGTCCTGTCGATCCTCAACTACGACTCGGCGGTCGCGTCCGCGGCGTCCCGGATGACCAGCGCGGCCGTCGATAGGCCGTGCCTCGAGATGGGGTCGCGGCGGGCGCACGAGGAGGCGGCGGTCGCGGCGGCCAGGGCGGCGGTCGTCGCGGGGTTCGTCGGCACGTCGAACCTCGAGGCCGGGCGCCGGTACGGCCTGCCGACGATCGGCACCGCGGCCCACGCCTTCACGCTCCTGCACGACGACGAGGCAGCGGCGTTCGCCGCGCAGGTCGCGTCGCTCGGGACCGGCACCACGCTGCTCGTCGACACCTACGACGTCCGGCGCGGTGTGGAGCTCGCCCTGGCGGCGGCCGGGACCGGCCTGGGCGCGGTGCGGCTCGACTCCGGCGACCTCGGCGTCCTGGCGCACGAGGTGCGGGCGCAGCTCGACGAGGCGGGCGCGCAGGGCACGAAGATCACGGTGACGTCGGACCTGGACGAGTACGCGATCGCGTCGCTCGCGGTCGCCCCGGTGGACTCCTACGGGGTCGGCACCTCGGTGGTCACGGGATCGGGAGCGCCGACGTGCGGGATGGTCTACAAGCTCGTCGCCCGTGAGGGGGCCGACGGGGCCCTGGCGCCTGTGGCCAAGGCGGCGCGCGGCAAGATCAGCGTGGGCGGCCGCAAGGCGGCGGCGCGGCGGCTCGGTCCCGACGGCCGGGCGGTGGAGGAGGTGCTCGTCACGGGGCGCGACGACGACGTCGTGACCTGGTCGTCCTCCGACGCGTCGCTGCGCGCCCTGCACGTCCCGCTCGTCACCGACGGTGTGGTCGACACCGCGTGGACAGGCCCGGACGGCGTGCGCCGGGCAGCAGAACGGCACCGCGCCTCGCGGGACGAGCTGCCGCGCGGGGCGCGACGGCTGTCTGCCGACGAGGCAGCGGTGCCGACCGTGGCGCTGCGGCTCGGGGACTGAGGGGCCCGAGCCGCAGCGCCGGTACTGCGGAGTGTGTTCCGTCGAGCTAGACGCGCGAGCGGCCCCGGCCGACCAGCCCCAGGATCAGGCTGACGACGAGCACGATGACGCCGATCCAGATGAGGAACTGGCCGATGTTCGTCGCCACGCCAAGGATGACGAGGACGACGCCGACAAGGATGAGGATGAGCCAGGTAGGCATGGTTGACCCTTTCGATCTGTGGTCACCGATCAGGCGGTCCGGGGGTACCCGGCGCCGTGGTCACAGGACAACGGTGGCAGCCCTGGCCGCACTCGGCACGTCGAGAGAAAAGTTGCGCGGGGGAACCGAAATGCTATGTGGTCGCGCGTCCAGGGCCGTGACCTGCGGTTTTACTGCGGATTTGCCCTGTCCGCATGATGAGACGGCCCTTGCAAGTCACCCGCTCGTGGATGTAATCGCGCGATGCTCATCGAGCATCGCCCCGACGCACGTCAGCGCTTGCCGACGAACCACCCGCGCACCATCGCCACGCGCGCGGTGAGCTGGTCGGGATCGGCCAGGGCGACCTCGGGCCCGCCGCACCGGCGCCGCAGCTCGTTGTGCACGGACCCGTGCGGCTGACCGCTCTTGCGCGCCCACGCCCCCACCAGCTGCGAGAGCTCCTTGCGGAGCTCCGCCTGCTTGCGGTGGTCCATCTCCGCCAGTGCCTCCGCCGGCGCGCCCTTGTTCTTCCGACCGCTGATCTGATCGGCCTGCCGCTGCCGCAGGAGCGCCGAGACCTGGTCCACGTCGAGCAGCCCGGGCAGGCCCAGGAAGTCCAGCTCCTCGTCGGAGCCCATCTCCGCGCCCGTGCCGAACTCGCCACCGTCGAAGAGCACCCGGTCGAAGGACGCCTGCGCCTCGAGCGCCTCGAACGCCCCCTGCTTGCCGTCCGGGCCAATCTCGTCGGCGCCGTTGCGCTCCCGGTTCGCCTCGTCCAGCAGCCCGTCGTCGAGCCCGACGTCGATGCCCTGCTCCTCGAGCGTCTTCGGGCGGTCCAGCGCGTGGTCCCGCTCGAGCTCCAGGGTGTTGGCCAGCGCGAGGAGCTGCGGGACGCTCGGCAGGAAGACCGAGGCGGTCTCCCCCCGCCGGCGCGCACGCACGAACCGGCCGACCGCCTGCGCGAAGAACAGCGGCGTCGCGGTGCTGGTCGCGTACACGCCGACGGCCAGCCGGGGTACGTCCACGCCCTCGGAGACCATCCGGACGGCCACGAGCCAGCGGGAGTCGCCCGCGGAGAACTCGTCGATCCGGTCGCTGGCGCCGTCGTCGTCCGAGAGCACGATGGTCGGGGACCTCCCGGTGATCCGCGCCAGGTGGCCGGCGTACGCGCGGGCGTCGGTCTGGTCCGTGGCGATCACCATGGCGCCCGCGTCGGGGATGGCCCGGCGCACCTCGGTCAGGCGACGATCGGCCGCCGCGAGGACGCTCGGGATCCACTCACCGTTCGGGTCCAGGGCCGTGCGCCACGCCTGCGCGGTGATGTCCTTGGTGAGCGGCTCGCCCAGGCGGGCACTGATCTCGTCGCCCGCCTTGGTGCGCCACCGCATCGAGCCGCTGTACGACAGGAAGATCACCGGCCGCACCACGTGGTCGCGCAGCGCGTCGCCGTACCCGTAGGTGTAGTCGGCCACGCTGCGCCGGATGCCGTCGCCCCCTCGGTCGTAGCGCACGAACGGGATCGCGGCGGTGTCGGAGCGGAACGGCGTGCCCGTCAGGGCGAGCCGGCGGGTGGCGCCCTCGAACGCCTCCCGCACCGCGTCGCCCCAGGACAGCGCGTCGCCGCCGTGGTGCACCTCGTCGAGGATCACCAGCGTGGGTGCGGCCGCAGTCCGTGCGGCGTGCAGCGCGGGCTTGCTGGCCACCTGGGCGTACGTCACCGCGACGCCGTCGAAGCCGTGCCCGTGCCGGCCCTGCGCGTTGCTGAAGTTGGGGTCGAGGGTGATGCCCACCCGGGCGGCCGCGTCGGCCCACTGCCGCTTGAGGTGCTCCGTGGGCGCGACGACGGTCACCCGCCGGACCAGCTTCGCCTCGAGCAGCTCGGTGGCGATCCGCAGGGCGAACGTCGTCTTGCCGGCGCCGGGCGTGGCCACCGCGAGGAAGTCGCGCGGGTTGGCGGTCCGGTAGTGCTCGATCGCCTCCGCCTGCCAGGCGCGCAGCTTGCCCGCCGTTCCCCAGGGCGCACGCGCGGGGAACGCCGGCGGCAGCTGGGACGCCGCAGACGAGGACGCGTGGGTCGAGGGGAGGGAGGACGGGCGCGGGGCGGCCGTCACGCGCCGCCGCTGCCGGGGTTGCGGCCGAAGCCCCACTTCCGGCCGCCGCCGGAGTCCTTGCCGCCCTCGTTCTTGTCGCCGTCCTGCGGCTCCCGGAGGCCCTCGTAGATCTCCTTGCACACCGGGCAGACGGGGAACTTGTTCGGGTCCCGGCCGGGCACCCACACCTTGCCGCAGAGGGCGATGACCGGCTTGCCGCTGATCGCGGAGTCGAGGATCTTCTCCTTGCGCACGTAGTGCGCGAACCGCTCGTGGTCCCCCGGCTCGACCTGCTCCGTGGTCTCCTCGCGCTCCAGCACGCTGGTCGACGTGCCCGGGTCCGAGGAGAACGGGTCGTCGGGTCCGGTGCGCTGCGGCAGGGGCTCGGTCATGGCGTGAAGTGTACGTCGGGGCTCGGACACCGTCCGGGGGCGTCCGCGGGTGGGACCGGGCTCAGAGGCCCTGCCAGGCCGGCTTGGAGGCGAACGTCTCGCGGTAGTAGGCGGCCAGCTGCAGGCGGCTCGCGGCGGCCTCGTCGACGAGCACCGTGACGTGCGGGTGGTGCTGCAGGACCGTCGCGGGCCACATCGCGCTGACCGGCCCCTCGACCAGCTGGTGCACGGCCTCGGCCTTGCCCTTGCCGGTGGCCACCAGGACCAGGTGCCGCGCGGACATGATCGTCGCCAGCCCCTGCGTGAGGACGTGCTGCGGGACCTGGTCGACGTCGCCGCCGAAGAACCGGGCGTTGTCGTCGCGCGTCTGCCGGGTGAGCGTCTTGATGCGCGTCCGCGACGCGAGCGAGGAGCCGGGCTCGTTGAACGCGACGTGCCCGTCGGTGCCGATGCCCAGGATCTGCAGGTCCACGCCGCCCACGGACGCGATCGCGTCCTCGTACGCCGCGCAGGCCCCGACGAGGTCCTCCGCGAGGCCGTCCGGCCCCTGCACCGCACCGGGCGCGAAGTCCACCCGGGACACGAGGTCCTTCTCGATGACGTTGCGGTAACGCTCCGGGTGGTCCGCAGCGAGCCCGACGTACTCGTCGAGCATGAACGCGCGGGCGCGCGCGAACGACAGCCCGTGCTCGGCGTGCCGGCGGGCCAGCTCGTCGTAGACGGCGAGCGGGCTCGACCCGGTGGCGAGCCCCAGCACCGCGTCGGGCTGCTCCCGCACCAGCTGCTCGATGGCCGAGGCGGCCAGGCGGCCCAGCTCCGGGCCCGGCGCGATGACGACCTCCATCAGACGTACTCCCCTCTGCCCAGCAGGGCCGCACCGACCGCGCCGACGGGAACGTCGGCGGGGGCAAGACTCACGCGCTTCGCCAGACCCATGGTGGCGAGGAACGGCGACGCCTGCGCCTCCCTCTCGAGCTCCGCGGTCACCGCCCGCAGCAGCGGCTGACCGAGCGCGCTCACGCCGCCGCCGATCACCACCAGCTCGACGTCGCAGGTCAGCACCAGGATCCGCACCGCGGCGGCGACGGCCCACGCGAACTGGTCGCGGATCTCGACCGCGCGCGCGTCACCGGCCTCGGCAGCGGCGAACAGCTCCTCGGGCGCGGGACGCCCGTACCGGCTCGGCCAGGCGGCGTCGAGCGCCGACCCGGAGGCGTACTGCTCGAGGCAGCCCAGCTGACCGCACTTGCACGGCAGGCCGTCGGGCACGAGCGTCAGGTGCCCGATCTCGCCCGCGCCGCCCGTCGAGCCCCGCCGCAGCCGGCCCTCGAGGAGCAGACCGGCGGCCAGGCCCGTGCCGAGCGCCAGGAACGCGAGGTCGTGCACCACGGCGTCGTCGGTCGAGGCGTGCTCGCCGTCGACCGTGTGGGCAGCACCGACGACCGCGACCGTCAGGTCGTTCTCCACGCGGACGCGCACCCCGAGCCGCTCGGCGACCAGCGCCGCGAGCGGGGTGCGCTCCTCGATGCCGAGGTTGACCGCGTGCTCGACGGTGCCGTCGGTGGGATCGACCACGCCGGGCAGGCCGATGCCCACCCCGGCCAGCTCGGTGACCGCGATGCCCGCGCCCGCGGCCAGCTCCTCGACCACGGCGACCGCCGTGGCGACCACCCCGTCCGCTCCGGCGACGCTGGCCGACCGCAGCTGGTGACGGACCACCCCGCCGGCGTCCAGCAGCACGCCGAGCACCTTGGTGCCCCCGACGTCCAGCCCGACCGACCACGGCCGCGCTCCCCCGTCCGACGCGCGCCTCGGCGGCGTCGGGATCCCCTGCGTGCTCACGTCAGCCCTTCACCGCACCCGCGACGAGCCCGGACGTCATCTTGTTCTGGACGAAGAGGAAGAACACGATCACGGGGATCGCGATCAGTGCGGACCCTGCCATGACCACGCCCCAGTCGGTGGCCCGGTTGGACTCGACGAGCCCCTGGAGCCAGAGCGGGAGGGTGCGCTGGGCGGGGTCGGTCATCACGACCAGGGCCAGGGTGTACTCGTTCCACGCCTGCAGGAAGCCGTACACGCCGGCGGCGACCAGCCCGGGGGCCAGCAGCGGGAACGTGATGCGGAAGAACGCGCCGGTGCGCGACAGGCCGTCGACCATCCCGGCCTCCTCGAGCTCGATGGGCACGCCGGCCACGAACCCGCGCAGCATCCAGATGGTGAAGGGCAGGATCGCCGCCGTGTAGACGAGCGCGAGGCCTGCCACCTTGTTCACCAGGTTCCAGCCGTCGAGCATCTGGTACTGCGAGATGAACAGGCCCTCGGCCGGGATCATCTGCACCACGAGGATGGTCAGGATGAAGCCCTTGCGTCCGCGGAACCGGAACCGGCTCACCGCGAGGGCCGCCAGGAACGCGAAGATCAGCGCGGCGACCAGCACGATCGCGACCACCGCGAGCGACACCCGCATCGACGCCCAGAAGCTCGGGTCGTCCAGCACGCGCCGGAAGTTGGACAGCGTCCCCTCGACCGGGAAGAACGTGGGGGTCGGCGTCTGCAGCTTGTTCAGCGGCAGGAACGCGCTGTTGATCATCCAGTAGATGGGGAAGACCCAGGCGACCGACAGGACGACCGCCAGCACGCCGAGCGCGCGGCGACCGCCGCGGGACTGCGCGCGTCCGGCCTCCGAGGAGCGCACCGGGCGGCCCGGCACGGGGTCCAGCGTGGTCGGGGCGGGTGTGGCGAGGGCGCTCACAGCTCGTCCTCCTTCAGCATCTGCCGGATGTAGAACCCGGTGAGGGCGAGCGTGATCACCAGCATGATCGTGGCCAGCGCGCCGGCCATCGAGAACTCGCTGGCGTACGAGTAGATGAGGGTGCCCAGCAGGTTGGTCTCGCGGGTCGGTGCGCCCGCGCGCTGGAGCACGTAGATCTGCGTGAAGACCTTGAAGTCCCAGATGACCTGCAGCAGCAGCACGATCGACAGCACCGGACGGACCATCGGGATGGTGATGTTCCAGAACCGCTGGCGGGACGACGCCCCGTCGAGCTGGGCCGCCTCCATCGTCTCCTCGGGCACCTGGAGCAGGCCGGCGTAGACCGAGAACGCCACGAACGGCACGGACATCCAGACCACGATGACGGTCGCCACGAAGTAGAACGACAGCGGCTGGATGATCCACGAGTGGCCGGCCATGTCGTCCAGCCCGAAGACGTGGGCCAGCACGTAGTTGATGACGCCGTACTGCGAGTCGAACAGCCACTGCCACACGGTCATCGACGCGAGCACCGGGGTGCCCCAGGCGAGCAGCAGGGCCACCTGCAGCGTGATGCGCGAGGCCTTGCCGATCCGGGTCATGAGGACCGCGAACGCGACGCCGACGAGCATCGTCACCGCGGCGTTGACCAGGCAGAAGGCGATCGACCGGCCGATGACGGTCCACACGTAGGGGTCCGTCAGCAGCTCGGTGTAGTTCTGCAGGCCCACCCACTCGGCGGGCTGGCCGAACTGCTGGCGCAGGCCGTACTCCTGGAAGGAGATGACGAACTGACGGACCAGCGGGTACCCGAGCGCGACGCCCATGAGGATCGCGGCGGGGACGAGCAGGCCGTACACGCCGAGCTTGCGGCGGCGGCGACGCGGGAAGACGACTGCTGCGTCGTCCTGCTGCAGCGCGGGGGCAGTGGCTGCCATGGGGAGAGCTCCTGTCTGGTGGCGCAGCCGGGCCGGCCTGCGACGGCAGGCCCGACTGCACCGGGATCACCTGGTCCGGTCCCGGCCGGTCGCGTCGGGGACGCGACCGGCCGGTGCCGTGATCAGTTCAGTGCGTCCTCGAGGAGCTGGTCCGTCTCGGCGGCAGCCTCCTTGACGTCCGCACCGGTCGCGAGCTTCTGGAAGAAGTCCTCCAGGATGCGGTCACCCTCGACGTCGGCCCACTTCTCGGCCGCCGGCGTGAGCTTGGCGTTGAGCGCGGCAGCGACGGCAGCCGCGGCGTACACGTCGTCACCCATCGAGGCGGAGTACGCCGTGTTGCCCGGGATCAGGCCGTTCTCGCCGAGCATGTTCTGGAACTCCTCGGTGAAGATGATCCGCACGAGGCTCTTGGCCAGCTCCGGGTGCTTGGACTTCGCGGCGACGGCGATGTTCGAGCCGCCCGCGAAGCCGTTCGCGAAGGAGCCCTCGTCCAGGCCCGGCAGCGGGAAGACGCCGGTGTGCTCCTCGTTGCAGGCCTGCTGCTCGCCGCGCAGGGCCTTGGCCGCGTCGGACGTGTCGTCCGGGTCGACGGCCTTGTTGCAGGCGGGCAGGTCGATGCTCCAGCGCGCCCAGGTGGGCGCCGAGAACATGGCCGACTGGCCGGCGTTGAACGGGACCCACGGCTCGTTGGAGTCGCTGTCGGCCGGGGCGTTCGTCGCGTTCGCGAAGAGGTCCTGGACCTCCTCGAGACCCTTGATCGACTCCGGCGAGGAGAGCGCGCCCTTCCAGGCGTCGCCGTCCTTGACCGCGAGGTCACCGCCGTTGGTGTAGATCCAGGCGGCGCCGTTGTACCAGTCCTGGCCGGGGAACCAGAAGCCCGACTGGGTGTCGGACTGCAGCTTCTTGGCCACCTCGGTGAAGTCGGCGAGCGTCGTGGGGACCTCGACGCCGGCCGCGGCGAACGCGTCCTTGTTGTAGAACACGGCACGCGCACCGGAGTAGTACGGGGCGGCGTAGAACTTGCCGTCCGCGCTGCCGGCGTCGACGAAGCCCTGCAGCAGCTTCTCGCCGCCGAGCTCGTCGTACATGTCCGTGATGTCGGCGAAGGCGCCGGCGTAGGTGAAGGTCGGCGACTGCGTGTTGCCGATCTCGACGACGTCGGGCGTCTGGTCGGCCGAGCCGAGCGCCGTCTGGAGACGCGGCACGAGGCCGCTCCAGTCCTGCTCCTCGATGACGAGCTTCGAACCGGGGTTCTCCGTCTCGAACGTCGTGACCAGGTACTCACGCAGGGCGTCGGGAGTGTCCGTGCCGTTGAGCCACAGCTTGATCGTGGCGGGCTCGGGCGTGCCGTTGCTCGCGCTCGGCGTGTCGCCGGCGTCGTCGCCGGTGCCACAGGCGGTGAGCGTGAGCGCGGCCGCCACGCCGACGGCCGCGAAACGTAGGATCTTCACGTTGGGGTTCCTCCCGTGAGCGAGGCGTGCGCCGGACGGCGCCGCCGGGTGGTTCTTCCGACCTGCAGTGGGCCGGCTGGGGGTCGTCACGAGACCCCCAGCTGGCCTGACAGGACCAGGACTGCCGCGCCAGCGAGAGCCCCGTCCTCGTCGAGGGATCCCATCCGCAGTGCCAGTCCGTGCCCGATGACGGGCATCGTGCGTGCGCGGACGGTGGCCAGCGCCGACTCGCGCAGAGGACCGTCCAGCAGCTCCGGGGGGCCGGAGAGCAGGACCTCCGCGAGGTCGAGCGCACTGACGACGGGTGCCAGGGCGATGCCCAGCAGCCGTCCGACCGACGCCAGGGCGGCGTCGGACTCTTCGGGGGTGAGACCGGCGGTCCGGCGGCGCAGGGCCGGGACGCTCAGCACGGTCTCGAGGCAGCCGGTGCGGCCGCAGGCGCAGTCCAGCGGCGGCTCGTCGCGCGCGTCGCCGTCCACGACCGTGACGTGCCCGATCTCGCCGGCCGCGTGGTGCCGGCCGAGCACGAGCGCGCCGTCCACGACGATGCCGGCGCCGACGCCCTCACCGATGGTGAGGACCATGCAGCCGGAGCCCGCCGCGGAGCCGTAGGTGAACTCGCCGAGCGCGCGGGTGTTGGCGTCGTTGGCCACGTGCACCGGGACGCCCAGGCTCTCGGTGAGGTTCGCCGCCAGGGGCAGGTCGTACCAGCCACGGTTGGGCGCCTGGACGACCGTGCCGTCGAGGTCGATGACGCCCGGCGAGGCGATGCCGACGCCGATGACCGGACGGGTCGCGGCCGCCAGCAGCTCCCGGCACAGGCTCTCGAGCAGCTCGGCGGCGGGCTGGCCGGTGCGACCCTCGAGGGCGACCGACCGGCGGACGACGACGGCGCCGACGAGCGTGAGCACGGCACCCAGCAGGTGCGTGTCGTCGGTGAGGTCCACGGCGACGATCTGGAACGCCTCGGTCCGCATCCCGACGAGCGTGGCCGGCTTGCCGACCTTCCCCTCGACGCGGACGCCCAGCTCCTCGACCAGCCCCTCGGCGATCAGCGCGGCGACCATCCCCGACACCGTGACGCGGGTCAGTCCTGTGCTGCGCGCGATGTCGGCGCGGGACGCCGGCCCGATGTGGAAGAGGTGCGCGAGCACCAGCGACCGGTTGTGGGCACGCGCGTGCTCCGGCAGCACCTTGCCCGTCGGGCGCAGCGCCCGACCGACTCCGTGTGCTGCCGCGAGGGGCTGCGTTGTTGCCGTCACGTTTGTTAGTAGACCTTCCTTACAAATCTGCGTCAAGCCTGGATTGTGACCGTGACCACATCGTGACCGGACGTTCACCCGCCTGACTCATGGGATGACTAGCGCGGAAACGATTCAACGTGACCAGCGGGAACGCGCGGAACAGGCGATGAGGTCCATGCGTTCGCACGGACATGGAACTCGGCCTGTACACGTTCGGTGACGTCCACCCCGATCCCGTCAGCGGGGCGCGGGTCTCCCCCGGTCAGCGGATCCGGGAGGTGCTCGAACGGGTGAGGCTGGCCGAGGAGGTCGGCCTCGACTACGTCGGCATCGGCGAGCACCACCGCCCCGACTACGCCATCTCGTCGCCGTCGACAGTCATCGCGGCCGCGCTCGCGCAGACGTCCCGGATCACCGTCGGGAGCGCCGTCACCGTGCTCTCCACCGAGGACCCCGTGCGGGTGTACCAGCAGTTCACGACCATGGACCTGCTCTCCGAGGGCCGCGTCGAGCTGCTCGCCGGCCGCGGCTCGTTCATCGAGTCCTACCCCCTCTTCGGCGCTTCCCTCGACGACTACGACGAGCTGTACGACGAGAAGATCCAGCTGCTCCTGAAGCTCGACGAGGCCGAGCGGATCACCTGGCAGGGGCGGTTCCGGCCGGCCCTCGACGACGCTCTGGTGCTCCCTCGCCCCTTCGGCGAGCACCTGCGCATCGCCGTCGCGACCGGCGGCCACCCGCAGTCGTCGGTCCGCGCGGGAGTCCTCGGGCTGCCCATCAGCTACGCGATCATCGGCGGCCAGCCCGCCTCGTTCGCGCCGCTGGTGGACCTGTACCGGCGCGCCCACGAGCAGTCCGGGCACGACGAGTCCGCGCGGTTCGTGTCCGTGGCCGGGATGGGGTTCGTCGCCGACGACGGGAAGGCGGCGCGCGACTACTTCTACCCGTACTGGTTCGAGTCCATGCGTCGGATCTCGTCGGAACGCGGATTCCCGATGCCCAACCGGATCTCGTACGAGTCCCAGGCGGCGCGCGGCGGCGCGTACTTCATCGGCGAGCCCGAGCAGATCGCCGAGCGGATCGTGGCCCTGCACGGCGTGCTGCACCACGACCGGCAGGCGTTCCAGATGGACCTGTCCGGGGTGCCGCAGAAGGAGTCGCTGCGTTCCATCGAGCTGCTGGGGACGCAGGTCGCTCCCCTGGTGCGCGAGGCCTTGGGTCAGTCCATCCGGCCCGACTCGTAGGCCCACATCGCCAGCTCGACGCGGTTCCGGGCGGCGAGCTTGTCCATGAGGCTGCCGAGGTGCGTCTTCACGGTGCTCAGGCTGATGTGCAGCTCGTCGGCGATCTCGGCGTTGGTCCTCCCGCGCGCGACCGTGACCAGCACCTCCTCCTCGCGCCCGGTGAGCGGGGCGATCGGCTGAGCCACCCGGGCGCGGGACCCGGCGGCCGCGAACGTCGCGAGCAGCCGCACGGTGACGTTGGGGGCGATCAGCGCGTCCCCGGCCGCTGCCGCGTGCACGGCCTGGACCAGCAGCTCCGGTCCGGCGTCCTTGAGCAGGAAGCCCCGAGCACCGGCCTTGAGCGCGCCGTGCACGTACTCGTCCAGGTCGAACGTCGTGATCACCACCACCGCGAGCGGGTCCACGACGTCGGGGCCGGCGAGCCGGCGGGTGGCCTCGATGCCGTCCATCTCCGGCATCCGGATGTCGAACAGGCAGACGTCCGGACGCAGCTGGCGCGCCAGCGAGACCGCCTGGCGACCGTCGGCGGCCTGGCCCACCACCTCGATCCCGGGCTGCGCGTCGAGGATCATCGCCAGGCCGGTGCGGACGATCTCCTGGTCGTCCGCGACCAGCACCCGGATCGTCATGCGGCCGCCCCCGCCCGGGGCAGCACCGCGGCCACCGTCCAGCCGCGATCCGGACCGGGGCCCGCGTCGAGCGTGCCGCCCAGGAGCGTGGCGCGCTCCGTCATGCCGACGATCCCGTACCCGGTGGCGCCGCGGCCCTGCAGCTCACCGTCGTCCGCGACGGTGAGGCGGACGCGCTCGTCGTCGGCAGCGACCCGGACCGTGACCTGCGACGCGTGCCGGGCGTGCCGGACGGCGTTGGTCACCGACTCCTGGGCGAGCCGGTACAGGGCGGCGCCCACCGCCGGCCGCAGGTCGTCGAGGTCCCCAGAGAGCTCGACCTCCACGCGCGGCGGGCCAATCACCGCGCGAGCCAACCGCTCGATGTCGGCCACCCCGCGCTGCGGCGTGAGGTCCGCGGCGCCGTCGTCACGCAGCGCGCCGACCATGAGGCGCATCTCCGTCAGGGCACGAGACGCCTCCGCCTCGATGACCCGGAGCGCGTCGACGGCGGCCGCCGGGTCGACCGCGGCCACCACACGACCCGCCTGAGCACGCACCGCGATGGCCGACACGTGGTGCGCCACCGTGTCGTGCAGCTCCCGCGCCAGCTGCTCCCGCTCGCGCACCCGCACCTGCTCCCGCTCCCGCAGCCGGGAGCCGGCGCCCGCCCGGACCCCGGCCCCGATGGCGCCGGGCGACAGGACGAACAGGAGCTCGAGGATCGCGTCCGGCACCCCCGTGTAGGTGCCGGCGATCCCCAGGGCCGCGCTGACCACGACGAGCGGCAGCCCGAGCATGACCTCACGACCGCTCCCCCACCGGCACAGTGCGTAGGGCAGAAGGAGGACGCAGACCGAGGTGTAGAGCGCGAGCTCACCCGCCCCGCCCACCAGGACCACGACGTCGACCACGGCCAGCGTGCCGAACACCCCCGCCACCGCGGCCAGCGGGTGGGTCCGCCGCCACAGCAGGGACACGACGATCAGGAGCGTGACGGCCAGGGCGAGCGGGCGCCACAGGACGTCCGGACGCAGCACGGCCTCCAGGACCGCGGTCGGCACCAGGAGGCCGACGAGCACCCAGTCCCGCCACACCCGCGCGGGCGCGCCGGGCGCTCGGGGGGCGGTCCACAGGGGACGCAGGGCGGGGATCATGTCTCGCAGCCTAGGGATCGGCGCTGCTCAGCGGCTCGGCCGAACGGTCGAGGACCCCCTCGGACCCGAGGCCCAGCCGAGCGCACCGCGGTGGCGCACCGACTCGCTCGCCCGGAGCACCCCCTCCGCCAGCGCCGCGCGGACATCCACTCCCCGGGCGAGGGCGGCCGCGGTCGCGCCGTGCAGCACGTCACCGGCCCCGAGGGTGTCGACGACCTCCGACGCGGGCACGTCCGGCGGCTGCAGGACGGACGACGTCCGCACACCGTCCGCGCTCGTCGCACGGATACGCACCGGTCCCCCGCCCGCTGACTGCGCGACGAACCCTGGGCCGAGCTCCGCGACCGCGTCGAGCACCCCGTCGCCCGCAACCCCGGGGAACGCGAGGTCCGCGGACAGGACCGCGTGGTCGACGTGGGCGATCAGCGCCTCCAGCCCCGGCTTCCAGCTGCCCCCGTCGAGCAGGACAGGGATGCCGCGCGTGTGCGCGGCGGCGGCGACCACCCGCGCGGCACCCAGGTGGTGCCCGTCCACGAGCACGGCAGTCGCGCGGGCGAGCACCTGGTCGACGACCGCGTCGGCCGCTCCGCGCAGGTCACCCGCCCCCGTGGCGTTCACGGAGACGACCGCGCGCTCCCCCGTGGACCGCGTGACCAGCACGGTGGACACGGCGGGCGACCCGGGACGGCCGGCCAGGAGATCGACCACCTCGACCCCCGCGGCGACGAGCCCCGCGCGCACCAGGTCGGCCACCGGGCCGGCGCCGAGCGCGGTCACCAGGACCGCGGGGACGCCGAGCGCGACGGCGGTGGCGGCCGCGTTCGCCGCGGGTCCGCCGAACGACACGTCCAGGTCGCCGGCGACCAGCTTCTCGTCCGGGGCGGGGACGTGGTCGACCACCTGCACGACGTCGAGCGTCGCCAGCCCGCAGCACACGAGAAGCGGTGGGGTCCTCATGACCGGGTGTCGGTGAGCACCCACGTGACGACGCCGAGCACCAGCGCCGACAGGAGCACGGCGGGCCACGGTCCGATCGCCGGGCTGAGCAGGTGCGCGCCGACGAAGCAGACCGCGCCGACCAGGACCACGGCCGCGACCCGGAGCCACCCGGCGACGTGCACCGACCGCCACACGCACCACGCGACCCCGGCGACCAGGAGCGCGCCGCCGAGCGCCCGGACGTCGGACAGCTGCGCGACTGCGAAGGCGGCGACGAGGGTCGCCGCGGCGAGGGCGGCGGTCGGGATCGCGGGGACCGGCCCCCGCGGTCTCAGACGCTCGCGGCGGGGTGCGGTGCGGGGCTCGGTCGGCACGTCGACACCCTATTCGCGGCCGGCGTCGCCCCGGACGGACGTCCCGTGCACCCTGTCCCGAACGCCCCCTACGGTGGTGGGGAGCGCATCGACCGCGATCCCTCTCGTTGACCCCAGGAGCCCGCCGTGCCCACCCCGCCCATCGACGCCACCGCCACCGCCGCCTGGCAGGAGCTCTCCGTCCACGAGTCGACGCTGACGCCCGACCTGCGCGGCTGGTTCGCGGACGACCCCGAGCGCGCCACCCGCCTCACGCTCCCGCTCGCCGACCTCACGGTCGACCTGTCGAAGAACCTGGTCACCGACGAGACGCTCGCCCTGCTCACGCAGCTGGCCGACGAGGTCGGCCTGGCCGCCCACCTGCAGGCCCAGCTGCGCGGGGACCACATCAACGTCACCGAGGACCGCGCGGTCCTGCACACCGCCCTGCGCCGTCCCGCGGGCGCGCAGCCCCCGCTCGTCGTGGACGGGCAGGACATCGACACCGACGTGCAGGCCGAGCTCACGAAGATGTTCGCGTTCGCCGACAAGGTGCGTTCCGGCGAGTGGACCGGCGTCACCGGTGCGCGGGTGCGCACCGTCGTGAACATCGGCATCGGCGGCTCCGACCTGGGTCCGGTCATGGCGTACGAGGCGCTCAAGCCGTACGTGCAGGACGGCCTCGAGGTGCGGTTCGTCTCCAACATCGACCCGAGCGACCTCGCGGAGACCGTCAAGGGCCTGGACCCGACGACCACGCTGTTCATCGTCGCGTCCAAGACGTTCGGCACCCTGGAGACGCTCACCAACGCGCGCCTGGCCCGCACCTGGCTCTGGGAGCAGCTGGGCACCGCCGACGACGACGAGTCCCGCAACGCGGCCGTCGCCAAGCACTTCGTCGCGGTCTCCACGGCCCTCGACAAGGTCGCCGCGTTCGGCATCGACCCCACCAACGCGTTCGGCTTCTGGGACTGGGTGGGCGGCCGGTACTCCGTCGACTCGACCATCGGCACCTCGCTGGCCATCGCCGTCGGCCCCGAGGCGTTCCGCGAGTTCCTGGCGGGCTTCCACGCGATCGACGAGCACGTGGCGACCACGCCGTTCGCGCAGAACGTGCCCGTCCTCATGGGCCTGCTGAACGTCTGGTACGTCAACTTCCTGGGCGCGCACACGCACGCGGTCCTCCCGTACGCCCAGTACCTGCACCGCTTCGCGGCCTACCTGCAGCAGCTCACCATGGAGTCCAACGGCAAGTCGGTCCGCTGGGACGGCACGCCCGTGACCACGCAGACCGGCGAGGTGTTCTGGGGCGAGCCCGGCACCAACGGCCAGCACGCGTTCTACCAGCTCATCCACCAGGGCACGCGGCTCATCCCCGCCGACTTCATCGCGGTCGCCAACCCGGCGCACCCGCTGACCGACGGTGGAGTCGACGTGCACGGGCTGTTCCTGGCCAACTTCTTCGCGCAGACCAAGGCGCTCGCGTTCGGCAAGACCGCCGACGAGGTCCGTGCCGAGGGGACCGCCGAGGACATCGTGGCCGCCCGCGTGTTCTCCGGGAACCGCCCGACGACCTCGATCCTCGCCGCGTCCCTCACGCCGAGCGTCCTCGGCCAGCTCATCGCGCTCTACGAGCACATCACGTTCGTGCAGGGCGTCGTGTGGGGCATCGACTCGTTCGACCAGTGGGGCGTGGAGCTGGGCAAGAAGCTCGCGCTCGAGATCGCCCCGGCGGTCCAGGGCGACGCCGCGGCGCTGGCCGCGCAGGACCCGTCGACGCACGCACTGATCAGCAAGTACCTCGAGCTGCGCGCCTGACGACGGCGGCACGCCCTCGCGTGAAGACTTCGTCACGTCCAGCGCAACGAAGTCTTCACGCGAGCCGCGGTGACGCCCGGGAGCTCAGGACGCGAAGCGCGCCGCGCGTTCGACGACGGTCCACCTACCAGCAGCCGACCGTCGCCGGGGTCGGGCTGCCCGTGCCCTGGAAGCCGAACTCGGTGTAGCCGCCGGCCGGGAGCGAGCCGTTCCACGGAGCGTTGGCGAACGTCGTCGTGGTGCCGGAGGTCGTCGGCTGCGAGCTCCACGCGTTGGCGACGGTGCCGCTCGGCAGCTGCAGCGTGACGTGCCAGCTCGTGATCGGCAGCAGTCGGCTGGCCACCCGGAGGTTGGCGACGAACCCGCCCGGCCACTGGCTGACGACCGTGTAGGTGGCCGTGCAGCCGCCCGCGGGGGGCATCGTGAACGTCGGGCTGGGTGACGGTGAGACCGTCGGGGTGGCCGTCGGTGTGGGAGTCGGGGTCGGGGTGACCGTCGGGGTCGGCGTCGGCGTCGTGCCGTTCAACGCGGCTGTGAGCGCCGGGTACCACCGGTCGGCGAGCTTGACGATGCCCGCCTCGTTCGGGTGCACGCCGTCGGACGTGTCGGTGGCGGGGTTCCAGCCGGTCCACTGGTCGACGACGGTGATCGGGGACGCCGCGGTGCTCAGGCCCGCGGCCCACGCGGGGATCGCGGCGTTGAGCGCGACCGTCCGCTGCGGGCAGTCCGCGCAGCTCGGCGGCGCCACCGGGATGATCTGGGCCACCAGGATCTTCATGGTCGGCGTGCTCGCCCGCATCTGCTGCACGAGGGTCGTCCAGGCGGCGAGGATCTCCTGCGGGCTCTTGTTGCTCCACACGTCGTTGGTGGCGAAGTGCATGACGACGATGTCCGGGTGCGTGGCGGACAGCCAGCCGACCAGCTGGTTCGACGCTGCGACGTTGGTGACGAGGAACCCGCCGTGGCCCTCGTTGTCGCCGTCGTAGGTGATCCCGCAGCCCTGCGCCGGGAGCGTGCCGACCATGTCGATGTTCGTGTAGCCGGTCTGCTGCAGCTTCTGCCACAGGAGCGCCCGCCAGCACCCGGGCGAGCCGGTGATCGAGTCGCCGAGGGTCATGATCCGGACGGGGTCGGCGGCGACCGTCGGTCCGGCCAGCGACAGCGCGCCGGTCACCAGGAGCGCCAGGGCGGCGATCGCGCCGGCCAGTCGGCGCACGAGCGTGGTCGTCATCGGGTCCTCCGTCGCGTCCGCGAGCAGGCGCCCGCCACCTCGCAGGGTGCTGGTCGCCGAACGCGTGCGGAGGGCGGCGAATCGTTTCGCCGCGGAACCGGTTCGACGCCGTCCACGGCCGCGGCGCGTCCGACCCAGCGTGAGAGGCTCGTCGGGTGGCTGAGGTGACGCGGGCGCGCGTGGACGCGTGGACCTGGGCGGTGCGACTGTTCCCGACCCGGTCGGCCGCCGCGGCCGCGTGCCGGGCCGGTCACGTGCGGGTCAACGGCGACCGGGCGAAGCCCGCGACGATGGTGGTCCCCGGCGACGAGGTGCACGTTCGCGGTGGTGAGCGCGAGCGCATCGTCGTCGTGCAGCGCACCGTGGTGAAGCGCGTCGGCGCGCCGGTGGCGGTCGCCTGCTACCTGGACCGCTCCCCCGCGCCGCTGCCCAAGGAGCACGTGGTCCCCGGCGAGCGCGACCGCGGTGCGGGCCGCCCCACCAAGCGCGACCGCCGGCTCATCCAGCGCCTCAAGGGCCGCTGACGGGGGCCGCCGAGATCCCCAGCCTCGCCGCGAGCGCCATGGAGTCGTACGGCGCCCGGACCTTGAGGTCGTTGTCGAAGTAGACGAACACGTCGCGACCGTCGACGGGTGCGGCGGGGCCGGCGAGCGTGCGCGCTCCGGCGGGTTCACCGCCCGCCGCCCACTCGCGGATCTTCGCCGCCCACAGGTCGAGCGCATCGTCGTCGTACCCGCTGGCATAGAGCTCGGTCTCGCCGTGCAGCCGGATGTAGACGAGGTCGGCCGTGACGTCCTCGATCACCGGCCACCGACCGGCGGCATCCGCGACCACGAGCCCGATGCCGTGCTCCCGGAGCAGCTCGACGAACGCCGGGGTCTCGAAGGTCGCGTGCCGGACCTCCAGCACGTGCCGCAGGGGCCGGTCGGCGTCGGTCGTCGTCCACGCCCGGCCGTCCAGGCGCTCGTCGTGCTCGGTGGCCAGGCGTGCCGCGTCCGCGGTGGTGCGCGGCAGGAGGTCGAAGAACGCGGCGAGCCGTGACGCGTCGAAGCCGAGCGTCGGGGGCAGCTGCCACAGGATCGGCCCCAGCTTCGGGCCGAGGGCGAGCACGCCGCTGGCCAGGAAGCCCGCCACGGGCACCCGGACGTCCGCCAGCTTCTTCATGTGCGTGACGAACCGCGGGCCTTTGACGGAGAACACGAAGTCGTCCGGCGTCTCGGCGGCCCAGCTCACGTAGTTCTCCGGTCGCTGGAGCGCGTAGAACGACCCGTTGATCTCGATCGACGAGAGCTGCCGGGACGCGTACTCGAGCTCGCGCCGCTGCGGCAGCGCCGCCGGGTAGAACACCTTGCGCCACGGCGGGTAGCGCCAGCCGGAGATGCCGGTGCGGATGGTCATGGGGTCAGTCTGTCGGCGGTACGGCGCATAGTGGTGGCGTGATCCCCGCGCCGGCCGACGACGAGTCGTGGCGCGCGTCCGTCTACCGGCCGCGCGCACCCGTGGACGTGCGGCTGACGCTCGGTCCGCTGCGGCGCGGCGGCGGCGACCCGGCCTGGGCGACCTCCCCCGACGGATCGCTCTGGCAGGCGACCTCGACGCCGGACGGTCCCGCGACCCTGCACCTGGCTGTCCGGCGCGACGGCATCCACGCCACCGCGTGGGGACCCGGCGCCGAGCGCGTGCTGGCCGGGGTCCCTGACCTCCTGGGGGCGCGCGACGACCCGAGCGGGTTCGACCCGTCCCTGCATCCCGTCGTGCGCGAGGCCTACCGCACGCGGCTCGGGCTGCGGATCC
This sequence comes from Cellulomonas sp. Root137, assembly GCF_001426725.1. Taxonomy (NCBI): domain Bacteria; kingdom Bacillati; phylum Actinomycetota; class Actinomycetes; order Micrococcales; family Cellulomonadaceae; genus Cellulomonas; species Cellulomonas sp. Root137. The sequence goes on along the minus strand of NZ_LMFG01000002.1, from coordinate 157,970 downwards.
CGCGGTCGGGCAACGTGCTCGAGGCGCTCGTCCCGGCGGTGCTCGAGCAGAAGGTGGTCGGGCTCGACGCCAAGGCAGCGTGGCGCCGGCTCGTCCTGCAGCACGGCACGGTCGCTCCCGGGCCGGCGCCGCCCACGCTGCGGGTGCCGCCGACGGCGGAGGCATGGCGCGCGGTGCCGGTCTGGGACTGGCGGCGCGCCGGCGTCGAGGAGGCCCGGGCGGGCACCGTGCTGCGGGCCGCGACGGTGGCGAGGCGTCTGCAGGAGGGCGCGGACCTGCCGCTCGAGGAGGCACGTCGCCGCCTGCTCACCGTGCGAGGCATCGGCCCCTGGACGGTCGCCGAGGTCGCGTCCCGGGCGCTGGGCGACGCCGACGCGGTGTCCGTCGGCGACTACCACCTGGCGCACCTGGTGGGCTGGGCGCTGACGGGTCGGCGCACCGACGACGCCGGCATGCTGCGACTGCTCGAGCCGTGGGCCGGTCACCGGCAGCGCGTCATCCGCCTCATCGAGCTCACCCAGACCGCCGACGCGCCCCGGTTCGGACCACGCATGCCGCGGGCCCGGCCGCTGCACTAGGAAAACTGCTCGCCGGATCGTGTCGATCCGGGCCCCGCAGGATCGTCCACCTGATGACGGACCGACCACCACCTGGAGGACCCATGCGCTACCTGCTGCTCGTCTGCGACGACCCGACGGCCGAGCCCTACCGCCCCGAGGACGACCACATCGTCGACTGGGTCGCGGAGAACGACCGCCGCGGCCTGAGCGTGCTGGGCGACCGGCTGCGGCCGGCGGAGGACGCCCGCACCGTGCGGGTGCGCTCCGGGCAGCTGCTGGTGACCGACGGCCCGTTCGCCGAGACGCAGGAGAGCATCGCCGGGTTCGACGTGCTCGAGTGCGCCGACCTCGACGAGGCGCTCGACCGCGCGGCGGCTCACCCCATGGCCCGGTTCGGCCGCATCGAGGTCCGCCCGTTCTGGCCGCTCGAGCTCTGAACCCCGGCGTCTTCTCAGAGCGAAATACGTCGACCCCGAGGGGTCGCCCCGCACACACTGTGCCTACCGTCCGCGCCGACCCCGTCGGCTGCGCCACACCCTTCCCTCCCACACCCGAGGTACCGCTGTGACCGACGAGACCCTGACCACCACCCGACCACCCGCGGACGACGCGGGCACCGGGACCGGCGCGCGCGACCGCCTCGCCGTCCGGCTGCTGCTGACCTCGACGTTCGTCGTCATCCTCAACGAGACCGTGATGGGCGTCGCGCTCCCGCGCCTGATGGAGGACCTGAGCATCCCCGCGAGCACCGCGCAGTGGGTGACCACGGCGTTCATGCTCACCATGGCGATCGTCATCCCGGTGACCGGGTTCGTGATCCAGCGGTTCACCACGCGCACCACGTTCCTCGCCGCGATGACTCTGTTCAGCCTGGGCACCGCGATCTGCGCGCTGGCCCCCGGGTTCGACGCGCTCATCGTCGGGCGCGTGGTGCAGGCCAGCGGCACCGCGATCATGCTCCCGCTGCTCATGACCACCGTCATGACCGTCACGCCGCCGGCCAGCCGCGGGCGCACCATGGGCAACATCTCCATCGTCATCTCCGTGGCGCCCGCGATCGGCCCCACCATCTCCGGGCTCGTGCTCAGCGTGCTCGACTGGCGGTGGCTGTTCGCCCTCGTCCTGCCGATCGCGCTCGGCTCGCTCGCGCTCGGGGCGGTGCAGCTGCCCAACCTCACGGAGACCCGCCGTGCACGGGTCGACATCGCGTCGGTGATCCTGTCGGCCGTCGCGTTCGGCGGGATCGTGTACGGGCTGAGCGGGCTCGGCGCCGTCGCCACCACCGGCATCACCACGACCACCTGGGTCTCGCTCGGGGCCGGCGCGGTTGCGCTCGTCGTCTTCGTCTGGCGCCAGCTGCAGCTGCAGAAGATCGACGACGCGCTGCTGGACCTGCGGACGCTCTCGTCGTCCACGTTCACCATCTCGGTCGGCGTGATGGCGATCAGCATGATGTCGCTGTTCGGCACCCTGATCCTGGTGCCGCTCTACGCGCAGACGGTCCTCGGCCTCGAGGCGCTGCAGACCGGGCTCCTGCTGCTGCCCGGCGGCCTGATCATGGGTCTGCTGGCGCCGAGCGTGGGCCGCGCCTACGACCGGTTCGGCCCGCGGCCGTTGCTGGTCCCCGGCGCGGTCGTCGTGAGCGCGAGCGCCTGGGGGTTCACGCTCCTGACCGCGACGAGCTCCCCCTGGCTCATGCTCGCCTGCCACGTGCTGCTCAGCGCGGGCCTGGCCCTGATGTTCACGCCCCTGTTCACCTCCGCCCTGGGCTCGCTGCCGATGCACCTGTACTCGCACGGCAGCGCGATGGTCGGCACGGTGCAGCAGGTGGCGGGGGCGGCCGGGACGGCCCTGTTCGTCACCGTGCTGACCGCGCAGAGCGCGACCCTGGCGGCCGGCGGTGCGGGGGTGGTCGACGCGACCGCGGGTGGCATCCACGCGGCGTTCCTGGTCGGCGCGGTCATCTCGCTGGTCGCCATCCCGGCGGCGTTCTTCGTCCGGGCCGCCCCGTCCTCGCACGGGGTCGAGGCGGACGAGACGGCGGAGGTCCTGGCGCACTGACTACGCTGGAGGCCCAGCGTCGACAGACCCCGCAGGAGGACGTCCATGAGCTACCCGGTGATCGAGCGTCGCGAGGACGACGGGTCGGGCACGCCCGGTCGCATGCTCAGCGTCGTCTTCCCCGCCCTGCTGTTCCTGGTGGGTCTCGCCCTGTTCGCCGTCGCGTTCAACGTCGGGGACTGGGGCATCTGGGTGTTCGCCGGCGGCATCCTGTCCATCACGCTCGCGTTCGCGATCCCGACGACGATCCTCCCGGCCCTCGAGGACCGCTGAGGCTCAGGGTGACGGCCGGCGGCGCCACCTGCGCTGCGGCCGGGCGGGCTCGACGGGCGGGGCAGGCGGCGGCTGCCGTCGGACGTGCCACTGCCGCACCTCGAGCTCCACGTCGCGCAGCGGCGTGACCACGGGCGGACCGCCGAGCAGCTGACGTCGCGCGGAGACGATCCGGGCGTTGAACTCCTCCACGGCCGCGCGCACGTCGGCCTCGCCGTGCAGGCGGTCCAGCCGCTCCTGGAGCACGGCGTCGTCCTTGCGCAGCTGGATGGCCTCGGGCAGGACGCCGGAGATCTGCTCGCGCTCGATGAGCGCCTTGAGCCACCAGTCGGGGTCGTGCTGGGCTCCGATGCCGGGGATCGGCTTGCCCGCCAGGGGCAGGTCGTCGAACTCCCCGCGGGCGATGGCCTGGTCGATCACGACGTCGACCCACAGGTGCCGGTCCTCCATCCGGCCGGGCGGACGTTCCGGCTCCGTCTCGTCGGGCTTCCGGTCTCGCCCCACGCGGTACCGGGCGGCGTCGCGCACCGGGTCGTGCTCGGGCATCGTCACCTCCGGGGGTCGTCGGCTCCACGCTACGACGCCAGCCGCGAGTCGTCAGCCGGGCAGCCGCAGCTCAGCCCGCAGGCCGCCGAGGTCGGCGTCGCCCAGCACCACGTCGCCGCCCTGCTCCCGCGCGATCTCCCGGGCGATCGCCAGCCCGAGCCCGCTGCCGCCGGCATCCCGCTCGCGTGCCTCGTCGAGCCGCACGAACCGCTCGAACACCCGCTCGCGGTCGGCCCGCGCCACCCCCGCGCCGTCGTCGTCGACCCGCACGCTGCCGTCGGCCACCACCACGTCGACCCGGTCGACCGCGTGCCGCACGGCGTTGTCGACCAGGTTGCGCAGCACCCGACCGACCGCGGCCGCGTCGCCGCGCGCCTGCCCCGACCCGGTGACCGTGACCGCCACCGGCCCGCCCGGGCGCACCACGTCGCGGGCGACGGCACCCAGGTCGAGCTCGTCGTGCACCAGCGGCGACGAGCCCACGCGGGCGAGCAGGAGCAGGTCGTCGACGAGGGCCTGCATCCGGAGCACCTCGACCTCGAGGTCCCGGGCGAGCTCGTCGGTCCCGTACGAGCCGGGGTGCGCCCGGGCGACCTCGATGGTGGTGCGCAGGGACGCGAGCGGGGAACGCAGCTCGTGGGCGGCGTCGGCGACGAACGCCCGCTGCCGGGCGGCCCCGGCCTCGAGGCGGTCCAGCATCGAGTTGAGCGTCCGGGCCAGCGCGCCCAGCTCGTCGTCGCGCGCGGGCACGGGCAGCGAGCCCGGACCGCCCGAGGAGGCCACCAGCGCGGCGCCGCGACGGAGCTCCTCGACCGGTCGCAGCGCGCGACCGAGGATGAGCCAGACCCCGACCCCCAGAGCCACGGTGAGCAGCGGCACGACGACCACGAGCGCGAGCCGCAGCGCGTCCAGCACGCCCTGCACCTCGGTCAGCGGCACGGTGGCGACGACGGTGACAGGCTCCTCGCCGTACGTCGTCGCGCGCACCGCGACCCGCGCAGCGTCGTCGTACGCGGTCTGCTGCGTGCTCGTGGACCCGAGGCCCGCCAGGACGTCCGGCGTCAGCACGGGCAGCGTGCGGCTGGCGTTCGGGGAGGTGGCCAGCACGGCACCGTCGGCGTCGATCAGCTGCACGATCTCGCCGGGCTCCTCGACAGGCAGGGTCTCGGGCAGCCGGTCGTCGGCGGCGAGCGCGGCCACCGTCGTCGCGCGGTCGCGCACCACCTGGTCGAGGGCGTCGACGCGCGTGCTGCGCAGCACGGTGGTGAGCGCGACGGCCCCGACGACGAGCGCCACGCAGACCGCCCCCGAGGCCAGAAGGGTCAGTCGCAGACGCAGGGAGGCGCCCCGACGCACCCCGTCCGCCACGGTCAGCCGGCCACGCGGTAGCCGGCCCCGCGCACCGTCTCGACCACGTCCCGGCCCAGCTTCCGGCGCAGGTAGCCCACGTAGACCTCGACGACGTTCACGTCCTCGCCGGTGCCGTCCCAGACGTGGTCGCGCAGCTCGACCTTGCCGACCACCCGGTCGGCGTGGTGCATGAGGTACTCGAGCAGCGCGATCTCCCGAGTGGTCAGCGGGACGGTCTCGCCCGCGCGGGTCACCCGTCGCGTCGCGGGGTCCAGCGCGAGGTCGCCCACCGTGAGCACGGGCGGACGCACCGTGCCCTGCCGGCGCAGCAGGGCGCGCAGCCGGGCCACCAGGACGACGAACGCGAACGGCTTGGTCAGGTAGTCGTCGGCGCCGACGTCGAGCCCGTCGGCCACGTCGTACTCGCCGTCCTTGGCGCTGAGCATGAGGACCGGCGTCCACACGTCGCGCGCCCGCAGCTCGGTGACGACGTCGTAGCCGTTGCGCCGCGGGAGCATCACGTCGAGCACGATCGCGTCGTACCCGTCCTCGGAGGCCAGCTCGAGCCCGCGCTCCCCGTCGTACGCGACGTCGACCGCGAAGCCCTCGGCGGTCAGGCCCCGGTGCAGGGCGCGCACGAGCCCACGCTCGTCATCGACCACCAGCACTCGCATGTCCTGAGCATCGCATCCACAGCCGACGCGGGTGCCCTCGCACTCTCAGCATGCCCTCAGCAGGGACGATGCACAGTGGAGCCATGAACGAGTCCCGTCGCACCCTCTCGCCCCGAGCCCGCTGGACGGTCCCGGTCGTCGCCGCAGTCGCCGTGGGGATGGCCTTCGTCGCCCCGCCGCTGTTCGCGTCCGCCGGCGACGACGGCCTGCCGACCATCACCCCCGAGGAGCTGGCCGCGCAGGTGGCGAGCGCCGAGCCGTCGCCGCTGTCCGGCACGGTCGTCTACACCGCGCGGCTGGGGCTGCCGGAGATCCCGTTCGGCGCGGTCGCCGGCGCGGACCCCATCAACCTGCTCGGCGGCAGCTCGACCATGCGGGTGTGGTCCGACGGCGACCAGCGGTCGCGTGTGGCGCTGCTCGGTCCCACGTCGGAGTACTCCGTCGTGCAGGACGGGCCGGAGGCGTGGACGTACTCGAGCACGGACGACGCGGTCGTGCACTACAGCCTGAGCGCGGCGGACCAGGCGAGGTTCGAGACGCTCCAGGAGCAGGCTGAGGCCGGCGACCTGCCGGTGCAGAGCGACCTGCCCACGCCCGAGGAGGCCGGACGCCAGGCGGTCGGGCTGGCCCGGACGTCCTCGACGGTGACGCTGGACTCGCAGACCGAGGTCGCGGGACGCGCCGCGTACCAGCTGGTGGTGACGCCGACGAGCGACACCACCCTGGTGGGGAGGATCGTGGTGGCCGTGGACGCCACGACCTCGACCCCGCTGCGCGTGCAGGTGTGGAGCAAGACCGACACCGAGACGCCTGCCCTGGAGATCGGCTTCACCGACGTGTCGTTCGCGACGCCCGCCGACTCGGTCCTCGCGTTCTCCGCCCCGGCCGGGTCCTCGACCCGCGACGTCGTCGTGCCGCTGCCCGAGACGCCGACCGAGGCGACCACTGCGCCGGAGGACAAGGAGCTGCCCGAGGGCGTCACCATCACCGGTACCGGCTGGGACACCGTCGTGCAGGCGTCCGGTCTCGACGTCGCGGCCCTGGTGGCCGGTGACCCGGCGGCCGCCGCCAACCTGCCCGGCGTCGACAAGACGTTCGGCTCGAAGGGGGCCGCGGACCTGTATGCCGAGTTCGTGCCTGAGGAGGGCTCGGGTTCGCCGATGGGTGACCTCGACACCACCGCGCTGTACGACACGCTGACGAAGCCCGTGCCCGAGGGCCGGCTCCTGTCCTCCGCGCTGCTGTCCGTGCTGATCACCGACGACGGCCGCGTGCTGGCCGGCGCGGTGCCCGGCGCGACGCTCCAGGCCCTGGCGGCCCAGTGACCGATCGGCCGACCGGAGCCGCGCCCTCGGGTGCGGCTCCGGTCGCGTCCGAGGACGCCGACCTGGCCATCCGGACCGACGGGCTGACCAAGCGGTTCCGCTCCGGGCAGGTGGCCGTCGCCGGGATCGACCTGCGCGTCCCCCGCGGCGCGGTGTACGGGTTCATCGGCCCGAACGGCTCGGGCAAGACGACGACGATCCGGATGCTCCTCGGCCTGGTGCGGCCGACCAGCGGTCGCGCGCACCTGCTCGGCGGCGCGATGCCCGAGGCCGGCGCCGAGGTGCTGCCCCGCGTCGGAGCGCTCGTCGAGGGCCCGGCCTTCCACCCGTACCTGACCGGGCGGGCGAACCTCGGTCGGCTCGACGCGAGCGACGCGACGGCGGACCCGCGGACGGCCCGGCAGCGTGCCGACGAGGCCCTGGAGCGCGTCGGGCTGGCCGCCGCGGCCGCGAAGCCGTACCGGCAGTACTCGCTCGGCATGAAGCAGCGCCTGGGCCTGGCCGCGGCACTGCTGCGGCCGCGCGAGCTGCTGGTGCTCGACGAGCCGACCAACGGCCTGGACCCGCAGGGCACCCGCGAGGTGCGCAACCTCGTGCGCGAGCTCGCCGACCACGGCACGACCGTGCTGGTCTCGTCGCACCTGCTGGCCGAGATCGAGCAGGTGTGCTCGCACGTCGGGATCATGAGCGGCGGCCACCTGCTCCTGCAGGGCGACCGCGCCGAGCTCACCGGGCGCGGCCTTCCACGGCTGTCCCTGCAGACGTCGGCGGACCACGTCGGCGCGGCCGCGGAGGTGCTCACCGGGCTGGGGCTCACCGACGTCCAGACGGCCGGCCACACCGTGTCGGCGCTGCTCGGGGCGGTGCCGCCCGAGAAGGTGTCCGCCGCGCTCGTCCACGCCGGCGTCGACCTGCTGGGACTCGAGGTCCGCCGACCGAACCTCGAGCAGATCTTCGTCGAGCTGACCGGGGAGGGCTTCGATGTCGCTCGTTGAGGTCGCACCCCGGCGGGGCTCACTGCTCCGGCTCGTCCGCTCCGAGCTGCGCCTGGTCCTGGGCCGCCGCCGGAACATCGTCCTGCTGGTCGGGCTGTCGCTGGTGCCGTTGCTGCTGGGCACCGTCCTGTTCCTCACCCAGGACACCGCGCTGGACGGCCAGGGCCCGGGGTTCGTGGGGCGGGTCACCGGGAACGGCCTGTTCCTCGTCATCGCGTCCCTGTTCCTGTGCCTGCCGTTCCTGCTGCCGCTGACCATCGGGATCGCCTCGGGCGACGCCATCGCCGGCGAGGCGTCGGCCGGCACCCTGCGCTACCTGTTGACCGTGCCCGTGGCGCGGGGCCGGCTGCTCGCGGTCAAGGCCGTCGGAGCGCTCGCGTTCGCCGCCTCGGCAGTGACGGCCATCGCGATCGTCGGGGTGGTGGCGGGGGCGGCGTTCTTCGGCCTGCGCGGCATCACCCTGCTCTCCGGGACCACCGTGCCCCTGGGCGACGGGATCCTGCGCGTGGCCGCGGTCGTCGTCTACGTCGGGCTCTCCATGACCGGGCTGGTGGCGGTCGGGCTGTTCTTCTCGACGCTCACCGAGGTGCCCGTCGGCGCGATGGCCGCGACCGTCGTCACAGCGATCGTCTGCGGCGTCCTCGACCAGCTCCCGCAGCTCGCGACGATCGCTCCCGCCCTGCTCACCCACCACTGGCTCGACTTCGCGGAGTTCCTGCGGCTGGAGCCCGACTGGGGGGTGCTCGGTCAAGGACTCGCGCTGCAGGCCGCGTGGGTGGCGATCTTCGGGGCGCTGGCGTGGAGCCGGTTCACCACGGCGGACGTGTCGAGCTGACGTAGTGTCCCGCCATGGGACGACGGGGCGACGTGCAAGAAGTCGAGCTGCACGACTCGGCCGTGCCGGACGACGCGCTGCCGACCGACCCCCGCGGATCACGCGGGCGGGTGTGGCTGGTGGGCGTCGTCGCGGTGGTCGCGCTGGCGCTGGGCGTGACGCAGTGGGTCATGACCGCGCGCGAGAACGCCGCCGTGGCGCGGCTCGCGCAGGTACCCGGCGTGATCGGGCACGTGGACGAGTCGCTGGACGTGGTGCGCGTCCTGACGCCGCAGGACACCGTCGCACTGGCCGGTGAGGCGTACGGGGTCCTCGACCGTGGCGCGGACGGCGCACAGAGCTACCAGTGGTTCGAGCCGGCCGACGACGGGCAGGGGTGGACGACTCCGCTGCTCGACGCGCCGGCCGGACTCGAGACCTCGTCGCAGGTGTACTTCGACAGCACCTGCGCGACGGATGAGGCGTCGGGCGTCGGGACCGGCGACGCCGACCACGTGGTGTGCCTGGTCACGGACGGCGGCCGGGTCGTGTCGAGCACGGGCCAGAGCGGCGAGGCGCTGCCGACGACGACCACCGACATCGTGGTCCTCGACACCGCCGACGGGTCGGTGCTCGCTCGATGGCCGCTGCGGGACGGGTACGGCGTCGTGGCGCTCCCCGGGCCCGTCGCGGTCGTGGATGCCCAGAGCGACGACGGGCAGGTCGTCACGGCTTACGACCCGCTGTCCGGGCGCGCGCTGTGGACGCACGAGGCCAGGTCGACGACCCGCCAGATGTCGGAGATGTTCCGCCTGGGTGACCTGGTCGCGCTCACCGACGCGGGCGGAGAGCTCACGCTGCTGTCCTCGGACGGCGCGGTCGTCCGCAGCGGCATCGCCGCACCCGGCGACGCGAGCCAGGGCAGAGGATGGAACAGCGACCCCCGCCGGGCCACGGTGACCCTGTTCGCCCAGGCCTCGGACGGCACGTCGCAGTCGGTCGTCGTCAGCGGCGCCGACCCGGCCACCGACCTGGAGGTCGACGGGATGCTGCTCGAGGTCGGTGTCGACGACGGGAGCGTGCCTGGCCTGCTGCTGACCGCCGACAGCTCGGTGCACGCCTACGACGCCTCCACGGGCGCCACGCGGTGGACCACCGACGTGCGGTCCACGACGAACGCGCTGGTCGTGCGCGGCCGGGTGTATGCCACCAGCGACCGCGAGGTGGTCGCGATCGACGGACGCTCCGGTCGCGAGCTCTGGCGCAGCGACGAGCGGGTCGGGCTCGCGCTGTCGAACCTGCTCACGGACGGCGAGCACATCCTCGCCGCGGCCGAACGCACGGGCACGAGCGGCGTGCCCGCCCTCGTCGCGTACGACCCGGCGAGCGGCGAGGAGGTGTTCCGGGCGCCCTACCCCGACGGGGTGATCGAGGTGGGTGCGCTCGGCCGGACGCTGGTCGGTCGGGACTCCGCGAGCGACGAGCAGGTCGAGCTCGGCTGATCGCGTCCGCTCAGGGCAGAAGGGTGCGACGCCGGCCGACGAGGTTCGCGGGCTAGCGTGGCGGAAGCACCCCGACGCCCCCGGAGGACGCGATGACCGCTCAGCTCGAGCACCGCGCCGAGCCCCTGCTCCGCCGGCTCGTCGGCGCCATCCTGCGCGAGGAGCGCGAGCGTCAGCGCCGCACCCTGCGTGACGTCGCCGAGGACGCCCGAGTGTCGGTCGCGTACCTGTCCGAGGTGGAGCGCGGTCGCAAGGAGGCGTCCTCGGAGGTGCTGGCCGCGGTCTGCCGGGCGCTCGGGCTGCGGCTCGTCGACCTGGTGGGCACCGCGCACGCGCAGCTGGCTCTGACCGAGGGCCGCGTGGTGGTCGACCTGACCGCGCCGGCCGCGGGACGGGAGCTCGCCACGGTCACGACGCTCCCGACCCGCACCACCGGCGCTCAGGTCCTGCTCGCGGCCTGAGCCGGCACCTGCTTCAGGGTCGTCACGACCTGGTCCGCCAGGCCGTAGTCGACCGCCTGCTGCGCGGTGAGGATCAGGTCGCGCTCGGTGTCGGTGCGGAGCTTGGCCAGGGGCTGGCCCGTGTGCCGGTGCAGGATCTCGTCCACCTGCTCGCGCAGCCGGCCGATCTCCCGGGCCTGGATCTCCAGGTCGGCCGCGGTCCCCTCTCCCCCGCCCGACGGCTGGTGCAGCAGCACCCGCGCGTGCTCCAGGACGTGCCGGTTGCCGGGTGTGCCCGCCGCCAGCAGCACGGCTGCCGCCGACGCCGCCTGACCGAGGCAGAAGGTGGCCACGGTCGGCTTGATGTACTGGATCGTGTCGTAGACGGCCAGCAGCGCGGTGATCGAGCCGCCCGGCGAGTTGATGTACAGGTGGATGGGCGAGTCCTGGCTCTCCGACTGCAGGTGGAGCAGCTGCGCGATCACCACGTTGGCCACGCCGTCGTCGATCTCGGTGCCCAGGAAGATGATCCGGTCGGTGAGCAGCCGCGAGTAGACGTCCGACGCGCGCTCACCGGTCGGGCGCTGCTCGATCACCACGGGGATCGTGTACTGGCCGGCCATCACAGTCCCGCCCGTCGCATCGACGCGTCCGGTCGCACGTCGTCCAGATGCTCGACCACGCGGTCGATGAACCCGTACGCGAGCGCCTCCTCGGCCGTGAACCAGCGGTCCCGGTCGGCGTCGCGCTCGATCGTCTCGACCGACTGGCCCGTGTGCTCGGCGGTGAGCGACTGCATGGTGCGCTTCACGTGCGCCATGTTCTGGGCCTGGATCGCGATGTCGATCGCGGTGCCGCCGATCCCGCCCGACGGCTGGTGCATGAGCACCCGCGCGTGCTGCAGCGCGAACCGCTTCCCCGGTGTCCCGGCACTGAGCAGGAACTGGGCCGCGCTCGCCGCCAGCCCCATCGCCAGCGTCGACACGTCGTTCGGGATGAGCCGCATGGTGTCGTACATCGCGAGGGCCGCGCTGACCGAGCCACCCGGCGAGTTGATGTAGAGCGCGATGTCCCGGCGCGGGTCCTCGGCGGACAGCAGGAGCAGCTGGGCGCAGACGCGGTTGGCGATGGTGTCGTCCACCTCCTGGCCCAGCACGACGATGCGCTGGTGCAGCAGCCGGGTGGACAGGTCGTCGTCGAACGGGCGGACGGTGGGTGGGGCGGTGCTCATGGAGGCCTCCTCGTCGGATGCTGACCACTCGACCGTCACACGCGGTGCCCGGCCACGGACCCCCGGTCTGCCGTGGGCGGATCTGCCGACGGCAGACGCCTACTTGCCAATCTGGAAAGTAGAGTCGATACTTTCCACCATGGAAAGCTTGAGCACCGACCCGCAGGACCCGCGCACCGCCCTGGCCGGCGCCGACGAGGCTCGCCGACGACTGACCACGAGCCTCCGGCTGCCCACGGGCTTCCTCGTGGTGATCGCCGCCGCGGTCGCGGTCCAGCTCGGCACCGCCGCCTACGGCATCGCCGCGCAGACGGTGGCGGGCCTCGCCGTCGTGCTGGCCGGTCTGGCGGTCTTCCTGGGCGTGGCGGCGCTCCTGCTGCACCGGTTCAGCCGGGTCAACGGGGTCAGGGTCGACGGCCTCGCCAGCCAGATCGTGCTCGCCGCCGGAGCCAGCGCCTCGCTCGTCTACCTCGGCGCGCTCGCTGCGGGGATCTGGGCCGCGTTCGAGTCGCAGTGGTGGCTCGTCGCGGCGGCGTCGGTGGTCGGCGGAATCGGCTGCGCGCTCGGTGCCCGCCACTGGTGGCGCGAGTACCGGCACGACCCTGCCGCGAACTCGCACGGCGTCTCGCCGCGGCAGCTCGCCGTGCTCGCCGTGGTCGCGTGCGTGGGGTTCGCGGCCCTGCTGGTGCTCGGCTGATGGTCGGGCTCGATCCCCTGATCCACCCGCCGACCCGCCTGCAGCTCGTCACGACGCTGTCGGCGGTGTCGGAGGCCGAGTTCACGACGTTGCGGACCGCTCTGCAGGTCAGCGACTCGGTGCTCTCCAAGCACGTCTCCGCGCTGGTCGACGCCGGCTACCTGCGCAGTCGCAAGAGCGTCCACGCGGGACGTCGGACCACGTGGGTCGGGCTGACCGACGTCGGCAGGCAGGCCCTGCGTGACCACGTCGCGGCCGTGCGCCAGCTGATCGACATGGTCGACTGACGGGAGCGGTCGCTAGCCTCGACGAGTGCCCGGTACGCGACTCGAGCTGCGGTCCGACTGCGCCCGCTGCGTCGGCCTGTGCTGCGTCGCGCTGCCGTTCGCGCGCTCGGCGGACTTCGCGTTCGCCAAGCCCGCGGGCGTTCCGTGCCGGCACCTCGCCTCGGACTTCCGGTGCGGCATCCACGCCACCCTGCGTCAGCGCGGCATGGCCGGGTGCACCGCGTACGAGTGCTTCGGTGCCGGCCAGCACGTCACGCAGGAAACGTTCGCAGGGCGCAGCTGGCGCGAGGACCCTGAGCTGGCCCGTGAGATGTTCTCGGTGTTCCCGGTGGTCCGGCACCTGCACGAGCTGCTCACCTACCTCACCGAGGCCATCGCGATCCCCGAGGCAGCGGCTGTCCACGTGGACCTGGCACGCGCTCGCGACGAGATCGCGGCGGACGCCGACGGCGACCCTGCGCGGCTGGCGGAGGTCGACGTCGCAGCACGCCGCCGTCAGGTGGGTCCGCTGCTGGAGCGGGCGAGCGCCCTGGTCCGCGCCGACCGACCCGGACCGTCGCACCGAGATGCGGACCTCGTCGGAGCCCGGCTCGGCGGCGCCGACCTGCGCGGGGCGGACCTGCGTGGCGCCTCCCTGCTCGGCGCGGAGCTGAGCGGAGCCGACCTGCGCCGGGCGGACCTGCTCGGCGCGGACCTGCGGGGTGCCGACCTGAGCGGCGCCGACCTGTCGGGCGCGCTCTTCGTCACCCCGCCGCAGGTGGCGTCGGCACAGGGCGACGCGGCGACCCGGCTCCCCCGCGACCTGCTGCCGCCCGCGCACTGGTGATGTCGAGAACCGGAGGGCGGCTCCGACCACCTCACGAAGGACGCCGGGCACCCGGCCTCGCGTCCCCCGACCGGAGGTACTGAGATGCAGTCCATCAGCCCGTTCCTGTGGTTCGACGACCAGGCCGAGCAGGCCGCCGAGCACTACGTGTCGATCTTCCCGAACTCCCGCATCGTCTCGGTCGCCCGCTACGGCGAGGGCGCCCCGCAGCCGGCCGGGACGGCGTTCACCGTGAGCTTCGTTCTCGACGGCCTCGAGGTCCAGGCGCTCAACGGTGGGCCGACGTACTCCTTCACCGAGGCGTTCTCGATGCAGGTGTCCGTGCCCGACCAGGCGGAGTGCGACCGCGTGTGGGACGCCCTGACCGCGGACGGCGGCGAGCCGGGGGCCTGCGGCTGGCTCAAGGACCGCTGGGGCCTGTCCTGGCAGGTGATCCCGACCGTGCTGCCCGAGCTGCTGGGCGACCCCGACCCCGGACGTGCGGGCCGCGCCCTGAACGCGATGCTCACCATGAGCAAGCTCGACGTGGCCGCCCTGCGCGCGGCGGCGGACGGGGTCGAGGTCGCGACGGCCTAGGCCCCTCAGCCGAGGTCCGCGACCGCCGGCACCGCCGGGGCGACCGCGTCCCGCACCCACGCCGACAGGCTGGTGGCCGGCGGTCGCAGGATCACGGTCTCGACGCCGAGCTTCGCGTACGGCGTCATCTGCTCGACGAACGTGTCGACGTCGCCGGTCAGGAGCGTGTCCCCGCCGTGCAGCAGGGTGACCCGGATCTCGGCGGGGTCGCGGCCGACGTCCTCGCAGTGGCCGTTCAGGACGTCGAGCTTGTGGGCGACCTGCTCGGGCGTCGTCGCGAAGAGGTTGCAGGCGTCGCCGTACTGGGCCACCAGGCGCAGCGTCTTGCGCTCACCGCCACCGCCGATGAGGAGCTCGGGACGCGTCAGGGGCTGGGGCGAGCAGAGGGTCTGCGCCAGCTGGTAGTGCCTGCCGTCGAACGGTCCGTCGTTCGTCGGGTCCCACATCTGGCGGCTGATCTGGAGCGTCTCCTCGAGCCGCTCGAACCGCTCGGCCAGCGGCGGGTACGGCACGCCGAGCCCGCGGTGCTCCTCCTCGTACCAGGCGGCCCCGATGCCGAGCGTCGCGCGCCCGCCGCTGAGCACGTCGAGGGTGGCGACGATCTTGGCCAGCAGCCCAGGGTGCCGGTACGTCACGCCGGTGACCAGGACGCCCAGCTGCACGTTCGACGTGACACCGGCCAGGTAGCCGAGAGTCGTGTAGGCCTCGAGCATCGGGTCCTCTGCGGGGAACCCGGCCGCCGTCATCTGGAAGTAGTGGTCCATGACGGAGACCCAGGCGAGCCCAGCCTCCTCGGCCGCCGACGCGGTGTCGGCCAGCTCCTGACGCAGGGCGGACGTCTCGACCGAATCGAACCGCATGAGGTGGACACCGACGCGCATGGAAGCTCCTTCGACCGGGGGTGTACGTGCACCCTGCCCCTTCGAGTGCGCTCGAAGTCAAGCGGGTCAGCCGACCACCCAGTCCGAGAGCACCAGCAGGATCACGTCGACCGCCGCGACCGCGATCGCGAACGTGAACGGCAGCCGGCTGCGCCCGCCGCTCAGCGCCAGCACGGCGCCCGCGAACGTCAGCCCGACCGCGAGGACGAGCGCGCCGGCGGCGATCGCGCGCGGTGGACCCGGCGGCGCCAGGACGAGCAGCACCGTCGCGCCGACGAGCGCGAGCGCGGTGCCGATGCTCGTCGCCGTGCCACCCACCAGGTGCGGCAGCCCGCGCACGCCGGTGGCCCGGTCGTCCTGCAGGTCCGGCACCACGTTGGCACCGTGCGCACCGATGCCGAGCAGGGCGCCCGCCGCCATCGCCCACCACGCGGCCACCGGTGCACCGGGCAGGGCCAGCGCGATGGCCAGCGGCAGGAACCCGAACGAGAACGCGTAGGGCGCCCAGGACCACACGGTGCTCTTCAGGCGTGCGTTGTAGGCCCAGGCGGACGCGACCGTCGCCAGGTGCACCAGACCCGCCCGCCACCCGAGCGCGAGCGAGAGGACGACGCAGGCCGCGGCGGCCGCGAGCGCGGCGGTCCGGACGGTCGAGACGCGCAGGCGGCCGGTGCCGACGGGCTTGTCGGTGCGGCCGACCGCCGCGTCCCGCTCGGCGTCGATCCAGTCGTTCGACCAGCCCACCGACAGCTGCCCGGCGAGGACCGCCGCGCCGACGAGGGCGGTGGTCAGCGGGGGCGCACCGGCGCCGGCGGCCATGGCGACCGAGAAGACGCTGACCGCGACTGTCGGGCCCGGGTGGCTCGCCA
This sequence comes from Cellulomonas sp. Root137, assembly GCF_001426725.1. NCBI lineage: Bacteria > Bacillati > Actinomycetota > Actinomycetes > Micrococcales > Cellulomonadaceae > Cellulomonas > Cellulomonas sp. Root137. The sequence continues at coordinate 142,063 of NZ_LMFG01000002.1, read as the reverse complement.
ACGCGAGATCACGGGCGCCTGGATGCCCTGAGCCCTCGGTCACGGCGTCATCGTCGCAGGTCGCACCTCACGCGTGGGACCTTGCGGACTTGCGCCCGCATGGCACGATGCCCGAATGGTGCGTATCGCCTCGATCGCCCCCGTCCTCCCCCGGCACGTCCACGCCCAGAGCGAGATCACCGCCACGATCGCCCCGCTGCTCTCGTCAGACCCGCGACGGAGCGCCACGATCGGGCGGATCCACGCCGCCACCGGCATCGAGACGCGCCACCTGGCCCTGCCCCTGGACGAGTACGCCGGGCTCACCACGTTCACCGCAGCCAACGACGCGTTCGTGCGCGAGGGCACCACGTTGGCCGCCGAGGCGTGCCGGCAGGCGCTGGCCTCCGCCGGTCTGGACGCCGCCGACGTCGACTTCCTGCTCTTCACCTCGATCACCGGCATCGCGACGCCGTCGCTCGACGCGCTCCTGGTCGAGCGGGTCGGCCTGCGCCCGGACGTCAAGCGGCTCCCCGTGTTCGGGCTCGGCTGCGTCGCGGGCGCCGCCGGGATCGCCCGCGTCCGCGACTACCTGCAGGGCCACCCGCAGGACGTGGCGCTCCTGGTGTCCGTCGAGCTGTGCTCGCTGACGCTCCAGCAGGGCGACGACTCGATGGCGAACATCGTGTCCAGCGGGCTCTTCGGGGACGGCGCCTCGGCGGTCGTCATGGTGGGCAGCGACCGCGCCGCGCAGGTCGAGGGGGGCGTCGACGTCGTGGACGCCCGGAGCGCGCTGTACCCGGACAGCACCGACGCGCTCGGCTGGGACATCGGCGGCAGCGGGTTCCGGATCGTGCTGGCGGCGAGCCTGGCCGACCTCGTGGAGCAGCACCTCGGCGCGGGCGTCATCGACCTCCTCGCGGCGCACCAGCTCAAGGTCGCCGACGTGGGCACGTGGGTGGCGCACACCGGCGGACCGCGCATCCTTCAGGCGGCTGCCCGCGCGCTGGGCCTGCCTGACGAGGCGTTCGCGGCGAGCTGGCGGTCGCTGGCACGGGTGGGCAACCTCAGCTCGTCCGGCGTCCTGCACGTGCTGGCCGACGAGCTCGCCGCCGGTGGTCAGATCCCCGGCTCCGCGGGCGTCCTGTTCGCCATCGGTCCGGGCGTCAGCACCGAGACCGTCCTGCTGCGCTGGCCCGAGGAGCCGTAGGTGATCTGGTACGACTGGCTGATCGTCGTGGTCGCGCTCGAGCGCCTGGCCGAGCTGGTGGTCTCGCAGAGGCACGTGACCTGGGCGTTCGCGCACGGCGGCGTCGAGACGGGCAAGCGCCACTACCCGCCCATGGTCGCCCTGCACACCGGGCTGCTGGTCGCGTGCCTGGTCGAGGTGCACGTGGCCGACCGGCCGTTCCTGCCCGCGCTGGGCTGGACCGCACTGGCCCTCGTGGTCGCCGCGAACGCGCTGCGCTGGTGGTGCATCGCCACGCTCGGCAACCAGTGGAGCACCCGCGTCATCGTGGTGCCCGGGATCGCCCTGGTGAGGCGGGGGCCGTACCGGTGGCTGAGCCATCCCAACTACGTCGCCGTCGCCGTCGAGGGCGCCGCACTCCCCCTGGTGCACACCGCCTGGGTCACGGCGGTCGCGTTCACCGTGCTCAACGCCGTGCTGCTGCTCGGCTTCCGGATCCCCACCGAGGAACGCGCGCTGCGGTCCGTCAGCCCGGCCGCGGCATGACCGACGCCGACCTGCTGGTGATCGGTGGCGGACCGGTCGGGCTCGCGGCCGCGATCGAAGCACGCCTGGCGGGGCTGTCGGTCATCGTCGTGGAGCCGCGGGCCACCCCCGTGGACAAGGCCTGCGGCGAGGGGCTCATGCCCGGCGCGGTCGCGGCTCTCTCCCGCCTCGGCGTGCACCCCGAGGGCCACACGCTGACCGGCATCCGGTACCTGCGCGGCTCGGTCGTCGCCGACCACCCGTTCGCGATCGCACCCGGTCTCGGGGTCCGGCGGACCGTCCTGCACGCCGCCCTCGCCCGCCGCGCGGCCGAGCTCGGTGCCGTCGTCGTGGCCGGTCGGGGTGGCGCCGTCGAGCAGGACGAGTCCTCCGTCTGGTGCGCGGGCATCCGCGGACGCTGGTTGCTCGCCTGCGACGGCCTGCACTCGACCGTCCGCCGCCAGGTCGACCTCGCGGTCCAGCGTCGTGCGACGGGTCGACGGTTCGGCGTCCGACGGCACTTCCAGGCGGAGCCGTGGACCGACCGGGTGGAGGTGCACTGGGGTCGGACCGTCGAGGCGTACGTGACCCCGGTGGCGGACGACGTCGTCGGGGTGGCGCTCCTCGGACCGGCCCGCCACGACTTCGACGCCACGCTGGAGACGTTCGGTGCCCTGCGCCGCCACCTCGGCGCCGCGCAGACGCTCGGGCCCGCCCGCGGGGCCGGTCCCCTGCACCAGCAGACCCGCCGCCGCACCGCGGGGCGCGTGCGGCTCGTGGGCGACGCCTCGGGCTACGTCGACGCCCTCACCGGCGAGGGCGTCCGCGTCGGGCTGGCGCAGGCCCGCGCCGCCGTCGCCACCCTCGACGACGACGTGCACCGGTCGAACGCGGCCTACGAGAAGGCGTGGACCGCCGCGACCCGGGACTACCGGCTGCTCACCAGCGGCCTGATCACCGCGGCCAGGTCGCCGCTGCGGCGCGGGATCGTGCCCCTGGCCGCCGCGGCACCGGGGCTCTACGGCGCGGTGGTCGAGCGGCTCGCCCGCTGAGTCAGGCGGTGAAGAGCGCCGGTCCGTCCGGAGGCAGTGCGCTCTCGATCCGCCGGTGCATCTCGGCGGACATGGGCGGGAGCGCGTCGAGCGGGAACCAGGCCGCCTCGGTGTTCTCGCCGTCCTCCGGGAACGGTTCGCCCGACACGTACCGGAACCGGAACGTGAGGTCGAGGTACTGCGCGTGGTCGCCGTTCTCGTAGGTCATCGGCGGCAGCGCGTGCACCGAGGCCAGCCGCTCCGGGACGGCGACGACCGACGCCTCCTCCAGCACCTCGCGCGCCCCCGCCACCGCCGGCTCCTCGCCGGGGTCGACGATGCCCGTCACGGGGGTCCACGCGCCGTTGTCCGAGCGCTTCACCAGGAGCACCTCGTCGCCGCGCAGCACGACCGCCGTCACCCCCGGCAGCCAGAGCAGGTGGTGCCCGACGGCGGAGCGCAGGGCCAGGACGTACTCGGGGGTCGGCACCGGCCGATCGTACGAGGACCGGTTCGGTGGCACGCGCGGGTCGGGGGACAATGGACGCCTCCGATCGCGAAGGACCTGTGCCGTGAACCAGCCCCGCATGAACGTCGAGTCGTTCAACCTCGACCACCGGACCGTCGTCGCGCCCTACGTGCGCCTGGCCGACACCAAGCAGCTGCCCGCCGGTGACGTCATCCAGAAGTACGACGTCCGCTTCACGCAGCCGAACGTCGCGCACCTCGAGATGCCGACGATCCACTCGCTCGAGCACCTGTTCGCGGAGCACTCGCGCAACCACTCCGAGCGGGTCATCGACTTCTCGCCGATGGGCTGCCAGACCGGGTTCTACCTGATCCTGCAGGGCGAGTGGGCGTACGACGACGTGCTCGGCCTGGTGCAGGACACGCTCACCGACATCACGACGGCCACCGAGGTACCGGCAGCCAACGAGGTGCAGTGCGGCTGGGGCGCCAACCACACGCTCGCCGGTGCGCAGGACGCGGCGCGGACCTTCCTGGGCGCGCGGGAGCAGTGGAGCACGGTCACCGCATGATCGCCGTCGACGCGGTCATCGTCACGGCGATGGCCGACGAGGCCGCGGCCTTCGTGAACCGGGCGGACGTCGTCGGCGACCCGACCCCGATGGGCCACGCCGAGCACCGGCTGCTCACGATCTCCGGTCGCCAGGTGCTGCTGGTGCAGTGCGGCATCGGGCTCGTCAACTCCGCGACCGCGGCCGCCGTGGCCATCCAGGGCACCCACCCGCGCGCGGTGATCAGCGCGGGGAGCGCCGGCGGGGTCGGCAACGGCGTGCGCGTCGGCGACGTCGTCGTCGGGTCCGAGTACCTCTACTCCGGCGCCGACGCGCGGGCGTTCGGGTACGAGCTGGGGCAGGTGCCGGGCATGCCCGAGGTCTACGAGGCGGAGCAGATCCTGCACGACGCCGCTGCGACCGCGACCGTCGACCTGCGCGTCCTGAGCGGCACGATCCTGTCCGGCGACGCCTTCATCGACGCCAGTCGCATCGACCGCATCCGGACGGCGTTCCCGTCGGCCATGGCCACCGACATGGAGTCCGCCGCGCTGGCGCACACCGCCCACCTGTACGGGGTCCCGTTCCTGTCGGTCCGCGGCATCTCGGACCTGTGCGGTCCCGTGGCGGGGGCCGACTTCCTCACGCACGTGGACGACGCCGCCGACCGCTCGGCCACCGTCGTCATCGAGGTGCTGCGGCGCCTCGCCGTCGGCGACATGGTCCACTCCCGCTGACGCTGCGCCGGGCGCCCGACACACCGGATCTGCCCGGTCTTGTCCGCTCGCGCACCCGGGGCCCTAGTCTGACCGGGTGAGGCCCGAGCACTCGGGCGTCCACAGGGGGAACGCGCTCGGCGCGGTGCTGCTGGACGCCAAGCTGGCCGTACCGGTTCATCGAGCCGGCACGGTGAGTCGTGGCGCACTGGTCGGGTCGGCGCGAGCGCGGGGCAGGCGGGTCGTCGGCATCACCGCCCCGGCGGGCTACGGCAAGACGACCCTCCTCACGGAGTGGCTGCGGCTGGAGGACCGCCCGGTCGCGTGGGTGTCGCTCGACCGGTTCGACGACGACCCCGCCCGCCTGCTGACCGTGCTGACCTCGGCGTGCGTGCGGCACGGTCTCGTGGACCCCGCCGTCGAGGACGAGATGGGCGGTACCCGGGCCTCCGTCCTGGCCCGCTCGGCGCCTCGGCTCGCCTCCGCGCTGCGGTCGAGCCCGCTCCCGTTCGTGCTCATGCTGGACGACCTCCACGAGATCCGGTCGTCCGCGTGCCACGACGCGCTGGGCGTGGTCATCGCCGGCGTCCCACCCGGCTCGCAGCTGGTGGCGGCGAGCCGTGACGAGCAGCCGCACATCCCGCGCCTGCGCGCCCTGGGCGACACGTTCGAGATCGGGCCGCGTCACCTGGCGCTCGACGCGGCCGGCACCCGGACGGTGTTCGCCGCCTCCGACGTCGACCTCTCCCCCGAGGCGGCGATCGCGGTCACCGCGCGCACCGAGGGCTGGCCCGTCGGCGTCTACCTCGCGTCGCTCATCGCCCGCGACGGTGGCGGCGACGGGGTCGCGATCACCGGTGACGACCGGTACGTGGCCGACTACCTGCAGCGGGAGGCCTTCGGCCGGCTGACGGCGGACGCCCAGCAGTTCCTGCTCCACACCGCCGTGCTCGAGCACCTGAGCGCACCCCTGTGCGACGCGGTGCTCGACGAACCCGGCGCCGACGAGCAGCTGCGCCGGCTCGAGGCGACGAACGTGTTCCTCGTCCCTCTCGACCGCCGGCGGGAGTGGTTCCGGTACCACGCGCTGTTCCGCGAGTTCCTGCTCTCCGAGCTCCAGCGGTGCGAGCCCGACGGCGTGCGCAAGCTCCAGCTGCGCGCCGCGGACTGGTACGAGGCCCACGACTCTCCCGCGCTCGCGGTCGAGCACCTGCTGTCGACCGACGAGCGGGACAGGACCGCGATCCTGGTGGCCACCCTGGCGAACCCCACCTACCAGTCCGGGCAGATCGCCACGGTGCAGCGGTGGATCGACGAGCTGGGCGCCCCCGCGGCCGAGGCCTACCCTCCGCTGGCGCTCATGGCCGGCTACGTGGCGGCGTTCACGGGGCAGACGCAGCAGGCGCAGCGCTGGGCGGCCGTCGTCGACGCCGCGTCGTTCCCGCACGTTCCCCCCGACGGCAGCGCCTCGTTCGACTCCGCGCGCGCGATGCTCCGCGCGCTCATGTGCGCGCACGGACCGCAGCAGATGGAGCAGGACGCCGAGCTCGCGCTGCGCCTCGAGCCCGAGTGGAGCGTCTGGCGCGACAACGCCCAGGCCATGGCGGGCGAGGCCGCCCTGCTCGCCGGGGACGTCGAGCGTGCCCGGTCGTTGTTCGCGTCGGCGATCGAGTCCCCGACCGGGAACGTCAATGCGGACACCCTCGTGTTCGCGGCCGCCGAGCTCGCCCTGCTGGAGATGGACCACGGACGGTGGACCGAGGCGGCGACCCTGCTGGCTCCGGGGCTGGGGGTGCTCGAGACCCATCGCATGCAGGACTACGCCACGTGCGTCCTGGCGCTGGCCGCCGCCGCCCGGCTGGCCCTGCACCTCGGCGACGCGGAGGAGGCCCAGCGGCAGCTGACCCGGGCGATGCGCGCCCGGCCCGTGTGCACCTACGTGATCCCCTTCATCGCCGTCCGCACGCGCCTCGAGCTGGCCCGGGTGTGCTGGGGGCTGGGCGACCAGCCGGCCGCGCAGCACCTGCTGCACGAGATCGACGACGTGCTGCTCCGCCGACCCGAGCTCGGCACGCTGGTCGAGGAGGTGGGAGCCCTGCGCGCCGCGCTCTCGTCGGCAGCCCCCTCGCGTGCGCCGGGCGTCTCCCCGCTCACCCCGGCCGAGCTGCGGCTCCTGCCGTACCTGCAGACGCACCTGACGATCCGCGAGATCGGCGACCGGCTCTTCGTCTCCCGGAACACGGCGAGCTCGGAGATCGGCTCGATCTACCGCAAGCTCGGGGTGTCGTCCCGGAGCGAGGCGGTCCGGCGGGCGACCGCGATCGGCCTCCTCGGGGCGTAGCGCCGTCAGTCCCCCGCACCGTCCGAGGGCTCGATCACGTCGAACCCCAGGGCGAGCGCGAGCTTGGGAGCCGCCGCGACGACGCAGGGCAGCCCGACGATCGGGATGATCCCCGCCACCACGTCGACGATCTCCCCCGCGGTCGCGCCGGCGCCCACCGCGGCGTCCGCCTCGGCCCCGTAGCTGGGCTGCGCGCCACCGGTGGCGACGAGGGCGGCGATCCGGGCGAGCGCCAGCGTCCGGACGTCGAGCTCATGCGGCTGGGCCTCCAGGGGGTCGTCGTCCTCGAGGTGCCTGTCGTTGAGTGCCAGCCGACGCAGTCGCTCGATGTAGTCCACGGTCCACCTCCGTCGTCCCATGGAGCCATGCCGCGGCTGTCGGCGGCATCACGTAGATGGGATGAAAGGGATCTTCATGCGTTCTGCATGACGACTCGCGGGCCCGCCGCGTCCGACAGTGGCGGTGTCCCCAGCGGGGACCGACGACGAGGACGCCCCCCGAGGGGGCAGGAGAGGCGGCGGAGGATGACGGAGGACAGCACCGATCTCGAGGAGATCGGTCCGATCGACTACCTGGTGATCCAGCTCCCGACCGCGAGCATGGACGGGACCGCGTTCGAGCACCTGCTCGACCTGGTGGGCCGCGGGCTGGTCCGCGTCCTGGACCTCGCGTTCCTGAGCAAGGCAGCGGACGGCAGCGTGTCCGGGGTCGCGTTGGACGAGGTGCCGGGGGGCGTCAACCTGACGTTCTTCGAAGGGGCGTCCTCCGGTCTGCTGGGCGACGACGACCTCGAGGAGGCCGGCGCCGCCCTGGACCCCGGGACGACCGCCGCGCTGCTGGTCTACGAGAACGTCTGGGCAGCGCCGTTCGCCACCGCGTTGCGCCGCAACGGCGCCCAGCTGGTCGCCAGCGGTCGCATCCCCGTGCAGGCGCTCCTCGCCGCCATCGACGCCACCGAACCCGTCGCCTGACGGGCGATCGACAGCACACCGAGAGGACGAGACCGATGCCAGGACTCATCCGCGGGGTCGCCCGCACCGCCGCCATCGCGGGGACCGCGACGGCGGTCTCCAACCGCGTCTCCCGACGCCAGGCGGGCCGCTGGGCCGCCCAGGAGGCTCCACAGGAGGCTCCGGCCCCCACCTACGCCGCACCACCGCCGCCGCCTCCGCCACCGGCAGCAGCGGCGGCACCGCCGATGGACGACAAGCTGGCGCAGCTCGCCCAGCTGGGCACGCTGCGCGACTCGGGAGTCCTGACCGACGCCGAGTTCGAGGTCCAGAAGGCCCGCATCCTCGGCGGGTACTGACCACCGAGTTTCCGACACCGAGAGAGACGAGACGTCCGTGGACACGTTCGCGCAGTGGTTCTGGCTGATGGTCTGGTGGTTCCTGTTCTTCGCCTACCTGGTGATCCTCTTCCAGATCATCGGCGACCTGTTCCGCGACAAGGAGCTCAGCGGGTGGCTCAAGGCGGTCTGGATGATCGCGCTCGTGTTCCTGCCCTTCCTCACCGCGTTCATCTACGTGGTCTCCCGCGGTCGGAGCATGGCCGAGCGGCAGACGGCGGCGATGGTCCAGGCCAAGGAGGACACCGACACCTACATCCGGGGGGTGGCGGGCAAGTCGCCGGCCAGCCAGATCAGCGACGCGAAGGCGCTGCTCGACCAGGGGGCGATCAACGAGCAGGAGTTCGCCACGCTCAAGGCCAGGGCACTGGCCTGACCTCGGGCGCCCGGGTGGTCGGAGGGGACCACCCGGGACCGCCCGGGGGCCGACGAGGACGGTGAGCCGTGGACGACGCGCAGGACGACCACCCCACGGGCTGGCATCGGCATCTCGAGCTCGTCGCGACGATCCTGCTGGCCGTCGCGACCGTGACGACCGCGTGGTCGGCGTTCCAGAGCAGCAAGTGGGGCGGTTACTCGACGGCCTCCTACAGCGCCGCGACGGCGGGCCGCACGCTCTCGAACCGGTCGGCCACCCTGGCCGGGCAGCAGACGATCATCGACGTCACGCTGTTCACGGACTGGCTGGCCGCGGTGAACGAGGAGCAGGGCCAGGTCCTTCCGCCGTCGTACGTGCCGGACCCGACGACGTACTCGGGGTTCCTGTACGAGCGGTTCCGTCCCGAGTTCCGACCGGCCCTGCACGCCTGGCTCGCCGAGGACCCGGCGACCGATCCCGAGGCGCCGCCGAGCCCGTTCGCGATGGACGAGTACGTCCTCGCCGCCGCGCAGGAGTCCCAGCGACTCGAGTCGTCCGCCGACGCGTCTGCCACGATCGCTCGTGAGGCGAACCAGCGGAAGGACAACTATGTGCTCGCCACGGTCATGTGCGCGTCGGTGCTCTTCTTCTGCGGGATCGGCGGCAAGCTCAGCTCGGTCCGGAGCCGCACGGCGATGATCGTGCTCGCGGGTGTGTTCCTCCTCGCGACCATCGGCGTGCTGGCCACCTACCCGGTGCGCTTCGGATGAGCGTTCTCGCGTCGGGCGCGCTCGCCCTCGCGATCACCGCACTCACCGTGGTCGCGATGCTGCTCGTCCGACGCCGCTCCCCCGAGGGCAGCTGGTTCAGCGACGGCGACCGCGCGTCGGGCGTGTTCGGCGTCCTGGCCACCGGGTTCTCGGTGCTGCTCGGCTTCATCATCTTCCTGGCGTTCCAGTCCTACGACGAGGCCCGCTCCGGAGCCCAGCTCGAGGCCGAGCTCGTGGCCCAGCAGCTGCAGACCGCGCAGCTGATGCCCCAGGACGTGCGCGACGAGCTCACCGGCGAGCTCGTCTGCTACGCCCGCACGGTGGTCCGGACGGAGTGGCCCTCCATGGTGGCCGGGACGATCGGCGACTCCGTGAACCCGTGGGGCGTCGCGATGTTCCAGACGTTCCGCGACGTCGACCCGCAGACGAATGCCGAGCAGTCGGCGTACGACCGGTGGGCCGACGAGACCGCCGACCGGCAGCAGGCGCGTCAGTCGCGGGTGCACGGCGCGGAGGGCCTCATCCCGCTGCCGCTGTGGATCGTGCTGTACATCGTCGCGGGCGTGATCTTCGTCTACATGCTGTTCTTCGCCGACTCGGCGGAGCGGGCGCCCACCCAGGCCGTCCTGATGGGCAGCGTGACGCTCGTCATCACGCTCCTGCTGCTGCTCATCGGCTTCTTCGACCATCCGCACGGGCCCGGCGTCGGCAAGCTGCAGCCGATCGCGATGGAGCGCACCCTCGCGCTCATGGAGACGCAGGGGGCCGCCATCGGTCTCGACCTCGACCCGCCGTGCGACGCCGACGGCCGGGCCGGCTGACGCGCCATCCCCGCAGGACGGGCGACACCGGCGGAGCGCACTACCCTCGGTCCGTGGTCGTGCGACGCCGGACGACCGACGCACCGAGAGGCAGGAACGGATGACCCAGACCCACGCCGTGCGCGTCCACCCCAGCGCTGACCGGCTGGCCCGGACCGACCAGCTCGCGTGGAAGATCGCCGAGGTCGCCGCCGACCCGGTCGAGGTCCCGGACGCCGTGGTCGACATGATCATCAACCGGGTCATCGACAACGCCGCCGTCACGGTCGCGTCGCTGACGCGCACCCCCCCGTCCACCGCCCGGGCGCAGGCGCTCGCGCACCCGTACGCGGGGCCCAGGCACGGCGCGACCGTCTCCGGCGTCGCGCCCACCACCCGCGTCAGCCCCGAGTGGGCGGCCTGGGCCAACGGCGTCGCCGTGCGTGAGCTCGACTACCACGACACGTTCCTCGCGGCCGACTACTCCCACCCGGGCGACAACATCCCGCCGATCGTCGCCGTCGCGCAGCACACCGGCCGCGACGGCGCGGCCCTGGTGCGGGCGATCGCCACCGGCTACGAGATCCAGGTCGACCTGGTCCGCGCGATCAGCCTGCACCAGCACAAGATCGACCACGTCGCTCACCTGGGCCCGTCGGTCGCCGCCGGTCTCGGCACGCTGCTCGGGCTGTCTCCCGAGGTGATCTTCCACGCGGTCGGCCAGGCGCTGCACACGACGACGGCCACGCGGCAGTCGCGCAAGGGCGAGATCTCGTCGTGGAAGGCCTACGCCCCGGCGTTCGCGGGCAAGGTCGCCATCGAGGCCGTCGACCGGGCGATGCGCGGTGAGACGTCGCCGACCCCCATCTACGAGGGCGAGGACGGGGTGATCGCCTGGATGCTCGACGGTCCCGACGCCGCGTACGACGTGCCGCTGCCGGCGCCCGGTGAGCCCAAGACGGCGATCCTCGACACCTACACCAAGGAGCACTCGGCGGAGTACCAGTCGCAGGCGCTCATCGACCTGGCGCGCAGCCTGCACCGCGAGCGTCCGGACCTGACCAACCCGCACAACGTGGCGTCGATCGTCATCCACACGTCGCACCACACGCACTACGTGATCGGTTCCGGCGCCAACGACCCGCAGAAGTACGACCCGACGGCGTCGCGCGAGACTCTCGACCACTCGATCCCCTACATCTTCACGGTCGCGCTGCAGGACGGCGTGTGGGACCACGTGGCCTCCTACGCGCCCGATCGCGCCGCTCGACCCGACACCGTCGAGCTGTGGCAGAAGGTCACCACCACCGAGGACCCCGCCTGGACCGCCCGGTACCACTCGAACGACCCGGCGCAGAAGGCGTTCGGCGGCCGCGTCGAGATCACGACCACCGGCGGCGAGGTCGTCGTGGCGGAGCTCGCCGTGGCCGACGCCCACCCGCTGGGCGCCCGGCCGTTCGCCCGTGAGCAGTACGTGGCCAAGTTCCGCTCGCTCGCCGCGGGCGTCCTGGACCAGGCCGAGATCGAGCGGTTCCTCGACGTCGCCCAGCGGCTGGCCTCCCTGAGCGCCGACGAGCTCGCCGGCCTGACGGTCGTCGCGCCCGCCGGGCTGCTGGAGTCGGTCGTCACCCCGGAAGGACTGTTCTGATGCTCTACGCGACCACCACGCCGGCGGACAAGCGCGTCGCCCTGCGCGAGGGTCTGGCCTCCGGCCGGCTCCTGCAGCTGCCCGGCGCGTTCAACCCGCTGTCGGCGCGGCTCATCGAGGCCAAGGGCTTCGACGGCGTCTACGTCTCCGGCGCCGTGCTGTCCGCGGACCTGGGCCTGCCGGACATCGGCCTGACGACCGCCACCGAGGTCACCCAGCGCGCCGGCCAGATCGCCCGGATGACCGCGCTGCCGTCGATCGTCGACGCGGACACCGGCTTCGGCGAGCCCATGAACGTCGCGCGCACCATCCAGGGGCTCGAGGACGCCGGCCTGGCCGGCTGCCACATCGAGGACCAGGTGAATCCCAAGCGCTGCGGGCACCTGGACGGCAAGGCCGTGGTCGACGAGGACACCGCGCTCAAGCGCATCCGCGCAGCCGTCGACGGTCGCCGCGACCCGAACTTCCTGGTCATCGCCCGCACCGACATCCGCGCGGTCGACGGCCTGGCAGCCACGGTGGACCGGGCCAAGGCGCTGGTCGACGCGGGCGCGGACGCGATCTTCCCCGAGGCGATGACGGGACCCGACGAGTTCGCCGCCGTGCGTGCCGCCGTCGACGTGCCCCTGCTGGCCAACATGACGGAGTTCGGCAAGGGCGAGCTGCTCACGGCCCGCCAGCTCGAGGACATCGGCATGAACCTCGTGATCTACCCGGTCACCCTGCTGCGCCTGGCGATGGGCGCCGCGATGGCCGGCCTGGACACCATCCGTGCGGAGGGCACGCAGGCCGGCCTGCTGGACCGCATGCAGACGCGCGCCGAGCTGTACGAGCTCCTGGACTACGAGGCATACGGCACCTTCGACGCGAACGTGTTCAACTTCAAGCTCTGACCAGCAGGAACGTCCCGTCAACGACGATGGAGGCAGACCGTATGACCGAGTCCGACACCCAGATCCACAAGGGCCTCGCCGGCGTGGTCGTCGACACCACCGAGATCTCCTCGGTCGACGCCGAGAGCAACTCGCTGCTGTACCGCGGCTACCCCGTCCAGCAGCTCGCCGCGCAGCGCTCGTTCGAGGAGGTCGCCTACCTGCTGTGGCACGGCGAGCTGCCCGACGCCGCCCAGCTGGCGGACCTGCAGGCGACCGGACGGTCGCAGCGGGTGCTGGACGACACGGTGGTCGACGCCGTGCTCGCGCTGCCGACCACCTGCCACCCGATGGACGTCGTCCGCACGGCGGTCAGCGTGATCGGTGCGCACGACGCGACCGAGCAGGACTCGTCGCGCGAGGCCAACCTGGCCAAGTCCGTGCACCTCCTGGCCCAGATCCCCGGGATCGTGGCGCTCGACCAGCGCCGCCGCCGCGGTCAGGAGCCGGTCGCACCGCGCGACGACCTCGGGTTCGCGGAGAACTTCCTCTGGATGACGTTCGGCGAGGTGCCCGACCCCGTCGTGGTGCACGCGTTCGAGGTGTCGATGATCCTGTACGCCGAGCACTCCTTCAACGCGTCCACGTTCACCGCGCGGGTCATCGCGTCGACCCTGTCCGACCTGCACTCCGCGGTCGTCGGCGCGATCGGCGCCCTCAAGGGCCCGCTGCACGGCGGCGCCAACGAGGCGGTGATGGCCACGTTCGCGGAGATCGGCACGGCCGACCGGGCCGCGGACTGGCTGGACGACGCGCTCGCGCACAAGCGCAAGATCATGGGCTTCGGTCACCGCGTCTACAAGCACGGCGACTCCCGCGTGCCGACGATGCACGAGTCGCTGGTGACCCTCGTGGAGCACTACGACCGCCCGGACCTGCTGGACCTGTACACCGCGCTCGAGACCGCGATGACCGAGCGCAAGAACATCCTGCCGAACCTCGACTACCCCACCGGACCCGCGTACCACCTCATGGGCTTCGACACCCCGACGTTCACCCCGTTGTTCGTCGCCAGCCGGGTCACGGGGTGGACGGCGCACGTGATGGAGCAGCTGAGCGCGAACTCGCTGATCCGGCCGCTGAGCCGGTACGTGGGACCAGCGCGGCGGGACGTGCCGTAGGCGCGAACACCACGGTGCGCTGCAGCTGGTAGCTGGCCGCGAACAGGGCCACCTCGGTGAGCACCTTGGCCGGCAGCAGGGCGATGCCGACGCCCGTCAGGGCGGTGAGGATGCCGAAGTTCGCAGCGAGCAGCGTGGCTGCGAGCACGCCGTACTGGGTGGCGGCGGCGCGCAGCGACTTGGCGCGCCCGCCGGCGAACACGAGGCGACGGTTGGCCGCGAAGTTGACCGACGAGCTCAGCACGCGTGCCGCGACCACGGACGGCAGCAGGGCCCCCGTGACCGAGAAGAGGGCGAGCAGCGTGACCGTGTCGACCAGGAACGACCCGAACGACGACAGCGAGAACCGCAGCAGCGGCGCGTACACCCGGGCGGAGTCGATGACGGGCCGGAAGTGCGACGACGCGTTCTCGTCCAGGTAGACCGTCTCGATCTCGACCTCCTCGACCGCGATCCCGTCCTGCGACGCGCGCAGCAGCAGGTCCAGCTCGTACTCGAACCGCTCGCCGTCCACCGTCCGGAGCCACCCGAGCATCGAGGCCGGGTAGCCGCGCAGGCCCGTCTGGGTGTCGTGCACGGGCAGCCCGGTCGCCGTCCGGACCAGCACGCCGGTGACCGCGTTGCCCCACCGGCTGCGCAGCGGCACGTGTCCGGTGAAGCGTCGCGCCCCGAGCACCATGGCGCCGTCGGACGCGGTCACCCGGTCCGCGACCCGCAGGATGTCCTGCACCAGGTGCTGGCCGTCGCAGTCGGCGCACACCACGTCGCTGCCCGGCCGGTGCTCGGCCAGCCAGGCGAACCCGGCCTTCAGGGCGTGGCCCTTGCCTCGGTTCGTCGTGTCCGCCAGCACCGTCGCACCCAGCGCGCGGACCTCGTCGAAGGTCGCGGCGAAGCGGGGTCCGCTGCCGTCGTCGACCACGAGGACGTCGAGGTCGGCGCAGCGCAGGGCGGCCACCACGGACACCAGCCGGCCGTCGGGCTCGTACGCCGGGATCAGTACGTACATCGTCATCAGCCTGCGATGTACAGGATGTCGGAGGTGCCGCGCTCCTGGCCCTTGCCGAGCGGGTTGTTCACGAGCGCCCCGTCGAAGTACATCGTCGACGAGCCGCCGCCGTCGATGTTGTACGCGGTGCTCGCCCCGAGGTCCTGCATGATCTCGGCGAGCCCGGTGAGCGTCACCCCGGCGCTGTAGCCCGGACTGCGCCCGTCGACCACCACGAACACCAGGTGGTTGTCGTCGATCACCCCGATCGCCGTGCGCGGTTGCTCGCCCTGGATCGAGTGGTTGCCCACGTTGGTGTCGACCTCGACGTCCTCGATCCCGTCGACCACCTGCCCGTCCTCGAGCAGCGCCGGCCCGAACGACAGGGTGTTCCAGACGCCCGCGGCCACCAGCTCGTCAGCGGTCGTCGCGGTCTCGTCGTACACCTCGACGTGCCCGTCGGTGTAGAAGGCGAGGCCCTCGCGGGCGCCCTCGTCGCGGTAGACCACGCCGTTGCGGATGACGATCCCGGTGTCGCGGAACCCGTAGTAGTCGCCGTTGACGGCGAACACCGCGCCGTTGTCGGCGGCGATGTCGGAGGTGTCCTCGGTGATGTTCAGTCCGAAGCTGTTCTGCGCGAACGCCGACCGCAGGGCCGTCGCGTCGGTGAGCGTCACGTCGGCGACGTAGTACGTGACGGTGTCGTCGCCCGATCCCGTGGTCACCGTGGAGACCGAGACGGCGGACGACGAGGACTCGTACGAGGTGTCCGTGAGCACGGCGTCGGCGGACGACGAACCCGCGGACGCCGTCGTGCCCTGGCTGGCCTCGTACGCCTGCACGTCGGAGATCTCGACGTGCTCGATCACGAACCGGTCGAGCGCCCACGCGCCCGCGCCGACGACGGACAGCGAGAGGGTCAGGACACCGACCAGTACGGTGCGGCGAAGGGGGGTGCGCTTCTTCATGCCCCTTGTCTAGGGAGCGGGACTGTCGCTCCTCGGTGCGGACGCTGTGCGCCTCCTGTGCGGTCAGTCCTCGGCGATCGGCCGACCCACGGTCAGCGCCTCCCGCAGCGGCGCGTCCAGCTCCCGGTACGCCGCGTCGGGCTGCGCACCCACCGCGTCGAGCACCGTGCTGAAGAAACAGCGCGCGGCGGCGGCCAGCACCACGTCGAGGATCTCGTCGTCGGCGAACCCGAGGGTGCGCAGCTCGTCGAGATCCTCCGGACGCATGTCGGCGGCGCCCGCCGCCACCGTGCCGGCCAGCCGCGCGACAGCGCGGTCCACCTCCGTCAGCTCCTCGGACTCGCCGCCCCGCGCCAGCGCCTGGACCGCGTCGGGGCTCATGTGCGTCGACGCGAGGACGTCACCGTGCGCCAGCGCGCAGTAGCTCGACCGCAGACGCAGCGCTGCGGCGGTCGTCGCCACCTCGTAACGCCGCGGGTCCATCCCCTTGATCGCCCGGTTCAGCCCCTGCCACCCGCGCAGGACCTCCGGCCGGTGCGCGAGCACGCGGGTGTAGTTGGCGACGTGACCGAGAGACGCCCGGTCCTTCTCGAACGCCGCTGCCACCTCGCCGGCGGGGTCGTCGTCCGTCGTCGCGCCGCTGATCCAGGCCATGCGTCGTCCTCCTCGCGGGTGGGGCGTGCCGTGCCGATCATCGCGCCCAGCGGCGCGGCCCGACAGGATGAACGGTCATGGACGCCTCCTCGGCCGCCGCCAACAACGCCGCGTGGTGCGATCTGGTCTGCCGGGCGGCCGGACTGCCGACGCAGACCCGCGCAGGGCTCTGGTCGACGCCGACCCGCTCCCCCGAGGCGTACCCGGACGGGGTCACGCTCCGCCCGGGGGTGCCCGCGCAGGAGGTGCTGGGCTCCGTCGACGACTCCGCGGGCGCCTCGGTCAAGGACTCGTTCGCGGACCTCGACCTGGCGCCGCACGGGTACACCGTGCTGTTCGAGGCCCGGTGGCTGGTCCGCGCCGCGGCGCGGCCGGGCGCACCGCTGCTGCCGTGGCGGTCGATCGAGGCGACGACGCTCCCGCGATGGTGGGCTGCGCACGGCTCGCGGGTCGTCGGTGCGGCCGTGCTCGACGACCCCGGGGTGCGCCTCCTGCTCGCCGAGGACGACGAGGGGCCGGTCGCGGTCGCCGCGCTCAACCGTTCGGGCAACGGGCCGCGGACGGTGGTCGGGGTCTCGAACGTGCGGGTGCTGCGGGGTGACCCCGAGGCCGTCTGGGCCGATCTCGCCGTCGTCGCCCGTCAGGAGCTGGGCGCGCACCCGCTGGTCGGCTACGAGTCGGGTGCGGACCTGGCGCCGCCGATCGCGACCGGGTTCGCGACCGTCGGCCCGCTGCGGGTCTGGGTCCGCTGACCGCCTACCCCCGGATCTCGAACCTCGTGAGCGCCTCGGGCTCCTCGACGGTGACGTCGACCCCGGACACGACCGCCCCGCCGGGACCGGTACGGCACCACGCCACGAGGGCCTCGACGGCGTCGGCGGCTCCCTCGAGGACGGCCTCGACCGTGCCGTCGGCCCGGTTGCGCACCCAGCCGTGCACGCCGAGTCGGCGGGCCTCGCGCGCCAGCGACCAGCGGTAGCCGACGCCCTGGACGGACCCGTCGACGACGAGATGGCGGCGGACCATCCCGCCAGTGTGCCCGTCAACCCATGGTTGACGAGCACACATCGTCAACCTAAGGTTGACGCATGACCACACGCGTGCAGAACCCCGTCCGGCTGGACGACCTCATCGACGCCATCACCACCTCCCAGCCCACCGTGCTCCACCAGCTGTCGACCGCGGTGCTCACCGCGCAGGCGCTCGGCGACGTCGCCGACCACCTCATCGGCCACTTCGTCGACCAGGCGCGGCGGTCCGGCGCCTCGTGGACGGAGATCGGCGCCAACATGGGGGTGACCAAGCAGGCCGCACAGAAGCGGTTCGTGGCCAAGGATCCCGGGGCGCCGGGCGCGAGCCAGGGCTTCGAGCGATTCACCGAGGCCGCGCGCAACGTCGTCGTCGCGGCGCAGAACGAGGCGCACGCGGCCGGCAACACCGAGATCACGACGGCCCACCTGGCGCTCGGCCTGCTCGCGGCACCCGACGACGTCGCCGCCCGGGCCGTCGCGGCGCAGGTCAGCTCGCTGGACGGCGCCCGACGGACGCTCACGGCCGGCCTGGCACCCTCGGTCGCCCCCGTCCCCGACCTCGTGCCGTTCGACGCCGGGGCCAAGAAGGCGCTGGAGCTGACGTTCCGCGAGGCGGTGCGCCTGGACGACGCGCGCGTCGACACCGGGCACGTGCTCCTCGCGCTCCTGGAGGCCGACGGCGGCAGCGGTCCGGTGGCGGCGCTGGGGCTCGACAAGGCCGCCGTCGAGGCGTTCGTCGTCGCGGCTCGGGACGAGGCCGACACCGCGGAGTGAGGCGCGCGGTACGCATCCGTCCCCCGGAGCAGGGAAGATGCTCGGGTGACCTCCCCGAGCGTGACCCCTGCCGACCGGACGGATGCGGGCCGCCGCTTTCGCACCGCCATGTTCGTCGACTTCGACAACGTCTACATCGGGCTGCAGCGCCTGGACCCCGTGGCCGCGGAGGCGTTCGCCACGAACCCGGCCCACTGGCTCAGTGAGCTGGAGACCGGCACCGACTCCGAGGGCGAGTTCAGCCGCCGCTTCCTGATCCGCGCCTGCTATCTGAACCCGTCGCGGTTCTCGCAGTTCCGGCCCAACTTCACGCGCGCCGGCTTCCAGGTGGTCGACTGCCCGTCGCTGACCCAGCAGGGCAAGAGCAGCGCCGACATCAACCTCGTCCTCGACGCCGTCGACGCCCTCGCGGCGCCTACGCAGTACGAGGAGTTCGTCATCGTCTCGGCCGACGCCGACTTCACGCCTCTGGCCCTGCGCTGCCGCGCCGCGGACCGCCGCGTCACGATCATCACCGCCAGCCCGGCCGCGGCCGCCTACCGGTCGGTGGCCGACTCCGTCATCACGGCCGACGACCTGGCCGAGCTGGTGACCCACACGGCGTCGACGCTGGACGTCGAGACCGTGGTCGAGGAGGTCGCGGTCGCCGTCGAGGCGCCCGCGCAGACTCCCACGAAGGCGCCGACGAAGAAGGCCGCCGCCGCCACGCCTCCCCCGAGCTCGGCCGCCCGCAAGGCCGTGCTCCAGCGCGTGCAGGCCGCGGACCGCCCGGTGCCGCTCGGCACCATCGCGCAGCTGGCGCAGAAGACCGAGCCGACCCTGCCCGAGACCCGGTGGGCCGGTGCGGGCGGCTTCCTGCCCTGGCTGGCACGCAACGTCCCCGAGGTCGGCGTCTCGTCGCGGCCGCCGGGGTTCGTCTGGGACGCCAACCGCTTCGGCGAGGCCGACCTGCCGGGCGCCGTCGCGGACACGTCCTCGAGCGCCCTCCAGCGCCAGGTCGTCGCGGTCACCGACACCCCCGGCCTCAGCGCCTCGAACTACCGGGTGCTCCTGACCGCCCTGGCCGCGGACCTCAAGGCCCACCCGTTCGACCGCGCCGAGACGTCCCGGCGCGTGCGCGACGCCTGCCGGAAGGCGGGCGCCCAGGTGGGCCGCTCCACCGTGAACTTCGTGATCGGCGGCATCATCTTCGCGGGCCTCGAGCTCAAGCCGACCACCAAGGCGTCCGACCTGGCGCTGGCGTGGGCGGACAACGTGGTCGGCCTGTGCCGCGGCGCCCGGATGCAGCTGAGCCCCGCCGACGCCGCCGCGATCGGTGCGTGGGTGGGCGGCGGCCTGCTGGAGAGCTGACTCAGCGGTCGTAGTCGAACCGCAGCCGCATCCGGTCCCCGCGGAACACGATCGACGAGTACTCGAACGGCCGCGCGAGCGCGTCGGAGATCACGTCCTGCAGCTGCAGGGCGGGGTCTCCGCGGCGCATGCCCAGGTGCTTGGCGTCGGCGGTGCTCACCGCGACGGCCTCGAGCTCCTCGTGCACGCGCTTCATGGGCAGCCCGTAGTGCTCCTCGAGCACCACGCAGAGCTGGTTGGCCACGACGTCGTGCCGGTCGAGCGCGGGCGCCAGCCGGGCCGGGACGTAGGAGCGGTGCAGGCTGATGGGCTCGCCCTGCACGGACCGGACCCGGACGATCACGTACGTCTCGTCGCCCTCGCCGAGCGCCAGACGCTCGCGCACCCCGGACGACGGCGTCTCGAGCGCCAAGGACACCAGCCGCGTCGACGTCTCGTAGCCGAGGGCCTCGAGCTGCTCGCGCACACCCCGGTAGGCCGGGGAGATCGCGCTGATCTTGGGCGTGGCCACGTAGGTGCCCTTGCCCGGCACGCGGACCAGCAGGCCGTCACCGACGAGCTTGGTCAGCACGCCGCGCACGGTCATCCGGCTGAGTCCGTAGATGCGGTTGAGCTCGTTCTCCGACGGGATCCGCTGCCCCGGGACCCACTCCCCGCTGGTGATCCGCGCGTGCAGGATCTGCTCCAGCTGCGCGTAGAGCGGCACGGCCGACTCCCGCGCGAGGACCTCCGACATGGGCCAAGACTTCCACGCTCTGGTCGGCCATGAGTAGACCTGTCTAGACTGCGGACAGATCGGGACGATGCGGTCCTGGTCACGCAGGGTCGCTCCCCGGGAGGGCTGAGCATGATCTCGTCGACGGTGACGATGACGCGGGCCGCCCGCGAGCACGGGTACGCGGTGCCGGCGGTGAACATCCTCGACGACCTCAGCCTGCGCGCCGTGATCGCCGCCGCGGTGGCCGCGAGCTCGCCGATGATCATCCAGATCTCGGTCAAGACGGTCCGCTCGATCGGCACCGACCTGATCACCACGATGTTCCGGCACGCCGCCGCCGACGTCCCCGTCCCGGTCGCCCTGCACCTCGACCACTGCCCCGACCGGGCGGTCATCTCCGACGTGGTCCGCGCCGGGTGGTCGTCGGTGCTCTTCGACGCCTCGGACCGCGACCTGGAGACCGCCGAGCGCGAGACGAGCGAGGTGGTCGCGGAGGCGCACGCCGCGGGGGTCGACGTCGAGTCGGAGATCGAGAACATCATCGGGGTGGAGGACGGCGTCGGCTCCGACGTCAGCCTGCACTCCTACGACGTCGCGACGCTGGCCGCCGTCGCCGAGCGCACGGGGGTCGACCTGCTCGCACCCCAGCTGGGCACCGCGCACGGCGAGTACAAGGCGCAGCCGGTGCTCCTCCCCGAGCGCGTGCGTGAGCTGGCCGCCCTGACGGACCGCTCGATCGTGCTGCACGGCGGCACCGGCCTGTCGGCGGAGGACTTCGCGACGTTCATCGACGCCGGCGTCTCCAAGATCAACATCTCGACGGGCGTCAAGGTCGCGTACATGCGGTCCGCCGAGACGCACCTGGCCGAGGCGCGCGCCCGCGACAAGTGGGATCCGCCCTCGATGTTCCGGGACATCTCCACCGCCGTGCAGGCCGCGATCGCCGTGCACATCGAGGAGTTCGGCGCGGCCGGGAAGGCGTCGTCGTGAGCCCCGCCCTGGTGTTCGACTGCGACGGCGTGCTGGCCGACACCGAGCGTGACGGGCACCTGCCCGCGTTCAACCGGACCTTCGAGGAGGCCGGCCTCCCGATCCACTGGAGCGAGCAGGAGTACGGGTACCTGCTGGCGATCGGCGGCGGCAAAGAACGGCTGGCGACGGTGTTCACGCCGGCGTTCGTCGCGACCGCGCACCTGCCCACCGACCCCGACGAGCAGCGCGACCTGGTGGCCCGCTGGCACAAGGCGAAGACCGCGCACTACACGGAGCTGGTCGCTGCCGGGGTGATGCCCGGGCGGCCCGGCATCGCGCGCATCGTGGCGGAGGCGTCCGCTGCGGGCTGGCTGCTGGCGGTCGCGTCCACGTCCGCCGAGGCGTCCGTCCGCGCGGTGCTCGAGCACGCGGTCGGTGCGGAGCGAGCCGCGGAGTTCGCGGTGTTCGCCGGGGACGTGGTGCCGGCCAAGAAGCCCGCGCCGGACATCTACCTGCTCGCCCTGCGCGAGCTCGGCGTCGGTCCCGAGGAGGTGATCGTCGTCGAGGACAGCGCCAACGGCCTGCGGGCCGCGCTCGGCGCCGGGCTGCGCACCGTCGTCACGGTCAGCAGCTACACGGCCGACGAGGACTTCACCGGCGCGTCGCTCGTCGTCAGCACGCTCGGCGACCTCCCCGACCAGCCGGCCACCGCGCTGGCCAACCCCCACGACCTGGTCGTCGACGGCGAGGTCACCCTGTCCCACCTCGACCAGCTCCTCACCACTCCCTGAAGGGTCCCGCCCGTGTCCGATGCCCGCGTCGAGTCCGTCGTCCGCACCATCACGCAGACCTGCATCGAGAACGAGACGTACTTCGGGGACCTGGACTCCGTCGTGGGCGACGGGGACTTCGGCTTCTCCCTCGCGCGCGGCTTCGAGAACGTGCTGGCCCAGTGGGACGACTTCGACCGCACCGACACCGGCACGTTCCTGCAGAAGGTGGCGGTCGTGATGAGCGGGCGGATCGGCGGGACGTCGGGACCCATCTGGGGCACGGCGTTCCTGCGCGCAGCGGGCCAGGTCAATGGCAAGCAGGAGATCACGGGCGACGACGTCGTGGCGATGCTGCGCGCGGCGATCGAGGGGATCAAGGCGCGCGGCGGAGCGGACCTGGGCGAGAAGACCCTGCTCGACGCCCTGGCGCCGATGACCGACACGATCGAGCACGAGCTCGGGGCCGGCACCGCGCCCGCGGACATCGCCAAGGCCGCGGCCGTCACCGCCCGCGAGGCCGCCGAGGCGACCCGGCCGATGCAGGCCAGGCGCGGCCGGGCGTCGTACACCGGCGAGCGCAGCATCGGCTCGCTCGATCCCGGCGCGGTCGCGGTGGCCGTGCTGGCGGAACGCGTCGCCGACACCTGGTGACACCCACACGTCCGCGCTCCGGGGGCGACGCGGCGACAGGTCTGGACAACACGACGATGTGGAGGAACGACTGATGAAGAAGTTCGTCAACGACCCGAAGAACTTCGTCCCCGAGATGCTCAAGGGCATCGCGCTGGCCAACCCCGACACCCTGCGCTACGTGCCCGAGTACAACCTGATCATGCGGGCCGACGCCCCGCGGCACGACAAGGTGTCGATCATCCAGGGCTCCGGGTCGGGGCACGAGCCGGCGCACGTCATGGTGGTCGGCAAGGGCATGCTCGACGGCGCCTGTCCCGGCGACGTGTTCGCGGCGCCGCCCATGGAGTACGTGCTGGAGACCGCCAAGCTGCTGGCCTCGGACAAGGGCGTCCTGCTGCTGGTCAACAACTACACCGGCGACAAGATGGCGTTCGAGATGGCGGCCGAGCTGGCCGAGGCCGAGGGCCTGAACGTACGGACGCTGTTCATCAACGACGACGTCGCGGTCAAGGACTCCACCTGGACGGTGGGCCGGCGCGGGGTCGCGGGGAACTTCTTCGTGATGAAGGCCGTCGGGGCTGCGTCCGAGGCGGGTGCCTCGCTGGACGAGCTGGTGCGGATCGGCGAGAAGGTCAACTCCGTCACCCGGACCATGGGCATCGCCCTGACCCCGTGCACGCCTCCGGCCAAGGGCTCGCCCCTGTTCGAGCTGGCCGACGACGAGATGGAGGTCGGCGTCGGCATCCACGGCGAGCCCGGCCGCCGACGCGCCAAGCTGGTGAGCGCCGACGAGATCGTGGACGAGCTGCTGGGCGCGGTCGTCCCGGACCTGCCGTACTCCTCGGGCGACGAGGTCGCGCTGATGATCAACGGCCTGGGCGGCACCCCGATCAGCGAGCTGTACCTGCTGTACGGGCTGGCGCACGAGAAGCTCGCCGCGCAGGGCATCACCGTGGGCCGCAGCTACGTGGGCGAGTACTGCACGTCGCTCGACATGGCGGGCGCGTCGCTCACGCTGGTCCAGCTCGACGACGAGATCAAGGACCTGCTGCTGGCACCCGCGGAGATCGCCAACCGCGTGTTCTGAGCACCGACGGCCACGCGCGGCGACACCCGCATCTCGTCGCGCGTGGTCCTTTCCTTACCGGTACACCTTGTGCGCGGCCGTCCGAATTGTCATGCTCTCCGGGACGGCGCACACCCGTCGCACGCGAACGGTCATCCGACAACGACGTAGGAGACTCCGTGTCCAGATCCCTGTCCCGCACGCGCTCGATGCTGCTCGCTGCCGCCAGTGTGGTAGCGCTCTCACTGGCCGTCGCCGCTCCCGCCGCGGCGCACGACGGCCGCGGTCACCACCACCCGGCGCCCGCCACCCGGCTCTTCACTCCCCCACCGAACGACGGCGCGGTCGCGCAGATCAAGCAGCTGGTGAAGGCACGCCAGTGGTCGGACGCGGCGGCGATCACCAAGATGGTCGCCACACCGCAGGCGGTCTGGTTCACCTCGGGAACGCCCAAGGACGTCAAGAAGGCCGTCCAGAAGACGATGAAGCAGGCCAAGGTGACCCGGTCGGTCCCCGTGCTCGTCGCCTATGACCTGCCGTTCCGCGACTGCGCGCAGTACTCGGCCGGTGGCGCGCTCGACACCGAGGCGTACCTGGCGTGGATCGACGGGTTCGCGGCGGGCATCGGGGACGGCAAGGCGATCGTCCTGCTGGAGCCCGACGGCCTCGGGATCATCCCCTGGTACACCTCGATCAACGGCGCCCAGGAGTGGTGCCAGCCCGCGGAGCTCGACCCCGCGACCGCGGCGGCCGACCGGTTCACGCAGCTCAACGGCGCCGTCGACCGCCTGGCCGCGCTGCCGAACGTGTCCCTCTACCTCGACGGGACGCACAGCGGCTGGCTCGGGACCGGGGACATCGCCGACCGGCTGCACAAGGCCGGCGTCGAGAAGACCGAGGGGTTCTTCCTCAACGTCTCCAACTACGAGACCACCGAGCGTCAGGCGAAGTTCGCGTCCTGGATCGCGCAGTGCCTCTGGTACGGCACCAACACCGCCGAGGGCGGCTGGCGCGTGGGCCACTTCGACTACTGCGCCAGCCAGTACTACCCGGCGAACCCGGCGGACTTCAGCACGTGGGCGCTGACCGACCAGTGGTACCTGGACAACGTCACCAACGCGGCCAACCCGCCCAGCGGGCCGGACGTCCTCGCGCACGCCGTGATCGACACCAGCCGCAACGGCCAGGGCCCGTGGACCGCTCCCCCGGGCAGCCCCGCCGGCGACCCGCAGGTCTGGTGCAACCCGCCGGACCGCGGCCTGGGCCTGCGTCCGACGCTGAGCACGGGCGACCCGTACGTGGACGCGTACCTCTGGGTGAAGATCCCGGGCGAGTCCGACGGCCAGTGCACGCGGTGGGCACCCGAGGGCGGCATCGACCCCGTCCGCGGCTACGCCGACCCGGCGGCCGGTGCGTGGTTCCCGCAGATGGCCCTGGAGCTCGTGCACCTCGCGAACCCGGGACTCTGACGGCGAGGGCGGCCCGGAGCGCACGCGCGCCGGGCCGCCCGGCCAGGGTGAAATCGCCCATCGGGGACATCCAGGACGTTGCGCACGTACCTCAGCGCGAGTTGGCTGCTCATCAAGGATGGGCGTTGTCTGACGACCACTGAGGTGCGCAGGGGGGCGCGACCGATGATCCCTGGACCACTGCCGTGACCGACTACGCCGATCTGGAGATCAGCGTCCATCGGCGGGACGCGATCACCTACGCGGTGGAGCTGCGGTTCCAGCTGCCGGGCTCGGACGTCGAGAACCGTCTGGACGCCGACGGACCTCTGCTGGCGAGCATCGACCCCGCCGCCCTCGACCAGCTGGACGACGACGAGTACGGGGCGCAGCTGGGGCGCGGACTGTTCGGGGGTGGCGTCGGCAACGCGTTCCGGACCGCCGTCGCGACCTCGCAGAGCAAGGGTGTCCGGCTGCGGGTGCGTCTGGTCATCGGCAGGACCGCGAGCGCGCTGCACGGCCTGCGGTGGGAGACGCTGCGGGACCCGTCGGACGGCTCCACGCTGCTGACGAACGAGAACGTCCTCTTCTCGCGGTACCTCGGCAGCCTCGACTGGCGGCCCGTGAGCGTGCGGCCGCGCGGCGACCTCTCGGCGCTGGCCCTGATCGCCGCCCCCTCGAACCTGGACGCGATCTCGGCGGGGCGTCCCCTGGCGCCCGTGGACACAGAGGCCGAGCGGACGCGCGCCCGCCAGGCCCTGGACGGGATGGACCTCACCGAGCTGCCCGGCACCGCGCGGCCCACGGCAGCCCACCTGATCGAGAGGCTGCGCCGCGGCGTCGACGTGCTCTACCTGGTGTGCCACGGCTACCTCGCCAACGACGAGCCGGTCCTGCTGCTCGAGGACGACGAGGGCAGGGCGGCGCCCATGCTGGGCAGCGACCTGGTGGCGAGGCTCCGGGAGATCTCGAGGCCACCCCGGCTCGTGTTCCTCGCGTCCTGCCAGAGCGCCGGGGCGGGCGCCGACCGCAGCAGCGCCGACGCGGGCGTCCTGTCCGCGCTCGGACCGCGGCTGGCGTCCTCCGGCGTCCCGGCGGTGATCGCGATGCAGGGGAACGTCTCGATGACCACCGCGGCGACCTTCACGACCTCGTTCTTCTCCAGCCTCGACGAGGACGGTCTGGTCGACCGCGCGACCGCGGTGGCCCGCTCGGTCGTCCGCGAGCGCCCCGACTGGTGGGTGCCCGCCCTGTTCATGCGCCTGAAGAGCGGGAGGCTCTGGTACGTGCCCGGCACGGCACCCGGCGGCGCGCGATTCGACAAGTGGCCCTCGGTCGTGGCGGACATCAAGGCCGACAAGTGCACGCCGATCATCGGTCCCGGGATCAGCGACCCGCTCATCGGCAGCCGGCAGGAGATCGCCCGCACGTGGGCGCGGAGCTACCGCTTCCCGATGGCACCGCACAACCGCGAGAGCCTGCCACAGGTGGCGCAGTACCTGTCGATCAACCTGGGTCGGCGGTTCCCCCGGCTCGAGCTCGAGAACCACCTGCGCCGGACGCTCGTCGACCGCTACCACGACGAGCTGCCGGAGGAGCTGCTCGGGGAGCGGGCCTCGCTCGACGACGTCCTCGAGGCGGCATGGGAGGCCGTCGCCGCGCGGGGGGGCACCGAGCCGTACAGCGTGCTCGCCGAGATCCCGACGCCCATCTACATCACCGCGCAGCCGTCGTTCCTGCTGGCGAAGGCGCTGATCAAGGCGGGCCGGGAGCCGGAGATCGAGCTGTGCCGGTGGCGCGAGGACCAGTCGTGGCCGGAGTCGGTGTTCGAGCGTGAGCC
The DNA here is from genome assembly GCF_001426725.1 of Cellulomonas sp. Root137. NCBI lineage: Bacteria > Bacillati > Actinomycetota > Actinomycetes > Micrococcales > Cellulomonadaceae > Cellulomonas > Cellulomonas sp. Root137. The sequence continues at coordinate 115,074 of NZ_LMFG01000002.1, read as the reverse complement.
CGGGTACCGACCGACCGCGCAGCGCCCGCTCGTCTACCACCTGCTGGGGGCGCTGAGCGAGCCACAGTCCCTGGTGCTCACCGAGGACGACTACTTCGACTTCCTCATCGGCGTCACGCTCAACCAGGACCTGGTGCCGGCCCCGGTGAAGCGCGCCCTCACGGACTCCGCCCTGATGTTCGTGGGCTTCCGGATCGACGAGTGGGACTTCCGCGTCCTCTACCGCAGCCTGATGAACTCGGAAGGTGGGCGGCGGCGGGACGACTACACGCACGTCGCCGTCCAGATCGATCCCGAGGAGGGGACGACGATCGATGCCGAGCGTGCGCGGCGGTACCTGGAGAGCTACTTCGACCACTCCCACATCAGCCTGTACTGGGGCAGCACGGAGAGCTTCATCAAGGAGCTCGCGGACGAGTGGCGGCAACGGCGATGACCCTCGACGCCACCGCGGTGCGCGCGGACAACCCGTACGTCGGGCCCACGTCCTTCCAGTCGGGCGACCCGCTCTACGGACGGTCCCAGGCGCGTGACGACCTGCTCGACCTGGTCATCGCCGAACGCATCGTCCTGCTGTACTCGCCGTCCGGAGCCGGCAAGACGTCCCTGATCCAGGCTGCGCTGGTCCACGCCCTGGAGGAGGCGCGGTTCGAGGTGCTGCCGGTGATCCGCGTGACGCACGCACTGTCCGCGGACGCCTCGGTGCCCGACGTGCGCAACCGGTACGTCATGAGCACGCTGCTCTCCCTCGAGGAGGGGGTCCCGGCGGCACAGCAGGTGCCACTCAGCACCCTGGCGACGATGTCGATCTCCGACTACCTGGCGGCTCGGCCCGACCTGGACGGTGTGCCCGGCAACGAGGTGCTCATCTTCGACCAGTTCGAGGAGGTGCTCACGGCCGACCCGACGGACGAGGCGGCGAAGCGCGAGTTCTTCGCCCAGCTGGGCGAGATGCTCCGCGACCGGGAGCACTGGGCGGTCTTCGCGATGCGCGAGGACTTCCTCGCGGCTCTCGATCCCTACCTCCGGTTCGTGCCGACCCGCTTCCGCACGCGGTACCGCCTGGACCTGCTCACCGCGGCGCAGGCGCTCGAGGCGGTCGTCAACCCCGCGCGCGACTCCGGCGTGACCTTCGCGACGGACGCCGCCTCCCGCCTGGTCGACGACCTGCGGCGGGTCCGGGTGCAGCGCCCCGAGGGCGCGCAGGAGGTCCTCGGCCCGTACGTGGAGCCGGTCCAGCTGCAGGTCGCGTGCCACCTCCTGTGGTCGCGGCTACCGACGGACGCCCGCGAGATCACCGAGGCGGACGGCGCGGCGCTCGGTGACGTGGAGGAGGCGCTCGCGCGCTACTACGCCGACCGCGTGCGCGACGCCGCCAAGCGCACGGGCATGCGGGAGGGCGCCGTCCGGGACTGGTTCGACGAGCGGCTCATCACACCGCAGGGGCTGCGCGGGCAGGTGCTGGACGGCCCGACGGGCGACCTCGCGACCGACCGCGCGCTCCTCGACGCGCTCATCGCGGACCACCTCGTCCGCGCCGAGAGCCGGCGGCAGGCCACCTGGTACGAGCTCGCCCACGACCGGTTCATCGAGCCGATCCGCAAGGACAACGCCGCGTGGCGCGGCGAGCACCTCACGGTGCTCGAGCGGACTGCTGCGCTGTGGGCGGCGGAGGAGCGCCCGCAGCACCTCCTGCTGGTCGGGCCGGCGCTCGAGGATGCCCTGGCGGACGCCACGCAGATCCCCGGGCAGCTGCGCCCGCGGGAGCGCGAGCTGCTGGAGGCGTCCCAGGCGGCCGAGTCGCACCGCCGCGCCCAGATCCGCAGCGCCCAGCGGATGCGTCGCATCTCGATGGTGCTCGCGGCCGCGGTCGTCGTCGCCCTCGTCGCGAGCGTGATCGGCTGGGTGTCGTTCCGCGGTGCTCGAGAGGCGACCGCCGAGGCACAGGCCGCCGAGCTGCGGCAGCACCTGAAGTTCGGCGCCCTCCAAGCCCTGGCCAGCGACCCGCAGACGGGGGTCGCGCTGGCCGGTGCGCTGACCGAGACCGTCGGCGCCGACCAGCTCGACATCGACACGAGGTCCCTGCTCTACCAGGCCGCGGACGCCTCCCCCGTGTCGGTGGTGTTCCGCGGCGACGACGCGCAGGAGGTCGCCTGGGCCGCGCTGTCCGGTGACGGCAGCACCGTCGTCACCGGGGGCGGGAACACCGTGCGGGTGTTCGACCGCGGCACCGGCGAGCTCGAGGCCGAGCTGGAGCCACCGGTCCCCGGGCGAGTGGGCTCGGTCGACGTGAGCACCGACGGCGGCACGGTCGTCGCCTCGCTGGAGAACGGCACGATCGTCACGTGGGACGTCGCGACGCGGGAGTCGCAGTCCTGGGACCTGGGCTCCGGGTACGCGTGGGCCGCCTCGGTCTCGCGCGCTGGGGACCGTGTCGCCTCGCTGGTCGGCGACGACTCGGTGCGGGTCTGGGACACGGCCGGCGAGCTCCAGCTGGAGCTGCGCCACCCGGGCGCCACCCTGCTCTACGAGGCGATGTTCAGCGACGACGGGCGGTTCCTCGCGACCGTCGGCGACGGCACCGACGCGGTGGTGTGGGACGCGAGCAGCGGCACCGAGCTGTCGCGGATCCCGATGGGCGAGGGCGCGCGGAACGCCCTGTTCAGCCGCGACGGGTCGAGGCTCGGGACGATCGCGCTGGACGGCACGGCGAGCGTCTGGGACGTCGCCACGGGCGCACGCACGAGCGGACCTCTGGAGACGGACGCCGACTCCTGGGCACTGAACGCCGACCTGACGGAGCTGCTCACCATGACCACGTGGGGGGACGTCCAGATCCTCGACCTCGCCACCGGCACGCTCGAGCGCGAGGCGTTCGTCTCCGGTGCACGGCTCGCCGGGGCAGGGTTCGACAGCCGCGAGCCCACGGCGGCGTTCGTCCTGCCCGACGCCGGCAACCCGGCCATCTGGCGGACCGAGTCGGTGCGGCCCACTGCCACCGTGTCGGCGGAGGGCGAGTCGATCGCGGTCTCGTCGGACGACGGGACCCTGCGGGTGACCGACGTCGGCGACTCCCCCGGTGTCATGCGCACCGGGGACGGCGACTACGCGTGGGACGTCGACCTCGACGCCTCCGGGGACCGCGCGGTCGTGGTGCAGCTCGGCGGCGCGACCGTCTGGGACGTCGGCTCGGTGGGCGGTGGACCGGTCCTCGAGTCAGGCGCCGGCGGGATCACCACCGCGGCCCTCAGCGCGGACGGCTCCCGGGTGGTCACCACCGACACCGAGGGGACGGTGACGCTCTGGGACGCGGAGACGGGCGAGGCCCTGCGGGAGCTGGACGGCCCGGACTGGACAGACTTCGTGGCGACCGACTTCTCCCCCGACGGGTCGCAGGTGCTGGTCGCCCTGCGTGCCAACGCCGACGCGAACGCCGCGGCGGCCCCCATGCTCGCTGCGATCCTGCCCGTCGACGGCGCGGGATCCCTCGTCCCGCTCAGCGTGACGAGCCGCTCACGCCTGCCCGAGGCACCCCGCCAGCTCGACGACCAGCCGACGGAGGACGCCGCGCCACCGATCGTTCGCTCGACCCCGGACACCTCTGCCACGGACGTTCCGTCGCCGTCGTCGGTCCCCGGCGCGCCCCCCGACGGCACGACGGAGGTCGTGACCGACGCCGCCTTCGCGCCGGACGGCGGCCTCGTCGCGATCGGCACGGAGGACGGGACGGTCGCGGTGTTCGACGCGGCGACGGGCGCGGTCGTGTACGCCGACGCGGCCACCTCCCTGCGCGTCAACCACGTCGGCTTCACGCCCGACGGTGACGTGCTCAGCTCGAGCCGAGACGTCCACCTGCGCATCATCGATCCCCGGTCGGGGCGGGTGGAACGAGACATCCCGCTGGTCGACACCTGGCCGATGGGAGCCGTGGCCGCCGCCGACGGGTCCTCCGTGACCGTCTTTGCGCGCGACGGCTCCGTGGCCGTCCTGCCGCTGGACGACGACGCCCTGGTCGACCTGGTCCGGTCGAAGGTGACGCGCGACCTCACCCCCTACGAGTGCGAGCAGTACGAGATCACCACCTGCTGACTACCGGACCACGGCCTGCCACAGCGCGTGCGCGACCGGGGCGCGGGCGATGTCGCTGTGCGCGCCCATCACCCCCGCGCTCGTGGCGATCACACGGTCGGCGCGCAGGTTGTACACGTGCCCCGCCCGCAGGTCGTACGGCTCGTCCACCGCGTGCAGGTCGTCGTCGACCACCGCCAGGCCCGGCCCGCGCACACCGAACGTGCCGATCGCGCCGTAGGTCGGCAGGATGCCCGGCGCGTAGTCCACCTGTCGCCGCGCGCCGGCGCCGAGCGGGTAGAACATGCCGACCGCGCGGTCGTGCACCGACGTGGTGACGAGCACGGGACCGTCGACCAGACCGTCGCTCACCACCCGGTGGAAGTAGCCGGGCCGCTCGGGCGCCGCGGGGATGCTGGTGCAGAACGACCACAAGGACATCGCTCCCTGGACGAGCATGAGCGTGCTCACCGCGGGCGTCCCGGCCGGTCGCCCTGCCACCGCGGCCGACACGACGATGCACCCGAAGCTGTGCCCCATGAGGTGCACCCGAGCCGTCGGCACCGCGCTCTGCAGGCCCGCGACCAGGTCGGCCACCCCGCGCGCGCCGACCTCGCTCGCACGGCGCTTCATCTGCCAGAACGTCAGCACCCGCAGCGGCGCGAGCAGGCCGCCCAGCGAGACGCCACCGAACGAGGTGAGCTCGGCCATGAGACAGGCCTGGTACGCCGACTCCGCGTCGAACGCGTCCCGGTCGGCTCCTGGGGCTCCACCCTCCCCGTCCGCCGGCAGGCCCGTCGCGGCGTCGAGCCGCTCGTACGCCCTCCGGACCTCCTCGGGGAGCGTCACCGGCACGATGTCCTCTCGCGCGGCGTCGAGGATCGTGCGGAGGGACTCGCGCACCTCCGCCGAGCCGCCGAGGACGTCCTCGACCGAGGCCGCGAGCGCGTCGGCTCCTCCTCCACCGTCGGCCAGGCCGAACGACGCGGACCCCAGCTCCTCGTCGCCCCAGGCCTTGCTCGGCCAGTGCACGCCCACCACGAGCGGCCGGAAGCCGCGCGCGCGAGCCCGGGCGACGTCGTCCTCGCAGAGCGCCATGGCGGCCACCCACCGGTCGTACTGCTGCCGGGCGGCGGGCACGTCGCCGAACCAGCCGTGGCTCAGCACGAACACGTCGGTCGGTGCGAGGTCCGCTGCCAGCCCGGCCAGCCGCCGGCTCGGCAGCCCGTCGTCGTCGGGCCGCTCGAGCCCCGCCGCGTCGAACGCGACCAGGTGGTAGCCGCCCTCGTCCCCCGGACCGGGCCGTGCCATGGCAGTCTCCCTCGCTCGCCGCTATCTCCTGCGCAGACCCGCCGCACCCCGTGGGGCCACCCGCACCGCGGGGTCGCCCAGGACGACGTAGCCGCGGGCGTCGTGGGTCGCCGTCCACAGCCCGACGAGGTCGACGTCCTCGATCACGGTGCCCAGGCGACGGCTCTCGGCGAGACGGGTGGTGAGCTCCGTGGCCACCTCGGCGTACCGCGAGCTGATGCTCTCCATCGCCAGGCCGAGCCGTGCACCGTCCATGAGCGCCAGGAGCGTGCTGCTGAACGGCATCACCTGGGCGCTCAGGCCCTTCCACAGGAACGAGCACGTCCAGGCACGATCGACGTGGCCGACGAAGGCCAGCGCGCCCGCGGTGAGGAGCGCCTGCGCGAGGGGTGCCGTGAAGCTCCGGCCGGGCGGCGCGGAGCCGATCCCGGGGTAGTCCGACACCCGCGGCGTCCCGGCGCCGAAGCACGCGAACGAGAACACCACGCGGGGCCGCGCGGACACCCCGGTGCCCACGTCGGCGGCGGCCACGAAGTGGTCCGGGCTGATCGGCCCGGCGGGACCGAGGGGCCCCGGCCAGTCCTGGCACAGGAGGGCGCCCGCGACGTCCTGCGAGGTCGCGGTCTCGCCGCCGAGCCCGTGGCCGGCCGTGAACAGGACGTCCGGGCCGGTGGGGCTCGTCACCAGGTCGAGCAGCCGCTCCTTCGTCGCCCCCGCCCCCACGTCCGCCGTCACCTGCCACGCGAGCGCCCTCTCGCCGACGTCCGCCACCAACGGCTCGACCAGGCGCGACGAGCTCAGGCCGGTCGGGGTGTCCGCGGGGTGCCGCGTCGCGAACAGGTGCAGGTGACGGGCCGGGGCGTCCGCCGCAGGCTCCGACTCGGCCCGCAGGACCGCCGCCACGTAGGACGCGTACGCCGCGGCGTCCGGCAGGTCCAGCCGGCCGACGGCGTACGCGACACCCAGCTGGTACTGCAGCTCGAACGACAGCTGCTCCGGGCTGCCCAGGAGCAGCAGGAAGTACGGCACCTTGCGCGGGTCCACCACCCCCGGGCCGGCACCGTGGCGCGCGAGGAAGTCGTCCTTGGACTCCCCCTCCCGCGCCTCGAGACGCCGGAAGCGGTCACCGGCCTGCTCCTCGCGCAGGCGCAGCAGCGGCTCGACCGCGTCCAGGACGTCGCGGTCCGTCCCCGGGGCGACCACGACACCCCAGCCGACGGAGGACAGGTCGTCGGGGTCGAAGCCCCACGCGACGCCGAGGTGGGCCTCGTCGTCGTGCCGGCGGCGGCGCAGTGCCTGCGAGCCGACCGGCGGTGCCCCGTCACGCAGGTACCCGGCGAGGTCGGCGATACCCACGGAGGGTGCGAGGTAGGCGCCGGTGCCCGCGTCGATGCCGTTGAGCACGAGCCGGTCGTCCGCACCCATCGCGCACCTCCCCCGTGCCGAGGCTAGGTGCGGGGGTCGGCGGTCGGCAACGCCTGGGGGTCAGCGCCCGGCCACGCGACGACGAGCACGCACACGTCGTCGCGCTCGTCGCCCGCGTGCGTGAGGAGTCCCGTGACCAGGGCGCTCACCGAGCTCTCCCGCAGCGCGGCGCCCGCAGCCGCGAGGTCCCCGAGCCCGTCGAGCAGCGGCCGGCCGCGGCGCTCGACCAGACCGTCGGTGTAGAGCATCAGCAGGTCATCCGGGCCGAGGTCGACCTCGGCCTCCGTCCGGACCGAGCGGACGCCCAGCGGCGTGGACCGGCCCTCCCAGAGGAACTCCGGCGCGCCGTGCGCGGCGAACCTCAGCGGCGGCAGGTGGCCCGCGCACGCGTACCGGACGCGGCCGGTCGTCAGGTCGATCTCCGCGTAGGCCACCGTGGCCATGAACCCGACCCCGGCCTGGGCGACGAACCGGTCGAGCCGGCGCAGGAGCTCGGCGGGACCGACCTCGGGCCCGGCGACCGCGCGGACGGCGCTGCGCAGCTGACCCATCGCGGTGGCGGCGTGCAGCCCACGGCCGACGACGTCACCGACGGCCACGGCCAGCACGTCGTCGTCGAGGAGGAACGCGTCGTACCAGTCACCGCCGACCTCGAGGGCCTGCACGCCGGGGCGGTACTCGGTGACCACGGTGAACCGGTCGTCGGGCGGGAGGTTGGTGGTGAGCAGGGCGTGCTGCAGCTCGTGCGCGACCGACGCCTTCTGGTCGAACATCCGCGCGCGCTCCAGCGCCAGCCCGGCCTGCTGACCCACCGCCGTGAGGACCCCGACGTCCAGCGGGTCGTCGCCCTGCCCCGCCCGCGGGACCAGCACCAGGGTGCCCAGCGGCGCGGCCGGATCACCGAGCGCGACGACGACCACCCCTCCGGCATGGACCTCGACCGCCTCGACCGGCCTCGGGGGCGACCCGGCTGCCGCGTGCGGACCGGGGGCCCACGGCTCGTCGGGCGGATCGGCGGTGCCCGGGCCCGTCGCGGATCCGGCGGACGCCGTACGCACGAGCCTGCCGTCCTCGGCGGCGATCCAGACGGTCGCCGCCGAGGCCCCGAGCCCCGCCACCGCCGTCCGGACCAGAGCGCGCGCGACACCGTCCGCGCCGACGCCCCGCGACAGCGCCGCGGTCGTGGCCTGCAAGGCGCGCAGCTGGTCCGCCGACCGGTCGGCGGCCGCGCGCGCGGCGAGCAGCTCGCGCTCGTAGCGCGAGCGCTCCGTCGCCCTGGACAGGGCGACGTCGACCATCCGGCGGTCGCCGTCGAGCGTCCGCACCACCGCGGACAGGAGCACGGGCAGGCGGCCCGCCGCGCCGCGCAGCTCCACGGCGACCTCGTCGACCCGGCCCTGCATGTGCAGCAGCGGCGAGAGGTGGGTCTCCCAGTAGATCCGGCCGCCCACCGAGAGCAGCTCGCTCAGCCGCACGCCCGCGAGCACGTCCTGCGCCCCGCGCCCGACCCACTCCAGCAGGACCAGGTTGGCGTCGACGATGACGCCGTCGCCGTCGAGCCGCAGGAGCGCGACGGGCGCGGCGTCCCAGGCTTCGCTACGACCGGGCGGCGGCATGCGACAGGTAGGCGCTGATGGCGGCGATCACCTGGTCCGGCGCGCTGAGGTTGGGGCAGTGCCCGACGGCGTCGAGGAGCACGAGCTCGCTGGTCGCCAGGTGCTCGTGCACGTACTGACCCACCTCGGGCGGCGCGATGACGTCCTCGCGGCACTGCAGCACCACTGCCGGGGTGAGCACCCGGGCCAGGTCCGCGCGGTTGTCCGACAGGAACGTGGTGCGCGCGAACCGCCGCGCGATGGCCGGGTCGGTGCGGCAGAACGAGTTGGTCAGCTCCTCGCCGAGCTCCGGTCGTCCCGGGTTGCCCATGATCACCGGCGCGATGAACGCCGACCACCCGAGGTAGTTGTCGTCCATCGTCTCGAGCAGCTCGTCGATCTCCGCCGCGCTGAACCCGCCGCGGTAGCCCGCGTCGTCGATGTACCGCGGGCTCGGACCCACGAGCACCAACCGGTCGAACAGGTCGGGCCGCTCGGCCGCCGCGAGCGCCCCGACCATCGCGCTCACCGAGTGGCCGACGAAGACCACCGGTCCCAGGTCCAGCGCGTCCAGGATCTGCACGACGTCCTGCGCGTAGCCGTCGAGCGAGCCGTACCGCTGCGGGTCGTACGCGGTCAGGTCCGACCCACCGGCCCCCACGTGGTCGAACAGGACCACCCGGTGGCTCGCCTCGAACGCCGGCGCGACGAACCGCCACATGCTCTGGTCGCAGCCGAACCCGTGGGCGAACACCATCGGCGTGGCACCGGGAGTGCCCGAGAGCACGACGTTGTTCCTGGTGAGCACGGTCATGCCACGAGACTAAGCCGCGGAGGTCGCGGTCCCGTTCGTGGACGCGGCCGGGACCACCACGGTGGAGGACTCGGTGAGCTGCGAGACGATCTGGGTCAGGTCCAGCCCGGTGGTCGACTTGATGAGCTCCTGCAGCTGAAGGAAGTTCCCCGCGACCGCCTTGGGCAGCGCGGACGCCCCGTCGGTCGATACGACGGTGAGGGTGTCGATGTTCCCCATCGGTGCCGCGAGCTGCTTCGCGATCTCCGGCAGCGTCTCCAGGAGCCGGTCGAAGACGGCGGCCTGGTTGAACTCCTTGTACGCCTCGGCCCGCTTCTGCAGCGCCTCGGCCTCCGCCTTGCCGCGGGCGAGGACCGCCGCGGCCTCCGCCGCGCCCTCGAGCTCGGTGGCCTTCGCCTGGGCCGACCGGAGCGCGAGCTCGCCCGCACCGCGCAGCTCGTTCTCGGACTTGGCCGCCTCGGCCGCCTTGACCGCGGTCACGCGCTGCGCCTCGGCCTGCTGCTCGAGACGGTAGCGCTCGGCGTCGGCGGGCCGCCGCACGGTGGTGTCGAGCTGGCTCTCCGTCAGCGCGGCCTGCCGCTGGGCCACCAGCTCCTCCTGCGCGAGGATCTCCTGCTGCCGGGCGGCGGCCTCGAGCGGTCCCGCCGACGCCGACAGCGCCTTGGCGCGGTCGGTCTCCGCGAGGATCTCGGCCTGTCGCAGGTCGAGCGCGCGCTGGTAGTTGGCCACCTGCGTCTCGGCGTCGATCCGCTTCTCCTCGGACAGCCGGCGCGCCTCCGCCTCGGCGATCTCGGCCTCCCGGCGGATCGCGGCGGCCGACGCGCGGCCCATGTCGAGGATGTAGGTGCCGTCGCCGTGGTCGTTGACCTCCTGGATGGTGAACGCATCCAGGCTCAGCCCCTGCGCGCTCAGCGACCCGGTCACCGACTCGAGCACCTGCTGCGAGAACGACTCGCGGTCGCGGATGACCTGCTCGACGGTGAGGTTGCCGACGATCGCGCGCAGCGCACCGGACAGCTGGTTCGTGGTGAAGCTGTCGATCTCCGACTGCTGGCTGCCGAACCGCTGGGCGGCCGCGCGGATGGACACGTCCTCGTTGTGCACCTTGACGATGGCCACGCCCGACACGGTGAGCGCGATGCCCTGCGACGACGGCGCCCCGTTGACCTCGACGGTGATGCGGCGGGAGGACATGTCGAGCACCGAGAGCTGCTGGACGAACGGCAGGACGAACACCCCGCCGCCGGTGACGACCTTCTGCCCGGACAGGTCCCCGGAGGTCTTGCCCTTCCGGCCGGTGACGATGAACGCCTCGTTGGGCTTGGCGACGCGGTACCGCTTGGCGATCGCGATGCCGACGACGAGGACGACGAGGGCGAGACCTGCCACGCCGAGGACGGGCAGCCAGCTGTCGGGCACGGAGAGCTCCTAGTTCGAGTCGTTCGATGAGGACGGGGTGGAGATGACCTTGACGACGCCCGGTCCCAGGTTGGACACGACGGTGACGCCGGACCCGGTGGGCAGCGGACCGTCGGCGCGGGCGGCGAGCGCGGTGCTCTGGCCGGCGACCACGAGCGAGATCTGACCGAGGCCGTCGGACGGGATGGACGTGGTGACCGTGGCGGCCTGGCCCACGTAGTCGGAGCTGGTGATCTGGTGCGCGGTGGGCCCGATGGTGAGGGCGCGTGTGGCAGCCCCGGCGCCGGCACCGACCACGGCCCCGGCCGCGACCCCGCCCAGCGACGCGACCAGCACGCTCACGTCCGTCGTCGCGAGAAGCAGGCCGCCCACGATGCCGAACGTGGCGAGGAACGACAGGACCACCGTGGACGACAGGTAGCCGCCGGTGAAGTCCAGCGCGTCGACCACGCCGTCGAGGAAGTCGCCGACGGTGACGGTGAGGACCAGCAGCAGGAGCGCGACCCCGGCAATCACCCAGAGGATCAGCATGCGGTGGTGTCCTCAGGGTCGGCGGAGAGTCGGCGCACCGGTTATACCGCGTGGCGGGGTGTCGGCGTGGCTGAATCGCGGGTGGTCGGGGCACCAATCGCTCAGGGTCGGACGTAGCCCCGCAGCCGGTCCACGACGAGCTCCGGGACTGCCTCGGCGTCGTCGCCGACGGACTTCTCGGGGAAGTCGAAGACGGCGAGCATCAGCTGCATCGGGTACGACGGGGGCCGCGCGCACCGCCGGACCACCACGCCGTCGACGAGGAACGTGGCCTGCTCCGGCGACCAGTCCACCGCGTAGGTGTGGTGCGCGGCGATGTCCATCGGGAGCCGGACCGCCGCGAAGTCCTCGACGACCGCCGGGTCCCGGAACGGGTGCAGGCCGACGCCCACCGCGGCGGACCCCGGCTCGACGGCGTCACCGAACATCTCCGTCACGCAGATCTCTGCCGACCGCTCCGGCTCGTCCTCCAGCCCCACCATCCAGAACGCCACCATCGACCGCGGCGTCACCACCGCGCGCGCCCGCAGCTCGATGTACCCGCCGGACGGGGTCCACCCCCAGAACGCCTCCTGCTCCTCCCGGACGCGCACCCCGTCGCGGTACGGCTGCTGGCCGCGCGTGCCGCCCACGGGCCCGGACCAGCTGCCGGACTGGATGCCCGACACGCGCATCGGGGGCGTGTGGTCGTCCGCGCACCAGAGGCCCTGGTCCGGCGGGATGCGCAGGTGCAGGCACGAGTCGCGCAGCTCGTAGGACGCCGCTGTCGCCGCCCGCGAGCTCCACGCCGGCAGGTAGTGCGGCAGCCACACGGCAGGATCGAGGTCGGGGCCGTCGAAGTCGTCCTCGAAGGCCAGCACCCATCCGTCGGGGTGGTCGGTCACGAACCCCAGTCTCCGACAGACCCGAGCAGAAGGCAGCCCCTCCATGACCGTCCCCCGCTGGGCGCTCGCGTCCGCGATCGCCGCGCCCGTCGCCATGATCGGCGGCTGGACGCTCGCCGCCGCACGGCAGCCCTCCTTCGACCCGGTGCAGGAGACGATCAGCGCGCTCGCTGCGTCGACCGCGACGGACCCGTGGATCATGACGGCCGGCCTGGCGATCACGGGCGTCGCCCACGTCGTGACGGCCGCCGGGCTGCGACCGGTCCCCCGCGGCGCCCGCGTGCTGCACGCGATCGGCGGGGCCGCCACGCTCGCCGTGGCGCTCCTGCCGGTCGACTCCGCGCCGCGGGCCCACGGCATCGCCGCCGGCATCGGGTTCGGCGCGCTCGCGCTCTGGCCCGCGCTGGCAGCGCGCCGCGGCGCGACCGGCGTCCTGCGGCCGGCCGTCACCGTCGGCGCCTCGGTGGGGCTTGTGGGGCTGCTCGGCTGGTTCGTCGTCGAGCTCCAGGGCGCCGGTGACCTGACCGGGCTCAGCGAGCGGGCCGTCGCCGGCGCGCAGGCCGTCTGGCCCCTGGTGGTGGTCGTCGCCCTGCGACGTACCCGTCAGCCGAGGCGTTCGACCAGGATGTCGAACGCCTGGTCCCACCCGTCGTAGACGTTATCGTCGCCCGGCTGCCCGTCGTAGCCGTCGAGGCGGAACGTCATGCGCGTCTGCTCGCCGAGGTCGTCGAAGGTGACCGTGATCAGCGGCGCGTCCCCCTCGGTGTCCCCGGGGTCGGTCCACGTGAAGCTGAGCCGCTCGGGCTCGACGACCTCGCGGTAGACGCCGCCGGTCGGGTACGTGCTGCCGTCGGGCGCGACCATCGTGTAGCGGTACGAGCCGCCCGGGCGGACGTCGAGCTCGACCGACTCCCGCGGCGTCACGACCCCGCGCGGGTGCCACCAGGCGGCGGCCTCGTCGGGGTCGGTCCACGCGCGCCAGATGACCGCGCGCGGCGCATCGAAGACCCGGGTGATGGTGAAGGACTTGCGGTCGGTCTCAAGCATCGTCTGCCTCTCCTCGTCTCGTCCGGAGCCGCTCGTCCAGCAGGTCGAACCGCTCGTCCCACAGCCGCCGGTGCGTGTCCACCCACGTCGCGACCTCGTCGAGCGGCTCGGTGCGCAGGACGCAGGTACGCCACTGCGCGGTCACGGTCCGCTCGATCAGCCCGGCGTCCTCCAGCACCCGCAGGTGCTGCGAGACGGCGGACCGGCTCATGGCGAACGGTGCAGCCACGTCGCCGGCGGTCGCCGGGCCGTGCTGGAGGTGGGTGAGGATCGCGCGCCTCGTGGGATCGGCGAGCGCCGCGAACACGACGCTCAACGGGTCCCGAGCTGGCATGTGAGCAACTCCTTAATTAAGGAACATCTTCAATGTAAACCTCGAACCGAGCGACGACAAGGGGGCACCGCCACCCCTACCGTGTCCGGCATGGGGATCGTGCGGGTGAGCTCGTCCGTGTCGCTCGACGGGTTCAGCGCCGGCCCGGACGTCTCGACGGACGCACCGATGGGCGTCGGCGGCGAGCGTCTGCACCGCTGGCTCTTCGGCGGCGGGGGCGACCGCGAGGTGGCGGCGGACGGCACGACACCCGGCGGCGACGACGCCGCCGTGTCCGCCGAGCTGTACGCCCGCACCGGCGCGGTCGTCATCGGGCGCCGGACCTACGACATCGGCGTCGACCTGTGGTTTGACACCCCGTTCCCGGTGCCCACCTTCGTGGTGACGCACCGGGCACAGGAGCCGCGCCCGATGACGAGCGCGTCCTTCACGTTCGTCACCGACGGCGTCGCGAGCGCGGTGGCGCAGGCTGTGGCGGCGGCGGGCGACCGGGACGTCCTCGTCATGGGCGGCGCGGAGGTGGTGCGACAGGCGCTGGCCGCGGGCGTGGTCGACGAGATCACCCTCAACGTGGTGCCCGTGCTCCTGCACGGGGGTTCCCGGCTGCTCGACGTCGCGAGCGACCGGCACACCGAGCTCGAGCGCACCGGGCTCGTCGCCACCGCCGAGGCCACGCACCTGACGTTCCGCGTGGTGCGCTGACGGTCTACCCGCGGCTGATCGCCCGCGCGATCCGCCGGGCGTCGATCCCGAGCTCGCGGAACATCCCGCTGATCGGGTTGGTGTACCCCGTGAAGTACAGCCCGGGGGCGGAGGTCGACGTGCGCGGACCGTGCACCCGGGGAAGGCCGCGGTCGTCGAGCACGTCGAGGTCGCCGACCAGCGGCTCGAGCCCGCGGAGGTACCCGGTCGCCGCGATGATCACCTCGGGCGTGATCCGCGACCCGTCGGCCAGCACCACCACGCCGTCGTCGAACGAGTCCACCGCCGCGACCGGCTCCACCCGCCGGCCCTGCACCGCCGCGATCAGACCGACGTCCTGCAGCGGCACCGATCCCTGCCGCACCCGCGAGTACAGGCCGGTGGTCGGGCGCGGCAGCCCGAACTCCGCCAGGTCGGGCACCTCGACGCGCGCGACCGCGGCGGCCACCCGGTCCACGACGGGGACGGGCAGGTGCCGCACCACGATCCCGGTGCCCTGCGCCGGCCACCCGAGGTTCGAGCGTCGGACGATGTGGGGGGCCGAGCGGATGGCGAGCCGCACCCGTGCGGCCCCGCCCTCCGTGAGATCCACCGCGATCTCCGACCCGGTGTTCCCCGCCCCGACCACGAGCACGTCCCTGTCGCCGTACGGCTCCGGGTTCCGGTACGCCGAGGCGTGCACGAGCTCACCGGCGAACGTCTCCACGCCCGGCCAGCTCGGCGGCACCGGGGTGTGGTTGTAGCCCGTGGCGACGACGACGGTCGACCCGGCGAGCTCGTCGCCCGTGGTCGTCTCCAGCACCCAGCGCCCGTAGCCGGCGCGCGAGATGCGCTTGACGTCGACGCCGGTCCGCACGTCGATCCGGTGGTGCGCGGTGTAGAGCTCGAGGTAGCGCACCACGTCCGCGCGGGCCACCCACCGGCCGAACTCCCGAGGGATCGGCAGACCCGGCAGGCTCGACCAGCGCCGGGTGGTGTGCAGGTGCAGCCGCTCGTAGTGCCGCCGCCACGAGGCGCCGACGTCGTCGGACCGCTCCAGGACCACGGAGGCGACGCCCTCCCGACGCAGCGCGGCGGCGACCGCGAGACCGCCGGGTCCGGCACCGATGACGAGGACGGCCGCGTTGCTCATGGCTCTTCCTACCGTCTCGGACGCCTGTCCAACAGCCAGTTTCAACTGAACAGTTGGTACTGTCGAATCATGGATCCCCTCTCCGCGGACGCGGCACGCGCTGCCCGCGACCTGCGCGTGCTGCTCGGGCGCCTCGTGCGGCGGCTCCGCGAGGTCTACGACACCAGCGCGCTGACGCCGTCGCAGCTGAGCGTGCTGAGCCGGCTGGACAAGGCCGGCGCCGCGTCGGCGAGCGACCTGGCGACCGCCGAGGGCATCCGGCCGCAGTCCGTGGCGACGATCCTGACCGCCCTCGACGCGCAGGGGCTCGTGGACCGGACCCCCGACCCGCACGACGGCCGCCGCCAGCTGGTGTCGCTGACGCCCGCAGGCCGCGAGCGCGCGGAAGGCGTCCGTCAGGTGCGCGAGGAGTGGCTCGCCCGCGCCTTCCAGGACCGCTTCACCGCCGCCGAGCGCACCACCGTGCTCGACGCCCTGACCCTGCTGGACCGGCTCACCCTCGAAAGGCCCACCCCGTGACCCTCACCACCCTCGACCCGATCACCGCCCTGGTCGTCGTCGACCTGCAGAACGCCGTCGTCGCCCTCCCGTCGGCCCACCCCACCGCGGACGTCGTCGCACGCTCCGCCCGGCTGGCCGACGCGTTCCGCCGCCACGGCCTGCCGGTGGTGCTGGTCCAGGCGCTCGGCAGCGCACCCGGCCGGACCGAGTCCCCGCGACGCGCTGCCGGTGGACCGGTGCCCCAGGGTGCCGCCGACCTCGTCGCGGAGCTGACCCCGCAGCCCGGCGACCACGTGATCACCAAGCGGACCCTCAGCGCGTTCCACCGCACCGGTCTCGCAGAGCTGCTGGAGGGCCTCGGGGTGACCGAGGTGGTCGTCGTGGGGATCGCGACGACCATGGGCGTCGAGTCGACCGCCCGCGCCGCCTACGAGCACGGGCTGAACGTGGCGCTCGCGGTCGACGCGATGACCGACATGAGCGCCGACGCGCACGAGAACAGCGTGTCGCGCGTCTTCCCCCGCATCGCAGAGACGGGGACGACCGACGAGGTCATCGCGCTGCTGGACGCCGTTCGAGCAGGGTGAGCACCTCGTAGTGCGTGGTCTGCGGGAACATGTCGAGCACCTGCGCGCGGCGCGGGCGCAGCGACGGCATCGCGGCCAGGTCCCGGGCGAGCGAGACGGCGTTGCAGCTGGAGTACACGACGTGCCGCACGCTCGACGCCTCCAGCCAGCGGCTCAGGTCCTCGCCGATCCCCCGCCTCGGCGGGTTGACGATCACCAGGTCCGGGGCGCCCTCGGCGCCCAGGGCGAACGCGGTCGCGTCGCCGGCCGCGAACCGCACCCCCGCCAGACCGAGGTCGGCCGCGCTCAGCGTGGCGCTGGCGATCGCCTCGGTGCTGGTCTCGATGCCGACGACCTCGCGACCGGGCGCCGCGACGTGCAGCGCGAACCCACCGACCCCGCAGTACAGGTCCCACACGGACGCCGGGGCGAGCTCCTCGACCCACGCGGTCGCGTGCCGGTACAGCGCGGCCGCCACCTCGGTGTTCGTCTGGAAGAAGCTCTGCGGGCGCAGGTGCAGGTCGATCCCGTTGACGCGCATCCGCAGGGTCTCGGTGGCGGTGAGCAGGATCTCCCGGTCGCCCTCGAGCACCGCCTTGTGGTCGGGCAGGAGGTTGACCGAGACCACCCGCAGCTGCGGCAGGGCGTCGAGGAGCCACGGCAGGTGCTTGCGGATCCGGGCCACGGGTTCCTGCGACCGGAGCACGAAGCGGAGCAGGAGCTCACCGTCGGGCGACTGCGTGACCAACAGGTTCTTCAGCTCACCCGTGCGCGCCGGCACGTCGTACGGCGTGAGGTTCGCGCGGGTGACGAACGCGGCGAGCACCGGGAAGGTCGCCGCTAGCGACGAGGGGTAGAGGCCGCAGCCCTGCAGGTCGACGCCGTGGCCGCCGGCGTCGAGGATGCCCAGCGTCGGCTGCTCGACCGTGCCGCCGACCACCATCTTCGCCTTGTTGCGGTACCCCGACTCCGCCCCGGTCGCCGGCGGCAGCCACGCGAGGTCGTCGCGCTCGCCGAGCAGGTTCAGGCAGTGCCGCTCCTTGTCGGCGACCTGCTCGCCGTGCGGGCGTCCCATCCAGGTGCACGAGCGACAGACCCCCGCATCGAAGTAGTCGCACTGCATGCGCCGGAGCCTACGTCTCGAAAGGCTCCAGCAGTCCGCGCACGTAGGAGGCCTGACCGGCGTGCTGCAGGCTGTCGCCGACGATGCTGACCAGCCGCACGCCGAGCGTCACGGGCGGGTCCCAGCGCACGTCGACGACGCGGTCGAGATCCTCCGCGGTGAGCCGCCCCAGGTAGGTCTCCGTCTCGACGGCGACCGCGCGGTAGTAGCCGAGCAGCAGCTCACCCGATGCCTTGACGCGGCCCACCTCGTCGGCACTGTGCCCGTACCCGGTGGCGGACGGGTCGAACGGCAGCGCGAACCGGTCCGCCCACCCCTGGGCGGTCCACACCTGCTCCACCCCCGCGACGTCGGCCACCTGCGCGTCCTGCCCGCGCCCGGCGTGCCAGGCGAGCCAGGCGATGGAGTTCGCCTCCGGGTAGGGCCGCAGGGCGAGCTGGTCCTCGGTCAACCCGCCGACCGCGCGGTCCAGCACCCCCTCGACGCGTCCGAACGACTCGATCAGCAGTGCGGCGACACCCATCCCTCGACGCTACGTCGCGCGTGGGTGGCACGCGCGACGATGGCCCGATGGAGTTCGACGCCCCCCTGTGGCTCTGGAGCGCGCGACGCACCGACGCCTGGACCTTCGTGAGCCTGCCGACCGCGCTCGCCGACGACGTGCTGGACCTCGTCGGCGACGGCGCCCGCGGGTTCGGGTCGGTGCGCGTCGACGTCACGGTCGGCGCGACGACCTGGCGGACCTCGATCTTCCCGTCGACGGACACGTACGTGCTGCCCGTGAAGAAGGCGGTCCGCCGGGCCGAGGACCTCGACGTCGGCGACACCGTGCACGTGCGCCTGACGCTGGTGGACTTCTAGAGCAGGTCCGCCAGCATCGCCGCCGCCCGCGCCGCACCGTCCGTCGCGACCGGCCGGTACCGCACGTCGCGGCTGGCCTCCTTGACGATCGCCTCCGCGAGCGCGTCGGGGTCCAGCGCGTCCTCGTAGGCCAGGTGCCGGCCGGCCTCGTACCGGTCGAGCCGCTTGCGCACGTGCAGGTTCTGCTCGAAGTGGTGGCGCAGCGGGACGTACACGAACGGCTTGTTCAGGGCGGTGAGCTCCATGGTCGTCGTCAGGCCGCCCTGGACCACCGCCACGTCGCACGCCGCGAGGTGCCGGAACAGGTCGGGCACGTACCCGAGCACCGTCGACCCCTCCCACGCCGGCAGCGACTCCGGGTCGATCCGCGGGCCGGTGACGAAAGCGAACCGCAGCTCGGGCGCGAGCTGGCGGACCAGCGGCACGACGTCCATGACGCGTCGCAGGAGCGACGTGCCGACGCCGGAGCCGCCGACGGTGACCAGGCAGAGCTTCTCCCCCGGGCCGACGCCGAGCTCGCTGCGCAGCCGCTCCGTGCCCTCCAGCTCCGCCGGGTCGAACCCGGTGACGTAGCCGGCGAAGTCGAAGTTCTCCTGCGTCCAGGTGCGGATGCTGGGCAGCCCCGGACCGAAGTCGTCCTCGACGATGTCGTCGGGGTCGCCGACGAACACCGAGCGGTCCCGCACGCGGGCGAACCGGGCACGCTGCTCGATCATCTCCGCGTTGTAGTCGGCGGTCAGCGCCGCCTCGCGCGGGCCGCCGTCCGGCATCGGCAGCCAGCCGACGAAGTCCGTCATCCACGCGAACGAGAACCGCTTGAGCTCCGGGTTCTCGTGCAGGAAGTAGTCGACGTCCCACGCCTCGTCGCCGATCACCAGGTCGTAGCCACCCTCGGCCACCACCTCGTCGAACACCATGAAGTTGTGCACGAGGATCTCGTCCATCCGGCGGATGGCCTGGAACGCGTGCAGGTCGTGCTCCCCGGCCTCGCGCTCGATGTGGCCGGACTCGTTGCGCAGCCACGCCGACGCGGGGTGCAGCGTCTCGCCGTGCTGCGCGAGCACCTTGGTGACCGGGTTCTGCGCCAGCCAGTCGATCTGCAGCTCCGGCCTGCGCGCACGGAGCTCCGCGGCGACCGCGACGTCCCGCTGCGCGTGCCCGAGCCCGATCGGCGACGAGAGGTACAGGGCCTTCGGCGGGCGCCGAGCCGCGCGCACCCAGGTCGTCCGTGGGGCAGGGGCCGCGAACCGGTCGACGAACTGCGCGATCAGGTGGTTGATCTTCACCGGGTCGCGCGCCGACGGTCCGTGCCCGGCGTGCTCCAGCACGACCAGCTCGCCGCGGGTGAGCTCGGCCAGCCGCTCGCCGAACGCGAGCGGCCGGATGCGGTCGTCGGTGCCGTGCACGACGACCACCGGGCACGTCACCTGGCGGGCCAGCGGCGCGACGGGCGCGCACACCGCGCCCTCGCACCCGAGCCGACCCGCGGTGGTGTCCGCCAGGGTCTCCGGCGAGATCTCGTGGGCCCAGCCGATGCAGTCCTCGATCTGTTTGGTCGAGTGCGGCTCGGAGAACATCTTGTGGAAGAAGAACTCGGTGAAGTCGTCGTAGCCGCCGCCGGTCCAGTAGTGCTTGTTGTACTTCGCCCAGCCCTGCGACGTGTCCAGCGGCTCGTCCCACGGCACGTGGTCGCGACCCGGGGTGGCCACGTCCAGACCGCACGAGGGGGCGATCGCCATGATCCCGAGCACCCGGTCCGGGTCGCCCGCGGCCACGTGCACCGCCCACGACGCCCCGCAGGACTCGGTGACCAGCACCGCGCTGGCGGTCCCCGTGGCGTCCAGCACCGCGAGGATGTCGTCCGCGTACTGCCGGTCCGTGTACTCGGCGGCGCCCTCCGGTCGGCCCGACCGGCCGCTCCCCCGCCCGTCGAACGTGATCACCCGGTAGTGCCGCGCCAGGAAGCCGATCTGCGCCTTCCAGAACCGCGAGGGCACGATCGACCACGTCGGGACCAGGACGACGGTCAGCGGGTGGTCCTGGTGGAAGACCTCGTACGCCAGCTCGACGCCGTCGCGGACCGTGACGCCCGTGACGTCGGGGTCCGCGGACCTGCTCGGGTGAGCACTCACCCGAGCAGTGTCCGCCTGGAGGGGATCCCGAGTCACGGGCGTACCTCGAACACGTTGTTGAACGGCGTGTTCGCGGCGGTGCGGAACGCCGTGAACCCGGCCGCCGTGGAGACGTCGCGGATCTTGGCCGGTCCGGCCTGCGTGCCCAGCGCCAGCCCGACGTCCTGGCTCAGCGACGCCGGCGTGCACAGCAGCGTGGAGAAGCCGTAGTACGCGCGTCCGACGGTGTTGAGGTTGTCCTCGACGCGGTCGCCCGCCATCGGCTCCACGACCATCCACGTGCCGTCCGCGGCGATCGCGTTGCGCACGTGCCGGGCCGCGCCCACCGGGTCGCCCATGTCGTGCAGGCAGTCGAACATCGCGATCAGGTCGTACCCGGAGCCGCTGAACGCCGTCGCGGGGGCCACCTCGAACGTCACGCGGTCGTCCACCCCGGCGGCCCTGGCGCGCTCGCGGGCGATGTCGATCGAGGCCGCGTGGTAGTCCGAGCCGACGAACGTGGAGTTCGGGAACGCCTTGGCCAGCAGGATCGTGGACGCGCCGTGCCCGCAGCCCACGTCCGCGACCTTGGCGCCGGCCTCCAGCTTGGCGGTGACGCCCTCGAGCGCGGGGATCCACTCGGTGAGCAGGTGCCCGTTGTACATGGTGCGGAAGAAGCGCTCACAGCCGTGGTGCACGTCGGTGTGGTGCTCGTGCCAGCCGAGCCCGTCTCCGTCGCGGGCCGCCTGGAAGATGTCGTCGGAGTCGTGCACGGTGCCCAGAGCCAGCTGGAAGAAGCCGGCCAGGTAGGCCGGGCTCGTCGGGTCCGCGAGCGCCACGGCGTGCTCGGCGGGCAGCGTGTAGCGGCGGGCCTCGGCGTCGTACTCGACGTAGCCGCCGGCGGCCTGGTTGTTCAGCCACTCGCGGGCGTAGTGCTCGCTGGTCCCGGTCTGCGCGGCCAGCTCTCCGGGCGTGACCGGCGTGCCGTCCGCCATCGCGGTGTAGTAGCCCAGCTTGTCGCCCATCACCACCAGCGCGGTGTTCAGGGTGGCGCCGACCTCGTCGACGGCGCGGAACACGAAGGACATGAGCTTGTCGGGGTCGATGGTCCGCTCGGTGAACGGCAGGGTCTGGGTCATGGTGGTGCGTCTCCTCAGGAGGATGTCGGATCTGTCGCTCTTGACCCTGGCCGTGGCGCGGCGGACGTCGCATCAGGGGACCCCCCTGGTGTGCTCCCTAGACTCGGTGGGTGCTGGTCGGCCGGGAGCAGGAGCGTCAGGTCATCGGGAAGCTGGTGGCCTCCGCGCGCGTGGGTGAGAGCGGCACGCTGGTGCTCTCGGGAGAGGCCGGGATCGGCAAGAGCGCCCTGCTCGAGGACGCCGCCGCGGCCGTGACCGAGGCGGGCATGCGGGTGCTCCGGGCGGCCGGCATCGACGCCGAGCGCGAGGTGCCGTTCGGGGGCCTGCTCCAGCTGCTGCGCCCGGTGCTGGGTCACCTCGACGCGATCCCCGCACCGCAGGCGGAGGCGCTCGGCTCGGCGCTCGCCCTGGTGCCCGGGTCCGGCGGCGAGCGGTTCGCTGTCGGCGCGGCCGTGCTGAGCCTGCTCAGCCGCGTGGCCGACGACGGCCCGGTCGCGGTGATCGTCGACGACGCGCACCTCCTCGACCCCCCGTCGGCCCAGGCCCTGTGCTTCGCCGCCCGACGACTCACCGCCGACCCCGTCGTCGTCCTGCTCGCGGTGCGCGACGAGACCCCGTCGGTCGTCAGCTCGGCGGGGCTGCCCACGCTCACGCTCGGCGGGCTCGCCGACGCCGACGCCGCGGAGCTGGCCGGGTCCCTGGGCCGACGCCTGCCGGACGGGGCGCGGGCGCGGCTGCTGTCCGCGACCGGGGGCAACCCGCTGGCCCTGCTGGAGCTCACGGACGACGGGTTCGACGCGCTGCCGCCCGACGCGCCCGTCCCGGTGCCGGCGTCGCTCGCCCGGACGTTCGCCCGCCGCGCCGACGCGCTCTCGGAGAGCGCTCGCACCGCGCTGCTCGTGGCCGCCGCGGCCGGCGGGGACCTCGCGGCGATCACCGGTGCGTGCGCGCTGCTCGGCGTCTCCGTCGGCGACCTGGACGAGGCGGCCCGCGAGCAGCTGCTCACCGTCGACGCCCACCGCGTCACGTTCCGGCACGACCTGGTCCGCTCCGGCGTCTACGCCGAGGCCGCACCCGCCGCCCGGCGCGCGGTGCATGCCGCGCTGGCGCAGGCCGTGCCCTCCGACGACGTGGACCGGCGCGCCTGGCACCTCGGCGAGGCCACGGCTACCCCGGACGCGTCGGTCGCCGCCGTGCTCGACGAGGCCGCCGCCCGCGCCCGGGAGCGAGGCGCGTGGGCCGTCGCCGCGGCGGGGTTCGAGCGTGCCGCGCGCGTGAGCCCCGACCCGTCCGACCGTGCCCGCAGACTCGTGTCCGCGGCGGAGAGCGCGTGGCGTGCGGGACTGCCGGACTCCGCCATCGAGCTGCTCGACCGCGCGTCCGAGCTCCCCCAGTCCCCGGCGCTGCGCACCCGCGCCGCCGCCCTCGACGGGTCCGTCGCCGCGCGGACCGGGTCGGTCGAGCGGGCCCGGGACGTGTTCGTCGCCGCCGGCACGCGGGCCGCCGACGAGGACCCCGACACCGCCGTCACCCTGCTCTCCGACGCCATCCAGGCCTGCCAGTTCGCCGGCGACGTCGCCACGGCCGGCTCGGCGGCCGCGCTCATCGCCGAGCTCGAGCCGCGGACCGCACGGGCACGATGGGTCGGGTCCATGGCGACCGCCGTGGCCGACATCCTCTCCGGGCACGGCGGCCCGGACCTGCTGCGCGCGGCGATGGCGGACGTCGACCAGTACCTCGACGACCCGCAGCTGGCACCGTGGCTCGTCGTCCTGCCGCTCTACCTGCGCGAGAGCGCGGTGGGCCGGGACGTCATCCCCACGGTCGTCGCCCACTCCCGGCGCCGCAGCGACATCGGCGGGCTGCCGATCCTGCTGTTCTACGTCGCGCGCGACCAGGCGACCACGGACCGGTGGGACGACGCCGTCGCGGGGTACACGGAGGGGATCCAGCTGGCCCGCGAGGCCGGCCAGGCCACCGACCTCACCGCGTGCCTCGCCGGGCTGTCCTGGCTGGAGGCTCGGAGGGGCGACGAGGACGCCTGCCTGGCGCACGCCGAGGAGGCCCTGGCGATCGCCGGTGCGCACCACCTCGGCTTCTTCCGGACCTGGGCGATGACCGCGCTGGCCGAGCGCGAGCTGGGCCTCGGACGGACAGACGCGGCGCTCGACCGGTTCCGCGAGCTCGAGTCCGTGCTGGCGGACCTCGGGCTCGTGGACGTGGACCTCTCCCCCGCGGCGGACATGGTGGAGGCGATGGTGCGCCTGGGGATGGCCGACGAGGCGGGCGCCCTGGCGGCGTCGCTGACCGAGCGCGCAGAGGTCAAGGGGCAACCGTGGTCGCTGGCCCGCGCCGCCCGCGCGGCCGGTCTGACGTGCCCGGACACCGACGTGGACGTGTGCTTCTCCGTCGCCCTCGCCTACCACCAGCACACGCCCGACGCCTTCGAGGCCGCCCGCACCGAGCTGGCGTACGGGTCCCGGCTGCGCCGGATGAAGCGTCGCGTGGACTCCCGGCCGCACCTGCGCTCCGCGCTGGCGACCTTCGAGCGGCTCGGTGCGGTCCCGTGGGCCGACCAGGCGGCCTCCGAGCTGCGCGCGACCGGCGAGACCGCTCAGCGGCGCAGCGCCACTGGCCTCGACCACCTGACGCCGCAGGAGCTGCAGGTGGCCAGCATGCTGGCGGGCGGACGCACCACCCGGGAGGCCGCCGCGGCGCTGTTCCTGTCCCCGAAGACGATCGAGTACCACCTGCGCAACGTGTACCTGAAGCTCGGGATCAGGTCCCGCGCGGAGCTGGCCGGGGCGATCCCGGGCTGAGGCTCAGCCCGCGACCACCACGCGGATCTCGTTGTTCCAGGGGTCCTCGAACGCCAGGACCCGGCCGTCGTCGCGCGTGGCGACCCCGCGGCTGGTCAGCCGGGCGCCCAGCGCGCCGCGCTCCTCGTCGGTGGGCAGCTCGATGGTGACCTCGCCGAGTCCGAGCGCCGGCCACCGGCCCTGCGCGCCGCGGCTCTGCCACGTGTTCATCGCCAGGTGGTGGTGGTACCCGCCGGCCGACACGAACAGTGCCTGGGTGCCGTACTCCGCGGTCACCTCGAAGCCGACGGTGTCCACGTAGAACTGCTGGGCCGTCGCGATGTCGCCGACCTTGAGGTGCACGTGCCCCACTGCGGCGGCGCCGTCGAGCGCGTCGGGGTCGGTGAGGTTCTCCCGCAGGAACCCGTTCGGGTCCAGGTAGTTCGTGGCCATCGCGACGCGGCCGTTCTCCCAGCCCCACTGCTCGCGCGGCCGGTCCCAGTAGAGCTCCACGCCGTTGCCCTCGGGGTCGTCGAAGTAGAGCGCCTTGGACACCAGGTGGTCCGAGCTGCCCGTGAACGAGGACGGGAAGTGCTGGGCGACCGAGTACACTGAGGACGCGAGGGCGCTCTGCTCGTCGAACAGGATCGCGGTGTGGAACAGCCCCGCGGCCGTCGAGGGGGCGTGCTTGAGCAGCGGCGTGTGCTCGAGCACGACGGCCGGGACACCCAGCCTGCCGAGCGTGACGCGGTCGCCCTCGGCCTCCAGGACCGACAGGCCGATGCCGCGCGAGTAGTAGTCCGTCATCCCGTCGAGGTCGCCCACCTTGAGGGTGACGGCGCCGACGTCGGTGCGGGCGTCGAGGATCTCGGTCATGCCGTCAGCCCGAACCCGCCGGTCCACGACGTCTTCTCCGCCGCGGCGAGGGTCAGCTGCAGGAACCCGAGGGCCTCGAGCTCGTGGGCGCGCTTGAGGGAGCCGGCGTCGACGGCGCGCAGGCCGCCCGCCTCGACGACCGCAGCGAGGGCCGCCTTGGCGTCCGTGTCGTCGCCCGCGATGAGGACGGAAGTCCGCTCGGAGCCCACCTCACCCGTGCTGAGCGTCGCCGCGAACGTGGTGTTGAACGCCTTGAGCACCGACGCGCCGGGCACCGACTGCGCGATGACCTCGGCGGCGGAGCTGCCCACCGGCACGACCAGGGAGTCGAACGTGGCGAAGTCGAGGGGGTTGGTCAGGTCCACGAGCACCTTGCCGTCCAGCTGCCCCTCGTACTGGCCGAGAACCTCGGGCACGGCACCGTACGGCAGCGCCAGCACCACGATGTCGCCCGTGATCGGGTCACCGACGGTGCCGTGCTTCGCGCCGGGGATCGCGACCTTGACCGGCTCCCGCGTCAGCACCTGCGCGTCGTTGCCGCCGGCGACGACGCGCCACGCGATGGCCGAGCCCATGTTGCCTGCTCCGATGATGGTGACCGTGCTCATGGTGTCCTCCTCGATTGGTTGTTGCTACAACTACTGTACCTCTAATAGTTGTCGCGTCAAGTGTTTGCTAGCATGTCTCGCATGACGGAACCGCGCTGGCTCACCCCGGAGCAGCTGTGCGCCTGGAAGAAGCTCATCGCCGTGGTCGAGCTGCTGCCGGGCACGCTGGAGTCCCAGCTGCAGCGCGACTCCGGCCTGAGCCACTTCGAGTACTTCACGCTCGCGATGCTCTCCGAGGCACCGGACCGCACGCTGCGGATGACGTCGCTCGCCGCGCAGACCAACGCCACCCTCGCACGCCTCTCGCACGTGGTCACCCGGCTGGAGAAGCGTGGGCTGGTGCGCCGCGAGGCGTGCGCCGAGGACCGCCGGGCGACGAACGCGATCCTCACGCCCGCCGGCTGGACCATGGTCGAGGCCGCCGCGCCCGGGCACGTCGGCACCGTCCTGGCGACCGTGATCGACCCTCTCACCGCGACCGACGTCGCCGACCTCGACCGCGTGATGGGTCGCATCCTCGAGGTCCTCGACCCGTCGCACGTCATGGTCGGGGCCTCGTCGACCGATGACTGAGGAGTGCTCCTCGCCCTCTCCTTGATCGGCTTCCTCACCCTCGCGGCCGGCATCGTCGTGCGGTGGATCGGCCGGCGCGTCGACGCCCTCGGCCGGGTCGCGCCGTTCCCGAAGATCAGCGTGGGTCTGTCCCTCGGGCTGGCGCTCTGCTGCGCCGTCCCGCTGATGGTGGAGGCCTGGGTCGAGCACCGGCTCGAGGACGCCGCGGGCGAGATCGCAGGCGGGCCGGTGCAGGTCCACTGCCAGAGCGTCGGCCAGGCCTTCGTCGACGTCGGCCCCGAGCTCGGCTTCGTCGCCTGGGGAGCGGACGGCGTGCCCGAGCGGTCGACGCTCATCAAGTTCGGCGTCTGCGGGAACCTGCGGGCGTGGCTGGGCTCGACCAAGGCGAGCCCCTCGCTGGACCAGGTCGTCGCCGTGCACGTGCTCACCCACGAGACCATGCACATGGTCGGGATCACCGACGAGGCCCACGCCGAGTGCGCCGCCGTGCAGCGCGACGCCGCGATGGCCGTCGCGCTCGGGGCGTCCCCGCAGGAGGCTCAGGCCCTGGCCCGCCGGTACTGGATCGAGGTGTACCCGCGGATGCCCGACCGCTACGTGGGCGGGTGCGGGCCGGGCGGCACACACGACGAAGCGCTCCCGACCCCGCCCTGGTGACGCACGTTGACCGTCGGTGGCGCCCGGCGGACGATGGTGGACAGCCGCACGGGCAAGGAGGCCGAGATGTGTCGCTGGCTCGCCTACACCGGGTCGCCCGTGCTCCTGGACGACCTGATCTACAAGCCGACCAACTCGCTCGTGGTGCAGAGCCTGCACAGCCGGCTCGGCGCGGAGGCCACCAACGGCGACGGGTTCGGCGTCGGGTGGTACGACGAGCACGCGCCCACGCCAGGGGTGTTCCGCAGCATCGAGCCGGCGTGGAGCGACCGGAACCTGCGCGAGCTGGCGGAGCACGTCCGTGCCGGGGTGGTGCTCGCGCACATCCGCGCGACCAGCGGGACCGCCGTGCAGCAGACGAACTGCCACCCGTTCCGGCACGGCCGGTGGCTCTGGATGCACAACGGGCTGCTGGCCGGGTTCTCCGCCATGAAGCGCGACCTCGTGCTGGCCATCGACCCCGAGCTGTTCCCGCTCATCGAGGGGTCGACCGACTCCGAGGTCCTCTTCTACCTCGCCCTGACGTTCGGCCTCGAGAAGGACCCGCCCACCGCCGTCGCCCGCGCCGTCGGGCTGGTGGAGGAGGTCGGCCGGACGCACGGCATCGCGTTCCCGGTGCAGATGACCGTCGCCACCAGCGACGGCACGCGGCTCTGGGCGTTCCGGTACTCCACCGAGGGGCAGAGCCGGTCGCTGTTCCGGAACACCGACGTCGCGGTCCTCCGGCAGCAGTACCCGGAGAACCCCGTGCTGCACGACCTCGCCGACTCGACCCGCATCGTGGTCTCCGAGCCGCTGGGAGACCTCAAGGGCGCGTGGCACGAGGTGCCGGAGAGCAGCTGCCTCACCATCGAGGGCGGGCAGGAGGAGCTGCAGCCGTTCCGGCCCGCCACGTAGGACGTCAGCGGTCCAGGCAGAGGCAGAACGGGTGCCCGGACGGGTCCGCGTAGACGCGGAACGGGTCCTCCGGGTGGCCCTCCTCCTCGGGCGTGCCGGTGAGCGGCCGCGCACCGAGGCGCACTGCCTCCTCGTGCCCGACGACGAGGTCGGTGACCTCCAGGTCCAGGTGCACGATCGCGCCCGCCCGCCACGGCGGCACCACGGCGTCCGAGCGCTGGAACCCGATCCGGACCGGGCGCTCGGGGTCGACGATCAGGAGGTACTCGTCGCCCTCGGGGTCCGGCTCCTCGTGGCCGGGCGCCCACTCCCAGCGCAGGAGGCGTCGGTAGAACTCCGCGAGCTCCCGGGGGTCGGCGCAGTCCACGGTCGGTTGGCGCAGGTGTCGGGTCGTCATGTACCGACGCTAGGGGTTTCGTCACATGCCCGACACGTGGATACGGTTCACTCACCGGACCATGGACCTGACCTCGCTGGACCGCATCCGAGCGGCGCACGACCGGACCGAGCTCGCGCTCGGCCCCCGCAGCGCGCCCCTGGCCGGCGGCACGTGGCTGTTCTCCGAGGAGCAGCCGCACCTCGAGGAGCTGGTGGACCTCACGACGCTGGGCTGGCCGGCGGTCGAGGTCTCGTCCTCCGGGCTCCTGCTCGCTGCCACCTGCACCATCCGGACCCTCGTGGACCTGCCCCCGGTGCCGGGGTGGACCTCGCAGCACCTGGTCGCGCAGTGCGCCCGGTCGCTGGTGGCGTCGGAGAAGATCTGGGACTGGGCCACGGTCGGCGGCAACCTCTGCGTGGCGCTCCCTGCGGGAGCGATGACCTCACTGACGGTGGCGCTCGACGCGACCGCGGTGGTGTGGACGCCGGACGGCGGGGAGCGTCGGGAGCCCGTCGCGTCGTTCGTGACCGGGGTGCGGACCACCACGCTCGGTCCCGGCGAGGTGCTCCGCGCGGTCTCGATCCCCACGGAGGCCCTCGCGCAGCCGGCCGCGTTCCGCCGCGTCGCGCTGACCCGGCACGGGCGCTCCGGGGCGATCGTCATCGGCCGCCGCCCAGCCGACGGCGGCCTCGTGGTCACGCTCACCGCCGGGGTCACGCGACCGCAGCGACTGGCGTTCTCGCAGCTCCCGGGGTCCGACGAGCTCCGGGCCGCGATCGAGCAGGTCGACGACTGGTACGACGATCCGCACGGCGCCCCGGACTGGCGTCGGGCCATGACCCTGCGGCTGGCCGAGCAGGTCCGGGAGGAGCTCGCATGAGGTTCGAGGTGAACGGCGCACCCGTCGAGGCGGAACCCGCCCCCGGCCAGGTCCTGCGCACCCTGCTGCGCGAGCACGGGCACGTCGAGGTGAAGAAGGGCTGCGACTCGGGCGACTGCGGCGCGTGCACGGTGCTGCTCGACGGCCGGCCCACCCACTCCTGCCTGGTCCCCGCGTACCGGGCCTCCGGCCGCGCCGTGACCACGGTGTCCGGCCTCGACCCGGAGGTCGGCCAGGCGTTCGTCGACGCCGCCGCGTTCCAGTGCGGGTTCTGCACGGCCGGGCTGGTCACGACGGTCGCCGGCCTGGACCTGCGGACGGACGACGACGAGACCGCGCGGCTGCTCAAGGGCAACCTGTGCCGCTGCACCGGCTACCGCTCGATCTGCGACGCCGTGGCCCGGCGCTGCAACACGGTGGACCCCGTCGCCGGTCGGGACGCCGGCCGCTCGGTGCGCTCCCCCGCGGCGCAGCGGATCGTCACCGGCCGCGAGCCGTTCACCCTCGACGTCCCGGCCACCGACCTGGCGCACCTCGCCGTGCTGGGCAGCCCGCACGCGCACGCCCGGATCGTGTCCATCGACACCTCCGCGGCCCTGCGCGCGCCCGGAGTCGTCGCGGTGCTCACGCACGAGGACTCCCCCGCGACGCTCTTCTCGACCGCCCGGCACGAGTCGCGCCTCGACGACCCCGACGACACCCGGGTGCTCGACCCCGTGCTCCGGTTCCACGGCCAACGGGTCGCCGTCGTGGTGGCCGAGTCCCTGCGGGAGGCGTCGCGCGCGCTCGCCCTGATCGAGGTCGAGTACGACGTGCTCCCCGCGGTGGTCGACGTCGAGTCGGCCCGGTCGCCGGGGGCTCCCCTGGTGCACGGCGACAAGGGCCCCGAGTCGCGGATCTCCGAGCCCGGACGCAACGTCGTCGCGCAGCTGCACGCCGAGATGGGCTCGGTCACCGCCGCGCTGGCGTCGTCGGCCCACCGCGTGAGCGGCACGTACCGCACCAGCCGGGTGTCGCACACGGCCATGGAGACGCACGCGACCCGCGGCTGGCTCGACGAGGAGGGCCGGCTCGTCCTGCGCACCAGCACGCAGGTGCCCTACCTGGTCCGCGACGAGATCGCGCACATCTTCGACCTCGACCCCGCGCGCGTCCGGGTGCTCACGGGGCGCGTCGGCGGCGGGTTCGGCGGCAAGCAGGAGCTGCTCACGGAGGACGTCGTCACGCTCGCGGTCCTGCGCACCGGGCGCGCGGTGCAGTACGAGATGAGCCGCAAGGACGAGTTCACCATCGTGCCGACCCGGCACCCCGTCCGCGTCGAGGTGGAGCTCGGGGCCGACGCCGACGGCGTGCTGACCGCCATGCGCATCGACGTGCTCAACAACACCGGCGCCTACGGCAACCACGGGCCGGGCGTGATGTTCCACGGCGTCTCCGAGTCGATGGCCGTGTACAGGTGCGCGAACAAGCGCGTCGACGCCGAGTCCGTCTACACCCACACCGTGCCGTCGGGCGCGTTCCGCGGGTACGGGCTGGGGCAGATCATCTTCGCGATCGAGTCGGCCATGGACGACCTCGCACAGTCGGTCGGGATCGACCCGTTCGAGCTGCGACGCCGCAACGTCGTCGTCCCCGGAGACCGCCTGCTCGTGGTCGACGCCGAGGAGAAGGGCGACCTGGACATGCACTCGTACGGCATGGACCAGTGCCTCGACCTGGTGCAGTCGGCGCTCGCCGACCGTTCGGCGGACCTGCCCGCGCCGCCCGGCACGCTCGTCGGTTCGGGGATGGCCGTCGCCATGATCGCGACCATCGCCCCGCGCGGGCACTACGCCGAGGCGACGGTGCAGCTGCTCGACGACGGCCGGTACCGGGCGAGCATCGGCACCACCGAGTTCGGCAACGGCACCACGACGGTGCACGGCCAGCTGGTCGCGCAGGCGCTCGGCACCACCGTCGACCGCATCGTGATCGCGCAGTCCGACACCGACGTGGCCGGGTACGACACCGGCGCCTTCGGGTCCGCGGGCGTCGTCGTCGCCGGGCTCGCCCTGCACCGCGCGGCGCTCCAGCTGCGCGCCAAGATCCTGTCCGCGGCCGCCGCGCTGCGCGACCACCCCAGCGACGAGCCCCGCACCTGGGACTCGAAGGACCTCACCCCCGACTCGGCGAGCGGCGTGTCGCTGACCGAGATCGCGCGGGCCGTGCCCGGGCTCACCGGCCAGGGCAGCCACGACGGCACGCCCCGGTCCGTGGCGTTCAACGTGCACGGGTTCCGCGTGGCGGTCGACCCCGAGACGGGCGAGGTGACCATCCTGCGGTCGGTGCAGGCGGTCGACGCCGGCACCGTCCTGCACCCCGAGCAGCTGCGCGGGCAGGTCGAGGGCGGCACCGGCCAGGCGATCGGCACCGCCCTGTACGAGGAGATGCGGCTCGACGACGAGGGCCGCGTGACCACCGCCTCGTTCCGCAGCTACCACGTGCCGCAGATGGTCGACCTGCCCCGCACCGAGGTCCTCTTCGCGCAGACCAGCGACGACCTCGGACCCCTGGGCGCCAAGTCCATGAGCGAGGCACCGTACAACCCGGTCGCCCCCGCGCTGGCCAACGCCGTCCACGACGCCCTGGGTATCCGCCCGCACGAGCTCCCCATGAGCGCCGACCGCCTCTGGCGCCTGATCCACGACTGACCCCCGGCCCGCGCGTCCGAACACGTGCGCGCTCCGGGAACCACGTCCTCGGACGTCCGCACGATCGCGCGTCCCCGCACCCCGGTGTGCGGACGTCCCGCGTCAGGGCTGGTGGGTGCGCGCGGGGCGGTGGATCGGCCCGGCCAGGTCCGTCAGCGGGAGGCCCGTGGCTCCCGCGCGTGACGCCAGCACCTCCGCGAGCACCGACACGGCCGTCTCGCCCGGGGTCGACGCACCGATGTCCAGGCCGATCGGCGCGTGCAGGCGGCCCAGCTCGTCGTCGGTGACCCCCCGCTCCACCAGCTCCGCCAGCCGCCGGTCCTGCGTCCGCCGCGACCCCATCGCGCCCACGTAGCCGGCCCCGGAGCGCAGCGCCGCGAGCACCAGGTCGGCGTCGAACCGGTCGTCGTGCGCCATCACGCAGACCACGTCGCGCACACCGAGACTTTGTTGCGCGAGGTGCCGGACGGGCCAGTCGACGACCACCTCGTCGGCCGCCGGGTGCCGCCGCGGGGTGGCCAGCACGGCGCGGGCGTCGCACACCGTCACGCGGTAGCCCGCCGCCCGAGCCACCACGGCGAGCGCGGAGGAGAACTCGAGCGCACCGTAGACGAGCATCCGCGGCGGGGCCGACGCGACCTCGACGAACACCTCGACGCCACCGTCGGGACCCATGGCCCGCACGAGGCCCGACCGGTCGACCGTCGGCAGCCGGTCGGGCAGCGGCCCGTCGAGGGCGGTCACCATGACGGCCTCGTCCCCGCGCGCCGCCGCGGCCAGCACCGGCACGTCCTCCGGCCCGATCAGGCGGGCGTGCACCCGGAGCACGCCGCCGCAGGTCAGGCCGACCGCGAACGCGTCCTCGTCGGTCACGCCGAACTCCTGGACGCCCGGCGCGGCACCCTGGAGCACGGAGGTGCACAGCTCGTACAGCGCCCCCTCGACGCACCCGCCGGCGACGCTCCCCAGGGCCGCGCCCGTGTCGTCCACGGCCATCGACGTCCCGACGACCGTCGGCGCGCTGCCGGTCATCGACACGACTGTGGCGACAGCGACCCGGTGACCCGCACTGAGGATGGCCAGCAGGCGGTCCGCGATCTCGAGCACGGCACACCTCCCGACGTCCTGTTGCAGAGTGCGACGAGCCTAGACCGCCCCCGAACGCCCGCGAGTACCGTCGGGACCGCGGGGCACCTCGTCCTCACCGGTGTCCCGGGAGGAGGAAACGCGCGTGTCACATCGCCCGGGCACACTGCGGCCATGAGCGCCCGACTGCACGCCCACCAGTACGGCAAGGCCGAGACGCGCGTCGTCCGGATCGTGCGCGACACGCCGCGCCACGAGATCCGGGACCTGAACGTCTCGACGGCTCTGCGCGGCGACTTCACGGCGGCATACCTCGAGGGCGACCAGTCGGCCGTCCTGCCCACGGACACGCAGAAGAACATGTCGTTCGTGTTCGCCAAGACGCATGGGATCTCCTCCCCGGAGCAGTTCGCGACGCTGCTCGGACGGCACTTCGTCGACCACGTCGCGCCCGTCTCCGGTGCTCGGGTCGACGTCGAGGAGTACGCCTGGGTCCGAGCCGTGGTGGACGGCGCCGAGCACGACCACACGTGGGTCCGCAGCGGGCAGGAGGTACGGACGGCGTCCGTCACCACCGACGACAGCGGCGCCACGGTCATCGCGGGCCTGCGCGACCTCACGGTGCTCAAGTCGACGGCGTCCGAGTTCCGGGGCTTCCTGCGGGACGAGTTCACCACCCTGGTCGACGCCGACGACCGCGTGCTGGCCACCTCGCTGACCGTGCAGTGGCGCTACGCAGGCACCGACCTCGACTTCGACGCGACCTATGCCGTGGTGCGGGCCGTGATCCTCTCGACCTTCGCCTCGGAGCACTCGCTGGCGCTGCAGCAGACCCTCTGGCAGATGGGCGAGGCTGTGCTCGACGCCGTCCCTCAGGTGGTGGAGGTCCGCATCGCCGCACCCAACAAGCACCACTTCCTCGCCGACCTCACCCCCTTCGGACTGCCGAACCCCGGGGAGGTCTTCTTCGCTGCCGACCGCCCGTACGGGCTGATCGAGGCGGTGGTCGTCCGGGAGGGCGCACCCGACGCCGACACCGCCTGGACGCGATCGGTGGGCGCACCGTGACCCAGTCCTCGACCCGCACGAGCCGCCCGTCGGCGACCCGGATCCGCCGTCGCACCGTGATCCTGGGAGGTGTCGCATGAGCCCCGACGACGAGAGCTGGCTGACGCAGGCCGTCGCCCTCGCGACCGCCAACGTGGCCGACGGCGGCGGTCCGTTCGGTGCCGTCGTCGTCCGCGACGGCGAGGTGATCGGTGTCGGTCAGAACCGCGTCACGCGCGACAACGACCCCACCGCCCACGCCGAGGTCCAGGCCATCCGTGCTGCGTGCCGGGCGATCGAGAACTTCTCGCTCGCGGGCGCGACGGTCTACTCGTCGTGCGAGCCGTGCCCTCTGTGCATCGCCGCCTGCCTCTGGGCCCGGGTCGACCGAGTCGTCTTCGCCGCGGACCGGATCGACGCCGCGCGCGCGGGATTCGACGACCGTGCCTTCTACGACCTGTTCGCCAGCCACCGCGACACCTGGCCGATGCCGGTCGACAACCACCGGGTTCCGAACGCGTCCGAGCCCATGGACGCGTGGCTGGCCCGTCCCCTGCGCATCGAGTACTGACACTCCAGGCCTGACATTCCAGGTCTGACGCTCCGCCCTCGGCAGCCCACGTGTTCGCGACAGCCCGCGTTCCCTGACGCGCCAGCACTTCCGCACCCGACGCATGACCACCGGACTGCTAGGGCGCGCCGCCTTTCCCGTCGGGTGCGTTGATGAGGTGGCCGCGGTGGTCCCGGAACACGTAGCGCAGGAGTTGACGGCCACCGGTCGCGCCGACGGTAGTGGTGGGCGCGTCGAGGTTCCCGTCCACCGCTTGTCCTGCTCCACCTATGTGGGCCGTGATGCGTTGCCGTCGGGTCCAGCCGGGGGGTTTCTCCAGGCGTTGGATGGACAGGTTGAGCCGGTGGACCTCGGAGTGGTGGTGCTTGCACAACAGGGCAGCGTTGCTGATCGACGTGTCCCCCCGGTCGCGGTCCCACCAGCGCACGTGGTGCACCTCGCAGCGCGACGCGTGCTGGGCGCACCCGTTCCAGGTGCACTGCCCATCGCGCACGACCGCGGCCCGGCGCTGCGCCGTGGTGAACAGCCGCTTGGACCGTCCGACGTCCAGCGGGAGGCTCTCGGCGGACATCACGACCCGGGTGATGTCCGCCTCGCACAACGCCTTCGCGAGCTCGGACATCGGCACCGGGGTGCCGTCCTCCAACGTCGCCGGAACCACGGTCCCCCACGGCAGGGCTATCGGGGCGCACAGGACCCGACCCGCCCCTGCGCCCGTAGCGGCCATGGTGCCGGCGTCGATGTCCGCGCGACTCACGCTCGTGTCGGCATCGTGCAGGGCGCGCTGGTGGGCCAGCAACTCGGCGACGGTCTCTGCCGGCACGAGCAGGGACAGGTGCGGGCGGCTGACCGCCCCGGACGTGACTGCGCCGGTGCCGGCTGGAGCCGCGTCCGTGTCGGCGAGAGGCTCACCGGCGGGCGCGGCCGGCAGGCGTGAACCCACCCCGACCGGGCCTGGACGAGCCGCACGAGCGGCGCAGGCGTGCTCGGCCAGCATGGTCAGCGCGTCGGCGGAGGCTTGCCCGGGTGAGCGGGTGTCGTCGCCGTACTGGCCCATCGCGTCCAGGGCGACCCGCAGGGTCTCGCCGGCGACCCGGTCCAGGCGGCCCTTGAGGAACACCCCGTGACCCTGGGCGGACAGGGTGAAGAACCGTTCGCGGTGCTGGGCATCATGCACGGCCTGCAGCCCCGCCGGGTCCTGCGCGGCGACCCACCGGGCCAGGGCGCGGGCGAAGTCCGGCCGCGACGCGGATCGGGCCATCCCCACCACCACCTCTTGCGCCTGCGGGCTGCGCAGCACGGCCGCGACCTCCGGGGACGCCGACCCGGCGATCCGGGCCAGCTCGTCCAGGTGACCCAACGGCACCACCCCGTCGCGCACCCCCGCCGCGACCGTGCCCATGGACACCATGGCGTCGGCCTGCCGCACTACCCGCGCCGCCTCGCCCAGACCGGACCGGGTCATCCGCGCGTGGGCCGCCTCGAACGACCGGTCCCCCGGGCGCATCGAGTCGCCGGCGTCGCGGTCGGCGACCAGCAGGTGCGCCCGCGCCTCCGCCAACGCCGCCTCGCTCACGCGCACCAGAGCCAGCACCGCCGACCGGTCCGACCCGCTCCACGCCCGGGACTCACGGGCCACGGCAGCCAGGGTGGCGGTGGCGTCGCGCACCTGCGCCGCCACATCCTGCACCTCGACCGTCGACTCGAACATACGTTCGATCCTACAGGAGCCGGATCGTCGCGACAAGGCTCTGACCTGCATCAACATGTCCGCAGCCGCACCACCGACCCGCCCACAGCCCGCGTTCCAACGCCGAGCTGATCAAGGCGTGAGCGGGCGACGCGGTGCCTGCCGGCCGGTGGAGGATCGAGGCCCGGCACCGGTAGGTCGGACACCCGAGTCGAACGGTCACCCGGAGCTGCGAGCGCGCGCCTAGCTCCCCCGGTACGTCGAGTACGCGAACGGGCTCAACAGCAGCGGCACGTGATAGTGCCCGTCATCCACCACGTCGAACACCACCACGACCTCCGGATGGAACCCGACCTGCCCGGTCGCCGCGAAGTACGCCGCGGTGTCGAACGTGAACCGGTACCGCCCTGGCGCGACATGATCGGGCCCCAGGGACCGGGCGCGGCCGTCGTCGTCGGTGACGCCCGAGGCCAGGACCGTCCACTCCCCGGCGTCGAACGCCGACAGGAGGATCGGCACCCCCGCCGCGGGCCGGCCGAGCGCGGTGTCCAGGACGTGCGTCGTCAGCTGGCTCATGACGCGAACAGGGTGCGCAGGCGCAGGAGCGCGATCTGACGGAGCTGGTCGGCGACCTCGGCGGACTCGGCGTCGTCGGTGAGCCCGAGCCGTCGGTGGAGCTCAGCGAGGATCTCGGGCCGGCTCCGACCGGCGGCGCGGATGAGGAAGATCCGGCCGAACCGCTCCTCGTAGGCGCGGTTGCCGTCGGCCATCGCGGCGACGAGGGCGGGGTCCTCGGTGCTCGAGGCGGCCTGCTCGGCTGCGGAGAGCCCGGTCGACCGCTCCCCGATGCGGGGATGGGCGCTGAGCGCCTCGTCGACCTCGGCCGTGCTCAGCGACCGCGCCGCGAGGTCACCGACCCCGACGAGCGCGTCGACCGAGGGGTACGGGCAGCCCGACGCGACCTCGTCGACCCACCGGGCGACGTGCAGCGCGGTGGTGAGCCGCTCGCGGGTCTCAGGTCCGTCGTCGATCATCCAGGCCGCCCTCCGGTAGCGCTCCGCACTCGCGCACTGGCACCGTACGGGACGTGCCTCCCACCCACGCAAGCCTCTGCGGGATCGTGCTCGCCGCGGGCGCCGGCACGCGGCACGGCAGCCCGAAGGCGCTGGTGGTGCCCTGGCTCGCCGACGCCACCAGGCTGCTGCTCGACGGCGGCTGCGACCGTGTCGTCGTCGTCCTGGGTGCGGCCGCGCAGGAGGCGAGAGGCCTGGTCCCCGACGACGAGCGGGTCACCGCGGTCGTCGCGGACCGGTGGGCCGACGGCCTCGGCGAGTCGCTGCGCACCGGGCTCGCCCACGCCACCGGCGACGCGGCCGTCGTGACGCTGGTGGATCTGCCCGGCACCCCGACCAGCGTGATCGAGAGGCTCCTGGCACGCACGGGAGACCTCCGGCAGGCGGTGTACGGAGGCCGGCCGGGTCATCCGGTGTACATCGCCGCCGGCCACTGGGCGCCCCTCGCCGAGACGCTCCACGGCGACCGCGGCGCCCGCGCCTACCTCCTCCAGCACGGCGTCGTCGAGGTCGAGTGCGGTGACGTGCACGACGGACTCGACGAGGACGTGTCGAGAACGTGAGGTCTCCCGCGTCATCGCCCCGACAGCACCCACCCACAGGAGGCTCACCGTGAAGTACCTCATCCTCATCCACTCCAACCCGAAGCCCTGGGCCCACCCGACGTCCCGGTTCACCGACGAGGGCCGCGCGCTGCCCGTCGCCGACCACGAGCAGGCGGACCGGCAGTTCGACACCCTGCTCGGCGAGCTCTCGGCCAGCGGCGAGCTGGTCACCGCGGAGGCCCTGGCCGACCCCGCGTCCGCCACGGTGTACCGCTGGCGCAGCGGGAGCTCGCTGGCGAGCGAGGGTCCCTACGCCGAGACGCAGGAGCACCTGGCGGGGTTCTTCCTCGTCGACTGCGCCTCGCGCGAGCGCGCGGAGGAGATCGCCGCGCAGTTCGCCGGACCGGGGAGCGTCGCGGAGCTGCGGCCCGCGTACGTCTGGGAGTGACAGGGCCCTTCGTCCCACCTGTCGAGACACCGGCGGGTGGACGATCGGGAGCGTGAACGCACCGTGGTGGCGACTGGCAGCAGAACGTGAGCAGACGAAGGAGTGCGGGACCCTCGTGGTCGACCGTACGGACGACGCGTCGGACCTCCTTCCCCCGTTCTACGACTGACCTGTCGCGTCACACGGTCTTCGCGCGCGCCTCGAACTCCTCGGAGACCGGCGGCAGCAAGCAGAACACCAGGCCGACCGGGTCCGCCATGACG
Source organism: Cellulomonas sp. Root137 (assembly GCF_001426725.1). NCBI lineage: Bacteria > Bacillati > Actinomycetota > Actinomycetes > Micrococcales > Cellulomonadaceae > Cellulomonas > Cellulomonas sp. Root137. The sequence continues at coordinate 76,430 of NZ_LMFG01000002.1, read as the reverse complement.
GCGTAGTCGTCGTAGCGCGTGCGGACGGTGGCTCCGAGCCCCTCCAACCGCGCGATCTCGGCCTCGAGGTCGTCCGTCTCGATGTCGAGGTGGTAACGCGGCGTCGGGTCGTCGCCGATGTCCTGCGTCGCCACGTGCGGCAGCGAGGCCGCGTCCCGCAGCGCGGTGAACGGCTCGTCAGGGACCGGGTGGGGCGTCGCCGCGAGGGCGCCCGACCAGAACGCGGTGACCGCGTCGAAGGCCTTCGCGGGAGCGTCGATGATGACCTCCCGGAGCATGATCCGGTGCATGACGGCACCCTAGTGTCAGAGGTACGTTCGAACATGTGTTCGTGCGCTCCACGATCCTGCATGCCGACCTCGACGCCTTCTACGCCTCCGTCGAGCAGCGCGACGACCCCCGGCTGCGCAACCGCCCGATCGCGGTCGGTGGCGGAGTGGTCCTGGCCTGCTCGTACGAGGCCAAGCGTCGCGGCGTGAAGACCGCGATGGGCGGCCGGCAGGCGCGCGCCCTGTGCCCGGACCTGATCATCGTGCGGCCGCGGTTCGACGCCTACGTCGAGGCGAGCAAGGCGGTGTTCGAGCTCTTCCGGCAGACCACCCCCATGGTCCAGGGCGTCTCCATCGACGAGGCGTTCCTCGACGTGGCCGGCCTGCACCGGATCGACGTCGCGCCGGTGGACATCGGCGCACGTCTCCGTGCGCAGGTCCGCGACGTCGTCGGTCTGCCCATCACCGTCGGGGTGGCCCGGACTCCTTTCCTGGCCAAGGTGGCCTCGCGCGTGGCCAAGCCGGACGGGCTGCTGCTGGTGCTCCCGGCCGACGAGGACTCGTTCCTGCACCCGCTGCCCGTCGAGCTGCTCTGGGGCGTCGGTGCGGTGACCGCGACGAAGCTGCACGCGTACGGGCTGTTCACCGCGGGGGACGTCGCCGCGCTCCCCCGCTCCGTGCTCACCGGCACGCTCGGTCCGGCCGCCGGCGCCCACCTGTACGCGGTGGTGCACGGCCTGACCCCCGCCCGCGTGGTGGTGGGCCAGTCGCGCGGGTCGATCGGGGCGCAGCGCGCGATCGGGCACGGCCCGCACGATCCCGCGTTCGTCCGGGCGGCCCTGCTCGGGCTCGTCGACCGCGTGTGCCGGCGGATGCGCAAGGCGGACCGGATCGCGCGGACGGTGGTGCTCCGGCTGCGGTTCGAGGACTACACGAAGGCCACCCGCTCGCGCTCGTTCGTCACCGGCACGGACTCCTCGGAGGACATCGCCGCGGCGGCCCTCGGGCTCCTGGACGCCGCAGCACCCCTGATCCGCGAGCGCGGGATCACCCTGGTCGGCGTCGCCCTGACCGGTCTCTCGTCGGACGAGTTCGTGCAGCTCGCGCTGCCGCTGGACCATCCCGACCACGGGGGTCTCGACGAGGCCGTGGACGCCGTGGCCCTGCGGTTCGGCACGCAGGCGGTCGTGCGCGCGAGCCTGCTGCGCCGGGGCGAGGGGATCGCGGTGCCGCTCCTGGAGTGAGGACGGCACCGCGATCCCCCGGGGTCACGGACGGATCTCGTACGCGACGTTCAGCGCGCTCGTCGCGGCGCGCCGGAAGCGGGTGAACCCCGCCGCCGCGGCGATCTCCCGGATCGCGGTCTCCCCAGCCTGCGCGCCCAGCGCGTACCCGCCGGCCTGCGAGAGGCTGTTCGGCACGCACAGGAACAGCGACCCGGCGTAGTAGAGCCGGCCGACGGGGTGGAGGTTCTCCTCCAGCGCGTCGGACGCGGCGGGCTCCACCACCAGCCAGGTGCCGTCGTCCGCGAGCGCGGACCGGACCCGCCGGGCGGCCGCGACGGGGTCGCCCATGTCGTGCAGGGCGTCGAACGTGGTCACGAGGTCGTACCCGGAGCCGCTGAAGTCCTGCGCGGTCGCCACCTCGAACTCGACGCGACCGGTCACGCCGGCCTCGGCCGCCTTCTTGCGCGCGAGCTCGACGGACTCGCGGTGGTAGTCGGAACCGACGACGCGGGAGCTCGGGAACGCCTGCGCCATCAGCACGGACGTCGAGCCCAGGCCGCAACCGATGTCGGCGACGCGGCCGCCCTCGGTCAGCTTCTGCTCGACGCCGTCCAGCGCCGGGATCCACGTGGGGATCAGATCGGCCACGTAGCCGGGGCGGTAGAACGCGTCGCAGCCGACGAAGACGTCCTCGTGGTGCTCGTGCCAGCCGACGCCGGCACCCGTCCGGAACGCCTCGGTGAGCTGCGGCTCGGCGCGCAGGTAGCCGACCCCGGCGACGAACGCGGCGGACACGTTCGGGCCGTTGGGGTCCGCGAGGCAGTACGCCTGCTCCTCGGTGAGCGAGAACTGGGTGGTGGCCGGCTCGTACGTGACGTACCCGCCCGCCGCCTGGTTGCGCAGCCACTCGGTCAGGTAGCGCTGGTCGTAGCCGGTCCGCTCGGCGAACGCCTGCGCCGTCGCGGGGCCCTCGGCGAGCGCGCCGTACAGGCCGAGCCGGTGGCCGATCACCACCGCGCCCGCGGAGCCCGTCGCGCCCATGTCCGTGATGACCTGGCCGAGGAACGCCCGCACCTTGTCGTGGTCCATCTGTCCTTCTCCTTCGTCTCTGCCCGGCCGGTCGCCGGGATGAGACGAGGTTGGCGGGACCCGCTGTCACCGCCCTGTCACGGCCTGTCTCCGCGCTGACAGGCCGGGCATACTGGCGTCCATGAGCGCGACGGTCCCGTCGGTGCCGTTGCGGGTGGACGTGCTCGGCCCCCTCCAGGTGCAGGTGGACGGCGCCGTCGTGGACGTCCCGGGGCCTCGGCGCCGAGCGGTCCTCGCCCTGCTCGCCCTGGCCGAGGGGCGCGCGGTCACCGCCGACGACCTGGTCGACGCCCTGTGGCCGGCCGACCCGCCCGAGTCCGCGCGCCAGGCGATCCAGACCCACGTCTCCCGGTTGCGCGCCCATCTCGGACCCGCCGCGGACCGGCTCGAGACGAGTCCCGGCGCGTACCGGCTCCGGCTCGGCGCCTCCGAGCTGGACCTCGCGCACGCGAGATCGCTGCTGTCGAGCGCCAGGTCCCGGGCGGCGCACGACCCGGGCGGCGCGCTGGCCCAGCTGCGCGAGGCGCACGCCCTGTGGCGAGGGCCGATCCTGGCCGACCTCGCCGAGGTGGCGCCGGTCGCCGTGTCGATCGAGGAGTGCGCGCGGTTGCGGCGCGAGGTCACCGACGCCCTCGTGGCCAACGCGGTCGACGCGGGCCGGGCCGCCGACGTCGTCGACCTCGCGACCGCCACCTACGCGGCGGACCCGCTGCGGGAGTCGGCGGCCGTGCTGCTCATGCGGGCGCTCGCCGCGGTCGCGCGTCCGGCGGAGGCGCTGCAGGTCGGCCGCGAGCTGCGGCAGCGGCTGGCGGAGGAGACCGGCCTGGACCCGTCCCCGGCGGTCGGGGAGCTCGAACGGGTCATCGCAGGCGGTGGCTCCGGGCGTGCGCCGGGGCCGTCGCTCGCGGCACGACCGCCGACCCGGCTCATCGGGCGCGCCGCCGAGGTGGCCGCGCTCCACCGGGTGCTCGCGGACGAACGCCTGGTGACACTCGTCGGCACCGGAGGCGTCGGCAAGACGCGCGTGGCCCTCGAGGTCGTCGCCCGCGCGCCGGCGGTGACCGTCCTGCTCCTGGCCCCCGTCACCGACCCGACGGCCCTGCCCAGTGCCCTGGCGGCGGCGCTGCAGCTCGACGTGGTGCAGGGCGACGTGCTCGAGGCGTGCACGGCCGTGCTCAACAGCCGGCCCGGGATCCTCCTGGTCGACAACTGCGAGCACCTGCTCGACCCGGTCCGGGACCTGCTCGCGGTCGTCCTGCCCGCCTGCCCCCAGCTGACCGTGCTGGCCACCAGCCGCGAGCCGCTCGGCCTGCCCGGCGAGCACACGGTGCGCCTCGCTCCCCTGCCGCTGCCAGGGGCGGACGACGACCCCGCGCACGTCGCGTCCGTCGCGCTCTTCCTCGAGCGGGCGGCCCGGGTGCGCACCGACCCGGCGGCCTCCGCGGCGGAGCTGGCACTCGTGGCCGACATCGTGCGCCGACTCGACGGTGTCCCTCTCGCCATCGAGCTCGCCGCCAGCCGCCTGTCGGCGTTCTCGCTGCGGGACCTGCACGACCGCCTCGACCGCTCCCTGGACCTGCTGGGCTCCGGACGGCCCACCGGGGACGCCCGGCACCGCACCCTGCGCTCGACCGTCGAGTGGTCCTACCGGCTGCTCTCCCCGGACGAGCAGCGCCTGTTCCGCCACGTCGCGCCGTTCGTCGACGGGCTGGACCTGGAGTCCGCGGAGTGGCTGGCCGCCGATCTCGGGCTGCCCGGCGACCCCGGGGCGATGCTCTCCCGGCTGGTCGACGCCTCGATGGTCGACGCGCACTTCGAGGTGCGCACCCGCTACCGGATGCTGGAGACGCTGCGCGCGTTCGGTCTCGACCGGATCGTCGCGGCCGGGGAGGACGACGAGTCGGCCGACCGCATGCTGCGCTGGGGCGTCCGGCTCACGACGAGCATCGAGGCGGGCCTGGCCGGGGACGACGAGCCCGACGCGGACGCGACGCTGCGCCGCGAGCGCGCCAACCTGCGCGCGGTGTGGCAGCTGGCGCGTCGCCGCGGTGCGGTGGACGCGGCGGCCCACGTCGTCGTCTCGCTGTACGGCGCGATCGCCTACCGCGACCTGCTCGAGATCCGCGCCTGGGCCGAGGAGCTGGCGGCGGACCCGGTGCTCGCCGGCCATCCCCGTGCCGCCGGCGTCCACGGCGCCGCGGCCGAGGCCGCCTACCAGCGGGGCGACCTCGAGAAGGCGGCCACCCTCGCTCGCACCGGTCTCGAGCAGGCGACGGACGACCTCGGCCGCTGGTACTGCCACGTGCCGTGGTCGGTCGTCGCCCTGGCCAGGGGCAGCTACCTCGAGGCCATCGAGCATGCCCTCGCCGCGACGCAGGCCTCACCGCGCCCCGACCCGTCGGGCGTGGCAGCGCTCGCCGCGCTCTACTCCGGCGACCCGGCGCGCGCGCGCTCGCTCTGCACCGACGCCCTCGTCGGCGCGGCCTCCCCCACCGAGCGCGCGTGGGCCGCCTACGTGGCCGGGGAGATCGAGAACGCCACCGCCCACGCCGGCGCCGCGGAGGGCCACTACCGCCACGCCGTCCGGCTGGCCCGCGGCTCCGGCGCCACCTTCCTGGTCGGCGTCGCGACCGTGGGTCTGCTCACCGCCCTGTCGGACCAGGGACGGGTGCAGGACGCGCTGCGCGGCTACCGCGACGTGATCCGGTACTTCGCGCGGACCGGCAACTGGACGCACCTGTGGGCGACGCTGCGGAACCTCGCGGACCTGCTGCGGCGGACCGGTGACGACGACGCGGCGCGCCTGCTGTCCACCGCCGCCGACGCAGCGCCCGACGCGCCGGCCGTGGGACCGGCTGCGGCCTCCGCGCGCTCGGCCGGGGCGGGAACACCCCTGACCCGAGCAGCCGTGCTCGACGCCGCCCTGACGGCGATCGCGGGCCGCGTCGGCTAGCACGAACCGCTTGGGTGATCACATTCCGGACACCATGTACATCGTTGTAGAACGGTGCCAGGATGAACGCGCCCGGCCCCCACGACGATGTGGAAGACGAGGAATACCGATGAGACGCACCCCCCTGTCGCTGGTCCTGCTGGTGATCGCCGCGCTGCTCGGGCTGGTCGCCCCAGCTACCGCGGCGACCGCCGGCGGACACACCCCGTCGCCGGCCACCCGCCCGGTCGACCCCATCGCGCACGACCCGACGATGGTCAAGGAGAAGGGCTGGTACTACGTCGCGATCACCGGCGACGCCGCGTTCGACGACACGTACCTCCCGCTCAAGCGCTCCCGCGACCTGGTGCACTGGGAGGAGCTCGGCCCGGCGATCACCGAGCTGCCCTCGTGGGTGCTCGAGGCGCTCGGGGTCACCCCCGAGAACGCGCCGCGTGACGCCTGGGCGCCCGACCTCAGCTGGTCCGGCACCGAGTGGCGGCTGTACTACGCGGTCTCGCAGTTCGGCACCAACAACTCCGTGATCGGGCTGCTCACGTCGCCGACCCTGGCGAACCCGCAGTGGGAGGACCAGGGCCTCGTCGTCCGCTCGACGCCGGGCGTCGACACGTTCAACGCGATCGACCCGAACCTCGTCACCGATGCCGACGGCGGCACCTGGCTCTCGTTCGGCTCGTTCTTCTCCGGCATCCACCTCGTGCCTCTCGACGCCACGACCGGCACGCCGGTCGCCGGCGAGCAGCCCGTCGCGATCGCCCGCCGCCAGTTCGCCCCGAACGCCGAGGAGAACCCGGCGATCGCGTTCCACGACGGCTACTACTACCTGTTCGTGTCCTGGGACTACTGCTGCCGCAGCGTGGAGAGCGACTACCGGACCATCGTCGGCCGCTCCCCCAGCCTGACCGGCCCGTACGTCGACGCCGACGGCGTGCCGCTGCTCGACGCCAAGGGCGGCACGGAGATCCTGCGCGGCTACAACGAGTTCGTCGGCGCCGGCGGCGGCGACCTGCTGATGGACAAGAACGGCCGCTCCGGGTACTTCGTCAACCACTACTACGACGCGACGGACGGCGGCGCTCCCCGCCTGAACGTCCGGAAGCTCACCTGGGGACGCGACGGGTGGCCGGTGATCAGCGACCCGATCAACCCGAGCCGCTCGATCGGCCACGGCGACCCCTTCGTGCAGATCGTCCCGCGCGACGGCACCGCGGTCGTCGAGAACGCCGGCTGCGGCTACGAGGGCGCCAACATCGCCCTGTGGACCGACCTGGACAACGCGTGCCAGCAGTGGCAGCTGTCCGACCGCGGCACCGGCACGCGGATCCTCAACCGGTTCAGCAACAACGTGGCCGAGGTCGGTGCCTGCACCAACGTCGACGGCGGCAACGTGGCCCAGTGGGGCTGGCTCGGGTTCCTGCCGAACAACGACTGCCAGCGCTGGAGCTTCTCCGCCGCGGGCGACGGGTGGACGACGGTGGCCAGCATCCTGCCCGGCAACCGGGTGTGGACGGTCCAGGGCGGTCCCGTCCCGGGGAGCAACCTCGCGATCAGCTCCCCGACCGGCGGCGCGGACCAGCAGTTCCGGTTCGAGCCCGTCGGCGAGGTGCTGCTGGCCAGCCCGACGGACCAGACAACGCTCACCGCGCCACGGGGTCACACGGGTGCGGTCACGTTCCGGCCGCGCGACGAGCGCGCCCGTCAGTCGTGGGTGCTCGAGCCGGTGGCCGGGACCGCCGCGTACACCGTGCGGACCGCGGAGCGCGGCGGCTGCCTGGGCACGGACCTGCGGCTGGTCCGCACCGGGTGCGGCACCTGGACGCTGAGCCCGACCGATGACGGCACGTGGTCGCTGAGCAGCACCGGAACCACCCAGGCGGTGCGGCTGCTGCTGCCCTGACCCTCGACCGGACGTGGTCGGGGCCCCGATACTGGCGGGGGCCCCGACCGCCTCCGGAGGATCACATGACGACCGCCACCACCCACACCCTGGACGTGCCCGGGGCGACGCTCACCTACGACGTCCGCGGCCCCCTCCCGCCGGCTGACGGCCGCCCGCCGCTCCTGTTCATCGCCCAGCCCATGGACGCGTCCGGCTTCGGCACGCTCGCGTCGTACTTCCCGGACCGGACCGTGGTCACGTACGACCCGCGCGGCCTCGGCCGGAGCACCCGCAGCGACGGCGAGACCGCGAACACCCCGCAGCAGCAGGCCGACGACCTGCACCGGCTCGTCGCCGAGCTCGGCGGGACGGTCGACCTCCTCGGCAGCAGCGGGGGCGCGGTGACCGGGTTGCACCTCGTCTCCGCGCACCCCGCCGACGTCCGCACGTTCGTCGCGCACGAGCCGCCCCTGCTGGGCGTGCTGCCGGATGCGCAGGAGGCGTTCGCCGCGGAGAAGAAGGTGCAGGACGCGTACCACCAGCGCGGGTGGGGAGCCGGCATGGCGGCGTTCATCGCGCTGACCTCCTGGGAGGGCGAGCTCACCGACGAGTTCGGCGCCGAGCTGCCCGACCCGGCCGGCTTCGGCCTGCCGACCGGCGACGACGGGTCCCGCGCCGACCCTCTGCTGTCCGGCATCTCCAACGCGATCACGGCCTACCAGCCGGACATCCCGGCGCTCATCGCCGCTCCGACGCGCGTCGTGGTCGCCGCCGGCATCGAGAGCACCGGCACGCTCACCTGGCGCACCTCCTCCGCGCTCGCCGACGAGCTCGACCAGGAGCTCACCGTCTTCCCGAGCAACCACGGCGGCTTCCTCGGCGACGAGTACGGCCAGCCCGGCCAGCCGGAGGCGTTCGCCGCGAGGCTGCGCGAGGTGCTCGAGGGTGGTTCCTGACGGCCACCGGGTGGATCATCAGAAGCCCGACGAGGGAGTCGACATGACATCGCACGAGCAGGACAGCAGTGGGCTCGACCTTCAGAAGCTGATCCGCCTCATCACCCTGGCGCTGGCCGTCGCGGCGGTGGTCAAGGAGCTGCGGCGCCCCGCCGACGAGCGGGAGTGGCACGGCCAGGTGGCCGGGTTCGTCCCCTACGACTTCCGCATGCCGACGGTGGCGCGGTTCAAGGAGCGCATGTGGGACCCCGAGGGCGCCCACGTGATCAGCCCGCGGGTGTTCGGCGTCGGCTGGACCCTGAACGCCGGACGCATCGTGGAGCTGGTCCGGCAGCGGGTGACCTAGGCAACCGGTCGATGCCCGCTTAGTCTCGGATGACCGTTCCCGAGCTCCCGGAGGGTCACCCATGGGCACGATCACGACGTCCGACGGCACCGAGATCTTCTACAAGGACTGGGGGTCGGGCCAGCCGCTCGTCTTCAGTCACGGCTGGCCGCTCTCGGCCGACGACTGGGACACCCAGCTGCTCTTCTTCCTCCAGCACGGCTACCGCGTCATCGCGCACGACCGCCGCGGTCACGGCCGGTCCACGCAGACCAGCGACGGCCACGACATGGACCACTACGCCGACGACCTGGCCGCCCTGACCGAACACCTCGACCTGCGCGACGCCGTCCACATCGGCCACTCGACCGGGGGCGGCGAGGTCGTGCACTACATCGCCCGGCACGGCGAGAGCCGCGTCGCCAAGGCCGTGCTGATCAGCGCGGTCCCGCCGATCATGGTGCAGACCGACGCCAACCCCGGCGGCCTGCCGAAGAGCGTGTTCGACGGGCTCCAGGAGCAGGTGGCCACCAACCGGTCGAACTTCTACCGGGCCCTGGCCGCCACCGAGTTCTACGGCTTCAACCGGCCCGGCCGCGACCCGTCCGAGGCGATCATCGAGAACTGGTGGCGCCAGGGGATGATGGGCGGCGCCAAGGCGCACTACGACGGCATCGTCGCGTTCTCGCAGACCGACTTCACTGAGGACCTGAAGAAGATCACCGTCCCCGTGCTGGTGATGCACGGCGACGACGACCAGGTGGTCCCGTACGCCGACTCCGCACCGCTGTCGGCGCAGCTGCTGCAGAACGGCACCCTGAAGACCTACCCCGGGTTCCCGCACGGCATGCCGACCACCGAGGCCGCGACCATCAACGCGGACCTGCTGGAGTTCCTCCAGTCCTGAGCGCGGACGACGAGGGCGGCTGCACGTCTGTACAGCCGCCCTCGTCGTGCGTCAGCGCCGGCCGCGCATCGCGTCCAGGACGACCGTGAACACGTCGGTGTTGTCCTGCGACCGGGCCAGCCGCTCGGCCCCCGGCCCCTCGGCGGTCAGCGGCGTCGCGGCGCCGGTGTGCCCGCTCGTCGTCCAGTCGATCGTGAACTGGAGGTCGCTGTTCGCGATCGGGAACGGACCGTCCTCCAGGCTCTGCAGGACCCCGGGGACGGTGCTGGTCGGGTCACCCGACTCGTCGCTCGACGAGACGTTCTCGATGGCCAGCCCACCGGTCTCGTGGTCACCGACCACGACGACCAGGGTGCCGGGGTGCGAGGCGGCGAACTGCCGGACCAGGGCCACCGTGGCGTCGAGAGCCTGGCCGGCCTTCAGGGTGAGTGCGGCGTTGTTGGCGTGCTCCATCTCGTCGATGGCCTCCTCCTCGACCATCAGGAAGAAGCCCCGCCGGTCCTGGGAGAGCACCTCGAGCGCCTTCGCCGTCATGTCCGTCAGCGGCACGACGGGCGCGTACTCGTCGCCCTGCCCCTCGGGGAACTGCTCGAACATCTCCTCGTTGGCGAACAGCCCGAGGATCTTCTCGGAGTCGGTCGCCGCGAGCTCCGCCGGGGTGCTGACGTAGTCGTAGCCCGCCCCCTCGGCCAGCTCGACGAGGTTGCCGATGGTGCTCTTGCTCACCTCCGGACGCGGGTCCGCCGGGTCGTCCGGGTAGGCCCCCGGGTCGCCCACGGGGTACCACCAGTCCTCGCCTCCACCGAGGATGACGTCCGGCTTGGTGACCTCGATGAACTGGCGCGCGATCTCGCTCTGGTCGCCGCGGTCGGGCACGTGGGAGCCGAACGCGGCCGGCGTGGCGTCCGTGACCTGCGCCGTCGACACCAGTCCCGTCGCCTTGCGCAGGTCGTTCGCGTACTCGAGCAGGGTCTTCACCGGGTTGCCGTCGACGTCGACGGACACGGCCCCGTTGTACGTGCGCACGCCCGCGGCGAACGCCGTCGCGCCCGCGGCGGAGTCGGTGACCGCCTCCTCCGGGTCCGCCGAGTCGGTGTGCGTCCACCCCGCGTACCGCAGCGAGTCCATCTCCAGCTGCCCGTCCTGACCGACGGTCGCGAGCCGGGTGGCCTCTCTCGCCGCGATGCTCAGGCCGTCACCGACCATGAAGATCACGTTCTTGGCCACCACGCGGTCGTTGCCGCGTCCGCGGTCGACGCCGTCACCCCCCGTCGCGACCCCGCCCGTCACCAGCCCGGCCGCAAGCACTGCGGCGCCGCCGGCTCCCATCCATGTGCGTCGTGAGTTGAGCATCTCTGCCGTCCCTCGGTCGAACTTCGTTGTTCACCTTGACGTCGGCCGGAGCATCCCCCGTGCCGCCCATCGTTCGACCGATCGGGTGAAAGTGCAACGCGAGGGAGCGAACCCCCGGGTCAGGGCCGAGGCGGACGACAGACGACCACCTGGAGCTCGTCGCCGTCGACCGCGACCGGCCCGACGGCTGCGGGGAGCAGGACCGTCTGACCACGCCGGAGCGGCGACGACTCCCCAGCCGCCACGAGGGCGCCGTCGCCCGCGACGACGACCAGCACCGCGAGCCCGGCGTCGAGCTCGCGCGCACCGGTCCACCGCTCGACCCGGAAGAACGCCGACGCCTCGGGCAGCAGGTCCCCGGAGGACGCCGCGGTCGCGCCACGCAAGCGGGCGATCTCGTCGGCCGTCCAGCCACGCCGGTCCACCGCCGCGAGCGCGACGTCGAACCCCAGCCCGAGGTGCCCGTCGGAGGCTCCGTCGATCTCGAACCCGGACCACTCCAGCAGGATCGACAGGTCGGTCGGCTCCTGCAGCTCGACGACGAACGCGCCCTGGCCGATCGCGTGCGGGAGGCCGGCGGGGACCAGCACCGCGTCGCCGGCGTCGAGGTCGAGCACGTGCATCGCCCCGAGCATCGCGTCCGTGTCCTGCGTCCGCACCCAGCCGGCCAGCTCGTCGACGCCGACGTCCCGCGCGAACCCCAGGTGCACGCGGGCGGGTTCGAGCACCACCCACGCCTCGGTCTTGCCGTGCGCGAGGCCGAGGTGCTCGGCGGCGAACGGGACGTCCGGGTGGGCGTGCACCGGCAGCCGCTGGCCGGCGTCGAGCAGCTTGACCAGCAACGCCGGGTCGGACCCGAACGCGGCGACGTGCTCGGCACCCAGCCAGTGGACAGGGTCCGCGTCGATGGCGTCGCGCAGCAGCCGGCCGTCGGGGAGCACCGTCAGGCCGACCGGCTCGTGCCCGAACACCGAGGTCGACGATCCCACCCAGTCCTCCGGCTCGTGGCTGGCCGCCGGCCCCGTACCGCGGAAGTCGGCGATCTGACGGCCTCCGGCGTAGAACCGGTCGGCGGGCTGGTTGGCGGGCAGGTACAGCGACGTCATCAGGGTCCTTCGATCGCGATGCGGACACCCGTGCGCCAGGTCGCACCGGGTTCGAGGACGGGAGCGCCGGCGTGCGGCTGGTCCCGCTCCGGGCCGAACAGGGGCGCGTTGGTGGGCTCGACGCCGAGCACGTACGCGCCACGGGCGGGCCAGCTCCACGTGCACAGCCGCGGCAGCGTCGCGTCCGTCCAGGTCACGACGACGTCCGGGTACCCGTCGTCGCCGACGAGCGTGGCCCGCGCCCCGCGCACTCCCCGGTGCTCGGCGACGACCGGCGCCAGACCAGGTGCCGGCGCAGGGGTCAGCAGGGGGTCGCGGCCCTCCGGCAGCGGCTCGCGGACGACGGCCTCGTCGGCGTCGACCCGCAGGCGCGCGCCGGGGCGCAGCAGCGGTGCGCCGAGGTTGACGTGGTAGAGCAGCGGGACCCCGACGGCCTGGTCGCCGACGTTGCGGACGACGTCGCGGACCTCGACCGCCGGGATCCCGGTCCGCGCGAGGATCGACCGCTCGACCAGGATGCGCGGACCACCCAGCGAGGTGTGCGCGACCGTGCCCGTCACGCACACCCGCCAGGCGTCCCCCCCACGCTCCCGCGACCAGTGCACGTCGGTCGCGGGAGTGAGGTGGTGGGTACCGTGCTGGCCCGAGGACCCGCGCGGCTCGCCGATGTTGTCGGGGCCGCACGTCGCCAGGAGCCCGCCGAGGAAGCGCGACTCCCAGTCGCGACCGGGTCCCGGGTCGACGAGGTTCGGGGAGCGCCACGCGACCGGCGTCGAGCCCCACCACGTGGCACCGAGGTCGAGGCCACGGTCCGGCAGGACGTCGAACGCGAGCCCCCCGGCCAGCCGCACGGCGATCACGCCACCCCGGACCTCGACGCCGGCGAGGGCCTCCGGCTGGGAGACCCGGCCGTCGTCGGTCAGCTCGGTCCAGGCGGTCATCGCCGGCCCAGCGCTGCGAGGAAGCCGCCGACGAACGAGTCGCCGAGCCCGATCGTCGTCGGCGCCGCGACGTCGCTGAGGTCCAGCGCCGGCACCACGGCCGCGTCGCCGCCGAGCAGGTCCGCCACCTCGGCGCTGACCCGCTGACCGACCGCGGGTGCCGTCATGGCCCGCGTGGCGGCGTAGTCGTCCGCGGTGAACCCGTCCCCGAGCCTGTACCGGGTGCTGGCCATCGTGATCCCCCCGACGAGGGCCGGACGCAGCGCTGCCGCCCGCTGCCCGACCGCGAGCGCCCAGTACTTGGTGTGCACCACGAGGGTCGGTGCGGGAACGAGCGCGTGCAGCTCCTCCACGGCCTTCGCCACCGTGGGTGCGTCGAGCAGGTCCACCGGGCGGCCGAGGTAGGCGTGCATCTCGTCCTCGTTCAGGCTGTAGACGTCGGCGGCCCACACCATCTCGTCGCGGACCCGCCGGCTCAGCGCCGGCACGTGGTAGCCCGCGTCCTCGAACACGACGAGGGCGTCCGGCGGGAGCACCCGCATGGCCTCGCGCACCTGCGTCAGGCGGGACTCCAGGGTGGCCGGGTCCTGGATCACGTTGAAGGACGAGAGCAGGAAGACGTCCGCCGTGCGCAGCGCGTCCGGCAGGTCGGCGGCGATGCGCAGCTCGCGGTGCGGCGGGTCGTTGGCGTAGATGATCCGGTTGGGGTGCGGGGCCACCAGCTCGACGTCACCCACCCGGACCCGCGTCCCCGCCGGGTACTGCACGATCAGGTGCGGGTCGAGCGTGTCCTCGGTGGCGCTGGACACGTAGTCGACGGAGGCCGGCAGCAGCCGACGGACGTTGTCGTCGATCGAGACGAGGTGCATCGTGCTCGGCACCCCGAGCACGTCCATGGCGATCGCGGCCCGCACGCACGTCCCCCCGAGCGTGACCTCCTTGGGGAAGCGCGCGGCGAACTCCTCGACGATGTCGGAGGAGGCGACGAACCGCTCTCCCCCGACACCGTCGCGGACGAACGCCAGCAGGCTCCGCACGAGGTCGCGCACCGTCTCGACCGGGGCCGACAGGTCGAGGTCCTCGGGACCGATCCCGTGCTCCGCAGCGAGCTGCTCCAGCACGGCCGTGTCCCAGCGGATCTCGTAGTCGACCGTGCCACCCATGCCCAGCACGAACCTCGTGCTCATCGGTCGGCCGCTCCCTCGCGCGTCGTGTCAGGCTCGGTCAGTACAGGTCGGCCTTGCCGGCCGCGTCGAACAGGTGGATCTTCTGCGCGGCGACCTCCTGCATCGCGGCGATGCACGGCGGCTGGATCGAGTTGGGCTCGCGCAGCGAGGTGTCCGCCAGCACCTCTCGCATCTTGTCGTGGTACGCCACCTTGATGTCGCTCGAGATGTTGATCTTGTTGACCCCGAGCTTGACCGACTGCCCGATCTCGTCGTCCGGGTTGCCCGAGCCGCCGTGCAGCACGAGCGGGATGGGCAGGAGGGTCTTGATCTCCTGCAGCAGGTCGAGCCTCAGCTGCGGGGTCACGTGCTTCGGGTACAGGCCGTGCGCGGTGCCGATGGCGATCGCGAGGCTGTCCACGCCGGTGCGCTGGACGTACTCCACGGCCTCGGCGGGGTCGGTGAACGCGATCTGGTCGACGAGCACCCCGTCCTCCGCCTGCTCGTCGAGCTTGCCGATGGTGCCGAGCTCGCCCTCGACCGACAGGCCGACCGCGTGCGCGGTGTCGACGACCTTCGTGGTGATCGCGACGTTGTCCTCGAACGGCTGCATCGACGCGTCGATCATGGCCGACGTGAACCCGAGCTGGATGGCCAGGAGCACCTGCTCGTAGGTGCCGCCGTGGTCCCAGTGGATGGCGACCGGCACCGACGAGCGGTGCGCGCGCTGGATGAGCGCGGCGAGCGCGTCGCCGCCGATGTGCGACACCTCGTCGGGGTGGATGGCGACGATCAGCGGGGCGTTCAGCTTCTCGGAGATCTCGAAGATCCCCTTGCCCATCGCGTAGTCGCTGATGTTGAAGGCGGGGATGGCGAAGTAGTTCTCGTTCGCCACCGCGAGCAGGTCTCGGCCGTTCATCAACATGGTGTGTCAACTTTCCTGTGTGTGTGTTTCTGAGGATCGGGGGGTACTAGATCTTCACGGCGCCAGCGGTCATCCCCCCGATGAAGTAGCGCTGGAAGAAGAGGAAGAGAAGCAGCACGGGAATGCACCCGAGAATGCTCATCGCCATCATCTCGTTCCATTCGTACGAGTGCTGGCCCATGAGGAGCTGGATGCCGATGGGGACGGTGCGCATGTCTTCGGTCCTGGTCAGCGTCAGCGCGAACAGGAACTCGTTCCAGCAGATCATGAACGTGTACACGCCGACCGACACCAGACCCGGCACCGAGATGGGCATGAGAATGCGCCACAGTGCGGTCAGCGGACCGGCCCCGTCCACCTTGACGGCCTCGTCCAATTCCTTGGGGAGCGTATTGAAATACCCCGTCATCATGATGATCGCGTAAGGCAGCGTGAACACCATGTAGGTGAGGATCAGGCCCTGGTAGGTGTTGTAGAGCTTGAGCGCCACGACGAGCCCGAAGTATGGGATCAGCAACGTGATGGGCGGGACGGCCTGGACGGAGACGACGACCACGTTGATCGTCTTCTTGCCCCAGAACTCGTACCGGCTGAACGCGTACGCCGCGTGCACCGCGACGATCAGCGACAGGGCGGTCACCGCGAGCGCGATGACGTAGCTGTTGAAGAAGAACCGCAGCTTGGTCGGGTCGGTGAGGATCGTCGTGTACGCGTCGAACGAGAAGCCGGGCGTGATGAGACGCGGCGGGAACTCGAAGATCTCCGGGTTGGACTTGAACGAGCTCGAGAGCATCCAGAGCACGGGCAGGGCCGAGAAGCACGCACCGACGACCAGGGCGACGATGATCGCCACCTTCTTGCCGGTGTGCTTGGGCGGTGTCCGCAGCGCGGGGCGCTCGGCGGTCAGCGCCGGGGTGGCCAGCGTGGTCATCTCAGTCCCTCGCCTTCTGGTGCCGCACGTAGAAGAACGCGAGAACCATCGACATGAGGAGCACGAGGACCGCGGACGCGGAGGCCACGGAGAACTCGTACTCGGTGAACGCGAGCTTGTACGTGAAGGTGGAGAGCACCTCGGTGGAGTTGATGGGTCCGCCGCCGGTGGTCATCCAGATGAGCGCGAACTGCTGCGTCGTCCAGATGAAGTCCAGGAGCGCCATCGAGATGATGATCGGCTTCAGCTGCGGGAGCGTGACGTTGCGGAACTGCGCCAGTGCGCCCGCGCCGTCGACCTTCGCGGCCTCGTACAGGTCACGGGGAATGCCCTGCAGGCCGGCCAGCAGCGAGATCATGAAGAACGGGTAGCCGGACCAGATGTTGATGAACGTGACGGCCGCCAGCGCGGTCGACGGGTTGGCCAGCCACTCGGTGTTGCCGTCGGTGATCCCGCTGGCGCCGAGCAGGTAGTTGATGACCCCGTTCGGGCTGAGCAGCAGCCGCCAGAGCACCGCCACGATCGCCACCGTGAACAGCCACGGGAGGATGTACAGCACCCGGAAGAACGCCTTGCTCCGGTTGCCCAGCAGCGGTGAGTTCAGCAGCAGGGCGAACGCCAGGCCGATCACGAAGTGCACGACCACCGACGAGATCGTGAACACGAGCGTGTTGCGCACCGCGGTGAAGAACACCGGGTCGGTGAGCACCTCGACGTAGTTCTCGAAGCCGACGAACGCGGGGTTCTTGTTGGTGATCACACGGTCGAGCAGCGAGTAGCTGACGACCATGATGATCGGCGTGACCATCAGGATGATCAGGAGGACGCCGGTGGGGCTGAGGAAGCCGTAGGGCGTCAGCGTGCGCTTGATCCGGCCGATGGTGCGCGTCCGGGCGGAGTCTGCACCGGGGGGCGGGGCGGCCTTGGTGGGCCGTGCCTCCGCTTCGGGGCTGGTGGTCTGTGACATGGACACGGGGCTCTCTCCCTGAGGGGGTGGGCCGCGCCGGCGATGCGTGTCCGGCGCGGCCCGGGCGTTCCGGGCTGGTGGCCTAGAACTCCTCTTCCCACTTGGTCTGGGCCGCGGCGAGGGCGTCCTGCATCGACTGCTGGCCGTCGAGCGCCTTCTGGAACTCCTCGCCGAAGTCGCGCATGAGCTGCTCGGCCACGGGCAGGCCGGTGAACTCGTTGGCCGGGAACCCCGACTGGTAGATCTCGAACGCGGTGCCGAACAGCTCGTCCTCCTCGACGAAGTCGGGGACGGAGGTCGTGTTGCCGGGGAACGCGTTGGCGATCGACGACAGCTCGCTGTTGGTCTCCTCGCTCATGAGGAACTCGACGAGCTTGAACGCCTCGGCCTTGTGCTCCGAGTTCTCGGCGATGCCGATGCCCCAGGAGGCGTACGGGATGCCGCGCTCGCCGGTGTACCCGTCCTCGGCCGGGATCGCCGAGATGCTGAAGTTCAGGTCCGGGTTGGACTCGCGGATGAGGTTCACGTGGGCGAGCGAGTCGATCATCATGCCGACCCGGCCGTTGCTGAACTCCTCGACCTTGTCCTGCTCCTTCATGGTGAAGGAACCGGGGGCGATGACACCGGCGTCCCACAGGCCCTGGATGTAGTCCGTGGCGCTGGTGACGGCCTCGTTGTCGGTGAGGGCGGGCTGACCGTCCTTGAGCATCGAGCCGCCGGACGCCCACACCCAGGACATGACGTCGTTCTGGATCCCGTTCGGAGCCTCGAGCGAGAGCGGGAGCACCCACCCATGGGCGTCGCCGCTGGTGACCTTGGCCGCGGCATCCGCGAACTCCGTGCGGTTGGTGGGCGGTGCCGTGACGCCCGCCTGGCCCAGCAGGTCGTCGTTGGTGAACATCGGGTAGACGAAGTTCACCACCGGGATCATGTAGGTCTTGCCGTCCACCTGGACCTGGCTGGCCAGCTGCGACTCGTCGTAGCCGGCCTCGGACATGACCGCGGACAGGTCGGTGATCGCGCCCTGGTCGGCGAAGTCGCTGACCCACGCGCCGTCGAGGCCGACGACGTCCGACATGGTGCCGGCGGCCGCACCGGCGACCACCTGCTCCTTGGTCGAGGCGTACGGGCCGGACAGCAGGTCGACCGTGATACCGGGGTTCTCGGCCTCGAACTTGTCCATCAGCTCGCGGAACGCGCCGTCGGGGAGCTCGGGCTCCCACCACTGCGAGAACTCGAGAGTGACGTCACCCCCCGAGTCGCCGTCGCCGTCCGAGCTGGACCCGCCGCCCCCGGAGCAGGCCGTGAGCGCAAGTGCTGTGACACCGGTGAGTGCAATGAAGCGTCCTACGTGAGCGCCCTTGCTCATGACTCTCCCATCCTCGGAATCTGCCGCTTGGTGCGACTGTCTGCGCACTTCTGCGTATTTCCGCCAACGTAGACCCGTGGATGTGCGTCGTCAACCGGTGCTGGCGAGTCGCAACCACTCCGTGACATGGCCGTGTCGATCGTCGGCGCACGCGATCTACCTGGTTCTTCGCCTCTGAACTGGGCAAATGTCTGGTTCGCTGCCGGATCTGAGCACGGCACGCCTGCATGCGGGTTCTCGCACAAACCCGCAGACCTGTGGTTCAGTACTCCCATGTCAGCGACCACCGACGGCACGTCACGGCGCCTCCCCGCGGGCCGCAAGGCCGACCTCGCGGCGTACGTCGCCGAGCAGGGGCAGGTGACCGTCGCCAACCTCGCCGAGCGGTTCGACGTCTCCGCCGACACCATCCGGCGCGACCTCGACGCCCTCGACGCCGACGGCGTCCTCATCCGCACGCACGGCGGCGCCATCAGCCCGCAGGCCGTCCCCCGCCCGGACACCGGCCTGGACGTCCGGCTGCGGCTGCAGACCTCGGCCAAGGACCAGATCGGCGCGCTGGCGGCAGGCCTGGTGCGCGACGGGGCAGCCCTGATGATCAACGCCGGCACGACGACCCTGGCTGTCGCACGCCACCTGTCCGAGCACCGTGACCTCACGGTCGCGACGAACTCGCTGCGCATGCCGACCGAGATCAACCCGCTCGCGTTCAGGGACCTCTACGTGTTCGGGGGCGCGGTCCGGCTCAGTGCCCAGGGCACCATCGGCGCCGTCGCGTTCCCCACCGAGAGCGGCGCCGACCGCGACATCCGCTGCGACCTCGCCCTCATCGGCGTCGGAGCGGTCAACGCCGACGCCGGCTACTCCACCAGCAACCTCGGCGAGGCCGCGATGATGAGCGCGATGATGGACCGGTCCGCCAAGGTGGCCGTCCTCGCCGACTCCAGCAAGTTCGGACGCCGGCTGTTCGCGCAGATCGCCGAGCTGGGCCGTGCGGACTACCTGGTCACCGACTCCACCCCGCCGCCGGACCTCGCCGAAGCGCTGGAGGCCGCAGGCGTCGAGGTCCTCACGCCACCCGCCGCCGGCTGAGCCGAGTCATCGCCCGACCAGCGGCAGGACCTCGTCCACCAGCAGCCGGTCGACGGCGTCGGCCTGCTCGAACGCCACCGCGTGCGCGGCGTCCTGGAACGTCACGAGGCGCTTCGTCGGTGCCTCGAGGGCCGCGTACCACTCGAGGGCCAGGTCGCGGCGACCGTCCAGCTCCGCCGCCCCGTCGAGCACGAACACCGGGACCTCCAGCCGCGGCACCTCCCGGCGCAGGTCCAGACCCTGGATCTGCGGGTACATCACCGCGAAGGTGTCCATCAGCCCGCGGAGCACGGAGACCTTGTCGAGCAGGGTGTACTCGACGCCCTTGACGCCGAACGCGTCCAGCCCGGAGGACTTGCCACGTGCCAGGTACCCCTCGGACGGCGTGTACGACCCGTAGAGGTACTCGTAGGCGAGCATGACGTCGGCGTTGGCCCAGGGCAGGTCGGCGTAGGGCGGCTCCCCGATCCGCTCCGTCAGGTCCGCCACCGCCTGGTCGTCGGTCCGGTCCGCGTACTCGACGAGGTCGCGGTAGATCCGCCGGTCGGTCTCGGTGACGTCGACCATCTGCCCGCTGCCGAGGTAGGCGTGGAAGAGGTCGGGCCGCTGCTGCGCCGCCAGGACGCCGAGGATCGTGCCCCACGACTCCCCCATGAGGATGACCTTGTCCTCGTCGAACCGGTCCCGCAGGTACTCGGTGAGCTCGATGACGTCGGCGACCGCCCGGTCGAGCGTGGCCTCCTCGGTGGGCAGGAGCGCGGCGTAGGACGTGCCGTTGCCTCGCTGGTCGAAGCTCGCGAAGACGACGTCGTCGACCCAGGGTTCGGACAGGACCCGGGCGAGCGCGAGGTCGGACTGCCCGGGACCGCCGGACAGGTAGAGCAGCACCGGGGCGTCGGGGTCCGCCGCCCGGACCATCACCGTGTGCGGATCGCCACCCAGAGCGACCGTGTCGAGCGTCGCGACGCTGCCCGGGACGACCTCGCCGTCGGCGCCGCGCACCGGCGGCGTCGAGGCGGGCAGGGCGACGACGGCGGCGAGCGCGAGGGTCAGGGCTCCGACGAGCACGGTGCCCCGCGTCGCGACCCGCCGACGCGTCAGGCGCGACCCCACGAGAGCGCCCAGCAGCATCGGCAGGACCAGCAGGAGGGCGTGCATCCCACGCCCGAGGACCAGTGCCAGGACCCCCCACGTCGAGTCGAGCCGGACGTCGTGCACCGTGGGGAGCAGGACGTCGCTGCGGGCGAGCTCGAGCGCGGCCACGTGCACGACGAGCAGGGGGAGGACGACCCAGACGGCGCCGACCACCCGTCCCCCGACGAGGCCGAGACCGGCGCCGGTCGCCATCACCGCCAGGGCGCCGAGCGTCGACACCGGCCCGAGGGGCGCGAGCTGCCCCGTCAGCACCCCCGTCACCGCGGCCAGGACGAGGACTCCGACGAGCGGGACCCAGGGCCGGACGGCCACCCACCGGGTCCGGCGCGGGGTGTGCCGGGTGGGGAGATCCTCGACCCGGGCGGGGCTCATCGTGCCGGCCATGACTGCCTCCGTGGGCGGGCGGCGCATCTTCGGGCCTGGTGACCTGGACGACGCGCGGTGCCGCCCCTCCCAGCCTGCTCAGCGACGAGCGCGGCACCAGATCCGTTGGTCCCTAGTCGGTCGACCGGTTGCCGACGTCACGCGAAGCGGGCGGCGATCCCGGGGTAGTCGACCACCAGCCCGGCGTCGTCGTACGTCAGCACCGCCTCGAACCCGCCCTCCGACATGTACGCGACGCGGTGCTCGTCGAGCCGGCGGTAGGTCTGGTCCAGGCGCCGCACGACGAGGTCCGACACCTGCACGTACACCGCGGGCGCGGCGACGAGCTCGCCCACGGGCGTCGCCATCCGGTGGACGGGCAGCGTGTTCGTGCACGCGGACGCCTCGAGGTCGACGTCGACGAGCCCGTCCAGCGCCGGCGCGTGCACCCCGTCGACCGTCCACGTCCCGCGCCCGTCGGAGACCAGCACCGTCGTGCGCGTCCCGTCCACGGTGTCGGCGCGCACCCGCACCTCTCGGGTGACCCATCCGTCGAGCGTGATCTCGTACGCCACGGCGTAGGCCCGGCCGTCCTCGACCGCGGAGGTGTGTCCGCGCAGCGTGCCCGGTCCGGCGAAGACCACCTCGAAGCCGTCGACCGCGTCGACGAACCGCCAGGCGGCGAACGGCGGGAGCGCGGTGCTCACCCGGGGTCGCCCGCGCGACGCAGCACCTCGTGCGCGTGCTTGAGCACCGGGCCGTCGACCAGCTGCCCCTCCCACCGGAACGCCCCGTGCTGCCCGACCGCGGCCGCGAGCACGGCGCGCGCCCGCTCGACCTCGGCCGCCCCCGGCCGGTAGGCCGCCCGGATCACCTCGACCTGCGACGGGTGGATGCACGCCGTGGCCGTGAACCCGCAGGCCGCGGCGTCGGCGGCCTCCGCGGCGAGCCCGTCGACGTCGTCGATGTCCAGGTGCACCGCGTCGATCACCGCCTTGCCGAACGCGCCCGCGGCCAGCAGCACGGCGGACCGCGCGTGCGTCGCCACGTCGCGGTACGCCCCGGACGGTGCCCGGCTGGACGTCCCGCGCAGCGACGCGACCAGGTCCTCGGCACCCCACATGAGCCCGACGACGTTCGGCTCGGCGGCGATCGAGGCCACGTTGACCACGCCGGCCGCGGTCTCGATGAGCGCGACGACCTCGTAGCCCGCGAGCGCGCGGACGTCGTCGGCGGACGAGGTCTTGGCCAGCATCAGCGTGCGGTAGGGCGTCTGCGCCAGGGCGCGCAGGTCGTCGTCGAGGTCGGGGGCGGGGTTCACGCGGACGATCGTGCGCGCGGGGTCCAGCGGGACGGTGGCCAGCAGGGATCGCGCGGACGCCTTCGCGTGGGGGTTGACCGCGTCCTCCAGGTCGAGGATCACGGAGTCGGCGCGGGCCGCGGCCTTCTCGTACCGCTCGGGCCGGTCGGCCGGGCAGAACAGGAGCGCCGGGCCCCTCATGGCGTGCACCAGAACAGGACGGTCCGTGTCGCGACGGCCACGACGACGTCGTCCTGGTTCCGCCCGGTGTGCTCGAGCGTCACGACGCCCTGTCCGGGCCGCGACGACGAGAGGCGCTTGTCCGTGACCACGGTCGACGAGTAGAGCGTGTCCCCGTGGAACAGCGGGTGCGGGAACCGGACGTCGGTGAACCCGAGGTTGGCGACGATGGTCCCCTGGGTCAGCTGCGCGACCGAGCTCCCCACCAGCACGGCCAGGGTCATCATCGAGTTCACCAGCCGCTGCCCGAACGGCTGACCGGACGACCACGCCGCGTCCAGGTGCAGCGCCTGCGGGTTCATGGTCAGCGTCGAGAACAGGACGTTGTCCGCCTCGGTCATCGTGCGTCCGGGGCGGTGCACGTACCGGACGTCGAGCTCGAGCTCCTCGTAGTACAGCCCCCGCTGCTCCACGTCGCGGGTCATCGAGGCGCCCCCGAGAAGCCCAGCTCCCGCGCGATCACCATGAGCTGCACCTGCGTGGTCCCCTCCCCGATCTCCAGGATCTTCGAGTCGCGGTAGTGCCGGGCCACCGGGTTCTCGTTCATCACGCCGTACCCGCCGAAGATCTGCGTCGCGTCCCGGGCGTTGTCCATCGCCGCCTCGCTGCCGATGAGCTTGGCCAGGCTCGCCTCGAGCTTGAATGGCTGCCCGGCCACGAGCCGGCGTGCGGCGTCGAGCCACGCGAGCCGGGCGGAGTGCACCCGCGCCTCCATCCGGGCGATCGTGAACGCGATGTGCTGGTTGTCGCCGATCGGGTGGCCGAACACGTTGCGGCTCTTGGCGTACCGCATGGCCTCCTCGAGGCAGCCCTGCGCAGCCCCCGTGCACAGGGCGGCGAACGCGACGCGGCCCTCGTCGAGGGTCTGGATGAACTGCGCGAAGCCGCGGCCGCGCTCCCCGAGCAGGTTGGCCTCGGGCACGCGCACGTCCTCGAACCGCAGCGGGTGGGTGTCGGAGGTGTGCCAGCCGACCTTGTCGTAGGCCGGCAGCACGGTCAGCCCGGGGGTGTCGCTGGGGACCAGGATCGCGGTGAGCTCCTTCTTCACCGAGCCGTCGGCGCGCACGGTCTCGCCCGTGACCGCGGTGATGGTGATGAGCCGCGTGATCGCCGAGCCCGAGTTGGTGATGAACTGCTTGGTCCCGTCGATCACCCACTGACCGTCCTCGAGTCGCGCGGTGGTCTTGGTGCCGGCGGCGTCGGACCCGGCCTCGGCCTCCGTCAGCCCGAAGGCCGCGAGCGCCTCGCCCCGCGCGAGCATCGGGATCCACTCCCGCTTCTGCGCCTCGGTCCCGCTGCGCCACACCGGCATCGCGCCGAGGCCGACCCCGGCCTCGAGCGTCACGGCGATCGACTGGTCCACCCGCGCCAGCTGCTCGACCGCCAGACAGAGGTCCACGTAGTCGCGGCCCTGGCCGCCGTACTCGGTGGGGAACGGCAGCCCGAACAGCCCCATCTCCCCCATCTGGGCGAGGATCTCGTAGGGCAGCTCGCGCTTGGTGTCGTATTCGTAGGCGGCGGGCGCGACGACGGTGTCGGCGAAGTCCCGCACCTCGTCGCGGAGCTTCTGCTGCTCGGGGGTGAGGTCGGACGTCATGCCGGTGTCCCTTCGTCGGGGTGGCCGGTGATGGTGGCCACCACGTGGTCGAGTGCCACCCGGTCGGTCGGTCGGACCGTGAGGGTGACGATGCCGTCGCTGGGCGCGACGACCCGGTGCTCCATCTTCATCGCCTCGATGGTGAGGAGGTTCTGTCCCGTGACCACCTGGTCGCCGGTGCGCACGTCGACCGAGACGACGATGCCGGGCATCGGCGAGCGCACCTCCGGGTCGGCCGGGCGGGTGCCGCGGGTGAGGGCGGCGAGCTCGTCGGCCAGCCGCTCCACGCGGCTGCGGAAGCGCAGCTCGGAGGTGCCGACCCAGGTGACCGGGCCGTCCGAGACGAGGCGCAGCGGGCGCACGACGCCGTCGACCTCGAGCGCCACGGAGGAGGGTCCGGTCCGCTCCAGCGATGCGTGGACGGGCGCGTCGTCGCCGACCGTGACGGTCGCACCGTCGGGCGGACCGAGCACCGACACCTCGACGTCGTCGACCTCGTAGCGCACGGGTCGGTGATCTCCGAGGCGCCAGCCGTCGGTCCCCCACGCGCCGACGGGTGCCGGGTGGCGGGCGAGGACCGCGGCGATGATCGGGGCAGCCTCGGTCGAGGGCGTCAGGCGTCCGAGCAGGCCGGTCTCCAGCCGGCCGGCCCGCACGTCGGGGTCGGCCAGCACCTGCCGCAGGAACGCGAGGTTGGTCCGGACGCCGAGGATCGTGGTGCCGGCCAGCGCGCGGTCCAGGCGGGCGAGAGCCGTGGCGCGGTCCGGTCCCCACGCGACGACCTTGGCCAGCATCGGGTCGTAGGCGGACCCGATCTCCAGCCCGGCGTACAGCGAGCTGTCGACGCGGATCCCCTCGCCGGCCGGCTCGTCGAGCACCCGCACGGTCCCGGTGCTCGGCAGGAAGTCCCGGAGGGGGTCCTCGGCGTAGACGCGCGCCTCGATCGCGTGCCCGGTCAGCCGCACGTCGGTCTGCTGGACGCCCAGCGGCTCTCCCGCGGCGATCCGCAGCTGCCACGCGACCAGGTCCAGCCCGGTGACCAGCTCGGTGACCGGGTGCTCCACCTGCAGCCGCGTGTTCATCTCCATGAAGAAGAACTCCGTGGGCGCCTCGTCGGACACCAGGAACTCCACCGTCCCGGCTCCCACGTAGCCGACGCTCCGCGCCACCTCGCACGCGGCCGCACCGATCCGGTCCCGGGTGGCGGCGTCCAGGAGCGGCGACGGCGCCTCCTCGACGACCTTCTGGTGGCGGCGCTGCAGCGAGCACTCGCGCTCGCCGAGGTGGACGACGTTCCCCAGGGTGTCGGCGAGCAGCTGGACCTCGATGTGCCGCGGGGTCCGCACCAGACGCTCGAGCAGCAGCGTGTCGTCGCCGAACGCCGCGGCGGCCACGCGACGGGCGCCGACGAGGGCATCGGCCAGGTCCTCGGCACGCTCGACGACCGTCATGCCCTTGCCGCCCCCGCCCGCGGACGGCTTGACCAGCAGCGGGTACCCGACGCGGTCGGCGTCGGCCGCATCGGTCGACGACGAGCCCGGGATCACCGGCACCCCCGCGGCCGAGACGTGCTCCTTCGCGCGGATCTTGTCGCCCATGAGCTCCAGGGCCTTCACCCCGGGCCCGACGAACACGACGCCCGCCGCCTCGCACGCCCGCGCGAGGTCCGCGTTCTCGGAGAGGAACCCGTACCCGGGGTGGATCGCCTCGGCATGAGCGGACCGCGCGGCCTCGATCACCGCGTCGATCGACAGGTAGGACTCGACGCGGATCGCCGAGTCCGCGCGCGCCACGTGGAGCGCAGCGCGGTCTCCGTCCGTGAACACCGCGACCGACCGGATCCCGAGGGTGCGGAGCGTCGCGATGACCCGGCAGGCGATCTCCCCCCGGTTCGCCACCAGCACGGTCCCGAACATGCCGCTCACATCCGGAAGAGCCCGAAGCGGGGCTCTCCGAGGGGGACGCCGGCGCACACGTCGAGGGCCATGCCGAGCATCCGCCGGGTGTCCGCGGGATCGATGATCCCGTCGTCCCACAGCCGCGCGGTCGAGTAGTACGGGCTCCCCTGCGTCTCGTACTGCTCCCGCAGCGGAGCCTTGAACGCCTCCTCGTCCTCGGCGGACCACTGGTCACCCAGCTGCTCGCGGCGGACGGTCGCCAGCACCGACGACGCCTGCGCGCCGCCCATCACCGAGATCCGGCCGGCGGGCCACATCCAGAGGAACCGCGGACCGTACGCCCGCCCGCACATGGAGTAGTTGCCGGCCCCGAACGAGCCGCCGATCACCACGGTCAGCTTGGGCACCCGGGTGGTGGCGACGGCGGTCACCATCTTGGCGCCGTGCTTCGCGATCCCGCCGGCCTCGTAGTCGCGGCCGACCATGAAGCCGGAGATGTTCTGCAGGAACACGAGCGGGATCCCCCGCTGGTCGCAGAGCTCGATGAAGTGGGCTCCCTTGACCGCCGACTCGCTGAACAGGACCCCGTTGTTGGCGACGATCCCCACCGGGTGCCCGTGCAGCCGCGCGAACCCGGTGACCAGCGTGGTGCCGTACTCCCGCTTGAACTCGTGCAGCTCGCTGCCGTCGACCAGCCGCGCGATCACCTCGTGCACGTCGTACGCGGTCTGCAGGTCCGTGGGCACGACGCCGTACAGCTGACCCTCGTCGACCTTCGGCGGCCGGCTCTCCTGCACGTCCCACGCGGTCTGTCGTGGGGCGGGAAGGGTGGCGACGATGTCCCGCACGATCTGCAGCGCGTGCGCATCGTTCTCGGCCAGATGGTCGGTGACACCCGACGTCCGCGAGTGCAGCTCCCCGCCGCCCAGGTCCTCGGCCGTGACCACCTCACCGGTCGCCGCCTTCACCAGCGGCGGGCCGCCCAGGAAGATCGTGCCCTGGCCGCGCACGATCACGGTCTCGTCGCTCATCGCGGGCACGTAGGCACCGCCCGCCGTGCAGGAGCCCATCACGCACGCGACCTGCGGGATCCCCTCGGCGGACATCCGGGCCTGGTTGTAGAAGATCCGGCCGAAGTGGTCGCGGTCCGGGAACACCTCGTCCTGCATCGGCAGGAACGCGCCGCCGGAGTCGACCAGGTAGATGCACGGCAGCCGGTTCTCGAGCGCGATCTCCTGCGCGCGCAGGTGCTTCTTCACCGTGAGCGGGTAGTAGGTGCCGCCCTTCACGGTCGCGTCGTTGGACAGGACCATGACGTGCCGGCCGTGCACCAGGCCGATCCCCGCGATCACCCCCGCGCCGGGCGCCTCGCCGCCGTAGAGCTCGTGCGCGGCCAGCGGTGCGACCTCGAGGAACGGGCTGCCGTCGTCGAGCAGGACGTCGATCCGCTCGCGCGGCAGCAGCTTGCCGCGGGCCACGTGCCGCTCCCGCGAGCGCAGGGGGCCGCCCTCGGCCGCGGTGCGGAGCCGGTCCCGCAGCTCGCCGACGAGGGCGCGCTGCGACCGGTCGTTCGCGACGAACGAGTCCGCGGCGGGGTCCGCCGTCGTGCTGAGCATCTCCATCGACGCTGTCTCCACGGGGGTGGTGGGAGAGACGAACTGAGTTAGTGATCGCTAACTGAAATGAGGCTAGTGTTCGATCACCCCGTTGTCCATCGAGGAGCTCGCACCACATGAGTGAGGCCCCGACCACCGCCCGCGTCCGCGCGAAGGCCGAGCGCCGTGACGCCCTGCTGTCCGAGGCGGCCCGGCTGTTCGCCAGCCACGGGTTCGACGGGGTGTCGATCGAGGACCTGGGCTCGTCGGTCGGCGTCAGCGGGCCGGCCGTCTACCGCCACTTCCCCAGCAAGCAGGCCGTGCTCGCCGCGCTCCTGGTGGGGGCCAGTGAGGGTCTGCTCGACGGCGGTCAGGCGGTCGTGGGCGCGTCGGGCGACGACGCACCGGCCGCGCTGCGCGCACTCGTCCGGTTCCACGTCGAGTTCGCCCTGCGGGATCCCGACGTCATCCGGGTGCAGGACCGCAGCCTTGCGGCGCTGTCCCCGCAGGACCGCCAATCGGTCCGTGACCTGCAGCGTCGCTACATCGACCTGTGGGTGGACGTGCTCGCCCGGCTCAGCCCGTCCACCGAGCGCGCCGAGCTCCGCCTGCGCGCCCAGGCCACGTTCGGACTGCTCAACTCGACCCCGCACAGCGCGCGCGCGGTGACGGCGGCCCGCACGCGGGCCGTGCTGGAGCAGATGGCGCTGGCCGCCCTGCGGCCGTCACTCGGCTGACGAACCGCTGAACCAGCCCGCGGCGTCGAGGTGGGCCGGGGCTCGGACGCCGAGGTCGGCGAGCGCGTCCCCGACCGCCTCCAGCTGGTCGGCGCCGATGCGCTGCGCCCACGCGTCGCGGAGCTCGTTGAACACCTGCTCCCCCGTGCGCAGCAGCCCGCGCCCCCGGTGGGTCAGCGAGTAGAGCCGGCGGCGGCCGTCGCGCGCGTCGGCCTCGACGGCCACGTAGCCCTCCGCCTCGAGGAAGCCGACGGTCTTGATCACGGCCTGCTTCGAGATGCCCAGCTCCCGCGCGAGCTCGGCGGTGGTGTCAGCCCCGGCGAGGATCGAGCGCAGGGCGAAGTCGTGGATGGGCCGGATCTTGTCGTAGCCGCGGTCGGCCAGCTCGGCGCTCCCCGCGTCGGCGAGCGCGCGGAAGCCCCCCAGCAGAAGGAGCGCGAGGTCAGCACCGGAACGCGTCATGGCGCCATGTTACGACAACCTGGTTGACGTATCGACAACCATGTTTCTACACTTGTCACAACCTGGTTGTCCAAAACCTCCGAAGGAGCGACACCATGACCGTCACGACCGCCGCCTCGATCCCCGAGGTCACGCACCACCGCGTCACCCTCGACGGCACCGAGCTGCACTACGTCACCGCCGGCGCCACCGGGACGCCGGTCCTGCTCGTGCACGGGTTCCCCGAGTCGTGGTGGGCGTTCCACAAGCTCATCCCGTTGCTCGCTGCCGAGCACCGCGTCATCGCCGTCGACCTGCCGGGGTTCGGCGACTCCGGCACCGATCCCGGCGAGTACACGAGCTCGACGTTCGCCGACAGCCTGCGCGGGCTGATCGCCCACCTCGACCTCGGCCCCGTCCACCTCACCGGCCAGGACATCAGCGGGACCCCCACCTTCCGCCTGGCCGCCCAGCACCCCGACCTCCTGCGCAGCTACACCGCCATCGAGGCGGCGCTGCCGGGGTTCGGGCTGGAGCTGCTCGCCGACGTGGCGCACGGCGGGGCGTGGCACGTCGGGTTCCTCGGGGCTCCGGGCATCCCCGAGATGCTGCTCGCGGGGCGGGAGCGCGAGTTCCTCACCGGATTCGCCTTCCCCGCCATGAACGGCACCCCGGGCGCCCTCAGCGACGAGGACGTCGAGGAGTTCACGCGGGTGTACTCGCGCCCCGAGGGCCTTCGCGGGACCACCGGCATCTACGGTTCCGTGCTCACGGAGGGCGCCGAGATCACGCGGCTCGCCACCGAGCACAGGCTGACGATGCCCGTCCTGGCGGTCGACGCCGGCAGCGGGCCGTTCACCAGCGGGACGATGCACGCGGTCGCCGCCGACGTCACCACCGCGACCATCGAGGGGATCGGCCACTTCGTCGCCATGGAGGCTCCCGAGGAGCTGGCCCACGCGCTCCTCGGCTTCTACCGCAGCCTCGACTCCTGACCGCGCCGCCCCAGGGTCGGAGGCCGGCACCGCACGACGGCGGTGCCGGCGGTCGTCGCGCCCCGCTAGACCATGCTCACGACGGAGCCGGGCCGCGCGAGGATCGTGCCCACGTCGGCCAGGAACCGCGCGGCCTCCGCTCCGTCCACCAGCCGGTGGTCGAACGACAGGCTGAGCGTCATCACGCTGCGCAGCGCGAGCTGGTCCTGGAACTCCCACGGCCGGCGTCGGATCGCGCCCATGGCCAGGATCGCCGCCTGCCCCGGCACCAGGATCGGCGTGCCGGTGTCCACGCCGAAGACCCCGATGTTGGTGATCGTGATCGTCCCCCCGGCCAGGTCCGCGGGCGTCGACGTCCCCGCCCGTGCGCTCTCGGTCAGCGCCCCGATCGCGTCCGCGAGGTCCGGCAGCCGCAGGCGGTCCGCGTCCTTGATGCTCGGCACGAGCAGCCCGCGCGGGGTCGCCGCAGCGATGCCGAGGTTGACGTAGCCGAACTGGACGATCTCCCCCGCGGCCTCGTCCCAGTGCGCGTTGAGCGACGGGTTGCGACCGAGCGCGATCGTCACGGCCTTGGCGACGAGCGTGAGGATCGAGATCCGGTGGCCCTCCAGCGCGCGGTCGTGCTTGAGCTCGTCGAGCAGGTCGAGGGTGGGGGTGACGTCGATCGTCAGCGACGTCGACGCGTGCGGAGCCGTGAACGCGCTGGCCACCATCGCAGCGGCCGTCTGCTTGCGCACCCCCGCGATCGGGGTCCGCACCTCGCGCGCCGACTCGGGCGGGCTGGGCGTCGGCACGGTCTCGACGGGCCGCGCGAGGCCGGGCCGGTGCGCGGCGGACAACGCGTCGGGCCGGCGTGCCGCCGGGGAGACGTCCACACCGGACACCGCCCGCAGGACGTCCTCCCGCGTGATCATCCCGTCCTTGCCCGAGCCCTCCATCTTGTTCAGGTCGACCCCGAGGTCGTGCGCGAGCTTGCGCACCGGGGGGAGCACCTTGGGCCCGATGCGACCGCCCGCGAGGGCCAGACCGACCTCGTCGGCGACCGCGTGCGCCGCGGTCCAGTCCTCCGACTTCGACCGGCGGCGGGGTCGCGACGACCCCTCGACCAGCGGCCCGTACCCGACGAGCACGGCGGTCCGCTCGGGCGCGGCGGGTTCGCCCTCCGCGGCCGGCTCGACAGCGGGCGACGTCGGAGCCGTGGCATCGGCCGGAGCCGTGGCATCGGCCGGAACCTCCACCGCGATCGTCAGCAGCGCGGTCCCCACGGGCACGGTGGCTCCGGGCTCGACGAGCAGCTCGGCGACCACGCCGGCGTACGGCGACGGCAGCTGGACCAGCGCCTTCGCGGTCTCCACCTCGGCGACCACCTGGTTCAGCTCGACGGTGTCACCCACGGCGACAGTCCACTCCACCAGGTCGGACTCGGTGAGACCCTCGCCCAGGTCGGGCAGCGTGACCGTCTGGATCGTGGTCATGACGCCCTCCATCCGGTCAGCGAGTGCTGTCTGCCCATCACGCGGTCGACGGCGTCGAGGATCCGGTCGAGGTCGGGCAGGAAGTGCTCCTCGAGCTTCGCGGCGGGGTACGGGGTGTCGAACCCGGTGACGCGTACCGGTGCGGACCTGAGGACGTCGAAGCAGCGGTCCGTGATGCTCGCGATGATCTCGGCGCCCAGACCGCCGCTGGCCTGGGCCTCGTGCGTCACGACGAGCCGGCCGGTCTTGCGCACGGACGCCTCGAGCGTGTCGACGTCGATCGGCGACAGCGACCGCAGGTCCACCACCTCGACCGACAGCCCGTCGTCCTGCGCGGCTAGGGCGGCGTCCCGCGCGGTGATGACCAGCGGGCCGTAGGTGGCGAGCGTGACGTCCGTGCCCTCGACGACCACGCGTGCGCGGTCCAGCAGCGGGACGTCGTCGAACGACTCGTCGACCTCGCCCTTGACCCAGTACCGCCGCTTCGGCTCGAAGAACACCACGGGGTCGTCGCACGCGATCGCCTGGCGGATCATCGTGTGCGCGTCCTGCGGGCTCGCGCAGGTGACCACGCGCAGGCCCGGCGTGTGGGCGAAGTAGGCCTCGGGTGACTCGGAGTGGTGCTCGACCGCCCCGATGCCACCGCCGTACGGGATCCGGACGGTGATCGGCATGCGGACCGCGCCCCCGGTCCGGTAGTGGATCCGCGCCACCTGGGTGACCAGCTGGTCGACCGCCGGGTAGACGAACCCGTCGAACTGGATCTCCACGACCGGTCGGTACCCCCGGTACGCCAGGCCGACCGCGACGCCCATGATCCCGGACTCGGCCAACGGTGTGTCCATGACGCGGTCGGCGCCGAAGTCGCGCTGGAGCCCGTCGGTCACCCGGAACACTCCCCCGAGGGTGCCGATGTCCTCGCCGAGGAGCACCACCGTCGGGTCGTCGTCGAGCGCGTGCCGCAGGCCGGAGTTCAGGGCCGCGGCCAGGGTCATCGTGGTCATCACGCCTCCTCGTCGAACATGGCGAGGTAGGCGGCGTACTGGCTGCGCTGCCGTTCGAGCGCGGGCGACGGCTCGACGAACACGTCCTCGAAGACGCTCAGCGGCTCCGGGACCGGCAGCCCGTAGCAGCCGCTGCGCATGGCCGCGGCGAACGTCTCGGCCTTCTCCTTGACCTGCGAGATGCGCTCCTCGGAGAGTGCGTCGCGCGCGTGCAGCAGGTGTTCGAGCCGGACGATCGGGTCCTTGGCGGCCCAGAGCGCCTTGTCCTCGGGGTTCACGTACCGGGTGGGGTCGTCGGACGTGGTGTGCGGACCCATCCGGTAGGTGACCGCCTCGATGAACGTGGGGCCGTCGCCGCGCCGAGCCCGGTCCAGGGCCGACCGCGTGGCGGCCATCACCGCGAGGACGTCGTTGCCGTCCACCCGGATGCCGGGGATGCCGTAGCCGGCCGCGCGGTCCGCGATCGGGCGCTGCGCCTGCAGGCCCACCGGCTCGGAGATCGCCCACTGGTTGTTCTGGCAGAAGAAGATCACCGGGGCCGTGAAGGTCGCGGCGAAGACCATCGCCTCGTGCACGTCGCCCTTGCTGGTGGCACCGTCGCCGAAGTACGCGACCGCCACCGAGTCGACGCCGTCCTTCACGCAGCCGAGCGCGTACCCGGTGGCGTGCAGGGTCTGCGAGCCGATCATCACCTGCGGCGTGGCCATCCCGATCGCCCGCGGGTCCCAGCCCGCGAGCGCGGTCCCCCGCCAGACGCGCATGAGGTCGGTCGGCTGGGCGCCCCGGCAGTACGCGACGCCGTTCTCGCGGTAGCTGCTGAACACGAAGTCGTCGCTGCGCAGCGCGCGGGCGGAGCCGATCTGCGCGGCCTCCTGACCGAGGAGCGGCGGCCACAGCCCGAGCTGTCCCTGCCGCTGGAGCGCGACGGCCTCGGTGTCGAAGCGGCGCACGACGACCATGTCCTCGTACAGGGCTTCGAGCTGCTCGTCGTCGACGTCGGCGATCCACGGGTCATACTCGGGATCCGGCCGACGGACGCCGTCGGGGGTCACCAGCTGCAGTGCTTCCGCCTGCTGATGGGTGGGCAGGGCACGGCTGGGTGACACATCTGCACGCAACATGTTTCGCTCCGTTGTGGTGGCGGAACCGTCGCTCTTGTGAAGCTAGGCCCCATTGCCTGATGTCCCGCCAGGGTAAGTCCGCAAGGGACCTTGTGCCCATGGGCTAGCGCGAGTGTCGACCGGTCGGCGCACAATGTCGTCGTCGACAGGAGGCAAGAATGGACAAGGTCGTCCAGTCCGCCGTCGAGGCGGTAGCCGACATCCCCGACGGGGCGACCCTCGCGGTCGGTGGGTTCGGCTTGTGCGGTATCCCGAGCGTGCTGATCCACGCTCTGCTCGACTCCGGCGTCCAGGACCTGGAGGTGGTGAGCAACAACTGCGGTGTGGACGACTGGGGGCTCGGGCTGCTGCTGCAGGCGGGTCGCATCCGGCGGATCATCGCCTCGTACGTGGGTGAGAACAAGGAGTTCGCCCGGCAGTACCTGGCCGGGGAGCTCGAGGTGGAGCTGACCCCGCAGGGCACGCTCGCGGAGCGTCTTCGTGCAGGTGGGAGCGGGATCGCGGCGTTCTACACGCGGACCGGGGTGGGCACGTTGGTGGCCTCCGGCGGGCTGCCGTGGCGGTACTCCCCGGACGGATCGGTCCTGGTGTCGTCGCCTCCCAAGCCGGTCGAGACGTTCTCGGTACGAGGGGTGTCGCACGAGTTCGTGCGGGAAGAGGCGATCACTGCGGACTACGCCCTGGTGCGGGCCGCCGTCGGAGATCGGCAGGGGAACCTGGTGTTCCACGCGTCCGCGCGGAACTTCAACCCGCTGTGCGCGACGGCGGGCGCGGTGACGATCGCGGAGGTCGAGGAGCTTGTTCCGGTGGGGTCTCTGGACCCCGATGCGATCCACCTGCCGGGGATCTTCGTGGACCGGGTCGTCCCACTTTCACCCGCCGAGGCCGAGGACAAGCGGATCGAGCGGAGGACGGTCTCATGAGTCTGACGCGGGAGCAGATGGCCGCGCGGGCCGCCCTGGAGCTGGCCGACGGGTCCTACGTGAACCTCGGGATCGGGCTGCCGACGCTGGTGCCGGGGTATGTCCCGGCGGGGGTGTCGGTCGTCCTGCAGTCGGAGAACGGGGTGCTCGGGGTGGGGCCGTACCCCTCCGACGACGACGTCGACCCCGATCTCATCAACGCCGGCAAGGAGACGATCACGATCGCCCCGGGGGCGTCGTACTTCGACTCGGCGACGTCCTTCGCGATGATCCGCGGCGGGAAGGTCGACGTCGCGATCCTCGGGGCGATGCAGGTGTCGTCGTCCGGGGACATCGCCAACTGGATGATCCCCGGGAAGATGGTCAAGGGCATGGGCGGCGCGATGGACCTCGTGCACGGGGCGCGGCGGATCGTCGTGCTCATGGAGCACGTGGCGCGGGACGGGTCGGCGAAGATCCTGCCCGAGTGCACGCTGCCGCTGACCGGGGTCGGGGTGGTGGATCGGATCATCACCGACCTGGCGGTGCTGGATGTGACGCCCGACGGACTCGTGCTGCGGGAGTGTGCGCCGGGCGTATCCGTCGACGAGGTCCTCGCCGCAACTCCCCTGGTGCCGTTGAAGGTGGTGCTCTCATGACTGCTGACCGCGAGGTCGTGATCGTGTCGTTCGCGCGGACGCCGATGGCGCGGCTGAACGGCGCCCTGTCGTCGCTGTCCGCCGCATCCCTGGGAGCCGTCGCCCTCCGTGGCGCCCTCTCCCGGGCGGGCATCGACCCGGCGTCGGTGGACCAGGTGCTGATGGGCCAGGTCGTGCAGGCCGGTGCGGGCCAGAACCCCGCACGGCAGGCGGCCGTGAAGGCCGGCATCCCCTGGACCGTGCCGGCGATGACGCTCAACAAGGTCTGCCTCAGCGGGCTGACCGCGATCATCGACGCCGCGCGCATGATCCGGCTCGGTGAGGCGTCGATC
The DNA here is from genome assembly GCF_001426725.1 of Cellulomonas sp. Root137. Taxonomy (NCBI): domain Bacteria; kingdom Bacillati; phylum Actinomycetota; class Actinomycetes; order Micrococcales; family Cellulomonadaceae; genus Cellulomonas; species Cellulomonas sp. Root137. Next base: position 41,162 of record NZ_LMFG01000002.1, on the reverse strand, counting down.
GTGGTCGCCGGTGGGCAGGAGTCGATGAGTCAGGCGCCGCACCTGCTGCCGGGGTCGCGTCGCGGGTGGACCTACGGCGACATCCAGGCCGTCGACTCCCTGGCGTTCGACGGGCTGACCGACGCGTTCGACCGGGAGTCGATGGGGTCGTCGACCGAGCGCGGGAACACGACGCTGGCGATCCCCCGGGAGGCGCAGGACCTCGTGGCCGTGGAGAGCCACCGGCGCGCGTCCGAGGCCGCGTCCTCCGGCGTGTTCGCGGAGGAGATCGAGCCGGTGGAGGTGCCGCAGCGGCGCGGCGCCCCTGTGGTCGTGTCGGTGGACGAGGGTCTTCGGCCCGAGACGTCACTGGAGTCTCTGGCAGCGCTGCGGCCGGCGTTCTCGGCCGACGGGACGATCACCGCCGGCAACGCCTCTCCCCTGACCGACGGAGCCGCGGCCGTGGTGGTCGCCGCCCGGGAGGTCGTCGAGGAGCGCGGGCTGTCGTGGCTGGCGACCGTCGGCGCGTCCGGGCAGGTGGCGGGGCCGGACAACTCGCTGCACTCGCAGCCGTCGGCGGCGATCACGGCTGCACTGGCACGTGCCGGCTGGGACCTGTCGGCTATCGACCTCCTGGAGATCAACGAGGCCTTCGGGTCGGTCGTGGTGCAGTCGCTCCGCGACCTGTCGTACCCGCTGGAGCAGACGAACATCCACGGCGGCGCGATCGCGCTCGGGCACCCGATCGGGGCGTCCGGGGCGCGGTTGGCGGGTCACGCGGCGAGCGAGCTGGCACGTCGCGGATCCGGCCGGGCCGGCGTGGCCCTGTGCGGGGGCGGTGGACAGGGAGAAGCGCTGCTGCTGTGGCGGGACCCCACCTGACGACCTATCCGCGCAGGTACGGCTCGAGCAGCGCCTCCGTGGCGGCGTAGGCGCGCTCGAGGTCACCGTTCTGCTCGACGCGGCGCGAGGCGGCGTGCACCAGCGCGTTGACCAGCTCGCTCGTGGTCTCCGGGTCGGGGACGCCGAGCTCGGTGAGTGCCTCGACGATGGGCACCAGCAGCCGGTCGTGGAACTCGCGCGACCGGCGCGCCAGGTCCTCCGACGGGGCGACGAGCGCGAGCGTGCGCGCGAGGGCGTGCTCACCGTCCGCCACCAGCTCGAGGTTGGCACGGACGAACGCGAGGATGCGGCCACGCGGGTCGGCCGCCGCGGCGATCGCGGTGTCCAGGCGCTCCTGCCAGCGCGGGAAGGCCTCGCTGACGACGGCGGACAGGAGGTCCTCGCGCGACGTGTAGTACTGGTAGACGCTCGACCGGGACAGGCCGGTGAGCTCCCCGACCTCCGCGAGGGTGGGGATGCGGTCGGGCTCCGCCATCAGCAGGGTGTGGGCGGCGGCGATCAGCGCACGCTCGCGCCCGGCGCGGTGCTCAGCGACGGTGGGAGCGTCGATCCGGGGCATGGCGTCCTTCCTCTGGCGGGGGCGACGACAGCCTATTTCGATGCCCCCGCAGGTACGGCACGGGCACTGCCCCAGCCGTACCTGCGGGGGTGCCTCAGAGTGCCCGGAGCTTCCCGTCCACCATCTCCAGCACGCGGTCGCAGTGCTTCAGCACGTCGTGGTCGTGCGTGACCATCACGGTGGCCACGGAGAACGCGTGCGTCTCGCGGGCGAGCAGCTCGACGATCTCGTGGCTGCGCCGACGGTCGAGCGCCGCGGTCGGCTCGTCGACCAGCAGCACCGACGGCGATGTCACGAGCGCCCGCGCGATGCCGACGCGCTGCCGCTCTCCCCCGGACAGCCGCCCCGGGCGCCGGTCGGCGTGCCCGGCCATCCCGACCGCGTCGAGCAGAGCCTCCGGGGGCGTGGCGGCTCGTCGACCGGTGATCTTCTCGACGAGGCGAAGCTGGTCGATCGCCGTGAGCGCGGGGACGAGGTTGCCCGACTGGAACACGAAGCCGACGTGGTCGCGGCGGAACGTCGCCAGCGCGCGTGACGACAGCTCGGTCAGCTCGATCCCGTCGACCACGACCGAGCCGGCCGTGGGCTGGGTGAGCCCGCCCGCGACGGCGAGGAGGCTCGACTTGCCGGCGCCGGAGGGCCCGACGACCGCGACCAGCTCGCCGGGCGACACCGCGAGGTCGACGCAGTCCAGCGCGGCGACCTGGTCGTCGCCGTCGCCGAAGGTCAGGGTGACGCCGGACAGGCTCAGGCCTGTGCCGACCCGGGTGGTGGTGGTCGTGGTCATCGGTTCTCTCCCAGCGCGGTGACGGGGTCGACGGAGGCGATACGGGCGGTGGCGACGGCGGCGCCGATCAGGCCGAGAGCGAGCAGCAGCCCCGCTCCGCCGAGGATCGGGCCGAGCTCCAGGGCGAACGGCATGCCGGTGCCCTCGAGCAGCGCCCCGAACCCGAGGCCGATGCCGACACCCACGGCGACGGAGCCGACGAGCATGATCGCGGCCTGCAGGACGCCGTCGGTGAGCAGGAACCGCGTCGAGGCACCGATGGCTCGCATGACAGCGAGCTCACGGGTGCGCTGGACGGTCCAGAGCGTGAAGAACGCACCGACGACCAGCGCCGCGATGGCGTACAGGAACACCTGGATGAGCTGCATGGTCATCAGCTCGGCGCTGTAGCCGGGCGAGGAGTCGAAGGTCTCCTCGAGCGAGCGCGCCGACGTCCCCGCGACCGACGTCTCCGCCGGTGCGCCGTCGATCCCGCGCAGCGCGACCACGCTCGCGACGTCGTAGGCCTCAGGCTCAGGCACCTCGCCCGGCAGGACCCCGGCGTGCACCTCCTGCCAGGTGCGCAGCGGCAGGAACGCGATGTCGACGTGCCCGAACGTCCGCTGGTCGGCGGTGAACCCGACCACCTCGAGCTGGGTGCCCAGCCGGTCGAGGGTCACGACATCACCCAGCTCGACGCCCTCGTCCTTGGCGGACGCGCTGACCACGATCTCGCCCTCGCCGACGAGCTCCCGACCCTCGCTGGCCTCCGGTGCGACGAACCCGTCCGGCTCGACGCCGAACAGCGTGAGGTCGATCGCCGTGCCGTCCTCGTTCTTGCCGTTGACGATCGCCGTGCCGAGCAGCTCCGCGTCCGCGACGTCGTCCTGCGCCGCCCACGCGTCACGCTGCGCGGTCGTCACCTCGGAGCGGGTGAAGGCGGAGTCGGTCTTGACGCCGTCGGCGAATGCCACGGACTGGATGGGGCTGCGCATGAGGCCGGAGACGCCGTCGACGACGAGGCCGGACGACAGGCCGGACAGCATGACCATCAGCACCGAGATGAGCGCGACGACCGCGGCCATCAGGCCGAACCGGACGCGCGCGAACGCGAGCTCACGTAGCGCAAGAAACACAGTGGACCTCTCAGACAGGACGACCGAGTCTTCCCGACACGGTGTCGTTATCTTATCCACACCGTGTCGGGAAGAGTCGCACCGTCGAACCGCCCCCCGGTCAGACCCGGCTCGCGCGTCGACGTTCCGTGAGCCGCCGCGACTTCGCCTGGTTGCCGCAGTCCGTCATGCTGCACCACCGGCGGCTGCCGTTCTTCGACGTGTCGACGAACAGGTACTGACAGCCATCCTGGGACGCGCACGCCTTCACGCGGTCGAGCGAGCGGCTCGTCGCGAGCTCGATCGCCGACTGCGCGACCCGCCAGCGTGGCAGCCGCAGATCGAGCTCCCACGTCCACCGGAGGCCGGCCTCACCGGGCTCGAGCCTGCCGTGCCGGAGCGCCTCGGTGTATGCCTGCTGGACCGCCGTCGGGTCAGGTGCGCCCCCCGTGGCTCGCCCGTGGAAGAGATCGAACACGGCCTCACGAAGAGCCCGGGTGCGCGCGAGCTCCTCCGCGGCCGCCTCGGGCTCGGCGTCGGCGCGGGCCAGGAGCGCCGTCGCCTCCACCGCCGACAGGCCGCCGGCCCGCGACACCCAGTCGACGACGTCGGCGTAGGTCGTGAAGTAGTCCAGCGGGACCTCCAGCACCCGGCCGTCCACCGAGTTCGCGACGTCCAGGCACAGTGCCCCAGCGACCAGCTCGGGGGGCGTCTGTCGATCGTCCACCGACGTCTCCATTCTGCTACTTGCATACCTTGTTTTGATGGTAGCGCACGCGTAGGCTACCGGTATAACACCGTTCACTGGTAGCGGAGGTCATCATGATCGACGGATTGGCGTACATCGGAGCACGGGCCACGTGGAACCTGCAGCACTCGGCGATGCCGGACGCCCCGGTGGTGGCGGACCAGGTGAGGCAGCGCCGCGGCACCAGCATGCGAGTCCTCGTCGCACGAGCACTCCGGAGAGCCGCGGAGCTGCTCGACCCCGGTCCCCGCCCGCGGCTGATCGCCCACTGACGCAGCTGAACCGAACGACCGGCCCGTCACGTCGCTCAGGGCCGCGACCCCGACAGCACGCTGCTCCACCGGCGCACGAGCGCCGTGTGCCCGATGCCGGCCATGCGGGCGGGGACGTGCCGCATCACGAACCCGGTCGCGGCGCCGGGCACCTGGTTCGGGCGCTCGGCGGCGGCCACCTGGGACATCCGCCGCACCCTGGGCACGCGATGGCTCTCGTACCGGCGCACGGCACGGACGGCGTCCCCGTCCGAGCGCAGCGCCTCGCGCAGGGCCCAGGCGTCGTCCAACGCCTGGTTCGCGCCCTGCCCCGCTGTCGGTGGCACGGCGTGGGCGGCATCTCCCAGGAGAGTCGTCGGTCCGCGTCCCCACGTGTCCGGCACCTCGTGGGTGCGGTGCGCGAAAGGGTCCACCGTCTCGATCCGACCGAGGACGTCGGTCACAGGCCGGGCGTAGTCCCGGAACATCTCCCGGAGCCACGCCGCGTCGACGGTCCGCCATCCCTCCGCCGGCACCCGGACGTCGAACCAGACGAGCGTCAGCTGCGGGCCGACCGGCATGATGCCGCAGAACCCGGCGCGCCCCACGTACGAGGCGCCGGACCGGTCGTCGAGGACGCCCTGCATCGAGCCGTGGACGAGCGACTGCACCGTCATCCACCCGCTCGTGCGGGCGGGCTGCGCCGAGAGGACGGACCGACGCACCACCGACGACGTGCCGTCGGCGCCGACGACGAGATCCGCCTCCCGCGACGAGCCGTCGGACAGCAGCACCGTCGCGGACTCCTCGTGGGGCGCCACGTCGCTGACCTCGGTGCCGAGCTCCACGACGCCGGCCGGGACCTGGTCGGCGAGCAGGCGCAGGAGGTCCCGTCGCAGGATGTTGCGGACCGGGTAGCCGGTCCGGCGCGCCATCTCGGCGAAATCGATCGTCATCAGCGGAGTCCCGTCGCCGCGGTGCATCCGCATCACCCCCACGGGTGCACCCGTCCCGGTCACGTCGACACCGAACGCGTCCAGCGCCGCAAGACCGTTCGGGAAGAGGGTGACGGCACCGCCGCTCGCCCTGAGCTCGGTCGACTGCTCGAGGACCGCGAGGTGCTCGCCGTCCCTGAGACCGGCCGCCAGCGCGAGGCCACCGACCCCGGCACCGACGACGAGGATCCGGCGAGGAGCCATCGGGAGCGCCACCTCCAGCGGTGTCATGACGACCCGGTGGGGCGGGCCGGCAGGTCTTCCCTCACGATGGACGGGCGCACGGGTCGAGGGCAAGGGTTCCGCGGGCGTGATGCGGTGGCACCATGAGTGCCGTGCAGGAGGAGAGCCCGCCAGCGACAGCCAGGGGGCACCGCCTCGCGCGCATGACCGGGCGCGACCCGGGCGCGGACCACCGAGCCGCGTCCCCGCTGGAGCTCCTCTTCGACCTCACCTTCGTGGTCGCCTTCGGACAGGCCGCCAACGAGCTCTCGCACCTCGTCGCCGACGGGCACGCGGCTCCGGGCATCCTCGGATTCGTCTTCGCCATCGGCGCCACCTGCTGGGCCTGGGTCAACTTCTCCTGGTTCGCGTCCGCCTACGACACCGACGACTGGCTGTTCCGGGTCATGACCCTGGTCCAGATGATCGGCGTCGTCGTGCTCACCCTCGGCCTCCCGGCGCTGTTCGAGTCCCTGGAGGTCGGAGGCACCGTCGACAACGGCGTGCTCGTGGCCGGCTACGTGGTCATGCGTGTCGCCATGATCGCGCAGTGGCTGCGCGTCGCGGTCCAGGACCCGCTGCGCCGCAGCACGGCCCTCGCGTACGCCGTCCTCGTCGGGATCGCGCAGCTCGCATGGATCGCTCTCGTGCTCGTCCCGCAGTCCGCGCTCGCCTTCTTCGTCTGCGCCGGCCTGCTCTTCGTGTTCGAGGCCGCGTGCCCGGTGATCGCCGAGCGCAGGTCGTCGGGCACCCCGTGGAACCCGCTGCACATCGCCGAGCGCTACGGGCTCCTCGCGATCATCGCGCTCGGCGAAGGCATCTTCGGCACCGTCGCTGCGGTCTCCGCCCTGGTGGACCACCAGGGCTGGAGCACGGAGGCCGTCCTCGTGGTGGTGGCGGGGGTCGGGATCACGTTCGGCCTGTGGTGGACGTACTTCATCGTGCCGTCCGGCGAGCTCCTCGCCCGGCACCGCGAGCGGTCCGTCGTGTGGGGCTACGGCCAGATCGTCATCCTCGGTGCCATCGCGGCCATCGGTGCGGGCCTGCACGTCGCCGCCGACGTGATCGACGGGCACGCGGCGGTCGGTGTGATGGCGGCGATCGTGTCGGTGTCCGTGCCCGCGCTGGTGTTCTCCGTGACCCTGCTCGCGCTGCACACCTACCTGCTGCGCGAGCTGGACCGGGTCATGGTCGGCCTCGTCGCCGGCTGCGTCGCCACACTGGTCGCCGCGATCGGCCTCGCCGCCGCGGGAGCGCCGATCGGGGTGTGCCTGGTCGTCGTCACGATCGCGCCGGCGGTGGTCGTGGTCGGCTACGAGACCGTGGGGTACCGCCGCGAGGCCGCAGCCGTCGAACGCGCACTGGCGTAGCGCGATCAGCTCGTCGCGCGGCCTCGGAACGCTCGGATGATCTGCGCGAGCGCCATGCCCGAGGCGGACACCAACGGTGCGGCGACGACGATCACGGCGATGACGTTGGGACGGAACCTCAGCCCGTCCGGACCGCCGACGTAGGCCCCGATGGGCACCGCGTAGCCGCCACCTCCACCGCCGTTGCCCTCACCCCTGCCCGCCGGAACCGTGCCCGCGTCAGGCATCTCGCCCGAGCCCTCGCCCGCACCGAAGCCGAACCCGACCAGCGCGACGGGCACCAGCTCGTGCCCGTCCACCGTGACCTTCTCGCCGTAGGCCACCTTCGTGCCCCACGACGAGACCGAGCCTGCCAGCTTCTCCACGAGGTTCGTCACAGTCTGACCGTATCGACGTCGGGCGTCGGGCGCCGACGAACCGGTCGTCGACAGCACCACTGCACAGGAGATCTTTGCGTCCGTAGAGTCACGGACATGGGCAGAGCGCCACAGACCACCCCGGCCGGTGACGAGACGTGGCGCCGCAACCTGCTGCTCGAGGCCTACCGCCTCGAGCGCGCCGAGGACACGTCGCACCTCGCTCTGCAGGCCGGGTTCGCCTCGCTGGCCTTCGCCAGCATCGGCCTTCTCGCGGGGCTGATGCTCAACGTCTGCTCGGTCGGCTACGCGGGCAGGGACCAGTGCGTCCCGGCTCCCGACGTGCTCCTGGCAGGCGCCCCGCTCGTCCCGACAGCGCTCCTCGCCTATCTCGCTGCCAATGCCCTGCGGTCCACGCTGCGCTCGTTCCACATGCGGGCGCTGGAGCGCGAGCTGGCCGGCACGGTGCCGGACACCAGCGTCGAGTCCTACCCGGGCCTGACGTTCCCGCGGGGCGCGGAGCTCACCCTCTTCGCCAGCCCGACGGCGCTGCGGCGATCGGGCGCGGCGCGGGCGCTCGGGGTCCTGGTGATGCTCGCGCTCATCGTCGGGTACGTCGGCTTCCTCGCCGTCATCATCGCCGCGGTCTCCGCGCCGTGGAGGCTCATCGTGGTGGCGGTGTACGGCGCCGCCTTCCTGTCGATCGGTCGCCAGGGGGTGCTCGCCGTCGTCGACGGCCGCCGCTACTTCTACCGGGCGGTCCACACCCTCGACGCGTCCCTGGGCGAGGACCTGCAGCCGCGGCCCGCTCGGCCCCCGGGCACCCGCAGCCTCACCCAGTACCTGCTCCTGCCCCGGCCGGACTCGATCCCGAAGGCCTTCCTCATCGTGGTCGCCGCCGCGCTGGCCGCTGTCGTCGACGGGGTGTCCCTGGGTGGCACCGTCTGGACCGTCCTGCTCGGCGTCGTCGTCTTCGAGCTCCTCCTCTACCAGAGCCGCTACCAGCTCAACGACATCCGCGGCCTGGAGGAGGACACGTCCGACCCTGCCGCCGCGGAACGGCAGAGGCTCCCCGTCCGCCCCGGCGAGGCCCGCTTCGCGGTGCGCGCGAGCCTGGTGGTCGCGGCCGCACGGATCTACGCGGCGGTGTGCCTGACCCTCTTCCTCGCGCCGCCGGGCCAGGTCGTCATGGCCGTCGCCGCCGCCCTCCTGGTGATCCTCTCCGCGATCTACGAGCTCCTGCGCGCGCGGTCGGGGGCTCGCCTCGTCGGCGTGGTGCTCGCGCTCGGGTACGCCCTGCGCGCCGGCGTCGGGGTCGCCCTCGTCGAGGCGGCGCGATGGCCGCACCCGGAGATCGTGGCCGGCGACCTCGTGATCGTCGTCGTCGGGGCCGCGTTCGGGTCGATGTTCGTCGCGATGACCTGGACGCTGCACGCCGTCTGCCAGGCCGGCCCGGTCGGAGCCGACTGGGACGTCCCGACCGGCTGGCGCTCCGACCAGGCCCGCCCCCACCTCGCTCCCCTGCTGCAGTTCGTGGACCTGGCGCACTGGGAGGGGGCGCGGCCCGCCGACTGGAAGGTCGTCCAGGCGCTGCGGCCGCGGACGTCGCTGGTCGCCCCGTGGAACCTGTCCGTGCTCGTCGCCGCGGCCGGCGCGGGGTGGCTCCTGGTCGCGTGGCGACACGTCGACGCGATCACGGCGGTGAGCGCGGTCGTCTGTCTCGCCATCGCCGTCGTCCTCACGCAGACCACCTCGCGGGGCGCGCTGGTCGGGATCGTCAGCGCGCTGGTGCTCGGCGGAGCCATCGCGGCGAGCGTGCTCGTCGACACCGTGCCGGCGGGAGCGCCCCTGATCTCGGCCGTTCCTCTGCTCTGCATCCTGGCGACGTACCGGGTGCTCGCCGCCTCGTCGTACTTCGAGGTGAAGTCGACGGGGGCACGAGCCGGCGCCGCGGCGAAGCAGGCGTGGGACCGTGCCTTCCGCGCTGTGATCGGTGGGAAGACGGCCGCGACGCTCGAGCGGGAGGGGCGACCAGGGCCGTGACGAGCGCCGGGCGCGGCTGAACCCCGAGATCCTGCCTAGGCTCCAGGCCATGGCCACCCTCCTTCTCGTCCGGCACGGCCGGAGCACCGCGAACGTCGCCGGGATCCTGAGCGGGCGGGCCGCCGGGGTCGACCTGGACGCGGTCGGCCGGAGCCAGGCCGAGCGCACGGCCGAACGGCTCGCCGCCGCGCCGCTGGTCGCAGTGATCTCGAGCCCCCTGGCGCGGTGCCGGCAGACCGCGCGGGCCATCGCGGAGCACCACTCCCTGCCGGTGCAGCTCGAGCCGGACCTCCTCGAGTGCGACTACGGGCAGTGGCAGGGCAGGCCCCTCAAGGAGCTCGCCCAGGAGCCCCTCTGGTCGGTCGTGCAGAACCAGCCGTCCGCGGCCGTGTTCCCTGGCGGGGAGTCGTTGGCCGCCATGCAGGCACGGTCGGTCGCGGCGATCCGCCGGCACGACGCGCAGCTGGAGGCGGAGCACGGCACCGGCGCGGTGTGGGTGGCGGTCAGCCACGGCGACATCATCAAGTCCGTCCTCGCGGACGCGCTGGGCATGGAGCTCGACCTCTTCCAGCGCCTCACCGTCAACCCCGGCTCCGCGTCGATCGTCCGGTACGGGACGACCCGCCCCGAGGTGGTGGCCACCAACACCGACTCGGGGGACCTGTCCTGGCTGCGCACCGCCGGTCCGGTCGGCGACGCACAGGTCGGGGGCGGGGCCGGACCCCCGGCAGCAGGCTCGGCCCACTCGTAAAGTGGGCGACATGCCGGCCCTTGTTCACCAGTTCGACTGGCCCGACCGTGTCGTCGTCGGCACCGTCGGCCCCCCAGGTTCCCGATCCTTCTACCTGCAGGTGCGCGACGGCGCCCGGAACACGAGCGTCGGGTTGGAGAAGGAGCAGTCCGCCGTGCTCGCCGAGAAGATCGACGAGATCCTCGGCGCCCTCATGGCCGACGAGGGGAACCGGTTCAGCGTCCCCGCCGCCACACCCGTGGAGCTCGTCGACGACGAGCCCCTGGACCAACCCGTGGAGGAGCAGTTCCGCACGGGGCTCCTGCGCCTCGGCTGGGACCCGTCGACCGCGCAGGTGATCGTCGAGGCATTCCCGCTGGAGGACGAGGAGGAGGCTCCCGAGCCGGAGGACGCGAGCGAGGTGCTCCTGGTCCGGATGCCGGTGGGGACCGCGCGGGCGTTCGTCGAACGCACCCGGCAGGTCGTCCGGTCGGGCCGGCCCCTCTGCCCGAGCTGCGGCAGGCCGGTCGACGACGGCCACGTGTGCGGCGCTCCCGACCAGCTGTGACCGATCTCGTCGGCGGTGAGCTCGAGCTCGTCGGGCGCATCACGGTCGCCTCCAACGCGACCTTCCTCGCCACGATCGGCGACGTCCGCGTCGTCTACAAGCCGGTCGCCGGGGAGAAGCCGCTGTGGGACTTCCCGGACGGGACGCTCGCGAACCGGGAGGCGTCCGCCTACCTGGTGTCGGAGGCGTTCGGGTGGGACGTGGTGCCGACGACGGTCCTGCGCGACGGTCCGCTGGGTCCGGGCATGGTGCAGCTCTGGCAGGAGCCCGACCCGGAGCAGGATCCGGTCGACATCGTCCGGGAGCCACGCGAGGGATGGCGTGCCGTGTTCGAGGGCGTGGACGAGGACGACCAGCCGCTGAGCCTCGTCCACGAGGACTCCCCCGCGCTGCGCCGGATGGCCGTCTTCGACGTCGTCGTGAACAACGCCGACCGCAAGGGCGGCCACGTCCTGCCGACGTCGCAGGGTCACCGCTACGGCGTCGACCACGGAGTCAGCTTCCACGTGGAGCACAAGCTCCGCACGGTCCTGTGGGGATGGCGCGGCGACGCGCTGGACCCCGCCGAGGTCGCGGGGGTCGAGCGGGTGCACGCGGACCTGGACGGCGGTCTCGGTCAGCGACTGTCCGAGCTCCTCAGCGACGAGGAGCTGGAGGCGCTGGCGGACCGCTGCGACCGGCTGGTGCGCAACGGCGTCTTCCCCGGTCCGTCGGGCGACATGCCGGCGTTCCCGTGGCCCTTCTTCTAGCGCAGCCTGGCCGGTGCGATCTCCAGCGCGTGCTCGCGCACGTGGTCCAGGGCCCGCTTGACGGCTCCGACGGTCACGATGTCGCGGCCCAGCTCGGAGGCGAGGACCTCGATGCCCGGGGGGTCGACGTACCGGTCGAGGTCGCGCCGCACGAGCTCCAGCAGGGGCCCGCAGGACGCGGCGACGGCGCCGGCGATCATGACGCGCTCCGGGTCGTAGATGCTCGCGAACGTGGCGACAACCCGCGCCAGGAGCGCCGCCACGTGCTCGACGACGCTGACCGCGAGAGGGTCCTCGTCGAGGGCCGCCGCGAAGACGCTCGCCGCGTCCAGCGTCGCGGGATCCAGCTCCTGCAGCTGCGACGAGCCGGTCTGACCGTCCAGCCGGTGCAGCTGGGCGCGGGCGTCGTCGCGCACCAGCGCCGCGATGCCGTCGGCTGAGCCCACGCCCTCGACGAAGTCCAGGTAGCGCATCTCCCCCACGCCTCCGTGGGCACCGCGCAGCAGGCGACCGTCGTCGACGACGCCCGCACCGAACCGCTCGCCGGCGAGCAGCGTGACGTGGCACCGCGCTCCTGCACCGTGCCCCCGCCAGTGCTCGGCCATGGCCGCGAGGTTCGCGTCGTTGTCGGTGAGCGTCGTCCAGCCGTGCCGGTCGCGCAGGTGGCGGGCGATGTCGGGGTTCATCAGCTCCCAGAACGGGTTGTCCTGGAACGTGGTGCGGCCGTCACGGTCCACGGGTGCCGGTACACCGACCGCCACCGCCAGCACGCTCGTCAGCTGCGCGCCCGCGTCCGCCAGGGCGGTGAACACGCCCTCCTCGATGAGGGCGAGCCGTCGGGCGACGGTCCCGTCCTTCGGCTCCACGGTCAGCACGGTGCTGGCGAGCGCGTCGCCGCGCAGGTCGGTCACGGTCGCGCTGACCCGGTGCTGACCCGCGTCGACGCCGACGACCACCCCGGCGCGTGCGTCGAACGCGTAGCGGCGGGCGGGCCGTCCCTTGCGGTGGTCGTTCCCGGCGCGCTGGCTCTCCAGCTCGGTGACCCATCCGCGCTCGATGAGCTCGTCGCACACGTCGTGCACGGTCGCCCGCGAGAGCCCTGTGGCCTCGATCAACGCCGATCCGGTGACCTCGTCGACGTCCCAGAGGTGCTCGAGCACCAGCCGCGCGCTGGCGTCGCGCAGGTGCCGCGACGCCACCGGAGTCCGGACAACCACTTGACCTCCTCGATCGACAGTGTCACTGTAATGGCAGGTCTTAAATTTAGGACCTACATCAATCGGAGGATATGAGTGTCGACTCTGGCAGCGACCGGCAGCACGTCCGTCGGCCCACAGCAGGACGCGGCCTGGTGGCGGCAGGCTGTCGTCTACCAGATCTACCCGCGCAGCTTCGCCGACTCCAACGGCGACGGCATCGGCGACCTGCGCGGCATCACCGGCAAGGTGGGCTACCTGCGCGAGCTGGGCGTCGACGCGGTGTGGCTGAGCCCGTTCTACCCGTCCGCGCTGGCCGACGGCGGCTACGACGTCGACGACTATCGGGCCGTCGACCCGCGGATCGGCACGCTCGAGGAGTTCGACGACCTGTGCGCGGCCCTTCACGGCGCAGGCATCCGGCTCGTCGTCGACATCGTCCCCAACCACACCTCGAACCGGCACGTCTGGTTCCAGGAGGCGCTCGCCTCGCCGCCGGGCTCGCGGGCGCGTGAGCGCTACATCTTCCGGCCGGGCCGCGGCGAGCTCCCGCCCAGCGACTGGACCTCGATCTTCGGCGGCCCGGCCTGGGAGCCCGTCGGTGACGGCGAGTGGTACCTGCACCTGTTCGCCCCGGAGCAGCCCGACCTGAACTGGGCCGACGACGAGGTGCGCCGGGAGTTCCTCACCACGCTCAGGTTCTGGGCCGACCGGGGAGTCGACGGCTTCCGCATCGACGTGGCGCACGCGCTGGCCAAGGACCTCACCGAGCCGCTCGCCAGCCAGGCGGACCTGGACGCCGACATCTGGGGCGGCGCGCACCCGCTCCAGGATCGCGACGAGGTCCACGACATCTACCGCGAGTGGCGCCGGCTCTTCGACGAGTACGACCCGCCGCGCACCGCCGTCGCGGAGGCGTGGGTCCCTGCGCACCGACGCTCGCGCTACGCCTCCCCCGACGGGCTCGGACAGGCCTTCAACTTCGACCTGCTCGAGGCGGGCTGGGACGCGACGACGTTCTCCGCGATCATCGACAAGAACCTCGCGCTCGCTCGCGAGTCCGGCGCCTCGTCCACCTGGGTGCTCTCCAACCACGACGTCGTGCGGCACGCCACCCGGTACGCGCTGCCGGAGGGCACCGACCTGAACGCGTGGCTCCTGCACGACGGCGCCGAGCCGCACCCCGACGAGGAGCGCGGTCGTCGACGGGCCCGTGCGGCGACCCTGCTCACCCTGGCCCTGCCCGGGTCCGCGTACCTGTACCAGGGCGAGGAGCTGGGACTTCCCGAGGTCGCCGACCTGCCCGCCGACGCCCTCCAGGACCCGACCTTCCTGCGGTCCTCAGGCGCTCAGAAGGGGCGCGACGGCTGCCGCGTGCCTCTGCCGTGGGCCACGGACGGCCCGACGCTCGGCTTCGGCGACCAGCGGGCGCACCTGCCGGTCCCCGCCGACTTCGGCCGCTTCGCGGTCGAGACCCAGGAGGCCGACGAGGGCTCCACCCTGAGCTTCTACCGGCAGGCCCTGGCCGAGCGCCGACGCCTCCAGACCGACGAGACGCTGGAGTGGCTGACGCCCGCGGCCCCGGGCGTCGTGGCGTTCACGCGACCCGGCGGCTGGATGTCCGTCACCAACTTCGGGAGCTCACCGGCGCCGATGCCGGCAGGGCGGGTGGTCGTGTCGAGCTCGCCGCTCGACACCCACGAGGTGCCCGCGGAGACCACTGTCTGGCTGCAACGCGACCACTGACGGCAACCCTGCCGTTCGATGACTTCGACCAATGGAGGCGAAGGCATGACGTCCCAGACACCCCTCATGTCGGCGGAGCTGAGCCGACGGGGATTCCTTCGCGGCGTCGGGGTCGCGGGCGCCGGCCTCGCGCTCGCGTCGTGCGCCAGACCCGCAGGCTCCGGAACGACGGAGATCATCTTCTACCAGTCGAAGCCGGAGGTGATCGGGTACTTCGACGAGCTCATCGAGCAGTTCCACCAGTCCCAGTCCCGGGTGCGCGTCCGCCACGACGCCGCGTCGAACCTGGCCGGCACGTTCGTGCGGGAGTCTCCACCCGACATCGGCTGCCTCAACTACAACTTCGAGATCTCGCGCTACGTCGAGCGCGGGGCGCTCAGCGACCTCGGCGACATGCCCGAGGCCGGCCGGATCCTCGACGAGCTGAAGCCCCTCATCGACGTCACCGCCACCTACCCGGACCGCACCAGCGTGATCCCCTACTCGCTGATGGCGGCGGCCGTGCTCTACAACCGGCAGATCTTCGCGGAGCACGACCTGACGGTCCCGACCACCTGGGACGAGCTCATCGCCGTGTGCGACGCCCTCGCAGCCGCGGGGGTCACGCCGCTGTACAGCACGTTCAAGGACCCGTGGACGATCGCGCAGGGCCACTTCGACTACTCGGTCGGCGGCACGGTCGACACGACGAAGTTCTTCAACCAGATCAAGCGGCAGGGCACCAACGTCGGGCCCGACTCCCCCGTGTCGTTCGAGAAGCAGTTCCTCGCGCCGGTGCAGCAGATGCAGGAGCTCGTGCCGTACTCGCAGGACAACGCGGCGAGCCGGGGCTACGGGGACGGCAACCTCGCGTTCGCGAACGGCGAGGCGGCCATGTACCTGCAGGGTCCGTGGGCCATCGGTGAGATCGCGAAGTCGAACCCGGAGCTCGACGTCGGTGCGTTCCCCCTGCCGATGACCGACGACCCGGCGGACCGCAAGGTCCGGGTCAACATCGACCTCGCGCTGTGGATCCCCGAGGGCTCGACGAAGAAGGAGGCGGCGCGGGAGTTCCTGTCCTTCCTCATGCAGCCCGAGGTCATCGACGCCTACAACGCGCACGCGCTGGGCTTCGGCGTGACCAAGGACGCGGCCCCGGTGACCAACGAGACGCTCGTGGAGCTGAAGGAGTACTACGACGACGCGGCCTTCTACCTGGGCGCGTCGCAGCTGGTCCCGCAGTCGATCCCGCTGCAGAACTACACGCAGTCCCTCGCCTCCGGCGCCGACCCGGAACCCATCCTGCGGACCCTCGACGCCGACTGGCGGCGCCTGGCCTTCCGTTCCTGACGACCTCGACCTTCGAACGGAGACATCTCATGGCCACAGCAGCTGCCACCCGGCCGAGGAGCCGCGACGTCGCGGCTCCGACGCCGATGAAGGCGAGCCGCCCCCGGGTGAACCGGACGTTCTACCTGTTCCTGCTGCCCACGCTCGTCCTCTTCACGCTCTGCATCACCCTGCCGGCGATCATGGGCATCACCTTCAGCTTCACCGACTCGGTGGGCTTCGGGGAGTTCCAGTTCATCGGCCTGACCAACTACGTGGCGTTGTTCTCGGACCCGGCGATCCGCAGCTCGTACCTGTTCACGATCGGGTTCGCCCTGGTCACGGTGCTGCTGGTGAACCTCCTCGCGTTCCTGCTGGCCGTCGGCCTGACCGCCAAGATCCGGGGGAAGGTCGCGCTGCGCGCGGCGTTCGTGCTGCCCATGGTCATCTCGGGCATCGTCATCGCCTACGTCTTCAACTTCCTCTTCTCCAACTCGCTGCCGCAGCTCGGGGAGGCGGTGGGCATCACGGCCCTCGAGCAGAGCCTGCTGGCCAACCCCGACCTCGCCTGGGTGACGATCGTCATCGTCACGGCGTGGCAGGCGATCCCCAGCGCGCTGCTCATCTACATCGCGGGGATCCTGTCGATCCCGGCGGAGGTCTACGAGGCGGCGTCGATGGACGGCGCGTCCCCGATGCGACGCCTCGTCTCCATCACCCTGCCGCTCGTCGCGGGGTACGTCGTCATCAACCTGGTCATCGGCTTCAAGAACTTCCTGAACGCCTACGACATCATCGTCGGCCTGACCAACGGCGGTCCCGGCACAGCGACCCGCAGCGTCGCCATGACGATCTTCTCCGGCTTCACCGGCGGCGACTACGCCTACCAGATGGCCAACGCGACGATCTTCTTCCTCATCGCCGTGGTCCTCGCCGTGATCCAGCTACGCCTCAACCGCGGAAGGAGCGCGTTCTGATGACTGCCCAGACCCTGGTCACCACGACCCCCGCCCAGGTACCGGTCCGTCCCCGCCGGCGCTTCCTCGGCACGGGAGGCGAGGACCGCCCGAGCTGGGGCACCACCCTCGTCCTCGTCCTGTGCACGCTGGCCGTCATCGTGCCGCTCTACGCGACGGTCACGATGGCCTTCAAGACCACCGAGCAGTCCGTCGACGGGCAGGTCTTCTCCCTGCCGAACCCGATCAGCGTCGACGGGTTCGTCCAGGCGTGGGAGCTCACCGACTTCCCCCGCGCGTTCGCCATCTCCGTGTTCGTCACCGCGGTGACCGTCGTCGGCACCGTCCTCCTCGCGGCGTTCGCGGCGTACGCCATCGCACGCAACTGGGACCACAAGTTCTTCCGCTGGTCGTTCTTCTACCTGCTGGCGGCGATGTTCCTGCCGTTCCCCGTGCTGGCCCTGTCCCAGGTCAAGCTCACGGGGATGGTCGGCCTCGCCAACCCCGTCGGTGTGGCGCTCCTGCACGTGATGTTCCAGCTGTCGTTCAGCGTGCTGCTGTTCACGGCCTTCATCCGGGGCCTTCCCGAGGAGCTCGAGGAGAGCGCCCGGCTCGACGGCGCCACCACCTGGGTGGTGTTCCGGCGCATCGTGTTCCCGATGATGGCGCCCATGAGCGCGACCGTCGCGATCTTCGCGTTCCTCGCCTCCTGGAACGACTTCATGATGCCGTCGCTCATCACCGCCGACTCCACGCTGCAGACGCTCCCGGTGCTGCAGAACATCTTCCAGACCCAGTTCAGCAGCAACTACAACGTCGCGTTCGCCTCGTACCTCATGGCCATGACGCCGGCGATCATCGTGTACCTGTTCACCCAGCGCTGGGTGATGTCCGGAGTGACCCAGGGGGCGATCAAGTGATCAGGGGACGTTCGCCCCGCCGTTGACGTTGATGACCTCGCCGACCACGAAGCTGGACTCCGGCGACGCGAGGAACACGTAGGCCGGTGCCTGCTCGACCGGCTGGCTCGTCCGGCCCAACCAGGACGACTCCCCGAAACCGTTCAGCTTCTCGGTGGGCTGCCCGTCGGAGACCTGCAGGGGCGTCCACACGGGCCCCGGAGCGACGGCGTTCACGCGGATGCCGCGGGGCGCCAGGTCGGCGGCGAGCGCCTTGGTGAAGCCGATGATCCCGAACTTGGTGGACGCGTAGTTGATGATCATCGGCGAGGGGTTGTACCCCTGGACCGACGTGCTGTTGATGATCGTCGACCCCGGGCCCAGGTGCGGGAGGGCATCCCGGGTGATCCAGAACATCGCGTACAGGTTCGTCTGGATCGTGCGGTCGAGGTCGGCCTCGTCCAGCTCGTCGAAGCTCTGGTGGTACACCTGGTGCGCCGCGTTGTTCACCAGGATGTCCAGCCCACCGAGACCCTCGACGGCGTCGGCGACCAGTGACCGGCAGAACTCGCGGTCCCGGATGTCACCGGGAAGCAGGACCACTTTCCGACCCGCCGCACGCACGTGCTCCGCGATGGCCTCCGCGTCCACCTGCTCCTCGGGGAGGTAGCTGAGCGCGACGTCCGCACCCTCGCGCGCGAACGCGATGGCCACGGCTGCGCCGATCCCCGAGTCGCCGCCCGTGATGAGCGCCTTGCGGCCGGGCAGGCGACCGGTACCGCGGTAGCTGG
Organism: Cellulomonas sp. Root137; assembly: GCF_001426725.1. NCBI lineage: Bacteria > Bacillati > Actinomycetota > Actinomycetes > Micrococcales > Cellulomonadaceae > Cellulomonas > Cellulomonas sp. Root137. Next base: position 22,912 of record NZ_LMFG01000002.1, on the reverse strand, counting down.
TCTCGCCGTGGTCGGCCTTCGGGTCGAGCTCCGCGTCGAGGCCCGGCAGCGGCTGCCACGAGGCGTGCGGCTTGATGTGGGAGTGGCGCTCGACGGGGTTGTCGAACGTGAGCTGGTCGGACGTCATCGTCATCTCCTCCAGGGCGGTTCGATAACGATATCGGCCGTCACCACTCCTCGTCGCGACCCCAGCCCCCGAAGGCACCGTTGCGCCGCGAGCTCAGGTACGAGTCGATGACCGCCGCGCCCAGGTCGTCCGTCTCGGGCGCGACGACGGTGCCGCCCGCCCGCTTGGCCATGGCGTCGACGAACCGCGCCAGTCCCGGGTCGTCGCCGAGGCGGAAGAACGTCGTGCGCGCGCCCAGGCGCACCGAGCCGTCGAGCTCGCGCACCGCGAGGGCGATCGTGACCGGGTTCGGCGGGTAGTCGAAGAAGACCTCGCCGCTGGACTCCAGGTGGGACGTGGGCTCGCCGTCGGTGACGATGAGGAGCACGGGCTGGGCGTTCGGGTGCTTGCGGAAGTGCCGGTTGGCGAGCAGCAGGGCGTGGTGCAGGTTGGTGCCCTTCTCCCACTTCTCGTCGAGCCCGACGAGCTCCTCGATCTGCATGACCGACGCGCTGCGCCCGAAGCCGATCAGCTGCAGCTGGTCGCCGCGGAACCGGCTCGTGACCAGGGTGTGGAGCGCCAGCGCGGTGCGCTTCATCGGCACCCACCGCCCCTCCATCGCCATCGAGAACGAGGTGTCGACGAGCAGCGCCACGCACGCCTGCGTACGCGCCTCGGTCTCCTGGATCTCGACGTCGTCGACCTGGATCGTGCGCGACCCGCGAGCCAGCGCGTTGGTGATCGTCCGGCTCACGTCCCACGGCTCGGTGTCACCGAACGTCCACTGCCGCGTCGATCCCGACGGCTCGCCGGCGGCGCCGGAGCGGTGGACCTCATGGCCGCCGGTGCGGCCGGACATCGTGTCGGCGACGGTCTTGAGGACCGCCTTGCCCAACTGGCGCATGGCCTTCGGCGTCAACGCGAGCTGGCCGTCCGCACCGCGCCGCATCGTGCCCTCGTTCAGCGCCTTCTCCAGCCGCTGCAGGGTGCGGGCGTCGACGACCGCGTCCGACCCGAGCTGGCGTGCGAGCTTCTCGAGGTCGAGGTCGTCCAGCTGCGAGCCCTGGTAGGACTGCGCGAGCTGCTCCGCTAGCGCGTCGAGGTCGGCGAGGTCCTGGAACACGCCGGTCCCGTCGCCCAGGCCGAGCCCGTTCTCGCCGTCCATCCGCTCCGAGCTGCCCCAGTCCTCGCCCGGTCGCAGGGCTCTGAGGTTGTCGTCGAGCTGGCCCAGCGCGTCCATGAGGTCCGACGAGCCGAACGCCTGCTGCGCGAGCGCATCGAGCTCGTCGCGCTGCTCCTGGGTCATCGAGTTCCGCATCCGCTGCGCGGCGGCGGCCCGCTGCGCCAGGGCGTCGAGGAGCTCGTCGAGGTTCTGCGGGTTCTCCGGGAAGTACTCACCGTGCTTCGCCATGAAGTCGTCGAACTGCTCCTGGGTGTCCGTGCCTTGCTTTCGTTCGTCGAGCAGCCCGTTGAGGTCCGCGAGCATCTCGTTCAGGGCGGCCCGGTCGGCGTCGGTCGCGTTCTCCAGCGCCTGCTTCATGCCGGCGAAGCGCTGGTCGAGGACCTCCCGGCCCAGCAGGTCCTTGATCTTGTCGAACTCCTCGCGTGCCTCGCGGCTGCGCCAGTCGTACCCGTTGAGCTCGTCGACCGCAGCGGCCGGCGAGGACGGGAGGTTGTCGAGCTGCATCTGGCGCAGGGCACGGTCGCCCTCGTCCATGTCGACGTCGCGCGCCAGCTGCTTGCGCTCGGCGAGGACCGCCCGGTCGAGCAGCTCCTTGACCTGCTGCAGCGTGCCGTCGAGGTTGTTCTCGCGCGTCAGCTCCCTGCGCCTCTCGGCGACCCGCCGCGCGAGCTCGTCCAGGCCCGCCTGGTCCCGGCCGCCGCGCCGGAGGAACTCGCGCATCGCGCGCTCGGGCGAGTAGCCGGCCATGACGTCCTGGCCGATCGCGTCCAGAGCCTCGGCCAGGTCGACCGGCGGCGCGAGCGGGTCCGGCCCGTCCACGTACGGGGTGTACCGGGCCAGGCGGCGGTTGGGTCTAGCCATAGATCGTCTCGCCGCCTCCGGACTCCTTGCTGATCCGGCGGGACAGGTACAGGCCCTCCAGCGCGAGCTCGATCGCGGCGGCTCGCTCGCCGTCGTTCGTGGCGCCGAGTCGCTGCGCGATGTCGTCGTACAGCTCGGACTCGCCGAGCGGCGGGAGGCCCGCCAGCACGTCTCGCGCGGTGACCTGCTCGCCGGTGGTCACCATGGCGCCGCCCTGGATCGCGTCGACCAGGAGACTGAAGTCGATACCGCGGAGATGCGCGCGGACGGTCTCCGCCGTGGCGGTGCGGAGCAGGTGCTCGAGGATCTCGTCCTCGCGCCCCTCCTCCCCCGACTCGAACTCGATCTTCCCGGCGAGCACGTCGACCGCGGTCTCCAGGTCCACGGGCCGGGCGACCGCGTGGTCCTCGCCCTGCCGCGCGGCCCGGTGCAGGGCCGAGGCGGCGACGGTCTCCGCGCCGGCGATGGCGAACCGGGCGCTCACCCCGCTGCGCTGGTCGACCGAGCTCGACGCCCGCAGCGCCTTGGTGAAGCGGGCCAGGATCTCGATGAGGTGATCCGGGACGTCCGCGTGGAGGAGGGCCTCCTGACGGATGACCGCGACCTCGTCGTCGAGCTCGGTCGGGTAGTGCGTCCGGATCTCCGCCCCGAACCGGTCCTTCAGCGGCGTGATGATCCGCCCGCGGTTGGTGTAGTCCTCCGGGTTCGCGGTGGCCACGACCAGCACGTCGAGCGGCAGGCGCAGGACGTAGCCACGGATCTGGATGTCGCGCTCCTCCATCACGTTGAGCATCGCGACCTGGATGCGCTCGGCGAGGTCGGGCAGCTCGTTGATGGCGACGATCCCCCGGTGGCCGCGCGGGACGAGGCCGAAGTGGATCGTCTCCGGGTCACCGAGCGCGCGCCCTTCGGCCACCTTCATGGGATCCACGTCGCCGATGAGGTCCGCGACGCTCGTGTCCGGCGTCGCGAGCTTCTCGACGTACCGCTCGTCGCGGTGGCGCCAGGTGACGGGGAGGCTGTCGCCCTGCTCAGCTGCGCGCCTCTTGCTCGCTGCCGTGATCGGCTCGTACGGGTGCTCGCCGATCTCCGACCCCTCGATCACCGGCGACCACTCGTCGAGCAGGCCGTGGAGCGTGCGCAGGAGTCGCGTCTTGCCCTGGCCGCGCTCGCCGAGCAGGACGATGTCGTGGCCGGCGAGGAGGGCGCGCTCGAGCTGCGGGATGACGGTGTCGTCAAACCCGTGGATGCCGGGCCAGGGGTCGCGACCGTCCTTCAGGGCGGCGAGGAGGTTGGTGCGGACTTCTTCTCGCACCGACGTGTGGACATGCCCGGAAGCGCGGAGCTCGCCGACAGTTGCGGCTGTGGGACGCATCATTCGGCCGAGCGTACGTCCGGTTCCGACCAGTTGCCGATGGAGGGTCGCCGGGGCAGGGTCGGTGAAATGGCGAAGAAGAGATCCACCGGTGTCGCACTGGCGGTCGCGTGGCCCCTGGCCAAGAAGGTCGCGGCACAGGTCAGCGTGATCGTCGCCAACAACCCCGAGATCCAGAAGCGCCTCGAGAACCTGGGCAAGAAGTTCGCCGACGTCCAGCGGGCCCGAACGCCGGAGGCCAAGATCGCGCGGGCGATGGTGTCGGTGCGGGAGCAGGCTTCGATAGTCCTCGGCTCTGAGGCTCAGGATGCCGAGTCCATCGCCTCGGTCCAGGCGGCGGGCTGGAAGCAGCGGGCCGACCAGGTCGACCGGGCGCTGCAGATCCTCCAGCACCAGCCCCGGAAGGTGCAGAAGTCGCAGCTCCCCCGCATCGAGGCGATGGCGGACTCCCTCGTCGCGGAGGTTCTGACGACGCTGATCGACGATGCGGTCGACGACTCGAAGGATCAGATCGGCGGGAGCTGAGCCGCGCGAGTGGAGACCGTGACCGTGAACTTCGGGTCGCGGCTGACCTGCCGGGTCGGCCCGACCACACGCTCCAGCGTCGGCCGATAGCGCAGGTGCGAGTTCCACACCGCCCACAGCTCGCCGCCGTTCGTGAGCACGCGCGCGGCTTCCGCAAAGAGCGTCCGGGCCACCCCGTCGTGGACCGCCGCGCCCACGTGGAACGGCGGATTGAGCACGACAAGGTCGACACTCGCGTCCGGGATCGTCTCCGCACCGTCCGCACGCACGACGACGACTCGACCCTCCAGACCGTTCGCCGCGACCGTCGCGCGGGCGGAGGCCACCGCGGCGGCGGACTCGTCGGTCGCGGTGACGGTCAGCCCTTCGTTCGCCCGTGCCAGCAGGACCGCGAGCACCCCGGTGCCGCAGCCGAGGTCGACGGCCCGGGCGATGTCCGGCGGCATCGCGTCGAGGTGCTGCAGCAGTGCGCGCGTGCCGATGTCGATCTTCGTCCCGGCGAACGCGCCGCCGTGGGCGCACACGGTGATGCCGAGGTCGGCGTGCTCCTGGCACTCCGGCCACCGCTGGCTGGCCGGTCGCGGTTCTGACGCCACCAGGACGCGCGACTTCTGTCGTGCCAGGTGCGCCTGCACGCTGGTGAAGTGGCGCCCGAGGACGTCGTTCATCGCGGTCGTCATGTGCTTGACCCGCCCGCCCGCGACGACGACCACCTCGGGGTCCGCGTGCGCGGCGATCAGGCCCGCGATCTCGTCGAGCGCGTCGAGCGACCGTGGGAGCTGGAGCAGCACGACTCTCGCCTTATCGACGAGTTCGGCTGTCAGCCCGTGCTGGGTGAAGCCGTCCATGCCGAGGCGCTCGGCGTTCGCCTGAAGAGCCCGCTCGCCGAGCAGTCGGTCCTGGTGAGTGCGGACCCCGGACAGCCCGTGCCGCGCGATCGCACCGAGGGTAAGGGCGCCGTGGTGATCGCCGATCACGACGACGCCGTCCCCGGCTCTCGACAGCGTGGATGCGGCCTCGTCGAGGATCAGCCGGTCGCTCGCGTCGACGGCGTGCAGGTTCGGCGCCTCGAGGTCGGGGTAGCGGCGGAGGTCGGCGAGGACGTCGGTCTCGTCATTCGCCGCAGCCTCATCCACGTCACCGAGGCTAACGGGCTGCCCCGGGACTTCCGCCCCTACCGGCGGGGCCTGGGCCGACGAAACCTGGTCGACATGGGTGCAACGGTCAAGACCGTTCAGGGCGTCCTGCGTGGCAGCGTCGCCGATGGCGTGTACGCGTTCCTGGGAGTCCCGTACGCCGCACCGCCCTTCGGTGCGAACCGGCTTCGACCCCCGCGGTCCGCCGAGCCCTGGAGCGGCGTGCGCGACGCCACGGCTCCGGGCCCGGAGCCCCCGCAGGTCGCTCCGCCGGCCACCGGCGGACCGAGTGAGGACTGGCGCGACGTCTCTGGCGCCTTCGCCGCCGTCGAGCGCGCCGCACCGTCGCAGGACTGCCTGAACCTCAACCTGTGGACCCCTGATCCCACGGCGACCGGCCTGCCGGTGATGGTGTGGATCCAGGGCGGCATGTTCGAGCTCAGCTCGACCTCGGCCTACGACGGTGCGCACTTCGCCCGCGACGGCGTCGTCTGCGTCGTCATCAACTGGCGCCCCGGCGCCGAGGGGTTCCTCTCCCTCGGGGACGGCATCGCGAACGTCGGCCTGCTCGACCAGGTCGCCGCGCTGGAGTGGGTGCAGGAGAACATCGACGCGTTCGGCGGAGACCCCGGCAACGTCACCGTCTTCGGCGAGTCCGCGGGCGCGATGAGCATCGGCATCCTGCTCGCGATGCCTCACGCCAAGGGACTGTTCCGACGGGCCATCCTGCAGAGCGGCGCGGCGCACCAGGTGACCCCGGCCGACGACGCGCGACGCATCGCCGGCCACCTGGCCGACATCCTCGGCGTGCCCCCGACCCGCCAGGCGATCGCATCCGTCGGTGTAGAGCGCCTGCTCGCCGCCCAGGCACAGCTGAAGATCGAGCTGCTCACCGACCCGGACCCGGAGCGCTGGGGCCACGCGGTCGTCACCAGCACCATGCCGTGGCAGCCGGTCGTCGACGGCCAGACCGTGCCAGGCGTCCCGATCGACCAGATCGCAGCCGGGTCGGGCGGCGACATCGACGTCATCGTGGGCACGAACACCGACGACTGGCGGCTCTGGCTCCTGGTCAGCGGCGCCCTCGGCCAGATCACCGACGAGATCCTGACCGGCCCCGTCCGCGGGCACGGCTACCAGGCGCTGGCGGCCTACGGACTCGATCCGTCGACGGCGCTCGCCGCCTACCGCGACAGGTATCCGCAGGCCTCCCCCGGCGACCTGCTCGCGAACGTCCAGACCGACTGGTGGATGCGGGTGCCGGCCCTCCGCCTCGCCGAAGCCCGCACGCGTACCCCCGCAACCGGACGCACCTACATGTACGAGTTCGCCTGGCCCGCCCCCGGGCTCGGCGCGGTCCACGCCGTCGAGGTGCCCTTCGTCTTCGACACAGCGACTCCCGACGCGCCGCTGTTCGGCCCGATGCTCGGCGCCCACCCGCCGCAGGACCTCGCGCGTCTGATGCACGCCACCTGGATCGCCTTCGCCAGAACCGGTGACCCGGGCTGGCCCCCGTACGACCAGCACCGCCGGGCCACGATGCGCTTCGACACCACATCGGAGGTCGTCGACGACCCACGAGCCTGGGAACGGGCGCTCTGGGAGGGCATCCGCTGACCATGGCCTATGTCGTGCGGGCTGTGCCCCGGGAACGCCAGCCGATCCTGGACAGGCTGGCGGGCGCAAGCCGGCGATTCCAGGTCCACGCCCTGCTCGAGCTCGACGTGACCGTCCCCATGGCGCGCATCGCCGCATCCGAGCCTCGCGTGTCGTGGACCGGCTTCGTCATCGCGAGCGTGGCACGGGCTGTCGCGATGCACCCTGAGGTGAACGCCCGCAAGGCCGGCAACGCGATCGTCTCCTTCGACCGCGTCGACATCGGCGCGACCGTGGAGCGACACTGGCAGGGACGCATCGTGCTCGACGCCGTGACCGTGGCCGACGCCGATCAGCTGTCCTGCGCGGCGATCTCGCGGGCCCTGCAGCGCGCGAAGTTCGGCCCCGGTGAGCAGCACCGCCCGAGCGGGCTGACCGGGGCGATGTTGCGCCTACCGGGTCCCCTTCGGCGGAGCGCCATCCGGGTCGCCGCCACCAGACCCGACATCGCCGCCACGTTTGGCCCCGCGGTGGGAGTGACGTCGATCGGGATGTTCGCCGGCGGGTGGGGGTGGGCCATTCCGCTCGCACCTCTCACGGTGATCGCGACGGTGGGGCGCATCGCGGACCGCGCCGTCGTGCGCGACGGGGTCGTGGTCGTTCGGCCGATGCTGCCGCTGACGTTGAGCTTTGATCACGCGGTGATCGACGGGGCACCGGCGGCGCGGTTCACCGAGACGCTGAGCACGTTGATCGAGACCGGCTCCGCACTTGAGGCGATCGCGCTTCCGGCCGAGCCGTGAGCACCTGCCGTGCGTTCGCTCTCGCCGCTCTCGGCTGCCGACGCCGGACTTGCACCGCGTTTGCCCCGAGCGCGGCTCCAGCGAACACTCGACCTCCCGATCATCGCTCGAACCCGACCACATCCCAGGCCAGACCGTGATGACGGTAGCGAGGGGTCAGCCCCTGGGCTGCCAGGACGTCCACCATGGCCGGGGGCGAATGCACGAAGGCGCGGAAGTCGTTGCGCCTCAGTCGTCGCAACGCGTTCTCACCCCACAGCGCCACACGAGTCATCCCGTTGCGCGGTGGGTGGGAAAGGACCAACAACCGCCGGGTATGACTACCTGCAGCCGCGAGCAGCCGTTCGTAATCCGGATAACAGCACACCACGCGGTGCAGCACGACCAAGTCGGCCGGCTCGACGTCGTCTGGAGCCACCGCGATGTCGAGGAACCGCCGGCTCACTCTTCCGGTCAATTCGGAATGCTCGAGCAGAAGTCGAGCCTCGTCTTCGTAGTTCGTCGAGATCTCCAGGTTCGTCGCCGAAGCCGCCCCGCGGCGGAGGAGCTCGATCTGGATCCCGCCGACGCCCCCACCGATCTCCAGGACCGTGGCGCCGTCGATGCCGCGCTCGGTGAGAAACCCGACCAGCCGCTCCTCGACGCGGGTCAGGCCGCGCGTGCGGAACCGCCGCGCCATCTGGCGCGCGAACCGGTCGGAGAACGTGGCCTGATAGTCGTCTCGACCGCAGCACTCGCCCACTTTGAGAGTATCTGGCTGTCCGGTGTGACAACGCCATCCTCAGGGTCGATGACTCCCTAGCTCCCTGAGGGTTGGGATGGCTTGGCTCCCGGCTCGGCGTGACAGTGCGCGACATGTTGCGCGCCCGATTCCGCGGATACCGGGCAGGCAGGTCGGGGCCTACGGTGTGCAGGGCACACGGACAGCGCCATAGCGCCGCTCGCCTCGCACTTACGCAGGTCCGCGAGGCCTTGATGGTGGAGGTGTCGGGAATCGAAAGCGTTGGGAGCCGTCTGAAACCGTTGGTTCGGGGCCGCGACCTGCAGGTTTGCTCGGGACCGGTTCGGACAGATCTTGTCTCTTCGGGCTCGTCGGTTGACAGGATCAACGCGACCCCGGGCCCTCGGTTTTGGCGGCTATGCCACGGGTCTCGACGAGCCGGGCACCGCTATCCAGGCCGCTGCACAAGATCCCGAAGTAGTGATCCGGTCCCGCCTGCGGGCCTCTTGCCACACGACGCCAACCACTTAGGTTCCGAGGACCCGCCAGCGTGCCCGCGCGATCGACCGACGGCGGCGACACCCACATCGGGCGCGGAGACGTCCGGACTTTCTAGGTTAGCCGCCGTGCAGTGCGCCTACCCACTGACAACCACCACACTCCGCGTTCGGCGGCGCTGCGTCTGGCGATTCTTCTCTCCAGCGTTTGCCCTGATCCGGAGCTCGGCCACGACGGCTCATCGCTCCCTCAGACCGTGCCGGACGTGACGTATGCAATCGACGGACGGTGAAGGAGCAGTCTGCAGGGACCGGCTCGAGCCCATACGTCGCGTGAATCGCGGACCGTCTGAGCCACTTGCGAACAAGACCTGTCCAGCTCCGAGGGGTGATGTGGGGGAGCGAGACGTCTCGTCGTGGGCCGCGCGGTGCCATCCAGCACGATCCGGTGCAACAAAGCACCGCGCTTAGCGGTCGTCATGCTCGGGGCGGTCTTCGGCTAAATGCGACTCGGAGGACGTCGCACCATCCGCGGTTCCGATCTGAACCACAGTCTCTGCCGTGTGTGGTATCTGGACGTGCGTCAAGCTGAACTGCACGAGTCCAAGCCGGCGACTGATACGCAGCACAACTTTCTGTAGATACCCAGGGCGCTGGGCGTACTCAAATGAACCCCAGGCGAGAACGTACTGAGCGCTAGTCGGCACGCTCGTGACGAACGTGTAGGTCTGGTCCACACCCGACTGGACGAACGTGTCGTACTTCAGGAGCAGAAAGCCGCGCTGCGGCTTCGAAGCGCTCGTCTGGCCAACAAGATCGTCTCGGGGCGCGGCCGGATGCATGTCGGATAGAACTGAGTTGGAGAACTGCACCCGGCCAAACAGCGAGTGCTTGGGGTCAGTTCCGAGGACGATCGGGTCGCTCGATGCTAAGTAGCGAACGTCGACCCGAAGGTTCTTCAGCACGAGGGTCGACGTGCCGCGGTTGCGAACCTGCAGTAGCACCGAGATTATCCTTCGATCACGCGGAACCCCAGGAACCAACTGATCGGGTTCGAATGCCTCGACCTCGATGTTGAACGACGCCGGTGCCAACAGCCCACGCTCAAGCGCGTAGCGCGTGTAGGCCCAGAGCGCTCCGACCGATACCACTACCAGCGCCACGAGTTGGAACGCCAGATCCACCCAGCCGCTCGCATCGGTCATCTCTGAGACGGTAGCCGGGACATGCGCGTCCGAACAGAATCGCCATGGCAGAGCTCTGGTGGCGCCGGGTCCCGCGTGTACGAACCGGAATGCCGCGCCAACGAGTTGCTGGTACCAGGCCACGGCAACACAACCCGCCCGCCGCCTCCCACCATGTCGAGCATCGGGCCGCTTCGATCGCTGGCCCTGCAACGCGCACACCATTCGTGGCCGGCTTCCTGCTGCTCAAGATCGCGACTGCGCACGGCTGAGGGGATCGGTCGCTTGACTCGTCCCATCACGGATGTTGTGAGCTACTGCGGAGCTCGCAAGGTGGCCGACCATGTCGCACGACGGGCGTGGATGAAGGCGGGGCGACAGTCGCGCCGGACGCCAGGACCCGAGGCCGGCTCGCTACTTCCGATGCGGCCCACCGACACGGTCGGTTCTGTCCCTCCGATCGCGGCCCCGTTCGACGACCTCCTCGCTCAGCTGGGCAGCGCCTGAAGGTCCACGGTGAGGGCGTTGATCGCGGGGGCGAGCTGGCGTTGGGCGATCCACAGCTCGGGCAGCCGGGACTTGTAGATCGTTCCGCTTTCGGTCAGCGGCGCGCGTCGATGGAGGTGGCTGAGCACGCTGGCGGCCTGCTTGCCGAACCACTCGCACGTCGTGGTCCTCGGGCCGCTCAGCACCGTCGAGAGGTTCTGCATCTGCGCCAGCACGGTCGTCGCGTTGTGGTGCAGGCACCGAAGCTTCTGATCTGTACGCGGCAGTCCGACGGGAATGGTCAGGGCCACGTTCTCGCCGCGCACGCTGATCGCCCCCCGAGGAGAGCGCAGTGCGACCGCTTTGGTGGGATCGGCTTCGTCGTCGAAGAGCCGAGCCAGCGCCGAGGCGATCGCGCGACCGTCCTTTTCGTCGTGGATGCCTGACAGGACGACGAACTGGCCCCCGGGGACGAGCGTGAGGGGCAAGCCCTCGAAGCTAGTGTCGGGCAGGAACGGGATCTCCAAAGCCGGGACACCGTCGACCAGGGAGCCAGCGCCGACGCTCGTCCTAAGAATGGCTCGGAGCTGGGCGGCGGCCTTGGCCGGGTCGGAGGGCCAAGCCGCACCCGGGAATGGACCGGCGTGGGCCATCGTCGTCAGGGCGAACGGATGGCGGATCGCCTCGACGTCGACGCTCCATGGCGACGAGCCGGGCAGTTGAAGCGTCCTCGTCTCCGCCCACCGTGTCGGGAGCAGGGTGCTGACCAGGTCGCGAGATGGGGTGTTTTGGTACTCGGGGCTGTACACGTAACGCCAGACGTGGCTTGGGTACCGCGGCCACGGCAGGCCGAACCCGATGACGGGCGAGGGGGACTTGAGCTCGTCGAACCGTCGCCGATAGACCGCCAGGTCCACGTCCGAGCACGTCTTGTCGGCGGCCACGAACCTCCACGTCCGCCCAACGGTGACCCGAACCCCATGGAGTCCCACAGTGCCCTCCGCTACTCTCGTGATGATTGTTCCTGTCCTTGAGCGTCGACGTGTTCGGCGTCTCGTCGGCGGATCCGCGGGCCGGCCCCCTTCCCAAGAAAGGAAGGGGACGGTCCCGCACCCGCTGGCCTACGGGGTGATCTCCAGCAGACTGACCGTGCCGGCGACGACGGCCTTGTCCTCGTCGACAGTGCGTACCCCGTCCCGGCCGCCCCAGTCGAGGTTGATGACGTCGTCCGCCGCAGCAGCGAGCACCGGGTCGATCTCACGGCGCTCGACCGCGGCGAGCAGTTGCCGGCGGGCTGGGTCGTCGGCGTTCGCCGAAGCGGTGAACGTGAACTTGATCTGCGGTGCCGCGTACACCTCGCCGTCCGCTGCGGGTGCGAGACGTCCGAAGGTGAGGCCCCCGACCGTGAACGCGGGCACCTCGAATGTCGCACCGCGGGCCTTGAGGCGGGTGAGCACCTTCTCGGGTGAGTCGTCGAGCCGGAAGACCTTCTTTCCGACGAGGTCTCGGTAGAACAGCGCCAGCGCACCCCAGGCCGCAGCTCCGAGCGCTGCGCCGCCGAGCATCAGCAACGCGACCTCGCCCGTGCTGACGGACTGCGTGAGGTCCCGCTTCAGCCCGAACCACGCTCCGACGTACAGAAGTGCGCTCACACCCACTACGGCGGGGAGCTGCCGGAGGTCCTTGAGGTCGACTTGGTCGGGCAACGCCTTGGTCCTCGGGTACACGGCGTTGCCGAGCAGGAAGACGACGACCGCCAGCACCCCGGGCATCAGGAAAAGGGTGCCGACGCCGAACGGCGACAGGGCGTCGACGCCGAACACACTCAGCGTCACGTTGTGGGTGGCGATCGACCCGACGCTCGGGGGGCCCGTGCTCGGTGTCGCCGTCAGCACCACGCCCACCTGCTGCGCTCCGGTACGGACGCTGGACTCGGCGCAGGTCACGAGGTCCACCACGACAGTCGCACCCGCGTCGAGTCTCGGGGCGGTCCAGAGTGTGCGGTGCTCGTCGGCGCAGCCCTTGTCTGCGTCCTTGGGTACAACGATCGCGACGTCATCGCCGTTCACCGCCGCCAGCGAGACATCGTCGAACGCCAGACCGGCCGAGTTGTCGATGCGTACCGACGTGGGCCGCGACTCACCGTCGTTGAGCGCGGACGGCGCGACCACGAACGTGATCACCGGAGCCGTCGCGGCCGTCGCGCTGAGTGCGACGGAGGCGGTCGCTGTCCTTACGGGTGAGCCTGCGGCACCGTCGCTGTAGTAGAGGGCCAGCCCGATCTGGGCGTCCGTGAGTCCACGGGTCGGGGTCACGGAAAGGTCCAGGTCCACCGATGCACCGGCCTCGAGCGGCGCGGGCGCCTCGACGCGCTTCGCCGTCTGGACCCCAGGTGGGGCGGCCACAACGACCTTCGTGACGACAACCGGCGCGGTGCCAGGGTTCGCGACCACGACGTCGAGCACGGCCGTCTCGCCGACCTGCAGCGTCACGGAGCTCGGCAACACGGCGATCGTCGGGGCGGGTGGGTCCGCCGTGGCTGCCGATGCGCTCGTCGTCGACAAGGGCACTGCCGCGAACAGGAGTGCAACGATCCAGGTCTCTACCCGACGCGACGCCTGCAGCGCGGCGCTGGCGCGGTATGAGCCTGCGCTCGGTGCACGAACGGGCACGGGCGCCTCCCGGCTTCGTCGCACACGGTCGCCGGCTCCCGGCCCGCCGCCATCCGAATCGAGCCTAGCGGTGAACAGTGCGGCTCTGGCGAAGTTTCACCCGACTCGTCACGACGCGGCTGAGCGGACCGAGCGATTGGCCTAGTCGTCCGTCGGTGCGGATTGTCAGTCGCCGAAGGTCCGGTACGTTCGGCCGCGCGGGTCGGCAACAGCGCCACGCAAATCGCACGATGCCCCGTACTGTCGGTACCGACCAGCGCTTGCTGCTGACCAAGGGTTTGTTGGCGGTCGATGTTCTTGACGTCGTGGGACCTGGAACAAGCCGGCCCGCTGCGCTTGCGCCTTCTGCAACCTCAGAGAAGGGGACGGATATGCCGGTCACCGTCAGACCTGACGAGCTAGCACCGCTGCGCACGGTGATGCGCGATCTCCAACTGAGCGCCTCGCGCTACTACGCCGGAACTGCGTCCAGCGAAGACCTCGGAGCACTAGTTCGCGAGTTCATCACTCATACCCAGACGGTCAACGACTGGCTAACGAATGCCGTCGGAGACGCTGCCTCCTACAAGGCCCACTTTGGAACGCCTCGCCATTTGCTCGCAGACTATATCGACGCGAACAAGTACGTGCGGAACGTGTCCCAGCACGTCATGCACATCGTTAGCCCCGACGATGAGGTCAATCTCGTCGGTGGGACGCTCGGCATGAGGTTGTACGCGCATTGGGATGAGGTTCCGGCCGCAGTTCACGCGAAGTTGCGACCGGGCACACAGTCATTGCGCCCAGCGTACGACGCGAAGCTCTTCGGCAAGGAAGTCATGAGCACGATGATGGAGGTACTGCGGTTCTACGCTGACGTCGTGCCCGACGTCATACACCGGGATCTGAACGGCGAATGGACCGGATTCCCACTGATGAACCAGCCCGGCATGTCGCACGCGCTGCACCCTGAAGAGCCCTCGGACTCAGCGGAGGCTCGCGCCTGGATGGATGGCCGACGCCCCGGCGGCAGTTCACGAGTCATCTGCGGCCAGGTAACGGTCGAGGACAGGCCGTATGTCTTCGGGTTCACATTTGATGGTCGACACTCTTTCGCGGCCTTTTCAGAAACGATCGAGCAGGTAAACCACGATATCTCTCTGGGTTTCCCCTACTTCTCAGGTGACCTCGCTGCCAACGTCGAGGGCGCGAACGAGGCGTTTCCGGACGCGCTCCAAGGGGTAGTGCTCGCCAGCCGCGAAGAGGTCTCTTCCTGGGGTACGCCAGTAACCCGGGTCCATGTGCAAGGCGACTGGTCAACGATCGATGGTGAGGGCTGGAGCCAGTTTGTCGGCCTGGAGAACAAGGCGATCGTGCCAATATCCATGCGACACGAGATTCGGCGTGCGCGCCGACTGAACGCGTTGACACCACCAAGCGCCACTAGACGATGAAGGAGCAAGCCGCCGCACCCTCGAGCACCCGAATCCGGAATGCGATCCGGGGGTGACTATCTCAAATCGGCACCGTGGACGCTCGGCCCGAGGTTGTCGAGCGGCGGCCGCGGGACCTTACCTCTTCGTCGAACCACACACCGAGACGGACCCCTGCAGTCACTTGTTGAGCTCTCGACGTAGCCGACGAAGTCCCGGGAGCACGACCCCTCCCCCGCGCTGGTTGCCCGCCAGCTCCTCTACGAGGCTCCAGTCGGCGACGTAGCCAAGGTTGCGCATAGCATCGCGAAGGTCCGACTCGTGGGTAGTGCGATCCCGAGCCAAGTCGACGATTGTCTGTTCTGCGGTGGTGACAAGCATTCCGCCGAGTTCAGTCCTGAGTAGCTGCGCATCGATCGCATCCAGGTCACGCGTAACGAACTCGATGACGCCGAAGCTCCGATCGGTGAGTGCTACGGCCCGATGACGTCGTGGCGCCGCAACGGTCGCCAAGCCGTGCGCCCGCGGCACAGCACCCTGGAGCCGGGCCGCTGCCATCCCCATAAGTACAGCACCCTGGTCACCGAAGATCGCGGTCGCGACAGCCCCCGCAGCCGCTTCGAACGACGGACGCCATCGGCCCGGGTCGTAAACGTCGTCGGGTACCGCCACATAGATGCCGTAGGCGACCTTGCGCACCTCTCCCTTTGCAGCGCGCTCGCGCAGGATCGCGCGCGGGTTCGCGTATTGCCCGGTCAGGTCAGCCGGCCGAACGACACGCATCGGCCGTGCCCCAAGCCGCGGCGGGCCACTTTGCCCGACGTCTAGATCTGTCCACATTCTCCCGTTCACGGACAAAGAGTAGTCCGCTGCACTACACTTTGAACAGATTCTTGCCGAGATGCCGGGCTAGCCGTTCTGGGAGCGGCTTCCGGGGCGGTATCGATACGCCGAGCGGAGACTGGAGGAAGTACTCCTTGCCGCTCGGAGGTCCCGACTAGATCGTCATCGCTCCGGCGGTGAACCCGAAGGGCGGCCGACTCTCAACGCAAGTTGCCCTGCACGTGCGGCCGATTCAGATGCGCCCGGGTGGACTTCGAAGTCGCCCCCAGTGCCCGAAGGTCCACGGGCTTTGAAGCGGGCGGCTCGCTGCCAGTGCCGTTAGCGTGCACCGTCACCATCCGCACAAGAACGTCGAAGTGCTCGGGCAGGAAGCGGATCCTGCCGCGACCCAATCGAAGATGCGGGACTCGGCCGCGCCGCGCCTGCTCGCGCACCCACCAAGGGGAAGCTCCGAGCATCTGCGCGACCTCTTCGGGCGTCAGGGTGCTGGCTTCAAGGGACATTTCGCGGCTCCCTTCGTCGTCGTGATGCGGCCGCCAGCGGACGGCGGCCGACGGCTCGTCACCTATACGACGATCCGCGGCATCGATAGACCGATCGATCACATCAGCCCGACTCGCAACTCAGATGTCCACAACCCGCCTCAGACTCGATCGGGTTGAGCGGTACCTTCGGCCCATGCCCTCAGCGGACGAGATTGAAGCGGCAAGCACGGCGGGAGGTGGATGGACGCGGGCCTAGTTGGCGAACTGGGGCGTGTGCTGGCCACCGCCGGCGGACTGGCGCCGCAGGCTCATCGCGCAGGGCCGCGACTTGGGAGAGAGTCGGCTGGAGGCGACGATGCTTGAGCTCTAGAGCGTGCTTACTGCCGCCGAACTGCTTGCGGAGCCCTTGCTGTATCCGGACGATGCACCTGTTGTGGTGATCGTGCCGGACCGAGCACAGCCATCGATCGAGGCCGTGCGCCCCATCGTCTCGGCGGGTGCGGGCCGAGGGTTGATGCCCGACGAGATCACCGCGGCCTTCTTCTCCCTGCGCGCTGGCGAATAGCGTTGCGCAGGCCACGGGGCAAGTTGCTCACGCCGCTTAGTCCTAGTCGGACCTCCATGCTTGGGTCGCTCTCGACGTTGCCGGTCCGTCCCTCGCCCTGCCACCCCTGGCCGGCTGCTCCGTGGTACCGCATGAGAGGCAGTCAGATTCGGAAGTCGTCTTGAGACCGGCGGACGGCGGCCGAGAAGCATGACGCGTCGCGGTCGCTGCTGAAAGGGCTGTGAACGGGCCTAGCGTCAGCTGGAACGCGGGGGATCGCAGTTGCACTCGCGTCGACCCTCGACCTTTTCTGCATAGACGACGAGTGCTTGCTCGACTCACCCCGCAGACCACGCCTCGGTCGACTTCCGTGGAGAGCCAACGAGGGGTACGCAGCGGCAGAAGGGACGCAAGCTGCGAGACGCCGCCGCGCACGCGGGTGCGCTCTATACCCACCGCCAGCCTGAGCGTGTGATTGGCCGGACCAGCTTGAGCTAGACCTGCGCGTCGCCCTCGACCTGCGACCGAGGGCGGCGGGATCGACGGTCGCGCCAAAGCCCTTGGCAACGAGGGACCGCGTGACACCTATCCACCTCATCGACGGAGAACACCTGGTGGACCTGCTCGGGAAGGCGGCTTGGGATACACCGATGCCACACCGGGCGAACACGCTCCGGACGTGCTCGGCAGCGAGCAGCGAGGCGACAGGCCTCAACGACACGGCCGCGGTGCGCGCACGCGTTGCGCAGCCCTAGTCGCACGGCACTCCTGAGGTCGGGCCGCCGTGGGTAGCCATGCTGCTTCACGGCTTGAGGCGGTTGGCCCCGTGGACCGGGACGGCGCGCAGCATCGCTTCCGGGTCGTCGCGACGGAACTTGACGAGCCGGCTCCCGATCCTGACGGCCTGCAGCTCGCCCTCGGCGATGAGCCGAGCTACGAACAACTGCGTGACTCTCAACTCCGCGGCAAGGTCCGCCACCGAGACGAACTCGGTTCGCTACGCGTCGGTGGGTGACGTCGTCACGGTTGCTCCTCGTGGTGACTCTGCAATGCACCGACAGCACCTGGTCACACCTAACAGGTACGACGAAGCGCCCTCTTCATAGACCGATCGATCACGGTGTGGGGCGATGGCCTCCGGCTCGCGTGTGGAACGCCGGGCGGCCGAGCGCGGCCAGCAGGCCGCCCCACCGAGGTGTGTGAGGGAGATGATCGAGGGTTTGCACGCGGTGACTGCGCTGGTCATAGGCGTGTGATCGTTCTGGCCGCGCCCCGTGATGCATCGGCGGCATCGATAGACGGATCGATCACATCGACGCGGGACCGTGCGTGTGATCGGTCTGTCTATCGCCCCTGACGAGCCTCTGTGTCGTTCATCGACGACACCGGAGGCGAGCATGACCACGACACCGGATCCCCCAGCCGGCAACGAGCTCGGGCACGACGTGTGCGTCGTCCGAGAACGCGCATCGCTTCTACGCATGCTCACAGTGATCGACCGGGAGGGCTGGGACGGGCCGACTGGCACCGCCCTTCTGAACTTCGTGCGTGAGCGGATCGTTCGCCCGCTGGCGATCAGCGTTGGCCTTCGGGGTGCGGCCGCGTCGCAGGCCGAGGCAACGGCGTGGCAGGCACTGTGGGTGGAGCTCACCAAGCCCGCGCTGCGCACCGCGACCTCACCGTGGGGGATCCTCGGGCAGGTCGCCAGGCGACAGCTGCTAGGCGAGATCGTCGCCGCCCGGTTCGCCACCAACGACCGACGCGCGTGGAAGCTCGAGGTCGCATCCCGCTACGGGGCCGTCGCCCCGGCCGTGAGTCTCGACCTGCTGCTCGAGGCTGGCTGGGAGCCGGCCTCTGAGGATCCCGACCCGTCCGCTCCGTTGCACACGGGCGTCCTGGCAGAGGCGGCGTGCCGCGCCCTGATGCTCGTCGGGTGGAGCGAACAGATGGCCTCGAAGATCTTGGCGATGGTGCTGGACACCTCAACCCGGGTCGACGATCGCACGCAGTTCCCCGGCTGGCGGGCGATGGCCAGTGCGCTGGGCATCCCGGCGTGGCAGGCACGCCGGCTCACGATCGCACTCCGTGGGACGAGCGACTGGCCGGGCGTACTGGCGCGGATCGTCGCCGAAGGACCGACCGTCGTCGAGTCCCCCATCGTGCATACGGCATTGATGACGACCCGCCGACACTCTGACCGTTCCCCCGTCCTCGCCGCCCGTCGCGCCGAGGAAGCCGCAACCGACGCCTGTCCACAGCGCCGTGCAGGCTGAGTCCCGTCCACAGATTCCCCGCGCATGGCTCGCGGGTTACGCATCGCGTGGCACACCTATGGGCATGGGTAGGCAGTCAGTCATGGATCACCTGACGGTTCCGACTAGTGCGGTTCACCCGCTTGGGTATGGAATGGGCGTTCCGGTGTCGTCGAGCGGTGCGTGCGTGTCAGTCATGGATCACCTGACGGTTCCGACTAGTGCGGTTCACCCGCTTGGGTATGGAATGGGCGTTCCGGTGTCGTCGAGCGGTGCGTGCGTCAGCGGGGGCCGTCAGGGGGCGGGTGTTCGGCGATGAGACATCGACAGATCACCAACGGGACCGCGATCGCCACAGCGCTGATCGTCGTCGCGGTCCTCCTCGGCGCGTGCACGCAACCTGAACCCACACCCAGCCCGACCCCGTCGGCTTCAACGGCGACCCCGACACCGACGGTCAGCCCAACCCGGTCGGTGGACCCGACCCTCGCCGCCGCCGAGGTGGCGATCCTCGAGGCGTACCACGGGTACTGGGCCGCCAAGGTCNACCGACGGTCAGCCCAACCCGGTCGGTGGACCCGACCCTCGCCGCCGCCGAGGTGGCGATCCTCGAGGCGTACCACGGGTACTGGGCCGCCAAGGTCGCGGCATTCGCCGATCCGACGAAGGACCCAGGAGCTGAGCTCGAACGCTTCGCCGTCGACCGCGCCTTCACCGATGTCGGTACGTCGCTCTTTACCTTCAGGGACAGCGGAATCGCATTCATCGGGGCTCCCCGACTGTCCCCCAAAGTCGCCGACGTCGTCGCCGGCGATCAAGGCAGCGCGAACATCACCGACTGTGTGGATGTCTCGGATTGGCGGCCGATCTACACGGCCACGGGCGACTCCGCTGCGGCACCTGGCCAGGCAACGAAAGTGCTGACCAACTCGACGGCGTACTTCTACATCGATCACTGGACCATCCGAACGTCCGACGTTGACCGGGGAACGTCATGCGGCGGGTGATCGTCGTCAGCGCCCTCCTCGTAGTTGCGCTCGCGACGGCTGCACCGGCTGCGAACGCCGCGGGCGAAGTGGACTGCGCACCGGGAACCCAGGTCTGCGTCATCCGCGTCGAGCAGCCCGGTGCACCCGGCGCCCCCGGGGCACCCGATCCGGGTGGTTCCGACGTCATTGAGCGACGTTGCCTCGTGTCTGGCACCGGCAGAGACGTCCCGTGCCACAGCGACGTTTGGGGATGGTTCAACGACGGGGATGACTGCTACTGGCGGCGAGTCGAACCTCAGCCCCCGATGACTGACGTGATCTGGGGTGGCCATTTCCCGAACGGCGCCGTGTACTCCGTTGCCTGCGCGCCGACTCATCCGGGAGGCGTGGACGGGTGGGAGTGGGCTCCAGCGGATCCGCCGGGTTACGGCGGAACAGGGGTGACGCCGGCTCAGTTGGCCCAGCAGGCGCTGGCGCAGATGGCGCTGACTGGTCCGGCGATCAGGATGACGATCGAGGGCGACGAGCACGGCCTGGTCGGGCTTCCGGTGTGGTTGTGGACCGAGGTGGGTCCCACGACGTGGGGGCCGAACTCGGCGACGGCCGCGGTGCCGGGCTTGTCGGTGACCGCAACCGCGCAGGCGCGCCAGATCGTGTGGGACACGGGCGACGGGCGCAAGGAGACGTGCAAGAACGCGGGCACGCCGTACTACGCCGGTGGTGTCACGTCTCCGACGTGCCAGCACATCTATGAGCAGTCGTCCGCCGGGCAGCCGAACGAGGCGTTCCCGGTCACCGCGACGACGACGTGGGANCCGGTGGTGTCACGTCTCCGACGTGCCAGCACATCTATGAGCAGTCGTCCGCCGGGCAGCCGAACGAGGCGTTCCCGGTCACCGCGACGACGACGTGGGACGTGACGTGGACCGGTGGGGGTGCCTCGGGTGCCCTGACGGTGACGCGGCAGTCCACGGCGAGCGTGCGCATCGGTGAGATGCAGGTGCTCATCACCCAGGAGTAGTNGACCGGTGGGGGTGCCTCGGGTGCCCTGACGGTGACGCGGCAGTCCACGGCGAGCGTGCGCATCGGTGAGATGCAGGTGCTCATCACCCAGGAGTAGTGACCGGCGGCGTGCCCGCCTGCAGGGGGAGGTTGCCATGACGGCAACGAGTGAGCAGTCCACGCTGAACGGCGCGCCCGCGCGTGCGGAGCTGCGTGCTCCACGCGTCGTGGCGCCGCATTTCCGACGTCGACCGCTGTTCGTCGTGGCGGGGACCGTCATGGTGGTTGTCGGTGCGCTGGCCGCGGTGTGGCTGGTGTCCAGCTCGGGGCACCGCGTCGACGTGGTCGTGATGGCTGCCGACGTGCCTTACGGGGCACCGATCACCGCGGAGGACTTGGCGACGACGGCGGTGGCGGTTGACCCGGACGTCGAGACGGTCCCGGCCGGCGATGCGCGCGAGGTGGTCGGTCAGGTCGCCGCGGCGTTCCTGGCGAAGGGGACGCTGCTCGCCCGCACCGACGTGACCTCAGCGGGCGTCGTCGGGCCGGGCCAGGTCCTCGTGCCGCTGCCGCTGCCTGTCGAACGGGTGCCCGCCGGCGGCCTGACCGCAGGCGAAGCCGTGCTGATCGTGGATGCGCCACCGCAAGGGGCCGACCCCGTGGACGGGACACCGAGATCGTTCGCTGCAACGGTGGCGCGTGTCGGGGCACCGGACATCAACGGTCTGGTGGTCGCCGACGTGGTCGCCGCGGCCGAGGACGGGCCAGCCCTCGCGGCTCGCGCAGCGACCGGACGGTTCGCCCTGGTGGTCCTGCCCGCGCAGGGGTCGAAGTGAGCGTCGTGGTGGTGTGCGCGGCACACGGAGCCCCCGGCGTGACGACCACGTCGTTGGCGCTGACCTGGATGTGGCCGGCGGTGCACCCCGATCGGAGGGTGCTGCTCCTGGACGCGGACCCGGCCGGGTCCGGGCTGCTGACCGGGTACCTGCACGCCGGGGTTCCGGACACTGCCGGGGTGCTCGCGTTGGCAGCACAACGCCCTCCGTTGTCGGCGGAGCAGACGATGCAATGCGCGCTCGCGCTCGACGACGATTCGACCCGGATGGTGGTTCCCGGTGTGGCCGACCCAGTGCAGGCCCGGCCCCTCGTCGGAACGTGGACCGCGTTGACGGACACCGGCCGCGAGTTGGGCCGGTGCGGGGTGGACGTGGTTGTCGATGCGGGCCGGTTGGGGCACCGGTCCGAACCGACAAGCCTGCTGCACGACGCGGACCTCGTGGCAGTGACGGCTCGCGGCGAGATTGCGTCGCTGGTGCCGGCCGCCGCGGCGGTGCGCAGGCTGCGCGACGAGCGCCCAGGCCGCATCCCGCCGGTGGCCCTGGTGATCGGCGACGGGTACTCCCCCGGCGAGATCACCGCCACCCTCGCGGTGGCGGACGCGTTGCCGGTGGCTCTCGACGCGTGGACGGCTCGCCGGTTCGCCGAGGGCGGCGCCCAGGGCTGGCGGTTTGATCGGTCCCCGCTGCTGCGCACCGTCCGTGCCGTGATCGAGCGCCTCGCCCAGCTCGCCCCGAGCCCGGACCTGGCGGTGACGTCGTGACCGGCCTGGACGAGACCACCCGGGCGACGAACGGGTTCGGTCCCGCCGCCACACACCTGACCAACGGCGCCGGGCCCGTGCTGCCCGTGCCGGATGTGGCGCTGGTGCGTGAGGTGCGCCGTGTGGTCGCCGACCGGCTCGCCGAACGGCTCCAGGCACAGCATCTGGACTCCCCGGACGCCCGACGCGAGCTGGCCCGCTCCGTGGTCGCCGCTGAGCTGTCCGAGCGTGGGCGCGAGCGGGTGCGGCGCGGGCAGGAGCCGTGGCCGCTGGACCTGGAGATCGTGACCTCGCGGGCAGTGATGGCGGCCCTGTTCGGCCTCGGCCGGCTACAACCGCTGATCGAGGACCCGGCAATCGAGAACATCGAGGTCGACGGGCACGACCACGTCTGGGTGTCCTACGCCGACGGCCGCGACCAGCAGCACCCCCCGATCGCCGACTCCGACGCCGAGCTGATCGAGATCCTGCAGCTGCTCGCGGCCCGCACCGGTAACGCCGAACGGACCTTCTCCTCGGCCCACCCTGCACTGCACCTGCGGCTCGAGGACGGGTCCCGCCTCGCGGCGGTCGCCTGGACCACCCCCAAGCCGCACGTCGTGATCCGCCGCCACCGCGTCCGCGACGTCGACCTGGACGA
>NZ_LMFG01000001.1:2622274-2637663 GCF_001426725.1 Cellulomonas sp. Root137 | reverse complement strand
GCCGGCCACGACGGCGCCGCCGTCTACGCGACGTTGCGCGCCCGCGCTGCCTCGCTGCGCACCCAGCTGCTGGCCACCTCGACCGCCAAGGCCAATGCGGCCTCCGAACACATGGTCGTGCCCGTCTCCCTGCTCGGCCTGTGCTTCATGGCCCTGCTCGGCTACCCCGCCTTCGTGCGGATCCTGCTCASCTGACCCACCACCGAACGGAGCACCCGCGATGAACACCCTCCTGCTGCTGGCGTACCTCAACGCCTACCTGACCACCGCCCGGCACCACGTCCGCGAACGCGTCCACGACGACGTCGGCGCGTCCACCCTGGAGCTGGTCATCATCATCCTGGGCCTGATCGGGGTAGCCGGGGTCCTGGTCGTGGCGATCACCGCGGCCGTGCAGCGCCGCGTCGACCAGATCACCTGACCATGCCCGACCGTCGCGAAACTGGGTCGGCCAGCATCGAGTTGGTCATCCTCTTCCCCGCCCTGCTGCTCCTGGTGACCGCCTTGATCCAGTACGGGCTGTGGTTCCACGCCCGCTCCCTGGCACTGGCCGCCGCCCAGGAAGGGGTCGCCGTGGCCCGCGCCTACGGCTCGACTCCCAACGCCGGACGGGACACCGCCCTGACCTTCGTCCGCGACCACGGAACCGACACCCTCACCCAGGCCGATGCCGTCGCCTCCGTGCCGGGGCCAGGGCACGTCCAGGTCGTCGTCACCGGACGGTCCCTGTCGGTGCTCCCGGGCGCGCCGGGCATCGCGGTGCGTCAGTCCGCCGACGGGCCGGTCGAACGGTTCACCTCCACGGAGACGCCATGAACCCGCTCCTTCGCCGGCGGGAGGACCGCGGGTCCGTCACCCTCGAGCTGGCCATCATCACCCCGGCGCTGATCCTGCTCCTCGGGACCCTTGTGCTGGCCGGTCGGGTGCAGACCACCGCCAGTGCCGTCGAGCAAGCCGCACGCTCCGCCGCCCGGGACGCCTCCCTGGCCCGCACACCGGACGCCGCCCGCGCCGCCGCCCGAGCCGCGGCCACACGCGAGCTGGCCACCACCGCGTGCGTGGCCACCGCAGTCGGCCTGGACACGACCGGGTTCGCCGCACGCGTCGGTCAGGACGGCGTCGTCACCGCCACCGTCACCTGCACGGTGAACATGGCCGACCTCGCCGTCCCCGGCCTGCCCGGGGTTCGCACCATGACAGCGCAGGCCACCTCCCCCCTGGACAGGTACCGCACCCGATGAACACCCTCACCCACCGCCTGCGCACCGCCACAGGCGCCGATCCCGAGGCCGGATCCGTCACCGTCTTCGTGGCGATCAGCGTCCTGGGGCTGCTGCTGCTGATCGGGCTGGTCGCCGACGGCGGGGCCAAGCTGCGCGCCACCCAACGCGCCGACTCCGTGGCCGCCGAGGCCGCACGCGCCGGCGGCCAAGCACTCGACGTCCCCGGCGCCGTCTCCGGCTCCGGCACCCGGGTCGACCGCGCCCTCGCCGTCCAGGCCGCCACGACCTACCTGCGCCAGAGCGGCCACACCGGGACGGTCACCGTCAGCGACGACCGCGCCCGCCTGGTCGTCACGGTCACCGACACCGCCCCCACCGCGTTCCTGTCCCTGATCGGGATCTCCACCCTGACTGTCACCGGGCACGGCGAAGCGCGCCTCATCGAAGACATCACCGGAGGTGGCCCATGACCACAACCCTGCCCCGCACCCACCGCAGGGCCGAGATGCTGCACGCCCTGCTCGCAGCGCTGCTGCTGGTCCTCTTCGTCGTGGGTGCGCCCGCGGCACTGGTGGCCCTGGCGCCCCTCTACCTGCCGGACACCCTCCCGACCTGGGCCCAGCTCGGCCACTCGCTGAGCTCGCCCGATGACGGATCGCTGCTGATGCTCATCCTGGCAATCGTCGGATGGGTCGCCTGGGCAGCCTTCACCATCAGCGTCGTCCTCGAGATCGTCGCCGGCATGCGGCGGATCTCGACCCCCACGATCCCGCTACTGGGTTCGGCCCAATGGGCGGCGTCCCGCCTGGTCGCCTCAGCCGGGATCCTGCTTGCGGTCACCACCACGGTCGCCACCCCCACCCCGGCCTCCGCGGCACCGGCCACCGTCAGCGCCGCGCCCAGAACGGTCCAGCCGCACACCACCGAGCCGCCGCCGACCGCCCGGCACGCGGCCACACCCACACCCGCAACCACGTCCAGAGCGGCACCGCCGGTGAACCTGCCCAGTGTCGTCGTGCAGCGCGGCGACACCCTATGGGACCTCGCCGAACACCACCTCGGCGACGGCGTCCGCTTCACCGAGATCAGCGCCCTGAACCTCGGACGCCCACAACCGGACGGCCGCGCCCTGAGCGACTCCCACTGGATCTACCCCGGCTGGACCCTCCTACTCCCCGCCGACGCCGCCGGACTGAACGCGGCACAGCCGGCATCGACCAGCTCAACTGAAGCCGCTGCGGTGAACCAGGTCGTCGTCGAACCGGGCGACAGCCTGTGGACGCTCGCCGAAGACCGCCTCGGAGACGGCGACCGGTAYCCCGAGCTCTACACCGCCAACGCCGGCAAGCCCCAACCGGACGGTGGCGCCCTGACCGACCCGAACCTGATCGAGCCCGGTTGGCGACTCGACCTCCCGGTCGACGACACCTCGAGCCCCGCCGTCGCGCCGCCGGGGACCGTCCCGTCCGGGGTGCCCACCACGCCGGAACCGGANGGTTGGCGACTCGACCTCCCGGTCGACGACACCTCGAGCCCCGCCGTCGCGCCGCCGGGGACCGTCCCGTCCGGGGTGCCCACCACGCCGGAACCGGARCGCCACATGCCGGGCGCTGAGCCACCGACCGAGCCCGCCGCGAAGGTCGCGTCGCCCACGGCCAGCGCCACGCCAACCGCGGTGCCTGAGGCCGTCCAGGAGACCGCAGCACGGCGGGGCGATGACGCAACCGACACCGGCCGCCGGGCACCTCTGTTTGTTGGCCTGACGGCGCTGGCCGCCGCGGGCATCGTCGGCGAGCTCAGCCGCCGACGCCACCTGCAGCACCGCGCACGACGCGTCGGCGAATCCATCCCCATGCCCGCCACCGACAGCGAGCCGGCGGCCGTCGAGCAGGCGCTGCGCCACGCGAGCACCCCGGTCACCCTGGCCCACCTCAAGGCAGCCCTGCAGAACATCGACACCCGCTGCTACACCGCCGAGCGCGACCTGCCCCGGATCACCGCGATCAGCCTCGACGAGCACACCCTGACACTCCACCTACAAGGCGACGACGCCGAACCCATCCCACCGTTCAGCGCCGCCGGCAGCCGGTGGGCCGCGTCGACCAGTGACATCGCCAGCGATCCGCTGATCGAGGACGCTCACCGATCCGAGCCCTACCCCGCACTCGTCCCCCTCGGTCACACCGAGGACGCAACGGTGCTCCTCAACCTCGAAGCCGCCGGAACCCTGAGCATCGTCGGCGACGACCAGGCGGCAGACGACGTCCTGCGCGCACTCGCCGTCGAGATCATCACCAGCGACCTGACCGGGCGCATCGCTCTGGTCGCCGACGAGTCCTTCGCCGAGCTGGCCGCGGCGTTCGAACCCGCACGCATGCACAGCACGCCCGACCACACCCGAACACGAAAGGCTCGCGCCGAGGCCATCGCGGCCGCCCTCGACGACAGCGGCCTCGCCGACACACTCGAAGCTCGCTCCGACCGGATCCTCGAAGACACCTGGCTACCCGTCATCTACCTCGAACAGGCACTGAGCCCGTTGCCGACGAGCCAGCCATGGACCGGGTCCGCGCTGATCACACGCGCACCCACCGCCGGCTGGACGCTCACCGTCACCTCCGACGGCACAGCCGTCCTCGACCCCCTAGGCATCGCGCTGCACGCACAGCGCCTCAGCGCGACCGACCTCCAGCACGTGACATCTCTGCTCTTGACCGCACAACCCCCTGTCGTAGCCGGCCTCGGCACGGCACGGGAAGCCCGCGGCGCGGACTCGCCCGATGCCCACGACACCGCCCGGGCCATGCGGGAGGCGTCCAGCAACCACGCGAAGACCATCCAGCGAATCGAAGGAAGGGTCCGCGTCAACGTCCTGGGACCCATTCAGATCGACGGACTCGCCAAACTAGAGTCGACACCACCGCCACGCGCCACCGAACTGCTCGTCTACCTGGCGCTGCGCCGCACCGCGACGGGACACGAGCTCGACGAGGTCTTCTGGCCCGGGAAGCGCGACGTCACCGGCACCCGCAACACCTTCGTCTATCGCACGCGCCAACTCATCGGCGACGAGGCGTTGCCAACCATCCGCCGCGGTGAACCCCTGCGAGTGACTGACGACGTCCTGACGGACTGGGCCATCTTCCAAGAACTGACGTCCGCGGCCCTCGCAACCGACGACGAACGACTGAAGAACCTCACCGCAGCGATGGAACTCGTTCGCGGACGTCCGTTCCTCGGGATCGACGACGCACACTACGCCTGGGCCGAGCACGACATCCAAACCATGGTCAGCGCGATTACCGACGCTGCCCATCTCCTCGCTCGGGTCCATCACGAGGCAGGCCGGTACGCAGACGCCGTCGAAGTCGCCACCCGCGGCCTACTCGTCGAGCCGCTGTCCTCGCTCCTCCAGTTGGACGCACTCGAGGCGCTCGCGGCCCGCGGCGACCGAGAGGAGCACAGCCGACTACGTGCCCGGTTCGAGTCACGGCTCGCCGAACTCGAGCCTGATGCGGACCTGTAAAGCCGCCTGTGCGAAACGCGCGTGCGGCGCATTCCGCAGCGCGGGCTAGAGTCGCCCGTTAGCAACGCTACCCTAATTTCCCAGTCCGTCCGACCGCGACACAAACCTACTTGGGTCAAACCGAGCAATCCTCGCGACGTCGCGTCAGAGATAATCCCAGCTCTCGCCGCAACAGGGGGCGGCAACTTTCGCCCAAAACCGCCTTCTGCTGACAGCACTATGCCAACGGCGCGCTCGCGAGCCCGCGGCGAATAGCTTCGGCCTGTCGCGCCATTCTTGACTCTTTAAGGCGAGCGGTCGTGGAGTATCCAGCGAGGTTAGTGAGAACCACTTCCTCGCCATCAAGAAGAGACAACGTCGGCGCTTTGGCGGAGAAGATAAAGCCGTCGGTGTCGGTGATCGAAACTCTGTCGATATTAGACCACGCGATTGTTTGCTTGCGGAAGAACGCATGATTCACGACTCCCTCTGGAGCGAGGGTTACGCGCAAGAACGGAAATCTCAGCATTGGCGGGACAGCCAGTACTGTCAGGACCGCGCCCACGACGAGGTCACTTCCAGTGCCGTACGCAAAAGTCGACACGCCAATCGCGAGAGCGAGCAGGGTCAAGCACCAGCTCACAAGATGCCATGGCGCCCAAAGTGTCTGGCTACGGCGAGTCTCATGCATCTCAGCCTCGTCCCCGTTTGATTGTTGACCACATCTTAGCGCACCCTTCCTTGCGCCTGAGAAAAGATGAATCCAGGCGCGCTCGCGGCGGCTAGTGTCATGTTCTGAACTGCCGAGTTGCGCAGGACGCCAAACACGCTTCCTCCCGCGAGCTTCTTCCACGCCTCAGTGCCATCTCGCAAAGCTCTTGGTCGGATCCAGCCGGTCAGCCTGTCGTACTTTGCCAGCTCAGCCGCTGTGCGCAGCACGCCAAAGCCCAGTCCGGTCATAACACCATCCGCCACGACACTCCTCCAGGCTGACCTTGTGTAGCGACTCTCGGTGAGCTTCTGTTGGCTCCTGATGGCATAAGCGCCATCCTGGAGCGCCGCGCATGAGAGCGTCCCTGCACCAGGTACGAGGCAACCCACGGTCGCGCCTATCGTCGCCAGCGTCCCGCGATTCTTCAGTATCCATTTCCCGGCTTTTTGAAAGAAATTCTGGCGCTGCCCGTCGAGGTCGAATCCGTTGATTGGGTCGACGGGATAGACGTAGTCATTGTCCACGCCGCCTTCGACCGAATCTACGGAGAGAAACCGTCCGAGCGCCGGCAGGAACACCCTTGCGCCCATCTCGATTGCCGCCAGGGAACCAGAGTGTTCGTAGGCCTTCTGGTGCTGTCCGACCCAACTCAAGTCGAAGTCGCCGGGCGAGTTGTTGGGCACGGCGTCATCGGCGACAGTGGTACCAATTGGACCGGCGACCGAGTCGATGGGCTGACCGAAGGGGTCGTAGCTAGCCAACTTGCCAGTGCGAGCACCTGCACTGTTGGCCGTGGCGATGATGTCGCCGTGAATGTTCGGATAGGACCACGTGGTGGTTCCCGCGGCGGGTGCAAAGCTGACCACGACGCCGCCTGGCAATGCGAGTGTCCGCTGGGTGACGACGTTCGTCTGGTCCATCGTCAGGTCGGCGGTGTCTCCTGGGCCGGTGAACCCGAACCGAATGGTCTCGTCTGCGCTGTCGCGTCGCACGATCCGGTCGGACGCGTCGCGGAGGTACGTCACGGTGGTGAGTCCGGCTGTGGTGCTAGCGTGCCGGCCCGCCGAATCGAAGCCGAGGGTCTGGTCCGCCAACTTTGTGGTGTTGCCGCCCTTGTCGTACTGCAGGCTTGTCGAGTCCAGGCTTGCTTCATTGACGGGGGACCGTCCCGCGTTAGCGGGTTCGGCCTTTGTGGAGATGAGCCGGTCCGCGTTGTCGTAGCAGTTGCTGGTTTCGTACTTCACGCCAGCGAACGTGTCGGCGTAGCTGGTCCGATTTCCGTTGCGGCCAGCCCACTGGTCTGCGCATTCGGGTTGGGCGCCGAATGAGTACTGGAGTTTGTGACCCGGGATGACGGCGGTGATCAGTCGCCCTGCTTTGTCGTACGCGTAGGACGAGCCGGCCACGCTCGCGCCGTCCGTGACCTGGGCGGTGAGGATCCGGCCACTTTGGGATCGCACGACGGTGTCAGTCAGGGTGGCCGACCCGGCGAAGGTCGTGGCGAGCTTCGTGATGGAGCCTGTTGTTGCCCGGGTGATCGCGATCGCGGTGCCGTTGCCAGCCTCGCCGCTGCCTGCGGGGTAGGACACCGACATGAGGTCTGGCCCGTTGCCGTAGTCCAGTTCAGCGATGGTCTTGCCGCCGTCGGTGAGCGAGTGCCCACCGTCGATGACGGTCTTGATCCTGCTGTCGTTGTCGTAGATCAGGGCACCCATGTAGGTGCTAGTTGCACCAGCCGTGGTGACCGTTGTCGTCGACATGCTCGGTCGACCGGCGTTGTCATACTCGGTTTCGGTCGTCACGCCCCATACGTCGGTGTATGAGGTGACCCGGCCCAGCAGGTCGATTCGGGTCGTCACAGTGCCGCCGTTTGGTGAGCTCACCTCGGAGTCCCGCACGCTGGTCGTCAGGGGGTCGCGGTCGACCTTGTAGTTGTTGGTGACGGTCCGGCCGTCGGGGTAGGTCGTCTCGGTGACCCTTCCCCGCTTGTCATAGGTGGTGCAGGTCCACTTGGTGTCGTCGCCGGAGGTCCAGGTGCCGATGGTGCGGCCGTACTGGTCGTAGACGACCTTCGACTCGACTGCAGAACCGACCGCCGGCGCCGGCAGCTTGTTCGACTTGAGCAGACCTGTCGGCTTGGCGCCCGCCGGGACGACGCAGTTGCCTGGTTGAGGATCTCCGACCGAGTAATAGGCGTAGGTCGAGCCGTGGTCCACAGTCAGCGTCCCCGCGGCCGACGCGGCGGGCAGCCACCGACCCACGCGTCGGCCAAACCCTGCCCCGAGCGATTCGTAGGCGGTGGTAGTGGTCAGCGCCAGGCCGGTCGGGTCCTCAGTGACGGTGACCGGCTGACCCAGCCACGGGCTGGTCCCGTACCCCGTCGCCGTGGTCTGGGCCGCCACTGCATCTAGTAGGACGGTAGGGGATCCCACCGGCACTGAGGCCGGCGCGGCGTCGTCGACAGTGGTGCTGGTTGCAAGGCCGTAGTCCGGCTCCAGAGCTGTGTCGGGGACCGGTCGGGTTGTGAAGCTCGGTCCGGACCAAGAGATGTCGAGCCACCCGGGTCCGCCGGTGTTGGCGTAGTCGACGCGGATACGAGCTGGTCCGGGTGCCGTGCGCGACACGCTGACTGTGTTGGCACCGAGGTTTGGCGGGGCGACGACGCGTTGGTCGTCGATCCAGATCTTGACCTGGTCATCGGCTCCGGCGGTCAGGGTGTAGTCGCCCGCATCGGGGAACTGGATGATCCCGGTAAGCCGCGCGCTCCAGGGGGCGCTGGTGATAGCAAGGCGGCAACCACGCCACCACGAACACCCAATGCCCAACCTGCACGCACCACCGCAACCGCCCCTGCCCGCTATAGCGCGGTCCGCAGCCGCACTCATCTGACCGCGGGCTGCGCGAACGCGCGCCTCAGCGGAAGTGCGTGGAACATATCGAGACTCCGGCCGTGCCGATCACGAAAACAGCATTCCCGCGATTCGACACGGCCACTTCACCCGTTCGGGCCATCCGACATCAGCGCCGCGTAGCTAGATGCAGATCTGCCGGGACGCCGACCCGCGATCGAGCCGAGACTCTCAGCTCCCAGATCTCGTTGGTTTCCAGCCCTGCCTAAGCCTCTCGGGGGTTGCGCAGTTGCGGGCGCACCTACGACCAGGCGGTGCCGACGACCGGTCGGTGCCCGTGGATCCGCGGGGTGCGATATGGGACACGCGTCGAACATCGTCAGCAGGATCATCGGTGCCGACCCAGGCATCAGCCCGAACGAGGACGGTTTGCCGGGCCTGGCCGTCGTCAAGCAGATGGTCGGGGCGCTGCTGACCTGGGGGCTGGTGGCCTGCGTCGCGGGCCTGGTGATCTCCGTGATCGTCTGGGCGGTGGCCCGCCAGCAGGGCAACTACGGGGCCGCCTCGGGTGGGAAGACCGGTGTGCTGATCGCCGCCGGCGGTGCCCTGTTGATCGGTGGGGCGAATGCGATCGTGGCGTTCTTCTCCGGCCTCGGCGGGATGATCTGAGATGCCGGTCCCGGCATTGGACGCCTGCATCGGGCCTGCGGCAGCCGTCTGCCAGTCCGCGCAAGGTGCCGCATCCGACTACGTGCTCGGCGGGCTCGGGGGGGCGTTCGTCGGGGGCGCGGAACAGATCAGCCAGCTCGCGCTAGCCGCGCTGAACTCGAGCACCTCGATCGACCTGAGCGTCGGCTGGTTCCGTTCGAACGTTGCCGTCATTGCTGCCATCGCCCTGCCGGTCGTCGTCGGGCTGTTCGTGGTCCAGGTGCTGACGTCGGTCCTGCGCCACGAGGCTGGCGGGCTGGTCCGGGCTGTCGTTGGCGTCGCCAAGGCGATGCTCGGCGCCGCGCTGGCCCTTGGCATCACCCAGCTCGCGCTGACCGCCGTCGACGGGATCTGCGAGTACATCGCTTCCTCAGCAGGGCTGACCGTGACGGAGGCGGCCTCTCAGTTCTTCGACTTCTACGCCCTCGCGTCCATCTCCCGCTTCCTCAGCAGGGCTGACCGTGACGGAGGCGGCCTCTCAGTTCTTCGACTTCTACGCCCTCGCGTCCATCTCCCCTGCGCTGCAGATCCTCCTCGGTTTGGCCCTGATGCTCGGCTTCGTCCTGTTGTGGGGCGTCCTGCTGTTCCGCAAGGCCGCSCTGGTTCTCGTCGCTGTGTTTGCTCCGATCGCGTTCGCTGGGTCGACGTGGGATCAGACCCGGGTGTGGACGCGWCGCTGGCTGGAGATCGTGGCGGCCTTGGTGTTCTCCAAGATCGTGATCGTCGTGGCKTTCGTGGTCGGCGCCTCCGCGTTCACCGGCTCGGGCCCGACCGGGCCCGGGGTAGCCGCGACGGAATCGGCAGGCGGCGTCGCCGGGCTTTCGGACGCCCTGGTGGGGATATTGCTGCTTGCGATCGCCGTGTGGGCACCGTGGCTGACCTGGCGGTTCGTGCACTGGTCGGGCATGGAAGCGGCYGGCGTCATGCAYGCCAACGTCGCAGCGAACCCGATCAGCAAGACAGCACGTGGTGCGGCGACCACCACCCGTTACGCCGCGCAGCAGGCTGTGATGTCGACGGTGACCGGGGGGATRGGCAAGGCAGTCCGTGGCGCCGGTGGGGCGACGGCGGCCTCACGCSGCCYTGCAGCGGGTGGACCACCCCAGCCGACGCCTCCCCCACCGMCCCCGGTCCCTGACCGAGGCGGTGTCCGATGACCTCGCCCGAGACCGGCCCGGTCGCCTCAACCGTGCGGTTCGGTCGCCT
The DNA here is from genome assembly GCF_001426725.1 of Cellulomonas sp. Root137. Taxonomy (NCBI): domain Bacteria; kingdom Bacillati; phylum Actinomycetota; class Actinomycetes; order Micrococcales; family Cellulomonadaceae; genus Cellulomonas; species Cellulomonas sp. Root137. Next base: position 2,627,460 of record NZ_LMFG01000001.1, on the reverse strand, counting down.
CGAGCACCGCGTGGTGCTGTTGGGGCTGTCGATGGCGCAGCTCGCCGTCGTGGGTGCCGCGTTCGTCGTGGCGGTGGCCGCCGTGTTCTCCGCGGGCGCTGCCGGGTTCGCGGTCACGGCACCGGTCTGGTTGACCCTGCTCGYCGCAGGGACCGTCACCATCGCCGGCCGGCCGGTCGTCGGATGGGTGCCGCTTCTGGCGCAGTGGCAGGTGCGCAAGCTGTCCCGGGCGACCACAGCGGTCACCCCCGCCGCGACCAAGAGTGCGCCCGACACCCTCGTTCTGCCGGGTCTNCCCCGGTCCCTGACCGAGGCGGTGTCCGATGACCTCGCCCGAGACCGGCCCGGTCGCCTCAACCGTGCGGTTCGGTCGCCTCGAGCAGCGCGGGTTGCTGTTGGGGCTGTCGATGGCGCAGCTCGCCGTCGTGAGTGCCGCGTTCGTCGTGGCGGTGGCCGCCGTGTTCTCCGCGGGCGCTGCCGGGTTCGCGGTCACGGCACCGGTCTGGTTGACCCTGCTCGYCGCAGGGACCGTCACCATCGCCGGCCGGCCGGTCGTCGGATGGGTGCCGCTTCTGGCGCAGTGGCAGGTGCGCAAGCTGTCCCGGGCGACCACAGCGGTCACCCCCGCCGCGACCAAGAGTGCGCCCGACACCCTCGTTCTGCCGGGTCTSGCCGGTCACCTTGATCTGGTCCGGTGCGATGCGMTCGGTGCGAGCCTCGTGCTCGATCGGCACGCGGGCGTGATCTGCGGGGTGCTGAGGGTCACGGGTGCGGGATTCGTCCTGGACGACCCCGCWGCGCAGGAGCACAAGGTGGCCGGGTGGGGGCGGGTRCTGGCGGGGCTGTGCCAGCAGCCGGCGATCGTGCGCGTCCAGCTGCTTGCCCGCACGGTCCCTGGCGGTCTGGCCCCTGCGCGTCGGTGGTGGCGCGATCACTGCGCCTCCCCCACGACCGAGCTGTCGATCGCCCTGGCCGGACTGCTCGACAGCGGGTTCGTCCAGCCGCATGCCCGCGACACCCTCCTGGCCGTGGCGCTGCGTGCGCCACGACGTCACCGAGCCGTCACCGTCGCCGACATCGCGATCGTGACCAAGCACCTGGAGGCGGTCGCGTCGTCGCTGGTCGGCGCGAACCTAACGCCGGCCGGGGGGCTCGACCGTGACGACCTGGCTGCCNGTTCGTCCAGCCGCATGCCCGCGACACCCTCCTGGCCGTGGCGCTGCGTGCGCCACGACGTCACCGAGCCGTCACCGTCGCCGACATCGCGATCGTGACCAAGCACCTGGAGGCGGTCGCGTCGTCGCTGGTCGGCGCGAACCTAACGCCGGCCGGGTGGCTCGACCGTGACGACCTGGCTGCCGTGGTGCGTTCCGGCTACGACCCGCAGCCCGCCGCACGCACCGAAGACACGTCGGTGAGCTGGGTCGGTCCGATGGGTGTCCACGAGTTGTGGTCGATGCTGCGCACGGACAGCTCGGTGCACGCGACGTACTGGGTGGCGGAGTGGCCGCGCAGCCAGGTCCACCCCACGTTCCTGCAGTCCTTGCTGCTCGGGGAGGCGACGCCCCGGACCGTCACGTTGATCGCCGAGCCACTGGCTACCGCGCGGGCGCTGCGAGAGATCCGCCGCAGCAAGGCCGAGCACATCGCCGACGCCGCTCAGCGCGCCCGCATCGGCCAGGTCGAGGCCCAGAGCACGCTAGCGGAAGTCGACGATCTCGAACGCCGTGAGGCCGAGCTCGTCGCCGGTCACGGCGACCTACGGTTCACCGGGCTGATCGCCGTCTCCGCGACCAGCGAGGCCGAGCTTGAGGAGCGGTGCGCCGCCCTGGAGACCGCCGCCGCCCAGGCGATGTGCGAGGTGCGGCGGCTGTTCGGTCAGCAGGGTCAAGCGCACCTGGCCGCAGCACTGCCGTTGGCGCGGGGTGTGCTGTGAGCGGCGCGCGCACGTCGACGTTCCGCCGCGCTGCGGGGCGATACCGCAGCGGCCCGCGACTGCGGTTGCCGGCCCACCGGGCCTCCTCGGCTACCTTGGCCGGTGCGTACCCGTTCCTGGTGCCACCGCCGTGCGACATCGGCGTGCCTGTGGGGCAAGACGCTTTGACGGGCGGGCCGTTTTGCTTCGACCCCTGGGCGCTGTACAGCGCAGGCGACCTGACGAACCCCAACCTGCTCCTGGCCGGCGTGATCGGGCAGGGCAAGTCAGCACTGGCCAAGTCCCTCGCAATGCGGTCCATCACGGCCGGACGTGCCGTCTACGTGCCGGGCGACCCGAAGGGCGAATGGGCACCGGTCGCTCAGGCGGCCGGCGGCACCGTGGTGCGCCTCGGTACAGGACTGCCGGCCCGGCTCAACCCACTGGACGCCCCGGACGGCCCGGAACCCCACGGGCCACGGATTCGCCTGCTGGCTGCCGTCGCCGCCCTGACGGTCCACCGAGAGCTCGCCGCCGCAGAGCACGGTGCCCTGGACGCAGCCCTCGCCTCGGCCGAGCGTCGCAGCACACCGACGATCGGTGACGTCCTCGACGCGCTGGCCTCTCCCGACGCCACGTCTGCACGCGCCGACGGCGTCCGCATCGAGGATCGGTCGGCGGACGGCCGAGATCTCGCCCACGGTCTGCGACGCCTCGTGCGCGGCGACCTCGCGGGCCTCTTCGACGGTCCCTCGACCGAACGGCTCGACCCGCGCGCACCGATGGTCGTCCTGGACCTGTCACGCCTGGGCTCCGACGAGGACGCACTGGCCCTGGCGATGACGTGCGCGTCCGCGTGGCTCGAGGGTGCGCTGCTGGCGTCGACCGCGAAGCGGTGGGTCATCTACGACGAAGCCTGGCGGGTGCTGCGACACGTCGCGCTGGTGCGCCGGATGCAGTCGCAGTGGAAGCTCTCACGCGCCCACGGCATCGCCAACCTCATGGTGCTGCACCGCCTGTCCGACCTGGACGCCATCGGCCAACACGGCTCCGAGGCCCGCTCTCTGGCCCAGGGGCTGCTAGCGGACTGCTCCACCCGCGTCATCTACCGCCAGGAGTCCGACCAGCTCTCCGGCACTGCCTCCGCACTTGGCCTGACGCGACCGGAACGGGACCTGCTCCCGGTCCTGCCCCGCGGGACGGGGCTGTGGAAGATGCCGCACCGCACGCACGTCGTGCACCACGTCCTGCACCCCGCCGAGGTCGACGTGGTCGACACCGACTCCGCCATGCGCGACCACACCGAACCCCACGAGAGGTGACCACGATGAACGACGACGACATCATCCGACTCGCCCAGCAAACCACCCTCGGCTCCGTCATGCTGCAGCCGGCGGCCCTGGATGAGATCCAGCGGTGGCTGCGCGCCGGCGACTTCGCCGACACGTGGCACTCCGAGGTGTTCACCACCATGCTCGAGCGGCGCGCCGCAAACGAGTCGATCGCGCCCCAGCCGATGGCCGACGCGCTCACCGAGCGGCTCGGCACCCGCCGGGCCAACCTGCCCCGGCTCGCGGACCTGCTGCACGTGACCCCGCCGCACCCCCACGCCGTCACCTACGCGCGAATGGTGCTGGACGGCGGACTGCGTCGAGAGATCGCCGGCACCGGCGTGCTCCTGCGCGCCGCCGCCGTCCGGTGCGCATCCGATCGCATGTCACGTCCGATCTTCGCGACCTGCAATGTCGTGGATGCTGCGATGGACTGTGCCGAGGCGCGCTGGGCGAAGGCCACCGGCCAGGCTCACGACGAGGTCGTTGTCCCCCTCGCGATGCGTGCCGTCATGCGGAACACCGAGGCGCGCATGGGTGCCGACAAGTACCTGAGCGCCCACCCCGGCCGCGACGCCGGCTCCGAACGCCGCAACGTCATCGCCCTGATCGGCGCGCTGATCGCCCAGCCCGACCACATCCGGGACGTCGCCAAATGGCTGGCACCTGCCCGCATCCCCGATCCCGGGTGGCGCGCCGTCTACGGCACCCTCATCGAGCGCGCCGAGCTCGAGCAGCACGTCGACATCGTCACCGTCGCCTGGGCCACCCGAGCGCACGCCCACCACGAACCGGGGCTGCCTGGACTGTCGCAGCTGCGGGCCGCCGTGGACGACGGTTGGTCCCGGCAGCTCGGGCCTGCGATTCAAGCCGTCGCCGGCGACCAAGTGCGCCACCTGGCCGACGCCGGCGCCGCGCAGCTCGTCGCTGGCGCAACGAACCCCGGCGTCCTCGTCACCGACCTGGTCGACACCGGGCACCTCCTGACTACTGCCCTGCGCCGCACCGCCTCCGCCCTGCCGATCGAACCGGCGCGCTCCCCCGCAGCGACCGCTGCAGTTCGCACCCAGCAGATCGAATCGGTCTCGCGATGAGGCCCACCCACCACGCCCCGCGCCCCGGCACCGCGGGCGACTCCGACATGACCACCTGGGCGATGGCACTCGGGGCTGCCGTCCTGGTCCTGTCCGCCATCCTCTGGTCGGGGGCGGCACTGGCCTGCCTCCTGACCGGCCGCACGCCACCCACGGCCGGACTCCTGACCGCCCTGCGCGCACTCGCGAACCCGACCGACCCAGCATCGGTGTGGCCCCACCCGTCCGCGATGCCTGGTCCCGTGGCGTACTGGACCGGCACCGCCCTGGCCACCGCCGTCTGGGTCGGCGTGACGTGGGGAACCTGGCGCGTCTGGCAACGCGTGGCCACGAACCACCGCGGGCACACCGGTGCATTGCGCAATCTCCCGGGGATGGCCGCGCCGAGTGACGTGCACGCCGCCGCGGGCCAGCGAAGCCTGCGCACCCGCGCTCCGGTCGTGCGCCCGNGTGCATTGCGCAATCTCCCGGGGATGGCCGCGCCGAGTGACGTGCACGCCGCCGCGGGCCAGCGAAGCCTGCGCACCCGCGCTCCGGTCGTGCGCCCGTCCCTGGACCGGTCTGCGGCACCACACCAGGTTGGCTTCCGCCTCGGGCASCTGCGCGGCCGSGACCTGTGGTGCACCGTCGAGGACTCCGCCCTGCTGGTCGGGCCACCGCGGATGGGCAAGGGCCTGCACGTGGTCATCCCCTGGGTCCTGGACGCCCCCGGCCCGGTCGTGGCCACCTCCACCCGACCGGACACCCTCGCCGTCACCCTGCGAGCTCGACGAAGCCGTGGGCCGGTCGCCATCTTCGATCCGCAACGCCTCGCCGGCCTCCCCGGCGGCCTGACCTGGTCACCGG